>NZ_JBWLAQ010000002.1:0-1005030 GCF_056490165.1 Lelliottia sp. GFLA7 | reverse complement strand
TGTGAGTTCGAAGAGTAGGGCGGGACACGTGGTATCCTGTCTGAATATGGGGGGACCATCCTCCAAGGCTAAATACTCCTGACTGACCGATAGTGAACCAGTACCGTGAGGGAAAGGCGAAAAGAACCCCGGCGAGGGGAGTGAAACAGAACCTGAAACCGTGTACGTACAAGCAGTGGGAGCCTTGATTTATCAGGGTGACTGCGTACCTTTTGTATAATGGGTCAGCGACTTATATTCTGTAGCAAGGTTAACCGTATAGGGGAGCCGAAGGGAAACCGAGTCTTAACTGGGCGTTAAGTTGCAGGGTATAGACCCGAAACCCGGTGATCTAGCCATGGGCAGGTTGAAGGTTGGGTAACACTAACTGGAGGACCGAACCGACTAATGTTGAAAAATTAGCGGATGACTTGTGGCTGGGGGTGAAAGGCCAATCAAACCGGGAGATAGCTGGTTCTCCCCGAAAGCTATTTAGGTAGCGCCTCGTGAACTCATCTTCGGGGGTAGAGCACTGTTTCGGCTAGGGGGCCATCCCGGCTTACCAACCCGATGCAAACTACGAATACCGAAGAATGTTATCACGGGAGACACACGGCGGGTGCTAACGTCCGTCGTGAAGAGGGAAACAACCCAGACCGCCAGCTAAGGTCCCAAAGTCACAGTTAAGTGGGAAACGATGTGGGAAGGCACAGACAGCCAGGATGTTGGCTTAGAAGCAGCCATCATTTAAAGAAAGCGTAATAGCTCACTGGTCGAGTCGGCCTGCGCGGAAGATGTAACGGGGCTAAACTGTGCACCGAAGCTGCGGCAGCGACGCTTATGCGTTGTTGGGTAGGGGAGCGTTCTGTAAGCCGTCGAAGGTGTCCTGTGAGGGATGCTGGAGGTATCAGAAGTGCGAATGCTGACATAAGTAACGATAAAGCGGGTGAAAAGCCCGCTCGCCGGAAGACCAAGGGTTCCTGTCCAACGTTAATCGGGGCAGGGTGAGTCGACCCCTAAGGCGAGGCCGAAAGGCGTAGTCGATGGGAAACAGGTTAATATTCCTGTACTCGGTGTTACTGCGAAGGGGGGACGGAGAAGGCTATGTTAGCCGGGCGACGGTTGTCCCGGTTTAAGCATGTAGGCGGAGCGTTTAGGTAAATCCGGACGCTTATTAACGCTGAGGTGTGATGACGAGGCACTACGGTGCTGAAGTAACAAATGCCCTGCTTCCAGGAAAAGCCTCTAAGCATCAGGTAACATCAAATCGTACCCCAAACCGACACAGGTGGTCAGGTAGAGAATACCAAGGCGCTTGAGAGAACTCGGGTGAAGGAACTAGGCAAAATGGTGCCGTAACTTCGGGAGAAGGCACGCTGATGGTAGGTGAAGTGACTTGCTCACGGAGCTGAAATCAGTCGAAGATACCAGCTGGCTGCAACTGTTTATTAAAAACACAGCACTGTGCAAACACGAAAGTGGACGTATACGGTGTGACGCCTGCCCGGTGCCGGAAGGTTAATTGATGGGGTTAGCGGCAACGCGAAGCTCTTGATCGAAGCCCCGGTAAACGGCGGCCGTAACTATAACGGTCCTAAGGTAGCGAAATTCCTTGTCGGGTAAGTTCCGACCTGCACGAATGGCGTAATGATGGCCAGGCTGTCTCCACCCGAGACTCAGTGAAATTGAACTCGCTGTGAAGATGCAGTGTACCCGCGGCAAGACGGAAAGACCCCGTGAACCTTTACTATAGCTTGACACTGAACACTGGTCCTTGATGTGTAGGATAGGTGGGAGGCTTTGAAGCGTGGACGCCAGTCTGCGTGGAGCCAACCTTGAAATACCACCCTTTAATGGCTGGTGTTCTAACGTAGACCCGTAATCCGGGTTGCGGACAGTGTCTGGTGGGTAGTTTGACTGGGGCGGTCTCCTCCTAAAGAGTAACGGAGGAGCACGAAGGTTAGCTAATCCTGGTCGGACATCAGGAGGTTAGTGCAATGGCATAAGCTAGCTTGACTGCGAGAGTGACGGCTCGAGCAGGTGCGAAAGCAGGTCATAGTGATCCGGTGGTTCTGAATGGAAGGGCCATCGCTCAACGGATAAAAGGTACTCCGGGGATAACAGGCTGATACCGCCCAAGAGTTCATATCGACGGCGGTGTTTGGCACCTCGATGTCGGCTCATCACATCCTGGGGCTGAAGTAGGTCCCAAGGGTACGGCTGTTCGCCGTTTAAAGTGGTACGCGAGCTGGGTTTAGAACGTCGTGAGACAGTTCGGTCCCTATCTGCCGTGGGCGCTGGAGAATTGAGGGGGGCTGCTCCTAGTACGAGAGGACCGGAGTGGACGCATCACTGGTGTTCGGGTTGTCATGCCAATGGCATTGCCCGGTAGCTAAATGCGGAAAAGATAAGTGCTGAAAGCATCTAAGCACGAAACTTGCCCCGAGATGAGTTCTCCCTGACTCCCTGAGAGTCCTGAAGGAACGTTGAAGACTACGACGTTGATAGGTCGGGTGTGTAAGTGCAGCGATGCATTGAGCTAACCGATACTAATGAACCGTGAGGCTTAACCTTACAACGCCGAAGATGTTTTGGCGGAAAGAGACGATATTCAGCTTGATAACAGATTAATTGATGTGCAGAGATGCATGTTGATAACAGAATTTGCCTGGCGGCTTTAGCGCGGTGGTCCCACCTGACCCCATGCCGAACTCAGAAGTGAAACGCCGTAGCGCCGATGGTAGTGTGGGGTCTCCCCATGTGAGAGTAGGGAACTGCCAGGCATCAATAAAGAAGAACCCCGGTCCGAAAGGTCCGGGGTTTTTTGCTTGTGTTTTTCGGGTGAACTGCGCAGAAAATAAGCCAGGCTGGTAAGAAGTCCAGATTTTTATTACCTCGGTGGTACAGCTGTGTGAAAGATGGGAAGGGAAGGAGTCGTCTTAATAATGGGCAAGCTGCCACAATGAATATCCTGCTGTAGCACCGGCAACATCCCATGCAAAGTCCTTCCAGCTCCAGCCGCTCCCTGCCGGTCGGCTATCCCACAATTCCTTTGTAGCCCCGAGACTTACTGAAAACATAAGCCCGTAAACAGCGCTGCGATCACGGCCATGACCTTGATGTTGAGCGTATTCGTTTCCTGCTGCAGAAAGCATCGCTGAGGCTATAAAATGCTGGGCTTTATCCTGACCCTGCCAGCGATCGTTGGCCATATGGCTGCAGCCAGAAAGTAAAAGAAGACTAAAGAGGAAAGGGATGCGCATCGTGAACTCCAAAAAAAGCCCTGTCGATGACAGGGCCTGGGCATTACAAAATGCGGCTAATCAAGCGATCAATACGTATCCGGCGTAAACGGCGGATGAGCTTACGCACTTTTACCGGATAGTCTGCAATACTCTGCAGATCGCGATAGTGGCGAACAGTGAGTGTGTGGGTACGGATCAATTCGAGTTCACGTTCACGCTGTGCAGAAAGTTCATGCCGCGGATCGTGAATCAGGATCGCGTTTTCAAGATCCAGACGCCATGCACGTGGGTTTAAATTATTCCCTGTCAGAAGCATCCAGTTATCGTCCACCCACATACCTTTCAGATGATAGCTGTTGTCATCATCCTTCCAGAGACGAACGATGAGCTGATCGGTATTGACGTAATATTGCAGACGGCTCAAGAATCGACGCAGGTTAATTTCATAGAGATAAGGCAGAGCGCCAATGATTTTAAATGGCTGATCTTCTGGGATAAAGAAATCATTTGCAGTCTTATCACCGACGATAATTTCGACTTTTTTACCATCACGCAGCAGTTGAATAATGTTGCGAACCAGGATGGCAGGTAAATTGAAATACGGCGTACAGATCGTCAATTTTTGCTCGGTACACGGCATCAAATGATAGATGGTCTTGTTCAGCAGGCTGGATTTACCCAAACCGACCAATGGCGTAACAGCAAGCTGTTCATTATCCGCATCGCCATGAAAATGATAAACCGCATCGCGTAATTCCTGACGGAAAAGGCGGATGTCATTTTTGATTTCTGGGCTCTTTGGACGATTAGGATCATCAAGGCGATTTACACCACGACCATGTACCAGGTTTTGATCAACCCAGTTAAACATGATGTCCGTCATCTGTTTATTGCGAATAAGGTGGTAGCGATCATAACGATATTTATCAAGCTGGTGCAGATAAACGTCATTAATGCTAGCGCCGCTGTAAAGGACACAGTCATCAATGATGAAGCCTTTGAAATGCAGAACACCAAGCGCTTCACGTGTATTGACCGGTACGCCATAGACACGCACGTCTACACCTGGATTTTCCTGAGCCATGCGGCAGTACCAGTCTGCATTGGTGTTTGATGCAGCGGCGCCAATCCGGCCTCGTTGTGCGCGATGCCAGTCAACTAAGATGCGAACGTCAAGTTCCGGGCGCTGCCGTTTCGCCTCATAGACTGCGCTTAAAATGGCGCGTCCGCCTTCATCCTGTTCAAGATAAAGCGCCACAATGCAAATACGCTGAGTGGCACTCGCGATCTTTTCCAGAAGCGTCTCCCGAAAATGGGCGGGAGCATAAAAGAACTCGACATCATCAACTGACTGAGAAATCTTCGGTAGTTGAGCAAGGTGTTGTTGATGTTTATTGCGCTTAAATTTTGACAACATCACAGTGCGTATCTTCTCTGTTCATTGAAGGGTTATCTGACATCTGCAGACAACATAAGCGGACAATGATACCACCAGTAAAGTCTAAGTGGTCAACATTTCCAGTACCTTACTTCCGACTCAACGGCGGTGTCAGACTAAGCGACAGAGCAACAATCCCTTCGTCCAACTGAATATCGACGTCAAATCCAAGTTTACGCGCCAGGGTAATCATGCCGCGGTTATGGGGCATCGTAATGCCATTCAGGCACAGCAATCCGTGATCTCGTGTGTAAGTGATGAGTTTTTCAAGCAGTCGCCGTCCCAAACCCAGTCCTTTCAGATCAGACCGAACAAGCACCGCAAATTCCGCATCTACATTGTCAGGATCGGAGATCGCGCGCGTCACGCCCAGGATCTCATCGCCGCTATCATGATGACGAACGGCCACAAAAGCCATTTCCCGATCGTAGTCGATCTGGGTCATATTGGCTAAATCTTCATGGGTAAATTCGCTGATCTCGCTAAAGTAACGATAATACAAATCTTCTTTAGTGACCTGTTCGATAAATACTCGCAGCTGCGGCTCGTCTTCAGGAAGGATAGGGCGAAATAGCACGCTTTCCCCGTTCTTTAACTCAACCCACTCTTCCAGGTGCAAAGGATAGGGACGGATGGCCAGCCGATTCTCCCGGTCGCCGTCAAATGGAGCGATATCCAGCGTCACATCCAAAGCCGTAAACTCGTTACCTGAAGCCAAAAGCGGATGAATATCCAATCGCTGTATTTCTGCACAATCGACAATCAGGTTTGATACTTGCACCAAAAATTGGCTTAACCCGGCAATATCCAGAGGCTGAAGAGCACTGCGGCCACGGATTTTTTTACTCTTGATAGCCTGTATCACCAGATAGCGCGCCAGGTTCATATTCAGCGGAGGCAATGCCACGACAGCCTGTTCTTCCGGGTGCCACTCTACGCCCCCTTCGCCCAACATAATCAGCGGACCAAATACAGGATCCTGCTCGACAACGACTCTCAGTTCTTGCGCTCCGGCCCGATTAGCCATGCTTTGTACCAATAGCCCATGAACCCTCGCCTGAGGCCAGGCCATTTTGACGCGATCAAAAATCGCTTCAGCGGCCTGTTGCACTTCCGCTGCAGTACGCAGGTAAAGCATCACCCCTTGTACATCCGACTTATGCGGAATATCAGGGGAGCGCAGTTTCAATGCAACGGGATAACCAATCTGTTCGGCAATGTGAACAGCCTCGGCGCTATCCCCAGCAATCCAGGTCGACAGAGTGTGTATGCCGTAGGCATCAAGGATCGGCTGGACCTCATGCGTATCAAGCGCACGTGCGCCGTCTTCGATTGCCGAACGCAACAGATTATGAGCCGCGGTCGCGTTTGCCGTAAGATTGTCAGGTAACGCGGGCGTTTCACGCAGTTGTTTTTGGTTACGACGATACTCAACCATGTGCATAAAAGCGGTAATCGTCCCTTCTGGCGTGCGATACGTCGGGAGTCCCGCTTCGCTGAATAAGCGCCGTGCCTCTTGCGAGGAAAACTCGCCGCACCAGTTGGTTAGCAGAGTGACATATTTTCCGCGTGGGTGATTTTTGACAGCATCGATTAACGCTCTGGCGCTTTCGCTTCCTGGGGCAGCGGCGCTAGGGGAATGGATCACCATCAGCGCATCAAAGTCCTGACTATCCAGCAGTAATGTAATGGCTTTGATATAACGCTCGCTGCTGGCATCGTCTCGCAGATCGAGTGGATTACCCGGCGTCACGCTGTCCGGAAATACTTCACGTAGTTTGCCAAGCATCTCTTCACTCAACGTGGCCAATTTTCCATTACGTAGCCACAGCTCATCCAGCGCCAATGCAGCGGGAGCCGCACCGTTGCTGATGATCATCAGCCTTTCGCCACGCAACGGACGCATATGGCTCAACGTCTCGACGGCAGAGAAAAGCTCGTGAGTGTCCTGTACACGCAGCAGACCGGCACGCTGAATGGCGGCGTCCCACGCAGGATCCATACCTGAATGGGAATGCAACAGACGCTGCGCTGCCGGGCTACGACCGCTTTTAATGACCAGAATAGGTTTGTTACGCGCGGCACTGCGAGCAGCGGAGACAAAGCGTCGCGCGTCGCTTAAATGTTCCAGATAAAGAAGTATGGCGCTGGTTTTACTGTCACGCGCGAGGAAATCCAGCAGTTCGTCCACGTCGATATCGAGGCTATCACCCAGCGCGATAAAATACGAAAACCCCATTTCACGCTGCTGGGCCCAATCGAGAATCGTGTTAGAAACGGCTGCCGATTGAGAAATGAACGCTAACTTACCTTTACGTATCGGGACTGGAGAGAAACTGGCATTTAAGCCCTGCCAGGGGGCCAGCAATCCCAGACTGTTTGGCCCCAGCAGGCGCATTTGGTAACGGCTGGCGCAGGCCATGAGTTCTGCCTGCTGTTCAGGCGGGGAAGAGAGAATGATGCAGGTTTTACAGCCTTTCTCACCCAACGCTTCCAGCAACGTGATGTTGCGTTTGGCATGCGTACACAGCACAGCAAGATCGGGCACAAACGGTAGACTGTCTATATCGGGCCATGCAAGCACACCTTGAACCGCTTTATATGCCGGCGTAACGGGCATCACCGGGCCATTAAAACCCCCGGCCAGCAGATTGCGCATCATTAAATATCCCGCACGATCGGGTTTCATGGATGCGCCAATAACGGCAATCGATTTTGGACGGAGTAGCGCTTCTAGCCCTCGCTGGCTCATACAAGTCTCCTGAAAGCACGAGTGACCTGATGATTTTAAACGCTTTCTGACTCTTCTGCTGTGACGCTTCCCGTACGATTGGGTTTTCCTGCCAGATAGCGCTCACGGAAACAGGAAAAATGGTTCCCCAAAGCGCTGGCCGCAACGGTATCGCCCGCAAGATCCAGCAGAGCGATAGCCACTTCAGCCGTGCAATATTGATCCTCAGCATGAGCCGCGCGTAGTCGGTAGGCCGACACCCTGGAGAGATCGACTGAGATCACGGGGAGTGCATCCAGATACGGACTCTTGCGGAACATTTTCCGCGCTTCGGTCCAGGTGCCATCCAGCATAATGAACAGCGGAGGCTTTCCCGTTGCTGGCGTTGACATCACCTTCCTGTCAGGCCCTGCGTAAGAAGCGGGGAACACCACCATCGGTTGATAATCTGGGTTTGCAACCAAATCGAGAAGTGCCTGAGGAGGATCGGTTCGCGACCACTGAAACGCGACGGTATCCGGAAGGATATCGGCAATCAACCGGCCAGTATTGCTGGGTTTCATCGGCTCAGTATCAAACATTACCAGGCAAAAACGGCTTTTGGCGTGGCTGGGAGTCAGCGTGTCACACAGGCAAAGTTTGAGCGGCAGTAGGCAACGCTGACAGCGACGAACGCGGTTGCCACGAGCGAGAAAAGGACGGGTCGCACGCGCCAGGCGTTCGGCACGTAATTGGAGTACGGCGTTATCAGTCATAGAAGTGGCATAGGGAAAATGCCATTTTCGCAGAGCAAACTGCGGGGCACAAGACGCACCCCGAGATTGTTAGAGCGATTCGTTCAACCAGCTCTCGAAAGGCGCCTTCGGTACGGCACCATTAAGCATATCCACCATTTCGCCATTTTTGAAAATCATAATAGTCGGAATACTGCGAATGCGAAAACGCGCGCTGAGCTCGCGTTCAGCTTCGGTATTAACTTTCACGAAACGCATTTTGCCGCTGCGTTCTTCCGCGACATCTTCAAAGATGGGCGCAAAGTTACGGCACGGGCCACACCAGGGTGCCCAGAAATCCACTACAACCGGGAGATCGTCTTTGAGCAGTTTGTCGAGAGTTTCACCCGTGGCGTTAATCACGTCGCCATCGAAAAGCTCATGACCGCAACGCCCACATTTTGCTCCATCATCAATGCGGCCTTCCGGAATGCGATTAAGAGCCTGGCAGTTGGCACATACGGTATTCATAACTAACCTCTGATAGAGCAGTAGGACAATGCGGCATGATGCCGATAATGTTTCTGATATGTTACATATTATCATTGAGCCTGTTTGAAACGACAATGCGTTTTATTCAATAGGAACAATAGTCATAGGCTTTTATACGAAATAATGGCTATGCGCTTGCACATCGGGTAATCTGCGCGCTTCGCGCAGCGCTGGTGGAGAAAAGCATGAACGACGAACTGAAAAATAAAAGCGGCAAGGTCAAAGTGATGTATGTCCGCAGTGATGATGATTCTGACAAACGCACCGTTAATCCGCGTACCGGAAAGGGTGCCGGGCGTCCAGCATCGTCGCGTGCAGACGGTGGCCGTCGCCCCGCCCGCGATGACAAAAATTCCCGCGGTGATGACCGCAAACGTGATGACCGTAAGCGTGACGATCGCAAACGCGACGACCGCCCTCGGGATGACTTCCAACGTGATTCCTCACCATGGCGCACGGTATCTCGTGCCCCAACTGACGACGTACCGGCTAAGGCCGATCACGGCGGAATCAGTGGTAAAAGCTTCATCGATCCGGAAGTGCTGCGCCGTCAACGCGCAGAAGAAACCCGTGTGTACGGTGAAAATGCGTGTCAGGCCCTGTTCCAGAGCCGTCCGGAATGTATCGTTCGTGCCTGGTTTATCCAGAGCGTAACGCCGCGTTTCAAAGAAGCACTTCGCTGGATGGCTGCAAACCGTAAGGCATACCACGTTGTTGATGACGAAGAACTGACGAAGGCGTCGGGTACTGAGCATCACGGTGGCGTTTGCTTCCTGATCAAAAAGCGTAACGGCACAACCGTTAAGCAGTGGGTCAGCCAGGCGGATGCCGATGACTGTGTACTGGCACTGGAAGATGTGGGTAACCCACATAATCTGGGCGCAATGATGCGTAGCTGCGCGCACTTCGGCGTGAAAGGCGTACTGTTGCAGGATGCGGCAATTGTCGAGTCAGGTGCAGCGATTCGTACGGCTGAAGGCGGGGCTGAGCACGTCCAGCCTATCACAGGCGAAAGCGTACTGGATGCTATTGAGGAGTTCCGCAAAGCGGGTTATTCCATCGTGACTACATCCAGCCATACAGGCACGCCGCTGTTCCAGGCCACGCTGCCACGTAAAATGGTGCTGGTGCTGGGTCAGGAACGCGATGGTTTGTCCGATGCTGCGCTTTCAACGGCCGACCTGAGTGTTTCTATCGAAGGGACTGGTAAAGTAGAAAGCCTTAACGTTTCCGTTGCAACCGGCGTTCTGCTGGCTGAATGGTGGCGTCAAAACAAAGCGTAATCTCGCATTGTTTAATATGCCCGGCGATTGTCGGGCATATTCATTTTGGTCTTAACCTTTAAATCTGCTTAAAAAATCACTCACTTTCCGCCGGTAAGACTGGCATCCAGTCGATAGGCTTCTCGCCGCGTTTTTCTAACCATTCATTCGTTAACACAAAATGATTGCAGCCAAAAAAGCCGCGATGAGCAGACAGCGGAGAAGGATGGGGCGCTTTCAGCACATGGTGGCGCTTGGGATCAATAATTGCCCCTTTCTTCTGCGCATGCGCTCCCCACAGTAAAAACACAACGCCTTCTCGATGCTCGTTGATCAGGCTAATCACTTTGTCGGTGAACGTTTCCCATCCGAGGCTGGCATGAGAATGCGCCTGTCCTGCCCGCACGGTCAGTACCGTATTGAGAAGCAGCACACCCTGATGCGCCCAGCTCTCCAGATAGCCATGAGCAGGGCGAACAAAGCCAGGCAGAGAACCTTCCAGCTCCTTATACATGTTCAGCAGAGAAGGTGGTGTGGCAATACCCGGACGAACAGAGAAAGCCAAACCATGCGCTTGTCCTGGGCCGTGGTAGGGATCCTGACCCAGGATCACGACTTTGACGTTATTGAGCTCGGTGTAGCGGAAAGCGTTAAACACATCTTTTTGCGGCGGGTAGATTGTTTGGCCTGACTGCCTTTCAGCGGCGACAGTATTCAGCGTATTAACAAAATAGGGTTTTTGTTTTTCATCAGCCAACACGTCATGCCATGTTAATGAAGTGGTCATCTCGCTCTCCTGCGAATTTTATCTGCGCCTAGCTTAACCGTTAATGCCGGAGGCGCAAAATCCGTTAGGGATAAAGCCCTTAAGTCTTGAAAAGAACGAAAACATACCCAGATTCCACGGTGTGAAAATTGATATAAAACAACAAATTCAAACCACACAATTTGTAAGGTCTGTTTTTTGTTGATTTAGGTCAATGAATTGGGCGGGTTCGACTGATATATATACACTCAAGAAACAATGGTTTTACCAATTGGCCGCTAATGGCCGACACCAAATAATGTAGGTTATGGGAGGCATCATATGATTACGGGTATCCAGATCACTAAAGCTGCAAATGACGACCTGTTGAATTCTTTTTGGCTGCTGGACAGCGAGAAAGGTGAAGCGCGTTGCGTCGTGGCGAAAGCCGGTTTTGCGGAAGACCAAATTGTGCCAGTAAACAAACTGGGCGA
Organism: Lelliottia sp. GFLA7; assembly: GCF_056490165.1. Taxonomy (NCBI): domain Bacteria; kingdom Pseudomonadati; phylum Pseudomonadota; class Gammaproteobacteria; order Enterobacterales; family Enterobacteriaceae; genus Lelliottia; species Lelliottia sp. GFLA7. Next base: position 993,871 of record NZ_JBWLAQ010000002.1, on the reverse strand, counting down.
AATCGAATACCGTGAAATCCCAATGGAGATTCAACCAGAAGTACGCGTTGAAGGTGGACAACACCTGAACGTCAACGTACTGCGTCGCGAGACCCTGGAAGATGCGGTTAAGCATCCAGAAAAATATCCGCAGCTGACCATCCGCGTTTCAGGTTATGCCGTACGCTTCAATTCACTGACGCCAGAACAGCAGCGCGATGTGATTGCTCGTACCTTTACTGCTAGCCTGTAAGATCCGCTGGAAATAAAAACGCCGGGTAATAAGCCCGGCGTTTTTTTATTCTTCTTTGTGAGAAGTCGCTGTTGAGCCACTCGGCTTACGGCGTTTGCCAATATTCTTGGCATCACGGTGACGGTCCTTCACGCGCGGTTTTTCTTTTTCTTTCTGTTTCTGCTCTTCGCGTTTAGCGAGCACTTTCTTAGACGGTTTACCCGTCATTTTCTCGCTCGGCGGACGCGTCGTAGGGCGTAACTCATCAATTACGCGCGCTTTAACGGGCTCTTCGATGTAACGGCCTACTTTCTGAAGCAGCAGATAGTCATGCGCCTCAACCAGAGAAATAGCCGTACCCTTCAGGCCTGCACGTCCGGTACGACCGATACGGTGAAGGTAGGTATCCCCGCTGCGCGGCATGTCAAAGTTAATAACATGGCTTACTTCAGGAATGTCGATACCGCGCGCCGCTACGTCGGTAGCCACCAGAACATTAACGCGACCTTCAGTCAGACGTTTAATCCCTTCGGTGCGTTTCACCTGCGGCATGTCGCCTTCAAGATAACAGTTATCGATACCCGCTGAACGCAACTGAGCGGCCAACTCATGTACGCGCTCGCGTTTACGAACAAAAACAATGGTACGCGTTGTGTCATCTTGTTTGAGCAGATGCTTCAGCAGCTCAAGCTTGTGTTCAAAGTTATCTGCGCGGTAATACCACTGGTGGATCTTTTTGCGCTCACGCGTAGAAGGCGTGGCAGAAACTTCGGCCGGATCTTCCAGAAGACGCTCAGCAAAATCTTTGATCGCATCGCCTTCAAGCGTTGCGGAGAACAGCATCGTCTGTTTGCGCCAGCGCGTTTCGCCTGCGATATGCTCGATATCCTGCGCAAAGCCCAGTTCCAGCATACGGTCTGCTTCATCAAGGATCAGCGTTTCTACTGCGCGGCAGTCAAAGTTCTCTTCTTTGATGTATTGCATCAAACGGCCGGTCGTCGCGACCACGATATCCTGGTTCTCACTGAACACTTCGGCGTGGTTCATGTAGGCGACACCACCGGTGATGGTGGCAATATCCAGATGCGTTTTTGCGGCTAATTCACGCGCATGTTCTGCTACCTGAACGGCTAACTCACGTGTAGGTGTCAGAATCAAAATACGCGGCGGGCCAGATTTCTTGCGAGGGAAATCAATAAGATGCTGCAAGACAGGCAGCAAGTACGCCGCCGTTTTACCGGTGCCTGTCGGCGCAGAACCGAGTACATCACGGCCTTCTAACGCAGGCGGAATGGCAGCCGCCTGGATGGCAGTCGGGCGTGTGAAGCCTTTATTCTGGAGAGCTTCCAGCAGGCATTCATCGAGTTCAAGTTCGGAAAAAGTCGTTACAGTCATGTTCTACCTCTGTGTGGGGCGCTGATTATAGACGTTATGGCTGCAATCTTCATCTGTTTGTATGGATATCCCTTTTCCACCACTTCGCTTTCCCCTATGCTACTCCAGTTTCATTTAAGAAGGTTGTTTTGACATGTCCCAACCCAAAGCGCTGTTGCGCCGCGATGGTTTCACTTTTAAACAGTTCTTTGTAGCTCACGATCGTTGCGCGATGAAGGTCGGTACTGACGGTATTTTACTCGGTGCATGGGCTCCCGTCGCGGGCGTAAAGCGAATTTTGGATATCGGTAGCGGAAGTGGCCTTTTAGCGCTGATGCTGGCGCAACGTACCGAGCAGCATGTCACGATTGATGCGGTCGAACTGGATGCTCAGGCAGCGAATCAGGCCAGTGAAAACGCCGCTGAATCCCCTTGGGCTGAACGCGTTCAGGTTCAGTGCGCTGATATCCTGGCGTGGGCGCCCGAGCAAACGGCGCGCTACGATCTTATCGTTAGCAATCCCCCTTATTATGAGCCTGGTGTTGACTGCGGCACGCCAGAGCGTGACCAGGCGCGCTATACCGGTTCGCTTGGCCATCCTGCGCTTTTAGCAGCGGCAGCCAATTTAATCTCGGAAGAAGGGTTTTTCTGCGTCGTATTACCCGAAAATACCGGGAATACTTTTATCAAGACTGCGCTCGACATCGGCTGGTTTTTACGTCTGCGAACCGATATTGCCGATACCGATGGAAAACTGCCTCACCGGGTATTACTGGCGCTATCGCCGAAAGAGGGAGAGTGCTTTAGCGACAGAATGGTGATTCGTGGGCCAGACCAGCGTTACTCCGAAGATTACACCGCGCTGACCCAGGCATTTTATCTGTTTATGTGAACAAGTGGGGCCAGAATCGACGGCCCCGACTCTTCCAGTTGATCGGGGTAATCCAGCGTGTAATGTAAGCCTCGACTTTCTTTACGCATCATGGCGCACCGCACAATCAACTCTGCAACCTGTACCAGGTTGCGCAGCTCAAGCAGGTTATTGGATACGCGGAAATGAGCGTAATACTCATCTATTTCCTGCTGGAGCATGGTAATGCGTCGCAGCGCGCGTTCCAGACGTTTCGTGGTTCGCACAATCCCAACGTAATCCCACATAAACAGTCTCAACTCATGCCAGTTATGCTGAATGACCACGAGTTCATCCGGATTATCGACTCGACTCTCATCCCAGGCGGGAAGCGATTCTACCTTGCGGGCATAGGGCGTACGTTTGGTGATATCTTCTGCAGCTGACCAGCCATAAACCAGACATTCAAGCAGCGAGTTAGACGCCATGCGGTTGGCACCATGCAGCCCGGTGTAACTCACCTCGCCGATCGCGTAAAGACCATCAACGTCTGTCCGTCCATGGTCGTCTACCATCACGCCGCCGCATGTATAGTGCGCAGCGGGGACAATAGGAACGGGTTCTTTGGTAAGATCGATCCCCAGTCCGAGTAATTTCTCGTAGATGGTCGGGAAGTGCTGACGCACAAAATCAGCGGGTTTATGGCTGATGTCGAGATACATGCAATCGACGCCGAGACGCTTCATTTCATGGTCAATGGCGCGTGCCACAATATCGCGCGGAGCAAGTTCACCGCGGGAATCAAAGTCGGGCATAAACCGCGAGCCGTCGGGGCGTTTAAGGTGAGCGCCTTCGCCACGCAGGGCTTCGGTCAATAGAAAGTTGCGCGCCTGAGGATGGAACAACGCTGTTGGATGAAACTGATTAAATTCCAGATTGGCGACACGGCAGCCGGCACGCCAGGCCATCGCAATGCCATCGCCTGAGGAGATGTCTGGGTTTGTCGTATATTGGTAAACTTTAGACGCGCCACCCGTTGCCAGCACCACAGATTTTGCCTGACAGGTTTCCACTTTTTCTTTATTACGGTTCCAGACCCACGCGCCTACGACTCGTCGCGTTCCCGGCAGCCCAATCTTATCGGAAACAATCAAATCGACCGCGTTGCTGCGCTCGAGTACCTGAATGTTCGGATGGTTACGCGCCTGGCTCACCAGCGTGGTTTCAACTTCTTTACCGGTGGCGTCGGCAGCATGCAAAATGCGACGGTGACTATGACCCCCTTCACGGGTGAGGTGATAGCCCTCTTCACCATTCGGCTGAATATGCGTATCGAATAAAACGCCCTGATCGATAAGCCATTGAACACAGTGACGTGCATTGCTGGCTACAAATTCAGCGGCATGCTCATCAACAATTCCTGCGCCCGCTATTAAGGTGTCTTCGACATGTGACGCGATGCTGTCTGTTTCATCAAACACAGCCGCAATGCCACCTTGCGCGTAGAAGGTTGAGCCTTCGCTCATTGGCCCTTTACTCAGGACAATCACTTTCTGCTGAGAAGCCAGGCGAAGTGCGAGGGACAGGCCAGCTGCGCCGCTGCCAATAATCAGTACATCACATTGGAGTTCTGGAGTTGTGTTCATGATTTTTGTTTAATTTACTAAACAGTGTTTGGCCAGAATAGCACCGGTACGCAATGTACAGCACGTTTTTTTTATTGTGTGTTGCGCAGCCTAAACATCAGCGGAGAGGATAAAATCGTGCAAATGCGCGAAAATATTTTGCGAAGCAGATCGTTAGCTTCAGATTTTGTGGTGAAATAATACCTTTGTTGCGGTACTCTGCTGGCTGTAAAAATGCCCTTTACTATCAGAAATTGGGGTACGTATCGTTAACAGACATATAATGAGAGAAAATGAACTGTCTGCGACACGATGAACAAAAACAAAAGCGTAACGGAACTTACTGATGAATAGACACTCTAATCCCCTGCTTGCTCACATTGCAGTGTTTTTAGAGTGGCGTTTCGATAACGCGTGGAATTTAGGTTTGGGGAGACATTACCTCGGATGAGCGAGCAGTTAACGGACCAGGTCCTGGTAGAACGGGTCCAGAAGGGAGATCAGAAAGCCTTTAACTTACTGGTAGTGCGCTATCAGCATAAAGTGGCGAGTCTGGTGTCCCGTTATGTCCCGTCAGGGGATGTCCCTGATGTGGTACAAGAGTCTTTCATTAAGGCCTATCGCGCGCTGGATTCTTTCCGGGGAGATAGTGCTTTTTACACCTGGCTGTATCGTATTGCTGTCAATACAGCAAAGAATTATCTGGTTGCTCAGGGCCGTCGTCCGCCATCAAGTGATATTGATGCGATTGAAGCAGAAAACTTCGAAAGTGGCGGTGCATTGAAAGAAATTTCGAACCCTGAGAACTTAATGTTGTCAGAAGAACTGAGACAAATAGTTTTTCGAACGATCGAGTCGCTCCCGGAAGATTTACGTATGGCAATTACGTTACGGGAATTGGATGGCCTTAGCTATGAAGAGATAGCTGCCATCATGGATTGTCCGGTCGGGACGGTTCGCTCACGTATTTTCCGTGCGCGAGAAGCTATTGATAATAAAGTTCAACCGCTTATCAGGCGTTGACGATAGCGGGATACTGGAAAAGGTATTAGGCATGCAGAAAGAAAAACTTTCCGCTTTAATGGATGGTGAAACGCTGGACAGTGAGTTGCTCAACGAGCTTTCTCATTCTCCCGATATGCAAAAGACCTGGGAGAGTTACCATCTCATCCGTGATTCTATGCGCGGTGATACGGGCGATGTTCTCCATTTCGATATCTCAGCACGCGTAATGGCGGCCATTGAGAACGAGCCTGTGCATCAAACCATTCCTTTGATTCCTGAAGCTCAGCCGGCGCCGCATCAATGGCAAAAGATGCCGTTCTGGAAAAAAGTGCGCCCATGGGCGAGTCAGCTTACCCAAATGGGTGTGGCGGCATGCGTATCGCTTGCAGTTATTGTTGGCGTCCAGCACTATAATGGTCAATCTGAAGCGAATCAGCAGCCTGAAGCGCCAGTGTTCAATACGCTGCCGATGATGGGCAAAGCAAGTCCGGTAAGTCTGGGCGTGCCAGCAGATGCGTCGGTAAGTCCTGGTCAGCAACAGCAGGTACAGGAACAGCGCCGTCGTATTAATGCGATGTTGCAGGATTACGAATTGCAGCGCCGCTTGCACTCGGAACAACTCCAGTTTGAGCAGGCGCAAACCCAGCAAGCTGGCGTGCAAGTACCAGGAAACCAAACTTTAGGAACGCAATCGCAGTAATGAAGCAACTTTGGTGCGCCATGTCTTTGGTGGCGGGTAGCCTGTTCTTCTCTGCCAACGCCTCGGCTGATTTATCGTCCGGGGCGTTGTTGCAGCAAATGAACATGGCCAGCCAGTCACTCAATTATGAGTTGGCTTTTGTCAGTATCAATAAGCAAGGTGTAGAGTCGTTGCGCTATCGCCATGCTCGTCTTGATAAACAGCCGCTTGCCCAGCTTTTACAGATGGACGGCCCGCGCCGTGAAGTTGTTCAGCGCGGTAATGAAATCAGCTATTTTGAGCCAGGTCTTGAACCGTTTACGCTCAATGGCGATTACATCGTCGATTCGCTACCCGCTCTTGTGTATACCGATTTTAAGCGTCTGTCGCCTTACTACGATTTTATTTCGGTTGGCCGTACCCGCATTGCGGATAGGCTATGCGAAGTCATTCGCGTAGTGGCAAAAGACGGCACACGCTATAGCTACATTGTGTGGATGGATACGGAAACCAAGCTGCCAATGCGTGTCGATCTGCTCGATCGCGACGGTGAAACGCTTGAGCAATTCCGCGTGATCTCGTTCACCGTGAATAATCAGGTTGGCTCGAGTATGCAAAGCCTGGCTAAAGCTAACCTTCCACCGCTTCTGTCGGTTCCTGCGGGCGACGCGGCTAACTTTAACTGGGCGCCATCATGGATACCTCAAGGTTTCAGTGAGATATCCAGCAGTCGCCGTCAGCTTCCAACGATTGAAACTGCGGTCGAATCTCGACTTTATTCTGACGGCCTGTTTAGCTTCTCGGTGAATATCAATCGCGCCACCGCTAACAGTTCTGAGCAAATGCTCCGGACGGGTCGCCGAACAGTCAGTTCGACGATACGCGATAATGCTGAGATCACCATTGTGGGAGAACTTCCTCCGCAAACGGCAAAGCGTATTTCAGACAGCATTAAATTCAGGGCCGCACAATGATTAAAGAATGGGCCACGGTGGTTTCGTGGAACGATGGCGTCGCGCTTGTTATGTGCGACGTCAAAGCCTCATGTAACAGTTGTGCTTCTCGTGCTGGGTGTGGCTCTCGCGTACTCAACAAACTCGGGCCGCAAACCACGCATACGATTTCTGTGCCCAGCGAGCAGCCACTCACCGAAGGGCAGAAGGTCGAGCTTGGTATTGCTGAGGGCAGTTTACTTGGTTCGGCAATGCTGGTTTACCTCTCACCGCTCGTGGGCTTATTTGTGCTAGCGGGAATCTTCCAAATGTTATTTGGAACCGATCTTGCTGCAATGTGTGGCGGAGCATTGGGTGGTGTGGGCGGTTTCATGTTGGCACGTGGCTTTTCGCAAAAACTCGCTGAGCGAGAGGCCTGGCAGCCTGTCATTCTGAGCGTAGGCCTTCCTCCCAACATGCTTCGTGTTGAAACGCTTTCTTCTGAAGCCCGGTAATTACACCGGGCTTTATCTTTATTTACATCTCTGAAATGAAAACCCCGAATCCTCTCGCTAAGCTTGGCTTCAAGAGCATTTCCTGGTGACGAAGATGTAGTGTAGAATGCTGCGTTTTCGCACTGAAAAACGTCAGGCTAAGAACAGCGGCCTCCAGGAATTCGTAAGGCATAATTATTTAATTATATGAAGAATATACGTAACTTTTCGATCATTGCTCACATTGACCACGGTAAGTCGACGCTGTCTGACCGTATTATCCAGATTTGCGGTGGCCTGTCTGATCGTGAAATGGAAGCCCAAGTTCTGGACTCCATGGACCTGGAACGCGAACGTGGTATTACCATCAAAGCGCAGAGCGTAACGCTTGATTACAAAGCCGCCGATGGCGAAACCTATCAACTGAATTTCATCGACACCCCGGGCCACGTTGACTTCTCATATGAAGTTTCTCGCTCGTTGGCGGCCTGTGAAGGCGCGCTGCTGGTGGTCGATGCCGGGCAGGGCGTAGAAGCCCAGACCCTGGCGAACTGCTACACCGCAATGGAAATGGAACTTGAAGTGGTGCCGGTTCTTAACAAAATCGACCTGCCTGCTGCTGATCCAGAGCGTGTGGCGGAAGAGATTGAAGACATCGTGGGCATCGATGCTACCGATGCTGTGCGCTGCTCCGCGAAAACCGGCGTGGGTGTTCCTGATGTGCTGGAACGACTGGTTCGCGACATTCCGCCACCGGAAGGTGATGTGGATGCCCCGCTGCAGGCACTGATTATTGACTCCTGGTTTGATAACTACCTGGGCGTTGTGTCGCTGGTCCGTATCAAAAACGGCACCATGCGCAAAGGCGACAAAATCAAAGTGATGAGCACCGGTCAGGTTTATAACGCCGATCGTCTGGGGATCTTCACGCCAAAACAGGTTGACCGTACTGAACTGAGATGCGGTGAAGTTGGCTGGTTGGTTTGCGCGATTAAAGACATTCTGGGCGCGCCAGTGGGCGATACCCTGACGCAAGCACGTAACCCGGCTGACAAAGCGCTGCCTGGCTTCAAAAAAGTGAAACCACAGGTATATGCGGGTCTGTTCCCTGTTAGCTCTGATGATTACGAAAACTTCCGTGATGCACTTGGTAAGCTGAGCCTGAACGATGCTTCACTGTTCTATGAGCCAGAAAGCTCTACTGCGTTGGGCTTCGGCTTCCGCTGTGGCTTCCTCGGTCTTTTGCACATGGAGATCATTCAGGAACGTCTGGAGCGTGAATACGATCTGGATCTCATCACCACGGCACCGACCGTAGTGTATGAAGTTGAGACAACGAACAAAGAAGTTATTTACGTCGACAGCCCATCGAAGCTGCCGCCTCTGAATAACATCGAAGAGCTGCGCGAGCCTATCGCTGAATGTCACATGCTGCTGCCACAGGAATTCCTGGGCAACGTGATCACGCTGTGCATTGAGAAACGTGGTGTGCAGACCAACATGGTTTACCACGGTAACCAGGTTGCGCTCACCTATGAAATCCCGATGGCAGAAGTGGTGCTCGACTTCTTTGACCGTCTGAAGTCAACTTCGCGCGGTTACGCGTCGTTGGATTACAACTTCAAACGCTTCCAGGCTTCCAACATGGTACGTGTAGATGTGCTGATTAACAGTGAGCGCGTCGATGCGCTGGCGCTGATTACGCACAACGATAACGCACCATACCGTGGCCGCGAACTGGTCGAGAAAATGAAAGAACTGATCCCGCGTCAGCAGTTTGATATCGCGATTCAGGCGGCCATTGGCAACCATATTATTGCTCGTGCAACGGTAAAACAGCTGCGTAAAAACGTTCTGGCGAAATGCTACGGCGGTGACGTCAGCCGTAAGAAAAAACTGCTGCAGAAACAGAAAGATGGTAAGAAACGCATGAAGCAGGTTGGTAACGTTGAGCTGCCACAGGAAGCGTTCCTCGCCATTCTGCACGTTGGCAAAGACGGAAAATAATTCTAAGGAGTTGGCATGGCGAACATGTTTGCCCTGATCCTGGTCGTTGCGACACTGGTGACGGGTCTGTTGTGGTGTCTGGATAAGTTTATTTTTGCCCCTAAACGTCTCCAGCGTCAGGCCGCCGCGCAGGCAGCGACAGGTGATCAACTGGATCCGAAAACCCTGAAGAAAGTCAGCCCTAAACCGGGCTGGCTGGAAACTGGCGCTTCCGTGTTCCCGGTTTTGGCGATAGTTTTGGTGGTGCGTTCATTTATTTATGAACCCTTCCAGATCCCGTCAGGTTCGATGATGCCAACGCTTTTGATTGGTGATTTTATTCTGGTAGAGAAGTTTGCTTACGGCATCAAAGATCCTATCTACCAGAAAACATTGATTGAAACCGGTCATCCAAAACGCGGCGACATCGTGGTCTTCAAATACCCTGACGATCCGCGTCTGGACTACATCAAGCGTGCAGTGGGTTTGCCGGGTGACAAAGTCAGCTACGATCCAGTCGCGAAAGAAGTCACCGTTCAGCCGGGTTGCAGTTCCGGTACGGCATGTGTAAACGCGCTGCCAATCACCTATTCCAACGTTGAGCCGAGCGACTTCGTTCAGACTTTTGCTCGTCGTAATGGCGGCGAAGCCACCAGTGGCTTCTTCCAGTTGCCAAAAGGCGAGACCAAAGAAAACGGTATTCGCCTGGTAGAACGCAAGGAAACGCTGGGTGATGTAACGCATCGTATTCTGACCGTGCCGATTGCGCAGGATCAGTTGGGAATGTATTACCAGCAGTCAGGCCAGCCGTTAGCGACCTGGATCGTGCCGCCTGGACATTACTTCATGATGGGTGATAACCGTGATAATTCCGCGGACAGCCGTTATTGGGGCTTTGTTCCGGAAGCCAACCTGGTCGGTAAAGCGACTGCGATTTGGATGAGCTTTGAGAAACAAGAAGGCGAATGGCCGACTGGCGTCCGCTTGAATCGTATTGGCGCGATTCATTAATTCGTGTGAATTGAACACGTAACCACTGATAAGAGTGGTTACGTGAATTATTTAAAGGATAATCTCACCTGGCTAACGACATCCCCACCCGTTGTGTATAGAATATTCCCCCGAAGTTTAAGGTTGGCGCAGAGCCAGTGCCACGGCACACGAAACCGCGTTGGTTTTCTCAGGTCGGTTTCGTGTGCTGCATTTTTGACGCATTCATTTATTGGTATAGCATGAACCCCATCGTAATTAATCGGCTTCAACGGAAGCTGGGCTACACTTTTCAGCATCATGAATTATTGCAACAGGCATTAACCCATCGCAGTGCCAGCAGCAAACATAATGAGCGTTTAGAGTTTTTAGGTGACTCCATTTTGAGTTACGTGATCGCGAACGCGCTTTATCACCGTTTCCCGCGCGTTGACGAAGGCGACATGAGCCGGATGCGTGCCACGCTGGTACGCGGCAATACGCTTGCCGAAATTGCGCGCGAGTTTGAACTGGGTGAATGTTTGCGACTGGGTCCTGGCGAACTGAAAAGCGGTGGTTTTCGCCGTGAATCTATTCTCGCCGATACTGTCGAAGCATTAATCGGTGGCGTTTTCCTCGACAGCGATATCCAGACTGTTGAGCAACTGATTCTGAACTGGTATCAAACGCGTCTGGACGAAATCAGTCCGGGCGATAAACAAAAAGATCCGAAAACGCGTCTGCAGGAATACCTGCAGGGTCGCCATCTGCCGTTGCCATCGTATCTGGTGGTGCAGGTCCGTGGCGAAGCGCATGATCAAGAATTTACCATCCATTGCCAGGTTAGCGGCCTGAGTGAACCGGTGGTTGGCACAGGTTCAAGCCGCCGTAAGGCTGAACAGGCTGCCGCCGAACAGGCGTTGAAAATGCTGGAGCTGGAATGAGCGAAGAAAAAAGTTACTGTGGTTTTATTGCTATCGTCGGACGTCCGAACGTTGGCAAATCAACCCTGCTGAATACATTACTTGGGCAGAAGATCTCAATCACGTCCCGAAAGGCGCAGACCACGCGCCACCGTATCGTTGGCATCCATACAGAAGGTGAATATCAGGCAATTTACGTTGATACTCCGGGCCTGCATATGGAAGAAAAACGTGCCATTAACCGTCTGATGAACAAAGCGGCGAGCAGCTCAATCGGTGATGTTGAGCTGATCATTTTCGTCGTGGAAGGGACTCGCTGGACGGCGGACGATGAAATGGTCCTGAACAAGCTGCGTGACGGCAGAGCGCCGGTCATTCTTGCGGTCAACAAAGTTGATAACGTGCAAGAGAAAGCCGATCTGCTGCCACACCTGCAGTTCCTGGCAAGCCAGATGAACTTCCTTGATATCGTTCCGCTGTCTGCGGAAAGCGGAATGAACGTGGATACCATCGCGGGTATTGTGCGTAAACATCTGCCAGAAGCGATCCATCACTTCCCGGAAGATTACATTACCGACCGTTCTCAGCGCTTTATGGCCTCTGAAATCATCCGTGAAAAACTGATGCGTTTTCTGGGCGCTGAACTGCCGTACTCTGTCACCGTTGAAATCGAGCGTTTCCAGACTAACGAGCGCGGTGGTTATGACATCAACGGACTGATCCTCGTCGAGCGCGAAGGGCAGAAGAAGATGGTGATTGGTAACAAAGGTTCCAAGATTAAAACCATCGGTATTGAAGCGCGTAAAGACATGCAGGACATGTTTGAAGCACCGGTACACCTCGAACTGTGGGTGAAGGTGAAATCTGGCTGGGCCGATGATGAGCGCGCACTGCGCAGCCTCGGTTACGGCGACGACGTCTGATTTTCATACTCGATGGCTTTCGAGGTGCAGGAAGGCGGCAAGACCGCGAATATCCGGGAGCTTACTCGGGTAAACGACCGGGGTGAATGGGTGCCGCCAACGCACCTGCAGCGTGAAAGACGACGAGTATGATGGAAGGCTGGCAGCGCGCATTCGTCCTGCATAGTCGTCCCTGGAGCGAAACCAGCCTCATGCTGGACGTCTTCACGGAAGAGTCTGGTCGCGTGCGCCTTGTGGCAAAAGGCGCACGATCCAAACGTTCCAATCTGAAAGGAGCTCTACAACCTTTCACTCCTCTTTTAGTTCGCTTTGGTGGTCGTGGGGAAGTCAAAACCCTACGCAGTGCTGAAGCCGTCTCTCTGGCGCTTCCCCTTTCTGGTATCACGCTTTACAGCGGTCTGTATGTCAACGAACTCATCTCACGCGTTCTGGAACATGAGACCCGCTTCTCTGAACTTTTCTTCGATTATCTGCACTGTATCCAGGCACTTGCTGGCGCAACGGATTCGCCGGAACCCGCATTACGTCGGTTTGAACTGGCGCTGCTCGGGCATCTTGGCTACGGCGTCGATTTTCTGCACTGTGCGGGGAGCGGGGATTCAGTCGATGACACCATGACTTATCGTTATCGGGAAGAGAAAGGGTTTATCGCCAGTATCGTTATTGATAACACCACCTTTACCGGGCGACACCTCCGGGCGCTGTCCGAGCGTGAATTTCCCGATCAGGACACCTTACGCGCGGCAAAACGCTTTACCCGAATCGCCCTCAAGCCGTATCTTGGTGGCAAGCCCTTAAAGAGCCGAGAATTATTCAGGCAGTTTGTGCCAAAGCGTTAACGAACAATGAGAAAACCGAGGATTGTCATGGCTGAATTACTGTTAGGCGTCAACATTGATCACATCGCCACACTGCGTAACGCGCGTGGTACGGCATATCCTGATCCGATTCAGGCGGCGTTTATTGCCGAGCAGGCGGGCGCAGACGGTATCACCGTTCATTTGCGTGAAGATCGCCGCCATATCACTGACCGGGATGTGAAAATTCTGCGCCAGACGCTGGATACCCGCATGAATCTGGAAATGGCGGTGACGGAAGAGATGCTGGCGATTGCCTGCGAAACCAAACCTCATTTCTGCTGCCTGGTGCCGGAAAAACGTCAGGAAGTGACCACAGAAGGTGGGCTGGATGTCGCCGGGCAGCAGGATAAAATGCGCGATGCCTGCAAACGCCTTGCTGACGCCGGCATTCTGGTTTCCCTGTTTATCGACGCCGATTTTGACCAGATCAAAGCGGCTGCCGCGGTCGGTGCGCCGTACATCGAAATTCACACCGGTTGCTATGCCGATGCCGAAGACGAAGTCGCTCAGGCTAAAGAGCTTGCCCGTATCGCGAAAGCCGCCACTTACGCTGCCAGCCTGGGCTTGAAGGTTAACGCCGGGCACGGTCTGACGTATCACAATGTCAAAGCGATTGCGCAAATTCCAGAGATGTTTGAGCTGAACATCGGTCACGCCATTATCGGTCGGGCAGTGATGAGCGGTCTCAAAGAAGCTGTGTCGGAAATGAAACGTTTGATGCTGGAAGCGCGTCAGTAATGGCGATTCTGGGCTTAGGCACGGACATCGTTGAAATTGGCCGTATCGAAGCGGTGATCGCCCGAAGTGGCGATCGCCTGGCGAGACGCGTGCTGAGCGACAACGAATGGGCAATCTGGGAAACGCATCAACAGCCGGTGCGTTTTCTGGCGAAGCGTTTTGCGGTCAAAGAGGCGGCAGCGAAAGCCTTCGGCACGGGCATTCGCAACGGGCTGGCTTTTAATCAGTTTGAAGTGTTTAACGATGAACTGGGCAAACCGCGCCTGCGTTTATGGGGTGAGGCGCAAAAACTGGCGGAGAAACTCGGCGTGGTCAATATGCACGTGACGCTGGCGGATGAACGACGCTACGCCTGCGCGACGGTCATTCTCGAAAGTTAAACTTTGTCGGCGTGGTGCATCAGTACAAATTTGTCCCACAGCTGCTCTTCTGATTCAGCATGCGCAGGATCTTTGAGGATGGTGTTTGGAATAGGACACACTTTCTGACAGGTCGGCGTCTCGTAATGACCGATGCATTCGGTACAGCGATCGCTGTTAATCTCATAAATGCTGTCACCCATGGAAATCGCCTCGTTAGGGCATTCGGGTTCGCACATATCGCAATTGATGCATTTTTTAGTGATTAACAGCGCCATCAGGAAAATCTCAGAAACATCACAAACAGGGCGGGCATTATACGCTCATTCCCTGTTCAAACCAGTTTTTTTACCAGCTCTTCGCTGTGACGAATACGTTCTGGCGCATGTTCCAGATCCTGCTGTACGAGTGCCACAAAGAGCAAATCCGTCAGCATCATCTGCGCGCTGGTGGACGAAATCGCCGCGCTGCGCGTCGCTTGTTCTTCAGCAATGGTGTACAGGCAGCGCGTCGCCCGTTGTTGCAGAGCGTTAGGGGTAAAACCGGTAATCGCCAGAATCTTACCCCCAACGCGTAACGCTTCATCCGCGGCAAGATTGATCTCGCGGCGCTCACCTGAATACGAAATTGCCAGCAGCAGATCGTCGGGAGCCATTGCCTGAACCGTCGACAGTAGGGCATGCATATCCTGTTCGGACATGGCGTTGAAACCAATTTTCGTAAGTTTCCAGCCTAAATTCCGCGCCACCAGTCCGGATGCGCCAATGCCCGTCAAAATGATCCGTCTCGCACTGCGCAGCATGGCGACACTTTCGAGCAATTTTTCTTCGCTATTCACATCAAGCGTGGCGTGCATTGCCGTCACGTTCTCCTTGATGAGTTTTTCCCCGACGAGGCGCATCGGGTCATCACCGCGAATCTGATTGTGCAGCGGCATAGATTGTGGATTAGGGTTGTTGACCAGCGCTTCACTGATCGCCAGTTTTAGTGCCGGAAACCCTTTGAAGCCAATCTTTTGTGCAAATTTCACAACACTCGACTGGCTAACACCCGCTTCACTGGCGAGCTGTTGAGAGCTTAAGTGACGCGCGTGATCGGGCTGCGCCAGCAGGAAATCCGCCAGTTTTTTGTCGCTCTGGGCAAAGCCCGCATAACGCTGGCGAATACGAATTAAGCAGTTCATACGTCCTCCTGGCGAAAATGTGATAGCCGCAGCAAATCGACGTTTGCTCACCTGAATGAATTTTATATTCCACTATAGTACGGGTATTATGAATTAAAAATTCTTGAGGTACAAAAGATGAATCTTGGCTCGTTAGTGTCTGAATCACGTAATCCACAAACCATGGATCTGGACGCGTTGTCCACCTTTGACCTTGTAACCTGTTTTAATCAACAGGATACGCTGGTCGCGCTGGCAGTGAAAGAGACATTGCCCGAGGTGGCTAAAGCCGTGGATGCGGCAGCTGATGCGTTGAAGTCCGGTGGGCGCATAATTTATATGGGCGCAGGAACCAGCGGGCGGCTGGGTGTGCTGGATGCGTCTGAATGTCCGCCAACCTTTGGCGTGCCGCACGGTCTGGTGCTTGGCCTGATTGCAGGCGGACCCGGCGCGTTATTAAAAGCGGTCGAAGGCGCTGAGGATAATCAGCAACTGGGCGCAGATGATCTCATCGCAATTCATCTGACTGCCAACGATTTGGTGGTCGGTCTGGCCGCATCCGGGCGTACGCCCTACGTCATCGGCGGCCTGGAATACGCCAAACAGCTGGGATGCACGACGGTTGCGATCTCCTGCAATCCGGGGGCGCCGATTGCTCAGGTCGCGGCGATTGCTATCTCTCCTATTGTGGGGCCAGAAGCGTTGACCGGCTCAACGCGGCTTAAATCCGGCACGGCACAAAAGCTGGTGCTCAACATGATCTCCACCGGCGCGATGGTGAAATTCGGCAAGGTTTACCAGAACCTAATGGTGGATATGCAAGCCACCAATATCAAGCTGGTGGACAGAGCCTGTCGCATGGTGGTGCAGGCAACAGGGGCCAGCCGTGAAGAGGCGGAAGCGGCGCTCAAGCAAACCGATCACGATGTGAAACCCGCCATTCTGATGATCCTGAGTGGGCTGGACGCCGCAGCGGCGCGCGCTAAGCTCGATGCGCATCAAGGTTTCCTGCGGGCAGCGTTAGAAAACTAAAACAGCAGAGGCGTGTATGGAAAAAACAGCAGCGCTCGCCAGCGACATTTTGCAGGGGATTGGCGGAGAGAAAAATATTCTGCGTCTTGAAAACTGCATGACGCGGGTGCGAGTGGAAGTTCAGGATGACGAGCAGCTTGATGTCGCTCGCCTGAAAAATCTCTCCGGCGTCAGCGGCTACGTTAAACAAGGTGCGCAGCACCAGTTGATTGTTGGGCCGGGCAAAGCCGCGCAGGTTGTCGATGCGATGCGGGCATTAATGGGGGCAGGCGGCGCTGGTGCGTTTGAGGACGCCGAACGCACCAAAGCTCAGGCGAAAGCCAAATACAAAGCCCCAATGAGCGATGCGCTGCGACAGCTGGCTAACGTCTTTATTCCTCTGATTCCTGCGTTTATCGCCTCGGGTCTGATTACCGGCATTATCAATATTCTTAAGCGACCGGACATCGTCGGGGATTTTGCCACGCAGTATCCGAATATGCTGGGGATTCTGGGCATTTTCGGCAGCGCGGTATTTGCCATTATGAATATCCTGGTCGGCGTCAATGCCGCGAAGGTGTTTGGCGGGTCGCTGGCGATGGGCGGCGTGATGGCGGGGATTCTCTCCAGCCCGCAGCTGGCGCAAATAACGCTGTTTGGCGAGGCGCTACAGCCGGGGCGGGGTGGCGTAATCGCGGTGCTGCTGGTGATCGTCCTGATGTGCTGGGTAGAGAAAAAACTGCGCAGCCTGCTGCCAGGCTCAATTGAGTTGATTCTTAACCCGCTGCTGACGACGCTGATCACAGGGAGTATCGCGATTGTTGCGCTACAACCGTTGGGCGGATGGATCTCAGAGGCCATCGCTCACGGCGCTTCTTTAGCTATCGATCGCGGCGGCCTGCTGGTTGGGGCAATTTTGTCCGGGACGTTCCTGCCCCTAGTGTTGACCGGTTTACATCAGGGACTGGTGCCGATTCACGTTGAGCTGGTTCAGGCGCATGGTTACAACGCTCTGCTGCCGATCCTGTCGATGGCGGGCGTTGGACAAGTGGGTGCGGCCATTGCGGTACTGATGAAAACGCGCAACGCCCGACTGAAAAAGGTCATCAAAGGGGCGCTGCCGGTAGGGCTGTTGGGTATCGGCGAGCCGCTTATTTTCGGCGTCACGCTTCCGCTTGGTAAACCGTTCCTCGGTGCTTGTCTGGGCGGCGCCGTGGGCGGGGCGCTGATCAGCTACTGGAAAGTGGCGACCGTTATCACCTTTGGCATTTCAGGTTTACCGCTGGCATTAACCATCGTGACCGGAAAAGTCATGCTCTATCTGTTAGGCTATCTAATAGCGGTGATCGCCGGGTTCCTGTTTACCTGGCTGTTAGGGTTCAACGATCCAGAGGAGTAAGGTTTGGTTAATCACGAGCGACGTGTTGTCTTTTTCGATCTAGATGGAACGCTGCATCAGCAGGATATGTTTGGCACATTTATGCGCTATCTGCTGCGCCGCCAGCCCCTCAATGCGCTGCTCGTGCTGCCTCTTTTGCCGGTGATCGGCATGGCGTTGTTAATCAAAGGACGCGCCGCTCGCTGGCCGATGAGCCTGCTGCTATGGGGATGTACTTTTGGTCATAGCGAGGCACGGCTCAAGCAGCTTCAGCAGGATTTTGCCCTGTGGTTCCGCGAGCATGTCACCGCGTTTCCGGTGGTCCAGGATCGCCTGACCACCTATCTGAATGCCAACGATGCGGATATCTGGTTAATTACCGGTTCTCCCCAGCCGCTGGTGGAGCAGGTCTATTTTGATACGCCGTGGCTGCCGCGCGTGAATCTTATCGCCACCCAAACTGGCCGTGCCTATGGTGGTTGGGTGCTGACAATGCGCTGCCTCGGGCATGAGAAAGTCGTGCAACTCGAGAAAAAAATTGGCACGCCGCTGCGGCTGTACAGCGGTTACAGCGACAGCAAACAAGACAACCCGCTGCTCTATTTTTGCCAGCACCGCTGGCGAGTCACACCGTCTGGCGAACTTCAGCAACTGGAATAGTGTTAATCATAACGGGTGTGTATAATGCGCCCGCTTTTCAGACTGGAGTATTAGCCGTTGTCCGACCTCGAACTTAATCACGAATACTGGATGCGCCATGCGCTCCTGCTTGCCAAACGCGCCTGGGATGAGGGCGAAGTGCCCGTGGGTGCTGTTCTGGTGCACAACAACCAGGTGATTGGGGAAGGGTGGAACCGCCCGATTGGGCGTCACGATCCCACTGCACATGCCGAAATTATGGCGTTGCGTCAGGGCGGTCTGGTATTACAAAACTATCGTCTGCTTGATACCACGCTTTACGTCACGCTGGAGCCCTGCGTAATGTGCTCTGGCGCGATGGTGCACAGTCGCATCGGGACGTTGGTCTTTGGGGCGCGTGACGAAAAAACAGGCGCAGCGGGTTCGCTGATGAACGTGCTCGGCCATCCGGGTATGAACCACCAGGTGCAGGTTATCGACGGGGTGCTTGCACCAGAGTGTTCGGGGCTATTAAGTGATTTCTTTCGAATGCGCCGTCAGCAGAAAAAGCAACAAAAGGCAGAATCGACGTCGTCGCGGGGTGATTGAGTTCATGCGGTGAAACCACCGGATAGCTCTGCGCGATCTGTTTTGCCTTCGTCACTTCCTTTTCCTTTTCCATCAGATAACCCACCAGGCTTATCTGATATTTCCGGATATTTTCCACATAGGCGTAAGCCTCATGCCCACGCGCATAGCCGTAGGTGAGTTTGTTGTACCAGGGTTTCTGGCTTAACAGGGGCAAGCGCTGTTTAACGTCGGACCAGCTGTCCGGGTTTCCTTTCGTTTTGGCCGTCAACGCACGGGCGTCGAGCATATGCGCATAGCCCATATTGTAGGCCGCGAGCGCAAACCAAATCCGCTCTTCTTCCGGCACGGTATCCGGTACTTTTGCCATCATATCCTGCAAATAGCGCGCGCCGCCGCTGATGCTCTGTTCGGCATCGGTGCGATCGGTCAGGCCGAGACTTTGCGCGGTATTTTTGGTGAGCATCATTAGGCCGCGTACACCGGTCGGTGATGTCGCCTGGGCATCCCAATGTGATTCCTGATAGGAAATTGCCGCCAGCAAACGCCAGTCAATTTCCTCGGCATATTTCTCGAAGAGGGGCTGTAAATCGGGCAACACGCTGTCAACGGCACGCAGGAAGCTGCGGGTATCAACGTAATCAAAATCACCGCCGTGCCCGAGATATTTCTCTTCAAGTCGCGCCAGGGTGCCTTCTTCATTCATGGAATTAAAGAAATCGAGAATGGCGGCGGAGAGCGTCTGATCGTCGTCGAGCGGGCTAAACCAGGTGACGGGCTGTTCATCGGTCACATCAAGCGCAACGGCGATTTCTGGATGAACGCGCTGGAAGAAACTGATCGCGACAGAATCAGCGATCGTGTACGCCAGTTTTTTGTCTTTCACTTGCTCCAGCAGCGCAGTGGTACCCAGCTTCTCATCAACCTTCCAGCTCAGATCCGGATATTTTTTTTCTTTCAGGGCACGCAGATCGTCAATGACCACATGGCCCGGCGCGACGGTGAGCTGCTGATCGTTAAGCGTGGCCATCGTGCGCGGACGAACGCCACCGACGCGATACACCACCTGCTGCGATACAGAATAGTATGTCGGGCCGGGCTGATAGTTTTTACTCCGCTCGCTGTTATACACCAGCCCAGCGGCCAGCAGGTCGGCATCGTCATTATCCAGGTCATCAAACAGCTGGCTGATATTCTGACGAACAGTTATTTTGAGCTTCACACCCAGGTAATCGGCAAACTGTTGCGCCAGTTCATAATCCAGGCCAATGATTTTGCCATTCACATTGTTATAGGTCAGCGGGGAGTCGAGGGTACTGACGCGCAGTTCCCCCCGCGACTGAATCGCGGCGATACGGTTTTCGGCTTTGCCGAACCAGGGAATAGAAGGCCATAAGGCCGCTGCCAGCAGCAAGGTGACTATGCCGATGAGCAGATAATTAATCTTGAATTTTTTCAATTAGTTAATTCTCTGCGCCGTGCGATGCCTCAGTGTGCTGTAGTCATGTTATTAATAAGGTTTACCATTGATTGAGCGGCATTTTGCGTAAACTTACGCCAGTTGGCAACTAATTAGAGAGACAGGTCACACCAATCGATAAAAATTCAGAATGATTTTATTTCGACGCAAACGGTTTCGTCGGCGCTCAGGATTCTCTATAATGACGCCCGTTTTCCCCTTGCGCACACTGTAAGCGCCTCAAGCGCTTCGAAGACGAGAGACTTATGATGGAAATTCTGCGTGGTTCGCCTGCACTATCTGCCTTCCGTATCAACAAACTGCTGGCACGTTTTCAGGCTGACGGCCTTCCGGTAAGCACTATTTACGCTGAGTATGTCCATTTTGCTGACCTGAATGCTCCTTTAAATGCAGAACAGCGAGCGCAGCTCGAACGCCTGCTCAAGTATGGCCCAAGTCTGAGCAGCCACACGCCGACCGGTAAACTGATTCTTGCTACGCCTCGTCCGGGCACCATCTCCCCCTGGTCTTCTAAAGCGACTGACATCGCCCACAACTGCGGTCTGAGCCAGATCAATCGTCTGGAACGCGGCGTGGCGTACTACGTTGAAGCATCGACGCTGACAGACGAGCAGTGGCAGACGGTTGCCGCTGAGCTGCACGATCGCATGATGGAGAGCGTGTTTGCCTCTCTGGACGATGCACAACAGCTGTTTTCTCATCATCAGCCTGCACCTGTACAAAGCGTGGATCTGCTGGGACAGGGCCGCCAGGCGCTGATTGACGCCAACCTGCGTTTAGGACTGGCGCTGGCGGATGACGAAATTGACTACCTGCAGGATGCGTTCGTTACGCTGAACCGCAACCCTAACGACATCGAACTGTATATGTTCGCGCAGGCGAATTCTGAGCATTGTCGTCACAAGATTTTTAACGCCGACTGGATTATCGACGGCGAAGAACAGCCGAAGTCGCTGTTCAAGATGATTAAAAACACCTTTGAGAAAAACCCTGAACACGTGCTGTCAGCGTATAAAGACAACGCGGCGGTCATGGAAGGGTCTGACGTGGGTCGCTTCTTCGCCGATCGCGAAAAAGGGCGCTATGACTTCCACCAGGAGCCAACGCATATCCTGATGAAGGTCGAAACGCATAACCACCCGACGGCGATTTCTCCGTGGCCGGGAGCGGCGACAGGTTCCGGCGGCGAAATTCGTGACGAAGGCGCAACCGGACGTGGCGCGAAGCCTAAAGCAGGGCTGGTAGGCTTCTCCGTTTCAAACTTGCGTATTCCTGGCTTTGAACAGCCGTGGGAAGAAGATTTCGGCAAGCCGGATCGCATTGTCACCGCGCTCGATATCATGACCGAAGGCCCGCTGGGTGGCGCAGCCTTTAACAACGAATTTGGACGCCCGGCGCTGAACGGCTACTTCCGTACCTACGAAGAAAAAGTCGATAGCCATAACGGCGAAGAGCTGCGCGGGTATCACAAACCGATCATGCTGGCGGGTGGGATCGGCAATATTCGCGCCGATCATGTCCAGAAAGGCGAGATCGTTGTGGGCGCAAAACTGATCGTCCTGGGCGGTCCGGCCATGAATATCGGTCTTGGCGGCGGTGCGGCGTCTTCTATGGCGTCCGGTCAATCTGACGCAGACCTTGATTTTGCCTCCGTCCAACGTGACAACCCGGAAATGGAACGTCGTTGTCAGGAAGTGATCGACCGCTGCTGGCAGCTTGGTGATGCCAACCCGATTCTGTTCATTCACGATGTCGGCGCGGGTGGTCTTTCGAACGCCATGCCAGAGCTGGTGAGCGACGGCGGTCGCGGTGGTCGCTTCAATCTGCGCGATATTCTGAGCGACGAGCCAGGCATGAGCCCGCTGGAAATCTGGTGTAACGAATCTCAGGAACGCTACGTGATGGCCGTCGCTGCCGATCAGTTGCCGCTGTTTGACGAGCTGTGCCGCCGTGAGCGCGCGCCGTACGCGGTGATTGGTGAAGCGACAGAAGAACTGCACCTGACCATGAATGATCCGCACTTCGACAATCAGCCGATCGATCTGCCGCTGGATGTGCTGCTGGGCAAAACGCCAAAAATGACCCGCGATGTGCAAACCCGTAAAGCGACGGGCAAAGCGCTGGATCTGCATGGTGTGACGATTGCCGATGCGGTAAACCGTGTTCTGCATCTGCCTGCGGTGGCAGAGAAAACCTTCCTGGTGACCATCGGTGACCGTTCCGTGACCGGTATGGTGGCACGCGATCAAATGGTCGGCCCGTGGCAGATCCCGGTGGCGAACTGCGCGGTTACCACCGCGAGCCTCGATAGTTATTATGGCGAAGCGATGGCGCTGGGCGAACGTACGCCGGTCGCGCTGCTCGACTTTGCTGCTTCTGCGCGCCTGGCTGTTGGCGAAGCGCTGACGAACATTGCCGCCACGCAGATTGGCGACATCAAACGCATCAAATTGTCCGCAAACTGGATGGCGGCCGCAGGGCACCCTGGTGAAGACGCCGGTCTGTACGAAGCGGTGAAAGCGGTAGGCGAAGAGCTGTGTCCGGCGCTCGGCCTGACCATTCCGGTGGGTAAAGACTCGATGTCGATGAAAACCCGCTGGCAGGAAGGCAATGAGCAGCGCGAGATGACGTCTCCGCTGTCGCTGGTGATTACTGCTTTTGCGCGTGTTGAAGACGTACGTCATACCATCACACCGCAGCTTTCTACCGACGATAATGCCCTGTTGCTTATCGACCTGGGTAAAGGACACAACGCGCTAGGCGCGACCGCACTGGCGCAGGTTTACCGCCAACTTGGTGACAAACCTGCTGACGTGCGTGATGTGGCACAGCTGAAAGGCTTCTACGAGGCCATTCAGGCGCTGGTGGCCGCACGCCAACTGCTGGCCTACCACGACCGTTCAGACGGCGGCCTGATGGTCACTCTGGCGGAAATGGCCTTTACCGGTCACTGCGGCGTGGAAGTGAATATTGCTGCGCTGGGTGACGATCGTCTGGCGGCGCTGTTCAACGAAGAGCTGGGCGCGGTGATTCAGGTGCGTGCGGCGGATCGCGAAGCCGTAGAAGCGCTACTGGCGCAGCACGGTCTGGCTGATTGCGTGCATTATCTGGGTAAAGCCGTGGCGGGCGATCGCTTTGTCATTGAAGCGGACGGTCATGCGGTGTTCAGCGAAAGCCGATCGACGCTGCGTATGTGGTGGGCTGAAACCACCTGGCAGATGCAGCGCCTGCGTGATAACCCAGAATGCGCTGACCAGGAGCATGAGGCGAAAGCCAACGATAACGATCCGGGCCTGAACGTGAAGCTCTCTTTCGATATCAACGAGGATGTTGCGGCTCCGTATATTTCGACCGGTGCGCGTCCGAAGGTCGCTGTGCTGCGTGAACAGGGCGTGAACTCCCACGTTGAAATGGCGGCAGCGTTCCACCGTGCGGGCTTTGATGCTATCGACGTGCACATGAGTGACCTGCTGGCTGGCCGCATGGGTCTTGAGGACTTCCAGGCGCTGGTGGCCTGCGGCGGGTTCTCCTACGGCGACGTGCTGGGCGCGGGTGAAGGCTGGGCGAAGTCCATTCTCTTCAACAATCGCGTGCGCGATGAGTTTGAAACCTTCTTCCATCGTCCACAAACGCTGGCATTGGGCGTATGTAACGGCTGCCAGATGATGTCCAATCTGCGCGAAGTCATTCCGGGCAGCGAAGCCTGGCCGCGCTTTGTGCGTAACCAGTCGGACCGTTTTGAAGCGCGCTTTAGCCTGGTTGAAGTGACTCAAAGCCCGTCGCTGCTGTTGCAGGGCATGGTGGGTTCACAGATGCCGATTGCGGTTTCGCATGGTGAAGGGCAGGTAGAACTGCGTGACGCTGCGCATCTTGCGACGCTCGAAAGCAAAGGGCTGGTGGCGCTGCGCTTTGTCGATAACAACGGCAAAGTGACGCAGAACTACCCGGCAAACCCGAACGGTTCGGTGAACGGCATTACCGCTGTGACCAACGAAAGTGGCCGTGTAACCATCATGATGCCGCATCCGGAGCGTGTATTCCGCACCGTCAGCAACTCATGGCACCCGGAAAACTGGGGCGAAGACAGCCCATGGATGCGTATTTTCCGCAATGCGCGCAAGCAGCTGGGGTAACCCAGTTGCCTGGCGCCGGACGCTAAGCGTTACGTCCGGCGGATGAGATGTGCTTTCAAAGCCCGGTCCGCGTCAATGCGGCCGGGCTTTTTCATTGTGACGGCGCGCATCTTTAGGTGTCGGTAATCCCCGACAATGGCGCATTTGAGGTGTCTCTAAATGGCGACATTTAACGTCATGATTTATAAGGTGGTCATAAAGTTTGTAATAAGGTGTAGTTAATAAGCGACACTTAGCCTGGAAATCATTCAGGCAATAAGTAACAAGATATTGTAGTAAAATTCATATATTTCATAATGTTAATATTTTGTTTTGATTTTTGGCACGGCTGTTGCATAATATTAACCAGTGGCTCATTCACCCTCTTATGTCAGCCCCTTCGGGACGCGCTACATAAACTTCGAATGACGCACAAAAAGGTGCCTGCCGTCCAACTACTGATTATTGCGCAAGCTTTATCAGGCTCCGGGCGAAACGTCGAGTAAGGCACCGCCTCATTGCATAACAAAGCCGGGTTTTTACCCGGCTTTGTTGTATCTGAAGGGCAGACTCGGTACGCTCTCCAGACCCCCTCACTGAGAGAATCATGCGTTGAAACGCTGGTCTGTTTTTCCTCGCTCCCTGCGACAGCTTGTTATGATGGCCTTCCTGCTCATCCTGTTACCACTGCTGGTATTGGCATGGCAGGCGTGGCAAAGCCTGAATGCGCTCAGCGCCCAGGCCGCGCAGACTAACCGCACGACGCTCATTGATGCCCGCCGCAGTGAGGCGATGACCAACGCCGCGCTGGAAATGGAGCGCAGCTATCGCCAGTATTGCGTGCTGGACGACCGTACGCTGGAAAAGGTCTATCAAAATCAACGCAAACGCTACAGCGAAATGCTGGACGCGCATGCGGGCGTGCTCCCTGACGATAAGCTGTATCAGGCGCTGCGCCAGGATCTGAACGATCTTGGGCAATTGCAGTGCAAAAACAGTGGGCCTGATGCTGTCGCAACGGTCCGGCTCGAAGCGTTTGCCAGCGCCAATACCGAGATGGTGCAAACAACCCGTACCGTGATTTTTTCCCGTGGACAGCAGCTGCAACAGGAAATCGCCGAGCGCGGTCAGTTCTTTGGCTGGCAGGCGCTGGTGCTGTTTATGGTCAGTCTTGGGCTGGTGCTGCTGTTTACCCGAATGATCATCGGCCCGGTAAAAGGCATTGAACGGATGATTAATCTTTTGGGTGAAGGAAAATCTCTCGGGAATACCGTGGTGTTTAAAGGGCCTCGGGAACTGCGTTCCGTGGGGCAACGGATTATCTGGCTCTCTGAGCGACTGGCGTGGCTGGAATCTCAGCGCCACCAATTTTTACGCCATATCTCCCACGAATTAAAAACGCCGCTCGCCAGCATGCGCGAGGGGACGGAACTGCTCGCCGATGAAGTGGCAGGGCCGTTAACCGCCGAGCAAAAAGAGATTGTTGAAATCCTGGATGCCAGTAGCCGGAATCTGCAAAAGCTGATCGAACAACTGCTGGATTACAACCGTAAACTGGCTGATGGCGCGGTTGAACTGGAAAGAGTGGAGATCGAACCGCTGGTGGATATGGTGCTCTCCGCCCACAGCTTGCCTGCGCGAGCTAAAATGATGCATACCGAACTGGATCTCCAGGAGCCAGTCTGTTTTGCAGAGCCTATGCTATTAATGAGTGTGCTGGATAATCTTTATTCCAATGCGGTGCACTATGGTACTGAATCCGGTAACATTTATATTCGTAGTTTCACCCAGGGATCGCGGGTGTGTGTCGATGTTGCTAATACCGGAGATCCCATTCCGGATGACGAAAAAACGATGATTTTTGAGCCCTTTTTCCAGGGAAGTCATCAGCGAAAAGGTGCGGTAAAGGGGAGCGGTTTGGGCTTAAGTATCGCCCGCGATTGCATACGGCGTATGCACGGCGAGTTGTATATCTCGCATGACGATCGCGCCGATGTTTGCTTTCGTATTGAACTGCCTCTTGAGCCGGAAAAATCAATGCAATGAATCTAAGTCTGGTGAGTATGTTACACGTCTTTTCTCGCGCCATTAACGCGGTGTTTTCCCGTAAAATTATCCGTACCGGCCTGCCATGTTTGCTGCTGGCGGGATGCGTTTCCCACGCGCCGAAAAGTGCAATCAGCGATAAACAAGACGATAAATTACCTGAGCATCAGTTGGCCGATTTCCTCTCGACTGATTGCGAAAACATCTGGCAACTGAACGGCCATGATGTCGAAGCGAACCCGTTATTCTGGTTGCGAGGAATTGATTGCGCCGATCGGCTGTCACCTGCGGCGGCGCGCGCACAGGCCCACCAGTGGGCCGATGACACCTGGCAGGACAGTTTCAAACGCGGCATCCTGCTGGCCAATGCCAAAATTAACCCGGTTGAGCGTCGCGTGAACACCACGCGGATGGATGCGCTCAGCCCACAAATTCCTGCGCAAGTTCGCCCGGTGTATCAGCTCTGGCGTGACGGGCAGGTCCTGCAATTGCAGCTCGCCGAAGAGCGCTTCCGTTACAGTAAATTGCAGCAATCCGCTGACGCTGAACTGGATACGCTTCGGTCACAACACCAGTATTTGCGCGCGCAGCTTGAAACCACGACGCGCAAGCTGGAAAACCTCACGGATATTGAGCGTCAGCTATCCACACGTAAGCCAGCCAGCAACTATCTGCCGGACGGACCGAAGACTAACGCGCAGCCGACTAAAACGCCTGATGATGACGTTGGTACTTCGAAACAAGAGGACGTGAAGCCATGACAAGCCGCAAACCTGCCCATCTCCTGCTGGTGGATGACGATCCCGGCTTGCTGAAGCTGTTGGGAATGCGCTTGGTCAGCGAAGGCTACAGCGTTGTCACCGCCGAAAGTGGACAGGAAGGGCTGAAAGCGCTTGGTCGCGAGAAAATCGATCTGGTGATCAGCGATCTGCGCATGGACGAGATGGATGGCATGCAGCTGTTCGTCGAAATCCAGAAGCTGCAGCCCGGAATGCCGGTCATTATTCTCACGGCGCACGGCTCGATTCCTGATGCGGTCGCCGCAACGCAGCAGGGCGTGTTTAGTTTTCTGACCAAGCCGGTGGACAAAGACGCGTTGTATAAAGCCATCGACGATGCGCTGGAACATTCCGCTCCGTCCGTTGATGAAAAATGGCGTGAATCCATCGTCACGCGCAGCCCGATTATGCTGCGCTTGCTGGAACAAGCGCGCATGGTCGCGCAATCCGACGTCAGCCTGCTGATTAATGGGCAGAGCGGCACCGGGAAAGAGATTCTGGCGCAGGCGATTCACAACGCCAGCCCGCGCAGCAAAAACGCCTTCATCGCCATTAACTGCGGTGCGCTGCCGGAACAGCTGCTGGAATCTGAACTCTTTGGCCACGCACGCGGCGCGTTTACGGGCGCGGTGAGTAGCAGGGAAGGGCTGTTCCAGGCTGCAGAAGGCGGGACGCTGTTCCTCGATGAAATTGGTGATATGCCCGCGCCATTGCAGGTCAAACTGCTGCGCGTGTTGCAGGAGCGCAAAGTGCGTCCGCTCGGCAGCAACCGTGATATCGACATTAACGTGCGTATTATCTCGGCCACTCACCGTGATCTACCGAAAGCGATGGAGCGTAAAGAGTTCCGCGAAGATCTCTACTACCGCCTGAACGTCGTCAATCTGAAAATCCCCGCGCTGGCGGAGCGTGCGGAAGATATTCCGCTGCTGGCAAATCATCTTCTGCGCCAGTCGGCGGACAGACATAAGCCGTTTGTGCGTGCGTTTTCAACCGATGCAATGAAACGACTCATGACCGCCGGCTGGCCGGGTAACGTCCGTCAACTGGTGAACGTGATTGAGCAGTGCGTGGCGCTGACCTCTTCGCCGGTCATCAGCGATGCGCTGGTGGAGCAGGCGCTTGAAGGCGAAAACACCGCGCTGCCGACGTTTGTTGAAGCGCGTAATCAGTTCGAGCTGAACTATCTGCGTAAGCTGCTGCAAATCACCAAGGGCAACGTGACGCACGCCGCGCGCATGGCTGGGCGAAACCGTACAGAGTTTTATAAACTGCTGTCGCGCCATGAGCTGGAAGCGAACGACTTTAAAGAGTAATACCGCAAATTTGATTGTTTATGATACTGTGAGCAATCGATTACGAAGCTGCAAAAGACAGGCGTTTAAGGACCCACCATGAAAAAGATTGATGCGATTATTAAACCTTTCAAACTGGATGATGTGCGTGAAGCGCTGGCGGAAGTTGGCATTACCGGGATGACAGTGACCGAG
Source organism: Lelliottia sp. GFLA7 (assembly GCF_056490165.1). Lineage (NCBI taxonomy): Bacteria > Pseudomonadati > Pseudomonadota > Gammaproteobacteria > Enterobacterales > Enterobacteriaceae > Lelliottia > Lelliottia sp. GFLA7. Next base: position 965,279 of record NZ_JBWLAQ010000002.1, on the reverse strand, counting down.
GTGAAAGGTTTTGGTCGCCAGAAGGGCCACACCGAGTTGTACCGTGGCGCAGAGTACATGGTGGACTTCCTGCCGAAAGTGAAAATCGAAATTGTGGTGACTGACGATATCGTGGATACCTGTGTGGATACCATTATCCGCACGGCGCAAACCGGTAAAATTGGTGACGGTAAGATCTTTGTCTTTGATGTGGCGCGCGTCATTCGTATTCGTACGGGTGAAGAAGACGACGCCGCAATCTAATCTGAATATTCCCCTCCCGCTCGGGAGGGGAAGTCCTACTACAGCACTTTATGTGGGCCGAAACATTCGTAATGAATGTTGTCTTTATTCACGCCCAGCTCAACCAGCTGCTTCGCGGCAAACTGCATAAACGCCACCGGCCCACAGACGTAAAACTGCATCTCCGACGCGCTGAATAATCCCTCATGCAGGCTTAAATCCATCAACCCTTCGCTGTCAAAACGTGCATTTGCGCGGTCTGCACCCGTTGGCAGACGGTACCAGGTGTGTGCGTTAAAGCGCGGCAAACCGGTCGTCATGGTAGCTATCTCATCGGCAAAGGCATGCACATCGCCGTTTTCCGCCGCGTGGAACCAGTTAACCTGAGCGCTATGATTGGCTTGAGCGAGCGTGTCCAGCATCGCCAGCATAGGCGTTTGGCCGACGCCTGCGGAAATCAGCGTAACAGGCGTATTGGCATCAACAGTCATAAAGAAGTCCCCCGCCGGCGCGGCAAGATGAACTTCGTCGCCAACCACGGCGTGGTTGTGCAGCCAGCTTGATACCTGACCGCCATCTTCGCGTTTCACGGCAATGCGATAGCCTTTACCGTTTGGTTTGCGAGTCAGGGAATACTGGCGGATTTCCTGATGTGGGAACCCCTCGGGCTTGATCCACACGCCAAGATACTGACCTGGCTGATAGTCCGCGACAGGCAGACCATCAACCGGCTCAAATTCAAAACTGGTGATCAGCGCGCTACGCGGTGTTTTCTCTACGATGCGGAAAGCACGCGTTCCTTCCCAGCCGCCCTTTTTAGTGGCGTGTTCACTGTAGATTTGCGCTTCGCGATTGATAAATACATTCGCCAGCACGCCATAAGCTTTTCCCCATGCATCCAGCACCTCCTGGCCTGGGCTGAACATCTCATCCAGCGTTGCCAGCAGATGGCTGCCGACAATATTGTACTGCTCCGGTTTGATCTGGAAGCTGGTGTGTTTTTGCGCGATTTTTTCGACCGCTGGCAAAAGCGCCGCAAGATTATCGATATTGCTGGCATAAGCCGCGATGGCGTTAAACAGGGCTTCGCGTTGATCGCCGTTGCGTTGGTTGCTCATGTTGAAAATCTCTTTGAGCTCCGGGTTATGCGCGAACATGCGATCGTAGAAATGGGCGGTGAGTTTTGGTCCGGTTTCAACCAGCAGGGGAATGGTAGCCTTGACCGTAGCGATGGTTTGAGCGTCTAACATAGCAATTTCCTTCAGGTGATATTTTAATGATGTATTTTATATGCATCTTATAAAAAATAACCCTGCGTTGTAAATGGGTCTGTGCATCATGAAAAATGTGCATCACAAACCTGAAAAGAAATCCGTTTAAAATCGTGAGAGCTTTATTCCTCAAACCCTTGCGTGGCGTGGAGGTAAACGTTTGCGTAAATTCGTTTGTCAAGACCTGTTATCGAAGAACTATTCGGTTATACTGTGGCGCGTTGTCCAACAGGACCGGCTTTTTAGGCCAAATTTTATTGTTAGCTGAGTAGGAGAAGCGGATGTTAAAGCGTGAAATGAACATTGCCGATTATGATGCAGAACTGTGGCAAGCAATGGAGCAGGAAAAAGTACGTCAGGAAGAGCACATCGAACTGATCGCCTCCGAAAACTACACCAGCCCGCGCGTTATGCAGGCTCAGGGTTCTCAGCTGACCAACAAATACGCTGAAGGTTATCCAGGCAAACGCTACTACGGCGGTTGCGAGTACGTTGATATCGTTGAGCAGTTGGCGATTGACCGTGCAAAAGAGCTGTTTGGCGCAGATTACGCTAACGTGCAGCCGCACTCCGGTTCTCAGGCTAACTTTGCGGTTTACACCGCGCTGCTGCAGCCGGGTGATACCGTGCTGGGTATGAACCTTGCACAAGGCGGTCACCTGACTCACGGCTCACCGGTTAACTTCTCAGGCAAACTGTACAACATCATCCCTTACGGCATTGATGAGTCCGGTAAAATTGACTACGAAGACATGGCGAAGCAGGCTGAGACCCACAAACCGAAGATGATTATCGGTGGCTTCTCTGCTTACTCTGGCGTGGTTGACTGGGCAAAAATGCGTGAAATCGCAGACAGCATCGGCGCATACCTGTTCGTCGACATGGCGCACGTCGCGGGTCTGATTGCGGCAGGCGTTTACCCGAACCCGGTTCCGCATGCTCACGTTGTGACGACGACCACCCATAAAACCCTGGCGGGTCCGCGTGGCGGCCTGATCCTGGCACATGGCGGTAACGAAGAGCTGTACAAAAAACTGAACTCTGCTGTGTTCCCAAGCGCTCAGGGTGGCCCGCTGATGCACGTGATCGCGGCCAAAGCCGTGGCGCTGAAAGAAGCGATGGAGCCAGAGTTTAAAGTGTATCAGCAGCAGGTTGCGAAAAACGCAAAAGCCATGGTGGAAGTCTTCCTGAACCGTGGTTACAAAGTGGTTTCCGGCGGGACTGAAAACCACCTGTTCCTGCTGGATCTGGTTGATAAAAACCTGACCGGTAAAGAAGCAGACGCCGCCCTGGGCCGCGCGAACATCACCGTGAACAAAAACAGCGTACCGAACGATCCGAAGAGCCCGTTTGTGACTTCCGGTATCCGTATCGGTTCTCCGGCTGTGACTCGCCGCGGCTTTAAAGAAGCTGAAGTGAAAGAGCTGGCTGGCTGGATGTGTGATGTTCTGGATAACATCAACGACGAAGCGGTGATCGAACGTATTAAAGGTAAAGTGCTGGATATCTGCGCACGTTTCCCTGTGTACGCCTAATTCTGCTCGCAGTGACATGAAAGGCCGCGTAAGCGGCCTTTCGTTTATCTAGCGTCGGTCAATAGAAATCGCACCCGGCCCGGTTACCGCCAGCAATAAAAATGCGCCAGCGATACTGACGTTTTTGTAGAAATTAATCATGTTTGGCATCACCGCATCGCCACTCATATCCCAGTAGTGATGCCCAATTACCGCCGTTCCCAGCGTATAAAAGACAAACAGTACGGCCAGTGGGCGGGTAAATAAACCGAGCACAATCAGGATTGCGGCAGGCACTTCCATCACCACCGCAATAATGGCCGCCAGCATTGGCATAGGCGCACCCAGCGACGTCATATATTGTACCGTTCCATCAAACCCGGTTATTTTGGGAATACCAAAAATAATAAACAGCACCACGACCGCGATGCGGGCGATCAACAGTATTAACGAACGAGACTGGCCGAAATCGAAATAGCGAAGTGAGTTCATGGGGAAATGACCTCTGCAAGTGTTGTTATTTAAACGTAATACACATTTACCGTCACCGCCATCAGCCGAACGGCTCCAGCGATGTTAATTTATCGTTAATTTATAGCAGGCTAACGGCTTGCTTAATTTCGCTATTCTCGCCAGACTAACGCCTCCAAATCGGGAGGGATTCATGATTTTGCATTCCACACGCTGGCTGGCGCTCAGCTATTTCACCTACTTCTTTAGCTACGGTATTTTTCTGCCTTTCTGGAGCGTCTGGCTCGCAGGAATCGGCCTCACGCCCGAAACGATCGGCATCCTGCTTGGTGCAGGTCTGGTGGCGCGTTTCTTAGGCAGTCTGCTGATTGCGCCGCGTGTCAGCGATCCCTCGCTGCTGATCAAATCCGTGCGCATTCTTTCACTGCTCACGTTGGTATTTCTGGCGGGCTTTTGGGTCAGCCAGCAGTTTGCCTGGCTGATGGTGGTGATGGTCGGCTTCAACCTCTTTTTCTCCCCCCTGGTTCCACTGACGGATGCGCTGGCCAATACCTGGCAAAAACAGATGCCGATGGATTATGGCCGGGTGCGCCTGTGGGGGTCGATAGCCTTTGTGATTGGCTCTGCGCTGGTGGGGAAACTGGTCAGCCTTTATGATTATCAGGCCATTCTGGCGCTATTGAGTGTCGGTATTGCCTCAATGCTGCTGGGGATGCTGCTGCGACCGTCCGTGATGCCACAGGGCGAAAGCCGTCATCAGGAGCACGCGGGTTGGCCGGCCTGGAAAATGCTGATCGTGCAAAGCTGGCGTTTTCTGGCGTGTGTCTGTTTGCTGCAGGGCGCACATGCGGCGTACTACGGTTTCAGCGCGATCTACTGGCAGGGCGCGGGCTATTCCGCTTCGGCCATCGGTTATCTGTGGTCGCTCGGCGTGGTGGCGGAAGTGGTTATTTTCGCGCTCAGCAAGAAGCTGTTCCGCCGCTTTGGTGCGCGCGATTTGCTGCTGCTTTCCGCCGTATGCGGCGTGGCGCGCTGGGGGATCATGGGCTGGACGACGGAATTACCGTGGCTCATTGTGGCGCAAATCCTGCACTGCGGCACGTTCACTGTGTGCCATCTGGCGGCAATGCGTTACATCTCTGCGCGTGAGGGCGGCGACGTTATTCGTCTGCAGGCGATTTATTCCGCCGTGGCGATGGGTGGCAGTATCGCCGTGATGACGGTATTTGCGGGCTATTTGTACCAGCATCTCGGTCACGGCGTGTTTTGGGTGATGGCGCTGGTTGCGTTGCCCGCGATGGTTGTGCGACCGAAAGTGGCCGCACGCAGTTAAGCGTTACGATTCCAGCATCACGCGAATATGTTCTTGCTGCTGCGTGTTCAATGCCTCTACGGCATGAATCAGCGGCGGCGAGAACAGCGGCAGGGCGGTGGCGTAAGGGGTAATCACCAGCGCCGCCTCTCGCGGTGCACCGTCTTTCTGGAAAGCCTGCAGCGTCAGATAGCGAATATTCAACGGCAACAGAGTCAGCTCCCGTAGTTGTTCCTCAATCAGCTCTTCACACGCTTTGTCTTCACCCGTGAGCAATACCACCTGTTTTTCATACAGGTCGGTTTCCTGCATCAGCCACGCGCCAAAGATGACGGCAACCAGGCACATCTCTTCATCCGAAAAGCGCAGGCCAAATTCGGCTTCGACTTCAAACAGAACATGGCGAGTGGTGCGCATCAGGCGCGGATAAAGTCGCCCGATCTCTTCGGGCAGGCTGTTATCGATCCCGATGCCGAACAACGAGCGATCCAGCGCCTGCGTCAGATGGATATACAGCTGGTCCGTCAGCCCTTGTTCATCGCTAAAGCGCATGCCCGTTTGGCCGCGAAAACGACCGATCATTCGCGAAATCGCCTGACGCAGTCGCTCATCCTGCTGATGCGCGTCCCGCAGCGGGTCCGGGGTGCGAATCATCATGAACAGCAACGACAGGAAAAGATTTTCATCGGTGTGAGGATTCTGTTGTACCCGGCGCTGCCAGTGACGAACGATCTCCTGCGCGGTCAGGAATTCCCCGCGGGACTGCGCCCAGTGACGTTGCACGGGAGAAAATTGCGGCGTGAGACCAAGATGATGCTGTATCAGGCAATACTGCAGGTACAGCTGTAAAAACTGAACGTCGCGGCACTCAAACTGGCGCTGCAGGCGGCGCGAGCAGAAGTTGATCAGCGCCCGCAGATTGGTATCGTCATAGAGTGTGCGCGCAATGCCGAGCTGTTTAAGCTGCGTTTTAAGCGCCGGGGTAAACTGCTGAGTGATAAAGTGCGGACACAGACGCAACGCCCGACGCAGCCAGTGCAGCAGGCATAACCGTTGATCGAGCGTGGTGCCTTCAAGCCGGTAGCTGCCGTCATGGTGCGTGGCGATGTCGAGCCGGTGATAGCGCTGGATTTCATCGCGCGTCTCGGCTATATCTTGCCGTGCAATGTCGTCGTCCACCCCATTAATGCCAACAATACTTTGCGGGGTAACGGCAAAATCGGGCAGGTAAAGCATCAAAAGCACCTGGCAGCGACGCTGCGAACTGGAGAGCACAGATGGAATTTCAAGTGTCGTCATCATCTGTCGGTATCCAGGAGAAGTATTCGATAAGAATAGCCAAAGGATGTGCGCTGGAAAGCGCGGCGGCAGCTCTTTCCGTCAGGAATGCGGGAGAACATCACAGAATTTTTGACGTGAGGAAACGATGCAAATAGTTAAACAATGCGCCAGCGCGCTATTTTTGGCGGTTTTATCCCTCTCCGCCGCGGCGCATCCTCACAGTTTCATCAGCCTGAAAACGGAAGTGGTGGCTGATGACGCGCAGATTAGTGGGCTGAAAATGCGCTGGACGATGGATGAAATCACCTCCGCCGATCTGCTCTATGATGCGGGCAACGCTAAACCCGGCGATGAAATCTGGAAAACACTGGCGGCAGAAGTGATGGCAAATGTCCTCGGCCAGCACTATTTCACTGAATTCTGGCATAACGGACAAAAGGTAAAGTTCCTGAATCGTCCTACGACATACGGCATGGAGCGCGACGGTCATCAGGCGGTTTTGACTTTTATTCTGCCTCTGGCACAACCGCAGCCGCTGGCCGGGCAGAAATACACGTTTTCCACTTTTGATCCGAGCTATTACGTCGATATGAGTTACGCCGAAGACCGCGATGCTACCTTGCCAGCGGCGCTACAAAAACGCTGCAGCATCGCCGTACATACGCCCTCGCCCAGCGACGAAACGCGCAATTTTGCGATTGCTCTGGATAAAGACGATGCGCCGCCGGAGGACATGGATCTGGGCAAACAGTTTGCGCAGCAGGTGACCGTCCAATGTCAGTAATTTCAGCGTCGATGAAGAAAAAGCGTCGTTGGCTACATCTGTGGCCGCTGGCGCTGTTTTTGGTCATCGTGGGGATTGCCGCGCTGTGGCTTTGGCAGGCGTGGCCGCAGGTGATGATGAAAAGCATTCTTTGGCAACGAGAGGTTAACCAGCAGATGAGCGGCTTGCTGAAAGCCGTTGCGGAGAATCCGTCAAAGGCGGGAGGCTCGCTGTTGATTTTCAGCTTTCTCTATGGCGTGCTGCACGCCTTAGGACCGGGGCATGGAAAAATTGTCATTACCACCTGGCTGGCGACGCATCCTTCCAGGCTGAAATCCAGTATTGGTTTAACGCTCGCGTCGTCTTTATTGCAAGGCTGCGTGGCGATTGCTCTGGTGCTCGTGGTGCTCACGCTGCTGCAATTGCCCGCTCGTCAGCTGCATATGAGTAGTTTCTGGTTAGAGAAGGGCAGCTACGCGCTGGTGGGCTTACTGGGCGTGATGCTCTGCTGGCGAGCGCTCAAAAAATTAAGCGCGCTGCTGCGCAAGCCGAAATTCAAAGCCTTTACCCCGCATCATGTTCATGACGAACGCTGCGGGTGTGGGCATCAGCATTTACCGACGCAGGAACAGCTCCAGAGCGGCGATGACTGGCGGGCACGCCTGATGATTATTCTGTCCATGGGAATGCGACCGTGTTCCGGGGCGATTATGGTTCTGCTGTTTAGTAAGGTGATTGGCGTATTTAGCTGGGGTGTTGTGTCCGCACTGGCGATGGCGGCCGGTACGTCGTTGACGATTACGTCGCTGGCGCTGCTGGTGCACAGCTTCCGTCAACTGGCCGTCAGATTGAGCGGTAATAAAGCCCCGGTTCTGTGGCAACAGGTGGGATGGACGACGTTGGCATTAGCGGGTGGCGTGATTCTGCTGGTCGCGGCGGTGACGATGTGGATAAGCGCCGTACCGATGGGAAGGGGATTAAGACCGTTTTGATGACTTTTCCCTCTCCCAATGGGAGAGGGAACCGTGGGATGCTGCTGGAGCGATTAACGCTTCAGCGCATCACTCAGTTCGTCACGCATGCTCGCCAGCATCGATTTCACGACGCGTGGGTTACCTGCAACGATGTTACCGCTCATCAGGTGGTTGTGGCCGCCAGTGAAGTCACACACCAGTGCGCCTGCTTCACGTGCAATCAGTTCACCTGCAGCAAAGTCCCATGGCTTCAGTGCGATTTCGAAGTAACCATCAACACGACCAGCCGCAACGTAGGCCAGATCAAGTGCAGCAGAACCTGAACGGCGGAAGTCCGCGCATTCGGTGAACAGCTTGCCGAGGATTTTCATATACGTGGTGGCGTGCTGTTTGGCTTTGAACGGGAAGCCGGTCGCCAGAATAGTGCCATCCAGATCGCGCGCGTTGGTGCCACGCAGACGATAACCGTTCAGCTGTGCGCCTTGACCGCGAGTTGCGGTGAACAGTTCGTTACGCATTGGATCGTAAACAACAGCGACTTCAGTACGGCCTTTGATGCGTACTGCGATAGAAACAGAGAAGTGTGGGAGGCGTTTAACGAAGTTGGTCGTGCCATCCAGTGGATCGATAATCCATTGAACATCCTGATCTTCGCCTTCATTCTCACCGCTTTCTTCGGCGATGATGGTGTGCTGCGGGTAAGATTTGCGAATGGTTTCGATAATAATCGCTTCTGCGGCTTTATCGACGTTAGTCACAAAGTCATTGCTGCCTTTCTGGCTGGTTTCTACAGAATCTGGTGTTTCGTAGTGTTTGGCAATTACATTACCCGCCTTGCGCGCTGCGCGCACGGCGATGGTCAACATAGGATGTTGCATCGGTTACTCTCACTGGATGTTAAAGAACAGGGAAACGAAAACGGCGCAGAGTATAGCAGCGAGTTCGGATCATGTCTCTCGTTTATGATAATATGCCGGAATATTCTTCAGACAATGACCTCAGACAACTAAAACTATGCTGCAAAATATTCGAATCGTGCTGGTCGAAACATCGCATACCGGCAATATGGGCTCTGTTGCCCGTGCAATGAAAACAATGGGTTTAACCAATCTGTGGCTGGTGAATCCCCTAGTGAAGCCAGACTCTCAGGCGATCGCGCTGGCCGCGGGTGCCAGTGATGTTATCGGCAACGCACAAATCGTGGATACCCTCGACGAAGCGCTGGCGGGTTGCAGCCTTGTGGTCGGCACCAGCGCGCGCTCGCGTACGCTGCCGTGGCCGATGCTCGATCCACGCGAATGCGGTCTGAAAAGTACTGCCGAAGCCGAACATGCGCCGGTGGCGCTGGTGTTTGGTCGTGAGCGCGTTGGCCTGACTAACGACGAGCTACAGAAGTGCCACTACCATGTGGCGATTGCGGCTAACCCAGAATACAGCTCGCTGAATCTGGCGATGGCGGTACAGGTTATTGCTTACGAAGTGCGGATGGCATGGCTCGCCGCGCAGGAAAAAGGCGAGACCGCTGAACCCGAAGAAACACCGTATCCGCTGGTGGATGATCTCGAGCGTTTTTACGGTCATCTGGAGCAAACGCTGCTCACGACCGGTTTTATCCGCGCCTCTCATCCAGGCCAGGTCATGAATAAGCTGCGCCGTCTGTTTACGCGTGCCCGTCCAGAAACCCAGGAATTGAACATTCTGCGCGGCATGTTGGCTTCAATTATTGAGCAAAAGAACAAAGAATCTTAAACGGCACAGAAGGTTAAATACCTGACTAAAACAGTCAAGTAAATAGTTGACCAATTTAGTCGGGAATGTCAGACTTGCCCCTGCTATGCAATACCCCCATTTTACAATAAAAACCCCGGGCAGGGGCGAGTTTGAGGTTAAGTAAGACATGAGACTGACATCTAAAGGGCGTTATGCCGTGACCGCGATGCTGGACGTTGCGCTCAACTCCGAAACGGGCCCGGTTCCGTTGGCAGATATTTCAGAACGTCAGGGAATTTCCCTGTCTTATCTGGAGCAGCTTTTCTCCAGACTGCGTAAAAATGGATTGGTTTCCAGCGTTCGTGGCCCAGGCGGCGGATATCTGCTGGGTAAAGACGCGGGCAGTATTGCAGTTGGCGAAGTGATCAGCGCTGTTGACGAGTCTGTAGATGCGACGCGTTGCCAGGGCAAAGGCGGTTGTCAGGGCGGCGATAAGTGCCTGACCCACGCGCTGTGGCGCGATCTGAGTGACCGTCTGACCGGTTTCCTGAACAACATCACCCTGGGTGAACTGGTGAATAACCAGGAAGTTCTGGATGTGTCGGGTCGTCAGCAGAGTCATGAAACACAACGCACTACCCGCGCGCAAGACGCTATCGACGTTAAGTTACGCGCATAATTTACCCATCCTGTTTCGTGGGCAGCCAACGACGCTGTCCCGCAAAGCAGTTAGGGTAAAAATTATAAAAGAGATTTTAGAATCAGGCCGGGGCGTTAACCCGCCCCGTTTACTCGGTCGTACATCCAGCCGGTTGCCTGATTCCTTGCATTGAAGCGATGTACGGAGTTTATAGAGCAATGAAATTACCGATCTATCTCGACTACTCCGCAACCACGCCGGTGGACCCGCGTGTTGCCGAGAAAATGATGCAGTGTCTGACCCTGGACGGAAACTTTGGTAACCCAGCTTCCCGTTCTCACCGTTTTGGCTGGCATGCTGAAGAGGCGGTTGATATCGCCCGTAATCAGATTGCTGAGCTGGTGGGTGCCGATCCGCGTGAAATTGTTTTCACCTCCGGCGCTACCGAATCCGATAACCTGGCGATAAAAGGCGCGGCCAACTTCTATCAGAAGAAAGGCAAGCACATTATTACCAGCAAAACCGAACACAAAGCCGTGCTGGATACCTGTCGTCAGCTGGAGCGTGAAGGGTTTGACGTCACTTACCTTGCGCCAAAAAGCAACGGTATCATCGACCTCAAGGAGCTCGAAGCGGCGATGCGTGACGACACCATTCTGGTTTCCATCATGCACGTGAACAACGAAATCGGCGTGGTTCAGGATATCGCGACTATCGGCGAAATGTGCCGTGCGCGCGGCATCATCTATCACGTGGACGCCACCCAGAGCGTGGGCAAACTGCCTATCGACCTGAGCCAGCTGAAAGTGGATCTGATGTCCTTCACCGGCCACAAGATCTACGGCCCGAAAGGTATCGGCGCGCTGTACGTTCGTCGTAAACCCCGTATCCGCATCGAAGCACAGATGCACGGCGGCGGTCACGAGCGCGGCATGCGTTCAGGGACTCTGCCTGTTCACCAGATCGTGGGAATGGGCGAAGCCTACCGTATCGCGAAAGAAGAGATGGAGACCGAGATGGCGCGCCTGCGCACGCTGCGTAACCGTCTTTGGGACGGCGTGAAGGACATGGAAGAAGTGTACCTGAACGGCGATCTCGAGCAGGGCGTGCCAAACATTCTCAACGTCAGCTTCAACTATGTTGAAGGCGAGTCGCTGATTATGGCGCTGAAAGACCTGGCCGTTTCTTCGGGTTCTGCCTGTACGTCTGCAAGCCTCGAGCCATCCTACGTGCTGCGCGCACTGGGCATGACCGACGAGCTGGCACACAGTTCTATCCGTTTCTCTTTAGGTCGTTTCACTACCGAAGAAGAGATTGACTACACCATCAAGCTCGTTCGCAACTCCATTGGCCGTCTGCGCGACCTTTCTCCACTGTGGGAAATGTTCAAACAGGGCGTGGATATCAACAGCATCGAATGGTCACATCACTAATCGGTAGGTAAGGAGATTCAATCATGGCATACAGCGAAAAAGTTATTGATCATTACGAGAACCCACGCAACGTTGGCTCTTTCGACAACAGCGACGAGAGCGTAGGCAGCGGCATGGTTGGCGCGCCAGCGTGTGGCGACGTGATGAAGTTGCAGATCAAAGTCAACAATGAAGGTATCATTGAAGACGCACGTTTCAAGACTTACGGTTGCGGCTCTGCAATCGCGTCCAGCTCCCTCGTAACCGAGTGGGTGAAGGGCAAGTCTCTGGACGAAGCACAGGCAATTAAAAATACCGATATTGCTGACGAACTCGAACTGCCACCCGTGAAAATTCACTGCTCTATCCTGGCAGAAGACGCGATTAAAGCCGCTATTGCGGACTACAAAAGCAAACGTGAAGCAAAATAAGAGTTGAGGTTTAAGTATGTCGATTACCCTTAGCGACAGCGCTGCCGCGCGAGTAAGCTCCTTCCTGGAGAACCGTGGTAAAGGCTATGGCCTGCGACTGGGCGTACGTACCTCCGGCTGTTCCGGTATGGCTTATGTACTGGAATTTGTGGACGAACCGGCGACGGATGACACCGTGTTTGAAGACAAAGGCGTGAAGGTAGTGATCGATGGCAAGAGCTTGCAATTCCTCGACGGCACTCAGTTGGACTTCGTCAAAGAAGGCCTGAACGAAGGGTTTAAATTCACCAACCCGAACGTCAAAGATGAGTGCGGTTGCGGCGAAAGCTTCCACGTATAGTCGCGATCCGCTGTTATGCCGAGTCATTCGTGTTGCAGAAAGGCGGCAAGCGAGTGAATCCTCAGGAGCTTACTTGAGTAAGTGACTGGGGTGAACACGTGAAGACAACGCATTTGCAACGCGAAGAAAGAAGGTATAACCCCACGCGTAGTACTCCTGCGGTGGGGTTTGTTTTAACAGGCTAACCCTGAGATTGTTATGGATTATTTCACCCTCTTTGGGTTGCCCGCCCAGTACGCGATTGATCTTCCCGCGCTGACGATCCGTTTTCAGGATTTGCAACGTCAATTCCATCCGGATAAATTCGCCAGCGGTACCCCGGCGGAGCAACTGGCGGCTGTATCACAGTCTGCAACCATCAATCAGGCGTGGCAAACCCTGCGTAACCCGTTGGCTCGCGCGGAGTATCTGCTTTCCCTGCACGGTTTTGATCTGACGAGCGAACAGCATACCGTACGTGACACCGCGTTCCTGATGGAACAGCTGGAGCTGCGTGAAGAGCTGGATGAAATCGATCAGGCGAAAGACGAAGCGCGTCTGGAAAGCTTCATCAAGCGAGTTAAGGGTATGTTCGATTCCCGCCATCAGCAGATGGTTGAACAACTGAATAACGAGACGTGGGACGTGGCCGCAGACTCTGTGCGCAAGCTGCGTTTTCTCGATAAACTACGAAGCAGCGCTGAACAACTCGAAGAAAAACTGCTCGATTTTTAATTTCGGAAGCGATTATGGCCTTATTACAAATTAGTGAGCCTGGCTTAAGCGCCGCACCACACCAGCGTCGTCTGGCGGTGGGCATTGACTTAGGCACCACCAATTCCCTCGTGGCGACCGTTCGTAGCGGCCAGGCTGAAACGCTGGCAGACGCCGAAGGGCGTCATTTGCTGCCCTCCGTCGTCCACTACCAACAGCAGGGCCACTCGGTGGGATATGACGCGCGCACCAACGCGGCGAAAGATCCTGCCAACACCATCAGCTCCGTTAAACGCATGATGGGCCGCTCGCTGGTGGATATTCAACAACGCTATCCGCATCTGCCGTATCAACTCCAGGCGAGTGAAAACGGCCTGCCGATGATTGCCACCGATGCCGGACTGCTGAATCCGATTCGCGTTTCTGCCGATATCCTGAAAGCCCTCGCTGCGCGCGCTACCGCGACGCTTGAAGGCGATCTCGATGGCGTCGTGATCACCGTCCCCGCGTATTTTGATGATGCACAGCGTCAGGGCACCAAAGACGCTGCGCGTCTGGCGGGCCTGCACGTATTGCGTCTGCTGAATGAACCGACAGCTGCGGCAATCGCCTACGGTCTGGACTCCGGTCAGGAAGGCGTCATTGCCGTGTACGATCTCGGCGGCGGGACGTTTGATATTTCCATTCTGCGCTTAAGCCGTGGCGTGTTTGAGGTGCTGGCGACCGGCGGTGATTCTGCGCTGGGCGGTGATGACTTTGACCATCTGCTGGCGGATTATATTCGCGAGCAGGCGGGTATTGTCGATCGTCGCGATGTCCGCGTACAGCGTGAACTGCTGGATGCCGCCATTGACGCGAAAATCGCGCTCAGCGATGCCCAGGCGGTGACCGTGAATGTGGCGGGCTGGCAGGGTGAAATCACGCGCGATCAGTTCAATGAACTGATTGCCGCGCTGGTTAAACGCACGCTGCTGGCGTGTCGTCGTGCGCTGAAAGATGCGGATGTCGAAGCCAGTGAAGTGCTTGAAGTGGTGATGGTTGGCGGTTCGACCCGCGTGCCGCTGGTGCGTGAGCGCGTGGGTGAATTCTTTGGCCGCACGCCGCTGACGTCTATCGACCCGGATAAAGTCGTGGCAATTGGCGCGGCGATCCAGGCTGATATTCTGGTCGGCAACAAGCCGGACAGCGAAATGCTGTTGCTGGACGTGATCCCGCTTTCCCTTGGTTTAGAAACCATGGGCGGCCTGGTCGAGAAAGTTATCCCGCGTAACACCACCATTCCGGTGGCGCGCGCGCAGGAATTTACCACCTTCAAAGACGGCCAAACTGCGATGTCCATCCACGTGATGCAGGGCGAGCGCGAGCTGGTTCAGGATTGCCGTTCGCTGGCGCGTTTTGCGCTGCGTGGCATTCCGGCATTGCCTGCGGGTGGGGCGCATATCCGCGTCACTTTCCAGGTCGATGCGGACGGTTTGCTGAACGTCACGGCGATGGAAAAATCGACCGGCGTCGAATCGTCTATTCAGGTAAAACCGTCTTACGGTTTAACGGATAGCGAAATCGCCACCATGATTCAGGATTCAATGAGCTATGCCGAACAGGACGTGAAAGCGCGCATGCTGGCGGAACAAAAAGTGGAAGCCGCACGCGTACTGGAAAGTCTTGAAGGCGCACTCACTGCTGATGCCGCGCTGCTCAGCGCCGCAGAGCGTCAGGTGATTGATGAGGCAACGGCCCATTTACGGATCGTTGCTGCAGAAAATGACGCTGACGCAATAGAACAAGCGATTAAAAACGTTGATAAAGAAACCCAGGACTTCGCCGCTCGCCGCATGGATAAATCTGTCCGTGTCGCGCTGAAAGGCCAGTCCGTGGACGAGGTTTAATATGCCAAAGATTGTTTTTTTGCCTCATGCGGACCTGTGTCCGGATGGCGTAGTTCTGGAAGCTGAGACCGGCGAAACCATTCTCGATGTTGCCCTGCGCAACGGTATCGAGGTGGAACACGCCTGTGAAAAATCCTGTGCCTGTACGACCTGCCACTGCGTGGTTCGTGAAGGTTTTGACTCCCTTGCGGAAAGCACGGAAGACGAAGATGACATGCTGGATAAGGCATGGGGTCTGGAGCCCGATAGCCGTTTGAGCTGTCAGGCGCGCGTCACCGATGAAGACCTGGTGGTCGAATTCCCTCGTTACACTATTAACCATGCCCGCGAGCATTAACAGAGGTTAGTATGGGACTGAAGTGGACTGATAGCCGCGAAATCGGCGAGGCGCTGTACGATGCCAATCCGGATCTCGATCCGAAGACCGTGCGATTCACCGATATGCATCAGTGGATCTGCGATCTGGAAGATTTTGATGACGATCCCAGCGCATCCAGTGAAAAAATTCTGGAGGCGATTCTGTTAGTCTGGTTAGCTGAAGCAGAATAGAAAATGAAACGGGCTGCCTTGAGGCGGCCCGTTTGCTAGTTGCTAATAAGGATAAATAAAAATGACCGAAGCGATGAAGATTACGCTCTCTACCCAGCCTGCGGATGCGCGTTGGGGCGAAAAAGCCACCTACAGCATTAATAACGACGGCATCACCCTGCACCTGAACGGCAGCGATGATTTAGGTTTGATCCAGCGCGCCGCGCGCAAAATTGACGGCCTGGGTATTAAACACGTTACGTTGGCGGGCGAAGACTGGGATACGGATCGCAGCTGGGCATTCTGGGCAGGTTACAAAGGCCCGAAAGGCACGCGTAAAATCGAGTGGGCAAACCTCGACGAAGCCGGTCAGAAAGAGCTGGAAAGCCGTCTGATGATCATCGACTGGGTGCGTGACACCATTAACGCTCCTGCGGAAGAGTTAGGTCCGGAACAGCTGGCGCAGCGCGCAGTGGATCTGCTGTGCAAAGCGGCAGGCGACAAAATGTCTTACCGCATCACCAAAGGCGAAGACCTGCGCGAGCAAAATTACATGGGCCTGCATACGGTTGGTCGTGGATCAGAGCGTCCGCCAGTGCTGTTGGCGCTGGATTACAACCCGACGGGCGACAAACAAGCGCCGGTCTATGCCTGTCTGGTCGGCAAAGGCATCACCTTCGATACCGGTGGCTACAGCCTGAAGCAGAGCGCGTTCATGGACTCAATGAAGTCCGATATGGGCGGCGCGGCGACCATTACCGGTGCGCTGGCCTTCGCTATCACCCGTGGTCTGAACAAGCGCGTGAAGCTGTACCTGTGCTGTGCAGACAACATGGTGAGCGGTAACGCGTTTAAGCTTGGCGATATCATTCGTTATCGTAACGGGAAAAACGTCGAAGTGATGAACACCGACGCCGAAGGCCGTCTGGTCCTGGCGGATGGCCTGATTGATGCGTCTGCGCAAAAACCAGAGCTGATCATTGATATGGCCACGCTGACCGGTGCGGCGAAAACTGCGCTAGGCAATGACTATCACGCGCTGTTCACCTTTGACGATAAACTGGCGAGCCGTCTGATGGCGAGCGCGGCGGCTGAGAACGAACCGTTCTGGCGTTTGCCGCTGGCGGAATTCCACCGTAGCCAGTTGCCGTCTAACTTTGCCGAGCTGAACAACACCGCGAGCGCGGCGTATCCAGCCGGTGCAAGCACCGCGGCAGGTTTCCTGTCCCACTTCGTTGAGAACTATCACGAAGGCTGGCTGCACATCGACTGCTCCGCAACTTACCGTAAAGCGGGCGTTGAGCAGTGGTCTGCGGGCGCAACTGGTTTGGGCGTACGCACCATTGCGAACCTTTTGACCGCAGAGTAACTGTTGCCCTCACCCTGGCCTTCTCCCACGGGGAGAGGCGATGGTTTGCTCATTCGCCCTTGAGAAAGGACCGGGGTGAGGGGAAAAATGACATCTGGAAAGTTTATGTCCGAAACCAAAAACGAATTAGAAACTCTGCTGGAGCAAGCGGCGACTGAGCCAGCCCATCGTCCGGCATTTTTCCGCACACTGCTGGAATCCACGGTGTGGGTACCAGGAACGGCGGCGGAAGGCGAGCAGGTTGTTGAAGACAGCGCACTGGATCTGCTGCACTGGGAAAAAGACGACGGCACCTCGGTGATCCCGTTCTTCACCTCCCTCGAAACGTTGCAGGAAGCGGTGGAAGACGA
The DNA here is from genome assembly GCF_056490165.1 of Lelliottia sp. GFLA7. Classification (NCBI taxonomy): domain Bacteria; kingdom Pseudomonadati; phylum Pseudomonadota; class Gammaproteobacteria; order Enterobacterales; family Enterobacteriaceae; genus Lelliottia; species Lelliottia sp. GFLA7. The sequence continues at coordinate 948,112 of NZ_JBWLAQ010000002.1, read as the reverse complement.
GCAGGCGTTCGTCGTGATGCCGGTGCGCACGCTCTTTGAGATGACGCTTGGCGAAACCTTGTTCCTCAATGCCAAACTGCCGACCGGTAAAGAGTTTACCCCGCGTGAAATCAGCCATCTCATCGGTGAAGAGGGCAATCCGCTGAGCACGCAAGAAGTGCTGGAAGGCGGTGAAACGCTGCTGCTGTCCGAAGTGGCAGAACCCCCGGCGCAGATGATTGACTCTTTAACCACGCTGTTCAAAACCATCAAGCCGGTCAAACGCGCGTTTCTGTGCTTTATCAAAGAGCGTGCCGACGAACAGCCGATTCTGCTGATCGGCATTGAAGCGGACGGTGAGATTGAAGACATTATTCAGGCGGCGGGAAGTGTGGCAACGGATACGTTGCCGGGCGATGAGCCGATTGATATTTGTCGGGTTGTGAAAGGTGAAAAGGGCATCAGCCACTTTATCACTGAACACATCACGCCGTTTTACGAACGTCGCTGGGGCGGATTCCTGCGCGATCTTAAAACCAACCGTATCCTCTAAAGTGATCGGGGTGAGCGCTCACCCCGTCGCTTCCAGCAGCAATAAATCCATCAGCAAAACCAGATTTGATTCAAACGACGTCACGCCTGCGGCTTCAGCAGCGTAATGCACCGCCTCGTCATACAGCGCAAAGTGCACATCCGCCATCCCCGCCAGGGTATTCGCCGACGCGCGCGTAAACGCGACCACCGTCATGCCGACATTTTTCGCAATCCGCGCTTTATCCAGCACCTGTTCCGTTTCACCGCTGCGTGAAACGGCGATAAACACCTGGTAACGCGCCGCGTTGCTCAAAAAGATATTTCGACTGTCACCGGGGCCGGAGATAAACGCCGTTTTGCCTAACACCTGCAATTTCTTGGTCAGGTATTCAGCAAACAAATACGAAAAGCCCGCGCCGTAGAGAAAGAAGCTCTCTTTCTCGCGCAATAGTGCTGCAAATTGCTGTCGCTTCTCTTGCGTGGCCCATTGAAACGTCAGCTGATAGTTGGCGATAAACTGATTAAACAGGGCAGGGAGTTGCGGCAAATCCTGAGCCTGCGACGCAATATGCGGCGTATCGGAAAGTAGCTGTTTACAGTGCCAGATAAACTCGCTGAAACCGCTAAACCCCAGCTTTTGACACAGCCGCATGATGGTCGCGGTCGAGACAAACGTCGCCTGCGCCAGTTCGCGCACTGTGATATTGCCCACCAGCAACGGGTGTTCTGTCAGATGCGCTAAGACGCGATACTCCGCGCGGGTCAGTGATTCCCCGCGCGTCAGCAGCGTTGCCAGGCGATTATCCATTACGGCGTAGGTTCAATCGGCAGGTCGTCGCGCGCACCCCATTCGCTCCAGGCGCCGTCATAAAGCGTGACGTCTGAAACACCCAGCGTCGCCAGCGCCAGAATCACCACGCAGGCCGTCACGCCGGAACCACAGCTGGCAATAATGGGCTGATGAAGGCTCACACCCTGACGCTCAAAAATCTCGACCAGCTCATCGGTAGTTTTCAGTTCACCTTCAAAGACTAAATCGCCCCACGGCACGTTGAGCGCGCCGGGAATATGGCCGCGCTTCAGGCCAGGACGCGGTTCGTCCGCTTGCGCGTTAAACCGTGGCGCCGGACGGGCATCGACGATTTGCGCTGTTTTTTCGTGGCTGACCAGCAACACATCGGTGAGACGTTTCACCTGGGCGGCATCTAACGTGGCATCAAAGTCCCCTTCAGGCAGCGCAACGTCACCCTGTTGCAAGGGCAATTCATCACGCTTCCAGCCCGCGAGACCGCCCGCCAGAATAGACACGTTGTCAGCACCAAAGGCTTTCAGCATCCACCATGCACGCGGGGCGGAGAACAGATTCCCTTCGTCGTACACGACCAGATGTTTTTCACGATTCACGCCCAGCTCGCGCATGGCCACGGCAAAGGCCTCCGGGCGCGGGAGCATATGGGGAAGCGAGGAGGTGTGATCGGACAGGGCTTCAATATCAAAAAATACCGCGCCCGGCAGATGTCCGGCGCGGTATTCAGCGGTGAGGTCGCGGTGCTCCTGACCGGGAGGTGCCATACGGGCGTCAATAATTTGTACTTCCGGATCGTCGCTATGTTCAATCAGCCAGTCGGCTGCAACAAAATATGAGGTGGACATGGTTGCCTCCATTTTCGCCACTTAACCGTTCCCCTTAGTGCTGCAAATGCTGCAACCCGAAGGATTGACGGTAAAAATGGATTGTCGGTGTTTTTTCTAACACCGACAAGCAAACCACGTTCAACTCGCGAGCAACCCCTTATTTTTTCACCGCTTCGCCGTCCTGCCAGGCTTTTTGCAGCGCAGGCCAGTAGTCCCGGTTAGCTTCTATCATGTCATCCAGAATCGCTTTAGCGTGTTCCATTGTCGGCACCGTGCGGTTCAGGGTGAAGGCCTGCAGGGCTTTTTCGTAGCTGCCTTCAACAGTGGCTTCGACCAACAGTTGCTCAGACGCAAGCTGCTGCTGCAGCAAAGTCTGATGGAACAGCGGCACCTGTCCGACGCGAATCGGTTCTGGCCCTTCGGATGTGATATACGCAGGGACTTCAACAACCGCATCGTAAGGCAGATTGGTGATCGCGCCACGGTTTTCGACCATCACCAGATGGCGCTGGCGCAGGTTAAACGCCAGCGAACGGGCGACATCCACAATAAACTCGCCGTGAACGCCGACGTGGAACGCATCGGATAAAATGCCAGTACGCTTGTATTCTTCAGCCGCCGCGAACAGCTTTTTCTCGCGCCCGTTCATCACTTCGTTGGCGCGGGTGTAATCCGGGTTCTGATGTTCAACGATCTGGTTAGGCATTAGGTAATACTGCAGATACGGATTCGGCAGATAGTCCGGGAAGTTATCCATGATCGGCTTAATGTTGCGCCAGGTTTTGACCCATGACGGATCGGAGTGCTGCGGATCGGTTTTGGCCGCGTCTTCGGTCAGCAACCCAAATTTGGCAATGTGGCTGCGCAGCTCCGGCAGTCTGTCGACGCCGTCCACCATCACGCGCGTAAACCAGCCGAAGTGATTCAGGCCAAAGTAATCGACTTCCAGCTTGTGGCGATCGACGCCCAAAATCGCCCCCATATTGCGCATCGCCGCCACCGGCATATCGCAAATGTTGAGCACGCGTGCGTTCGGACGCAGACGGCGCACACCTTCTGCCACAATCGCCGCCGGGTTGGAGTAGTTCACAATCCAGGCCTTCTCGTGGGCGAAACGCTCGACAAGATCGATCAGCTCCACCATCGGCAGGATTGTGCGCAGTCCGTAGGCCAGCCCACCCGGTCCGCAAGTTTCCTGGCCGACCACGCCGTGACGCAGCGGGATCTTCTCATCCTGCTCGCGCATTTTGTACTGACCCACGCGCATCTGAGCAAAAACAAAGTGCGCGCCGCTGAAGGCCACTTCTGGATCGTCGGTGACGGTGAAAATAATGCTCTGGCTGTGATCGCGTATGACTTTTTCAACGACTGGCGCAATGGTGTTCTGGCGCGCCGCATCGATATCATAGAGGCGAATTTCTGCCAGCGGAAAGTCCTGTAACTGCACCATCAGGCTTTTCACAATGCCAGGCGTATAGGTACTGCCGCCACCGGCGATGGACAGAATAAAAGGGGGGTTAAACATGTTTATCTCCTTCAGAGAAACGTCTCAACGGCTTCTCGCATTTTTTTGACATGCAGCCCGTAGACCACCTGAACGTTGTTACCTTGTTTGATAATTCCCTTCGCGCCGGTCGCCTTGAGTCGCGGCTCATCAATAATGGCGACATCTTTCACGGTGACGCGCAGTCGGGTGTAGCAGTTATCCACCACTTCAATGTTTTCTCGCCCGCCGAGGCCGATAACAATGGATTCTCCCAGCCCGTCGTTATTGCCTTTCGCCTGATACTCTTGCTTGCTGTACAGGCGGGTCTCCTGATCCTCGTCTTCACGACCTGGCGTCTTCATGTTGAAGCGCAGAATCAGGAAACGGAACACGATGAAATAGAGCGCGAACATAATCAGCCCGACCACGATGTACATCGGCCAGTTCGATTTCTCCGTGCCAAGCGGCAGGTTATAGAGAATGAAATCGATAATGCCGTTGGCACCGATGGCGTGAACGCCGAACAGATAAAACAGCATCATGCCGAGGCCGGTCAGCACCGCATGCACCACGAAAAGCAGCGGGGCAACAAACAGGAAGGAAAACTCAATGGGCTCGGTGACACCCACCAGCAGCGACGTCAACGCCGCCGGGATCAGAATCGCTTTGGCGATCGCTTTGCGCTCCGGTTTAGCGGTCATGTACATCGCCAGAGCTGCGGCGGGCAGGCCAAACATTTTGCTGATGCCGCGCGCATCCCACACCACGGTGCTGCTGAGTTGCTTCACGTCCGGGCAAGCCATCTCGGCAAAGTAAATATTGCGTGCGCCCTGGTAAGTCGTCCCGCAGACTTCCTGCGTGCCGCCCAGTTCGGTGTAGAGGAAAGGGGTGTAGACAAGGTGATGGAGGCCGGTCGGCACCAGGATGCGCTCCAGGAACCCGTAGATGGCGACGCCAAACGGACCGGACCCTTTAATCGCCAGCGCCATCGTGCTGATACCGTGTTGAGCAAATGGCCACAGCTCGCTCATTATCACGCCCAGCAGCATTGAGACCGGCAGCATGATAATGGCGACAAAACAGTGTCCGGAGTAAATCGCCATCGCGCCGTTAAACTGTACGCTGGAATATTTGTTGTACAGGTATCCAGACAGGGCACCCGTCAGGATCCCGGCGAAGACACCCATCTCCAGAACCTGCACGCCCAGCACCATGCTTTGACCGGCTGCTTTCATGTGCTCCGCAGGCGAGAGTTCCCCCTGCAACTGAAGCGTTACATTCATGGCGTTGATAAACACCACAAACGTCACCAGACCAATTAACGCGGCGTAACCTTTATCGCGCGCCGCAAGGCCGACAGGGATCCCCACGGCAAACACCAGCGCCAGGTTTACCAGCACCGATACGGCAGATTTGGCAATCAACTGACCGATATTTTGAATCAGCGGATGCCCCAGAAACGGAAGGTACTCGGCAAGATTACCGTTACCTAACACGTTGCCGAAAGCGATGAACAGACCGACAATGGGTAAGATAAGTACCGGTCCGTACAATGATTTTCCAAAGTTTTGTAGGGCGTTCACGGCTCGTTTCATGGCTATCTCTCTTAATGAACCGCGCACTCAGAGTGCGTCTCAGGTTTAAAACTAGCAGGTGATGGGGCAAGGTATCCATCTATCTTATTGTTTTAAAAACAAATGACTTCGAAGGTTACATGTAACGTGCGACACTGTGACCGGTGTGGCAGCAGGAATTCAAGTGAAGAGATATGCGAGGCGCTTTCCAAATTCTTGCACTGGACTTTTGAATTAATGAAACTAGCCGATAATAATTACCCGGATGACCATCAACAGGCCCCACAGGCCAGGGATATAAGATGAAACCGTTTCGTATAGCCGCACTTTCGCTGGCTCTATTTTCCGCGTTCACACTCTTCGGTTGTGACAACAGCGACGATAAAACTCAGGCCGCTGCACCCGCTGCATCGGCCGCCGCGCCTTCAAAAACCGCTGAAAAACCTGATGGTGAAAAGCTGGCGAAACTGGCTGCGCAAAGCCAGGGGAAAGCGCTAACGCTGTTGGATGCGTCGGAAGTGCAGCTCGACGGCGCATCAACCCTGGTGCTGACCTTCTCTGTCCCGCTCAATCCTGATCAAGATTTCGCCCGTACCGTTCATGTCGTCGATAAAAAAAGCGGCAAAGTGGACGGCGCGTGGGAACTCTCCCCCACGCTTAAAGAGTTGCGCCTGCGTCACCTGGAGCCGAACCGCAATCTGGTGGTGACTATCGAGCGTGACCTTCAGGCACTGAACAAAGCCACGTTTGGGATTGATTACGAAAAGGCCCTGACTACGCGCGACATTGAACCCAGTGTGGGGTTTGCCAGCCGGGGTTCACTCCTGCCGGGAAAAGTGGTTGAAGGCTTGCCGGTCATGTCCCTGAACGTCAACAATGTGGACGTCAATTTCTATCGAATTAAGCCGGAGTCGCTGGCGGCATTTGTCAGCCAGTGGGAATACCGCAATTCCCTGACCAACTGGGAGTCCGATAATCTACTCAAAATGGCAGAGCTGGTTTATACCGGACGTTTTGACCTGAACCCGGCGCGTAACACCCGTGAAAAACTGCTGCTCCCGCTGCGTGATATCAAGCCGTTGCAGCAGTCAGGTGTCTACATCGCCGTAATGAATCAGGCCGGGCATTACAACTACAGCAATGCCGCCACGCTTTTTACTCTGAGCGACATCGGCCTGTCTGCGCATCGCTACCACAATCGTCTTGATATCTTCACCCAGGGCCTGGAAAACGGCGCTGCGCAATCGGGAATCGAAGTCACGCTGCTAAACGATAAGGGGCAAACCCTGGCGCAAGGCACCAGTGATGCGGATGGACACGCGAAGCTCGAAACCGATAAAGAGGCCGCGTTGATCCTGGCGCGCAAAGACGGGCAAACGACGCTGCTCGATCTGAAACTCCCGGCGCTCGATCTGGCTGAGTTTGATATTGCCGGTGCGCCCGGTTTCAGCAAACAATTCTTTATGTTTAGCCCACGCGATCTCTATCGTCCGGGCGAAACGGTCATTCTCAACGGTTTGCTGCGTGACAGTGACGGCAAACCGCTTCCCGATCAGCCTGTGAAGCTCGAAGTCCTTCGTCCCGATGGGCAAGTGGCGCGCACGTTTGTCAGCCAGCCAGAAAACGGGTTGTATCGCTTCAATTATCCGCTGGATAGCGGTGCCCAAACCGGCATGTGGCATATTCGCGCGAATACGGGCGACAACCAGCAGCGGATGTGGGATTTCCATGTTGAAGATTTTATGCCAGAGCGCATGGCGCTTGACCTGAAAACGCAGAAAACGCCTCTTTCGCCACAAGACGAAGTGAATTTCAACGTTGTGGGTTATTACCTTTACGGTGCGCCGGCCAATGGAAATAGCCTGCAAGGGCAGCTGTTCCTGCGCCCATTGCGTGAAGCTGTCAGCGCATTACCTGGCTTCCAGTTTGGCGACATTGCAGAAGAGAATCTCAGCCGCAGTCTGGATGAAGTGCAATTGACGCTCGATGAAATGGGGAGAGGACAGGTTTCAACCGAGAGCCAGTGGAAAGAGACCCATTCACCGCTGCAGCTTATTCTTCAGGCGAGCCTGCTGGAATCCGGTGGCCGTCCGATAACCCGTCGTGCGGAGCAGGCGATCTGGCCTGCGGAGACGCTTCCGGGTATTCGCCCGCAGTTTGCCAGCAAAGCAGTGTATGACTACCGAACCGACACCACGGTGAATCAGCCCATTGTTGATGAAAACGGTAACGCCAGTTTCGATATCGTCTATGCCGATGCCAGCGGAGCTAAAAAAGCTGTGTCGGGTTTACAGGTTCGTTTGATCCGCGAGCGCCGTGATTACTACTGGAACTGGTCGGAAAGCGAAGGCTGGATGTCCCAGTTCGACCAAAAAGAGCTGGTTGAAGGCGAGCAGGAGATGACGCTGGCAGCCGACGAGACGGGCAAAGTGACGTTCCCCGTGGAGTGGGGTTCATACAGGCTGGAAGTCAAAGCGCCAGACAACGTGGTCAGTAGCGTACGATTCTGGGCCGGTTACAGCTGGCAGGACAACAGCGACGGCACCGGTGCGGCTCGTCCGGATCGCGTGACACTGAAGCTCGACAAACCCGCCTATCAACCGGGCGATACTATTAAGTTACATATCGCCGCACCGGCCGCAGGTAAAGGCTATGCGATGATCGAGTCCAGCGAAGGTCCGCTATGGTGGAAGGAGATCGACGTGCCGGCAAATGGGCTGGATCTGTCCATACCGGTCGACAAAACCTGGAAGCGCCACGATCTGTACCTGAGCACACTGGTGGTTCGCCCGGGTGACAAATCCAAATCGGCCACACCAAAACGTGCTGTGGGATTGCTGCATCTGCCGATGGGAGATGAGAATCGCCGTCTGAATATCGCGCTGGATAATCCGCAGAAAATGCGTCCGAATCAAACGCTGTCGGTAAAAGTGAAAGCCAGCGTAAAAGAGGGGACAGTACCTCAAAAAGTGAACGTACTGGTTTCTGCTGTGGATAGCGGTGTGTTGAATATTACCGATTACGTCACGCCGGATCCGTGGCAGGCCTTCTTCGGTCAGAAACGCTACGGAGCAGATATTTACGATATCTATGGACAGGTGATTGAAGGGCAGGGCCGACTGGCAGCGCTGCGCTTTGGTGGCGATGGTGATGAACTGAAACGCGGCGGTAAACCACCGGTGAATCATGTCACTATTATCGCTCAACAGGCGCAACCCGTCGTGCTGGATGCCAACGGAGAAGGAACGGTTTCTTTACCGATTGGTGATTTCAACGGCGAGCTACGGCTAATGGCGCAGGCCTGGACCGAGGATGACTTCGGCAGCAATGAAAGCAAAGTGATCGTCGCCGCGCCCGTCATTACTGAGCTGAACATGCCACGTTTCCTGGCCAGCGGCGATACCACACGATTAACGCTCGATCTCACTAACCTTACCGACCAGCCGCAAACGCTGAACGTCGCGCTGAACGTTTCAGGGCTGATGGCTCTTGAAGGCGGTCAACCGCAGCCGGTTAAATTAGCACCAGGTGCGCGAACCACACTCTTTATTCCGGTGCGCGCCCTGGAAGGCTACGGTGACGGCGAAATCGCTGCACAAGTCTCAGGCTTGACGCTTCCGGGCGAGACGTTCGCTGCTCAGCAGAAGAGCTGGAAAATCGGCGTGCGTCCGGCATTCCCGGCACAAACGGTCAATACGGGGGCGATGCTCAATCCGGGCGAAAGCTGGACGGCACCTGCCCAACATTTTAGCGGGTTCTCTCCGGCAACCCTGCAAGGGCAATTGCTGCTCAGCGGTAAGCCGCCGCTAAATCTGGCGCGTTACATCCGCGAGTTACAGGCTTACCCTTATGGCTGTCTGGAGCAAACCGCCAGCGGGTTGTTCCCGTCGCTTTATACCAATGCAGCGCAACTCGCCGCGCTTGGCATCAAAGGAGACACGGACGATAAACGGCGTGCGGCCATTGATATTGGCATCTCGCGCTTGCTGCAAATGCAGCGCGACGAGGGTGGTTTTGCTTTATGGGATAAGAACGGCCCGGAAGAGTATTGGCTCACCGCATACGTCACTGACTTCCTGGTACGTGCCGGTGAGCAGGGCTACAGCGTGCCGGTTGATGCCATCAATAATGCCAACAGCCGTCTGCTGCGCTATCTGCAAGATCCCGGCATGATGTCGATTCGCTACAGCGATAATGCGCAGGCGAGTAAATTTGCCGTGCAGGCTTATGCTGCGCTGGTGCTGGCGCGTCAGCAAAAAGCGCCGCTGGGGGCGCTGCGTGAAATCTGGCAGCGCCATGATCAGGCCGCTTCAGGGCTTCCGTTGATGCAGTTAGGTATGGCGCTGAAGCTGATGGGTGACGCACCGCGAAGCCAGCAGGCACTGGATTTAGCGCTTAAAACTCCGCGGAGTGATTCCAGAAACTGGATGGCAGATTATGGTAGCCAGCTGCGTGATAATGCGCTGATGCTTTCGCTGCTGGAAGAGTACAAGCTGTTGCCGGATGCGCAAAATAGCTTGCTGAATGTTCTATCAGAACAGGCATTCAGCCAGCGCTGGCTGTCGACTCAGGAAAGCAATGCCCTGTTCCTGGCCGGACGTTCGTTACAGACGCTTTCAGGAAAATGGCAGGCAACGACCAGCCTGGCGGAAAGTGCGCTCAGTGGCGATCGCGCGCAGGTGCAAAATGTCGCGGGCGATCGGCTTGCCACATTGCAGGTCACAAACAGCGGGACGGGGCCGTTATGGGTACGTCTTGATACCTCGGGGTATCCGGAATATGCACCGCAGCCGAGTTCAAACGTTCTGCAAATTGAACGCCATATTCTGGCCACCGATGGCAGCACTAAATCGCTCTCTTCTCTAAAAAGCGGCGAACTGGTACTGGTCTGGCTAGAAGTCAAAGCCAACCAGAATGTCCCTGATGCACTGGTTGTCGACTTATTGCCTGCCGGGCTTGAGCTTGAAAACCAAAACCTGGCCAGCAGTAGCGCCAGCCTGCAAGACAGCGGCAGTGAAGTCCAGAATCTGCTTAGCCAGATGCAGCAGGCCGATATCCAGCATATGGAGTTCCGCGACGATCGCTTCGTTGCGGCGGTCCCGGTAAACGAAGGACAACCTGTTACGCTGGTCTATCTGGCCCGCGCTGTCACGCCGGGAACATACCAGGTTCCGGTTCCTCTGGTGGAGTCCATGTATGTTCCGCAGTGGCGGGCAACAGGTGCGGCAAGTGGCCCGCTGATTGTCGTTCCGTAACGTGCGGTCAATGCATCTGAGACGCTCCCGCTGGCTATGGCTGGCGGGCGCTCTTCTTATTTTATGGGGGCTAGTTTTCGCTGCCGATCGCCTGTGGCCGTTGCCTTTAAAAGAGGTCAGTCCCGCGCGCGTGGTCACAGATGAAAAAGGAATTCCACTTTGGCGATTTGCGGATAGCGAAGGGATCTGGCGCTATCCCGTCACCATTGAAGACGTTTCTCCGCGCTATCTTGAAGCCCTGATCCAGTATGAGGATCGCTGGTTCTGGGATCATCCTGGTGTAAACCCCTTTTCAGTCATGCGCGCGGCCTGGCAGGATTTGCGTTCGGGTAAAGTCGTGTCGGGTGGCAGCACGCTCACTATGCAGGTAGCGCGGCTTCTTGACCCTCATCCGCGCACCTTTGGCGGCAAAATCCGCCAGCTATGGCGTGCCATGCAGCTGGAATGGCATCTTTCCAAGCGCGATATCCTCACGCTTTATCTTAATCGCGCCCCATTTGGCGGGACGCTACAAGGCGTTGGTGCCGCAAGTTGGGCTTATCTTGGTAAATCCCCCGCCCAGTTGAGTTATTCAGAAGCCGCGCTTCTGGCGGTGCTCCCTCAGGCACCGAGCCGCCTGCGCCCAGACCGCTGGCCGGATCGTGCTGAAGCAGCCAGGAATAAAGTCCTGGAGCGCATGGTGACGCAAGGCGTCTGGACTGCGCAGCAGGTTAAAGAGTCGCGAGAAGAACCAGTCTGGCTTGCTCCACGACAGATGCCGCAATTAGCGCCGCTGTTCTCGCGCATGATGCTCAACAAAAGCCGCGAAAATAAAATTGTAACCACTCTGGATGCCTCCCTTCAGCGACAACTGGAAGAGCTGGCGATCAACTGGAAATCCCGGCTCCCGTCGCGCAGCTCATTGGCGATGATCGTAGTGAATCATACCAATATGAAGGTGCGCGGCTGGGTGGGGTCGGTAGACATCACCGATGACAGCCGTTTTAGCCATGTTGATATGGTCAATGCGATCCGATCGCCGGGATCGGTGCTGAAGCCCTTTATCTACGGAATGGCGCTGGACGATGGCCTGATTCATCCCGCTTCTCTGCTGCAGGATGTTCCGCGCCGAACGGGAGATTATCGGCCGGGTAATTTCGACAGCGGATTTCACGGTCCTGTCAGCATGAGTGAAGCACTGGTCCGTTCGCTGAATCTACCCGCCGTGCAAGTTCTGGAAGCTTACGGGCCAAAACGTTTTGCAGGATTACTCAGTAACGCAGGCTTACCACTACTCCTCCCCGCAGGCGCACAGCCAAATTTATCACTCATTCTTGGCGGAGCAGGGGCGCGGCTTGCCGATATTACGGCAGCCTACAGTGCGTTTGCCCGGCATGGTAAAGCCGGTCGATTGCGCGTCCAGCCAGGCGATCCGCTAGTCGAACGACCGTTACTTTCGCCGGGCGCTGCCTGGATTATTCGGCGTATTTTAGCCAATGAGTCGCAGCCGCTGCCCGATGCCGCGCTGCCGCAGGTTGCCCCGCTGGCGTGGAAAACCGGCACCAGCTATGGCTATCGCGATGCCTGGGCGGTGGGTTTGAACGCGCGTTATATAATCGGTATCTGGACGGGACGCCCCGACGGGACCCCTGTCGCCGGGCAGTTTGGGTTTGCCAGCGCCGTTCCGCTGCTGAATCAGGTCAACAACTTGCTTCAGTCTAACTCGGCGATTGACGAGTCACACTTGCCGCGTGACTTGCGCCCAGACTCCGTGGGGCGCGGCGTGATTTGCTGGCCGGGTGGCCAATCGCTGCCCGTTGGGAGTGAAAACTGTCGTCGCCGGTTGTCGACATGGCTGCTTGACGGCAGCCAGCCGCCAACGCTGTTGCTGCCGGAGCAGGAGGGTATTCGGGGAATTCGTTTTCCAATTTGGGTAGATAACGAGGGCAAGCGCGTCGCCGCCGATTGCCCTGGTGCGCAAGAAAAAGTCCTGGACGTCTGGCCGCTACCGCTTGAGCCATGGCTGCCTACTTCAGAGCGAAGACAGGCGCGTATCCCATTAGCATCTTCGGTTTGTCCCCCTTTGGCGCAGGATTCACCCGCGCCCTTCCAGTTATCCGGGGTGCGTGAGGGGGCTGTTATCAAACGTTTGCCTGGCGAATCGCGCGTATCGTTACCGCTCGCCACATTTGGTGGGGAAGGGAGGCGCTGGTGGTTCCTGAATGGCGAGCCTTTGGATGTTCAGGGGAGCGCTTACACTTTGCAGCTTGATAAAGCAGGCGATTATCAGGTACTGATCATGGATGAAACGGGGCAGGTTGCCACAGTGAACTTCGTCCTGCAGTGAATAAAAGCAAATCGTCGATGTGGTCTGTTGCTAAAGCTCGTCTTATTTTAAAAAAATGTTACTTAGATCCATAGGCAATAGGGCTAATGCTCTCTATAATCCGCGCCAGGTCATACAGACGTATGCAAAACAACAGAACAAATTACAGGGGTTATCATGACTATTGAACGTACTTTTTCCATCATTAAGCCAAACGCGGTGGCAAAAAACGTTATTGGCAGCATCTTTGCTCGCTTTGAATCTGCAGGGTTCAAAATCGTAGGCACCAAAATGCTGCATCTGACCGTTGAACAGGCTCGCGGTTTCTATGCAGAGCATGACGGTAAACCTTTCTTCGACGGTCTGGTTGAGTTCATGACTTCCGGCCCAATCGTTGTTTCCGTACTGGAAAGCGAAAATGCAGTACAGCGTCACCGCGATCTGCTGGGTGCGACCAACCCGGCTAACGCCCTGGCGGGTACTCTGCGCGCTGATTATGCTGATAGCTTCACTGAGAACGGAACTCACGGTTCTGATTCAGTTGAATCTGCCGCGCGCGAAATCGCTTATTTCTTCGCTGAAGGCGAAGTGTGTCCACGCACACGTTAATTTTTTCGTAAATGCTGCGTGCAAACGTGGCATCCCTGCGCCAGAATTTGTACAATGCTACGCCCCGGAAGAGCAGACTGCTCACCGGGGCGTTTCTTTTTAACCCTCCACGGGCCATAACGTGTAACAACGAGGCCGGAAAATATTATGTCTGAATTAGTGAATACCTCAGAAGTCGCCACTGTCGCGGTTCCCAATAAAAATGGAAAAATCAACCTGCTGGATCTGAACCGCCAGCAGATGCGCGAGTTCTTTCTGGAAATGGGCGAAAAGCCTTTTCGTGCCGATCAGGTCATGAAGTGGATGTACCATTATTGCAGCGACAACTTTGATGACATGACGGACATCAACAAAGTGCTGCGTAACAAGCTGAAAGATGTCGCTGAAATCCGCGCACCTGAAGTGGTCGAAGAGCAACGCTCTGCCGACGGCACTATCAAATGGGCGATTGCAGTTGGCGATCAGCGTGTTGAAACGGTTTATATCCCGGAAGAAGATCGCGCGACGCTGTGCGTTTCCTCTCAGGTGGGTTGTGCACTTGAGTGCAAATTCTGTTCAACGGCCCAGCAGGGCTTTAACCGTAACCTGCGCGTTTCAGAAATTATCGGGCAGGTGTGGCGCGCAGCGAAAATCGTTGGCGCGGCTAAAGTTACGGGCACGCGTCCTATCACCAATGTGGTGATGATGGGCATGGGTGAACCGCTGCTGAACCTGACTAACGTCGTTCCGGCGATGGAAATCATGCTGGACGATTTCGGTTTTGGTCTGTCCAAACGCCGTGTGACGCTCTCCACGTCTGGTGTCGTTCCTGCGCTGGATAAGCTGGGCGACATGATTGACGTTGCACTGGCGATCTCTTTGCATGCACCCAACGATGAAATCCGTGATGAAATTGTACCGATCAACAAAAAGTACAATATCGAAACCTTCCTCGCTGCCGTGCGCCGCTACCTTGCCAAGTCCAATGCGAATCAGGGCCGCGTCACTATCGAGTATGTGATGTTGGATCATGTGAATGATGAAACCGATCATGCACATCAGCTGGCAGAGCTGCTGAAAGACACACCGTGTAAAATCAACCTGATCCCATGGAACCCGTTCCCGGGCGCGCCATATGGACGTAGCTCGAACAGTCGTATTGACCGTTTCTCTAAAGTGCTGATGGATTATGGATTTACCACTATCGTGCGTAAAACCCGTGGCGATGACATTGATGCAGCCTGCGGACAGCTGGCGGGCGATGTGATTGACCGCACCAAACGCACGCTGCGTAAGCGTATGCAGGGCGAGACAATCGACGTTAAAGCTGTTTGATTATCATGCAGTCACGGCGCATGCTTTGCGCCGTGAAGCATCAGCTTACTGAATAATCAGTCAGATTCGTTGTAATCACTTAATAATTACGGTGCGTTTCTGACGACTTTAAGGCAGTATGTAACGTCGTAACAACAGTTTAGCTTCGCGAGTTGAGCTGCACTGTAAACTAAGGCCTGGCAGTCCTATACTGTCTGTCTAAGGTTAATTGACCAGAAGTTTCGCGGTGCGGGTGGCATTGTGACTGACCGGCACCTGAATCCTAATTTACACGTACCAGTAGTTGTAGCGAATGAATACTGAAGCCACTCACGATAAAACTGAAGCACTCTCCACTGGCGTTCGTCTTCGCAACGCCCGTGAACAACTCGGACTCAGCCAGCAAGCTGTTGCAGAACGCTTGTGCCTGAAAGTTTCCACGGTTCGCGATATTGAAGAAGATAAGGCACCTGCCGATCTTGCTTCAACGTTTCTGCGTGGTTACATCCGTTCTTATGCAAAACTGGTGCATATCCCCGAAGAAGAACTGTTGCCGATGATGGAAAAACATGCACCGGTTCGCGCGGCGAAAGTCGCTCCGATGCAGACCTTCTCTCTGGGCAAACGTCGTAAAAAACGTGACGGCTGGTTAATGAGTTTTACCTGGCTGGTTCTGTTTGTGGTTATTGGCCTGACTGGCGCCTGGTGGTGGCAAAACCATAAAGCGCAGCAGGAAGAGATCACCACCATGGCCGATCAATCTTCGGCGGCATTGAATAATTCCGGCAACAACGGCGCGCAAAGCGTGCCGTTAAACACTGACAGCGCTTCGACGTCAAGCGAACCTCAAACCGCTGAGACGGATTCTCAGACTGTCGAGCCTGTCCAGACTCCAGCGCCTGCTATGACGCCAGATCAGACTGCTGCGCAAAACGCAGTGGTATCGCCTTCTCAGGCGAACGTTGATTCTGCACCGGCGGTAACCCCCACAACGACTGGCAATGCTAACCTTACTCAGCCACTGCCTACCGATCAGGCTGGCGTTGCAGCAACGACTGCTGATGCCAACGCGCTGGTCATGAACTTCTCTGCCGACTGCTGGCTTGAAGTGACAGACGCGACAGGTAAAAAGCTGTTCAGCGGTTTGCAGCGTAAAGATGGCACGTTAAATCTAACGGGTCAGGCGCCGTATAAGCTTAAAATTGGCGCTCCATCTGCGGTACAGATCCAGTATCAAGGTAAACCTGTCGATCTAAGCCGTTTTATCAGAACAAACCAGGTTGCGCGTCTTACCGTTAGTGCCGAACAATCTGTAGCACAGTAATAGGCGAGTAACGCGGGAGACTTTTCATGCATAACCAGGCTCCGATTCAACGTAGGAAATCCAAACGGATCTACGTTGGGAATGTGCCGATTGGCGATGGTGCACCTATCGCCGTCCAGTCGATGACCAACACCCGCACCACGGATGTTGCTGCGACAGTTAATCAAATCAAAGCATTAGAGCGCGTAGGTGCGGATATTGTTCGCGTTTCCGTGCCGACAATGGATGCGGCTGAAGCATTCAAACTCATCAAGCAGCAGGTCAATGTTCCGCTGGTTGCGGACATCCACTTCGACTATCGCATCGCGCTAAAAGTGGCCGAATACGGCGTTGATTGCCTGCGTATTAATCCGGGTAACATCGGCAGCGAAGAGCGTATCCGCGCAGTAGTTGATTGTGCTCGTGATAAAAATATACCTATCCGCATCGGCGTTAACGCCGGGTCGCTGGAAAAAGATCTGCAGGAAAAATACGGCGAACCGACCCCGCAGGCGCTGCTGGAATCAGCCATGCGTCATGTCGATCATCTCGATCGTCTCAACTTTGATCAGTTCAAAGTGAGCGTTAAAGCGTCAGATGTGTTTCTGGCGGTCGAATCCTATCGTTTGCTGGCAAAACAGATCGAACAGCCGCTGCACCTTGGGATCACTGAAGCTGGTGGTTTGCGTAGCGGTTCCGTTAAGTCGGCCATTGGTCTGGGGCTGTTGCTTTCCGAAGGTATCGGCGACACGTTACGCGTTTCGTTAGCGGCCGATCCGGTCGAAGAGATCAAAGTTGGTTTCGATATTTTGAAATCACTGCGCATTCGTGCCCGCGGCATCAATTTTATCGCGTGTCCAACCTGTTCGCGTCAGGAGTTTGACGTTATCGGTACGGTAAACGCGCTGGAACAACGCCTCGAAGATCTCATTACGCCAATGGATGTCTCGATCATCGGGTGTGTCGTTAACGGTCCTGGTGAAGCGCTGGTGTCTACCCTCGGGGTGACGGGTGGGAATAAGAAAAGTGGCCTTTATGAAGATGGCATTCGTAAGGATCGTCTTGATAATAACGACATGATCGATCAGCTTGAAGCCCGCATCCGAGCGAAAGCAACAATACTGGATGAAGCGCAGCGCATCAGCATTCAGCAGATTGAGAAATAACGTGATGGGAAGCGGTGCTTCCCATGTATGATTGAACCCATTCTTAGGGTTCTTTTTTGTATATAGAAAGAGAATAAACGTGGCAAAAAACATTCAAGCCATTCGCGGCATGAACGATTATCTGCCTGGCGAAACCGCCATCTGGCAGCGCATTGAAGGCACACTGAAACAGGTGCTCGGCAGCTACGGTTATAGTGAAATCCGTTTGCCGATTGTAGAGCAGACCCCGTTATTTAAACGCGCGATCGGCGAAGTGACCGACGTCGTTGAAAAAGAGATGTATACCTTTGAGGACCGCAATGGCGATAGCCTGACGCTGCGTCCTGAGGGAACGGCGGGCTGCGTACGTGCCGGCATCGAACATGGTCTTCTGTACAATCAGGAACAGCGCCTGTGGTATATCGGCCCGATGTTCCGTCACGAACGTCCGCAAAAAGGCCGTTATCGCCAGTTTAACCAGTTGGGTGTCGAAGTGTTCGGTCTGCAAGGCCCGGATATTGACGCTGAACTGATCATGCTGACTGCGCGCTGGTGGCGTGAGCTGGGTATTTCTCAGCACGTTGCGCTGGAGTTGAACTCCATCGGGTCCCTGGAAGCACGCGCGAACTACCGTGATGCGCTGGTTGCGTTCCTGGAACAGCATAAAGACAAGCTGGATGAAGATTGCCAGCGTCGTATGTATAGCAATCCGCTGCGCGTTCTGGATTCCAAAAATCAGGATGTTCAGGCACTGTTGAACGATGCGCCTGCGCTGGGTGATTATCTTGATGAAGAGTCTCGCGAGCATTTCGCGGGTCTGTGTAAATTGCTTGAAGCTGCTGGCATTGCGTACACCGTGAATCAGCGTCTGGTACGTGGTCTGGATTACTACAACCGCACCGTGTTTGAGTGGGTGACCACCAGCCTCGGCTCTCAGGGTACGGTCTGTGCTGGCGGGCGTTATGACGGTCTGGTCGAGCAACTGGGGGGCCGCGCAGCGCCAGCGGTTGGTTTCGCGATGGGGCTTGAGCGACTTGTTTTGCTGGTTCAGGCAGTTAATCCGGAATTTAAAGCAGAATCCGTTGTCGATATATACCTGGTCGCTTCAGGTGCGGATACGCAGTCTGCGGCCATGCAGTTTGCCGAACGTGTGCGCGATGCGCTACCGGGCGTTAAACTGATGACCAACCACGGCGGTGGCAACTTCAAAAAACAGTTTGCCCGTGCTGATAAATGGGGCGCAAGTGTTGCACTGGTACTGGGTGAGTCCGAAGTGGCCGCTGGTGAAGTCGTGGTGAAAGACCTGCGCTCTGGTGAGCAAACAACGGTAACGCAGGATGGCGTTGCGGCGCACTTGCGCACTTTACTGGGCTAAGGGGAAGAACGGCGTGGAAATGTACGAGAACGAAAACGACCAGGTTGATGCGGTTAAACGCTTTTTTGCTGAAAACGGCAAAGCCCTGGCTGTTGGTGTAATTTTAGGTGTGGGCGCGCTGATGGGCTGGCGTTACTGGAACAGCCATCAGGCTGATTCCGCGCGTGGAGCTTCCCTGTCTTACGAAAATACCGTGAGCGCAATTCGCGCCGATCAGCCTCAAACGCTGACGGCTGCCGAAAAATTTGCTGCTGACAATAAAAACATCTACGGCGCACTTGCGTCGCTTGAAGTTGCTCAACAATTCGTTGATAAGAACGAACTGGATAAAGCGGCTGCGCAGCTCCAGCAGGGTCTCTCTGCAACGAGCGATGATAATCTGAAAGCGGTGATCAATCTGCGTCTTGCCCGTATTCAGGTTCAGCAGAAAAAGGCTGATGATGCGTTGAAAACGCTCGACACCATCAAAGGCGAAGGTTTTGCTGCCATTGTCGCTGACCTGCGCGGTGAAGCTCTGCTGAGCAAAGGCGACAAACAAGGCGCGCGCAGCGCGTGGGAATCAGGCGTGAAAAGTAACGCCTCACCTGCGCTGAGCGAAATGATGCAGATGAAAATAAATAATTTGTCCGTCTGAGAGGGACCCGATGCAATTGCGTAAATTACTTCTGCCAGGACTGCTTTCCGTTACGTTATTGAGCGGCTGTTCACTGTTCAGTGGCGAAGAAGATGTTGTAAAAATGTCTCCGTTGCCAACCGTTGAAAATCAATTTACCCCCTCCACCGCGTGGAGTTCTTCCGTGGGTAGCGGTATTGGTGATTTCTATTCCAACCTGCATCCAGCTTTTGCTGACAACGTTGTTTATGCGGCTGACCGCAAAGGCACCGTTCGCGCATTTAATGCGGATGACGGTAAAGAAGTCTGGTCTGTGAACCTGGCGGAAAAAGACGGCTGGTTCTCTCGTGCACCTGCGCTGCTTTCTGGTGGGTTGACCGTTTCCGGTGGACACGTTTATGTCGGTAGCGAGAAAGCCCAGGTTTATGCGCTGAACACCAATGATGGCTCTGTCGCGTGGCAATCTCGCGTTGCAGGTGAAGCGCTGTCACGTCCTGTCGTCAGTGACGGTGTGGTGCTGATTCACACCAGTAATGGTCAGTTGCAAGCGCTGAACGAGGCTGATGGTGCTGTGAAATGGACCGTTAACCTGGACATGCCAGCACTTTCTCTGCGTGGTGAATCTGCTCCGGCTACGGCTTTTGGTGCAGCTATCGTGGGTGGTGATAATGGCCGCGTGAGCGCCGTATTAATGCAGCAAGGCCAGATGATTTGGCAGCAGCGTATTTCTCAGGCTACAGGGCCGACTGAAATCGACCGCCTGAGCGATGTTGATACCACCCCAGTCATTGTCGACAATGTGGTTTATGCGCTGGCTTATAACGGCAACCTCACGGCGTTGGATCTGCGCAGCGGCCAGGTCATGTGGAAACGTGAACTGGGGTCTGTGAATGATTTCGTCGTTGAAGGTAATCGCATTTATCTGGTCGATCAGAACGATCGCCTGCTGGCACTGAACACCGACGGCGGCGTCACGCTGTGGACGCAAAGCGATCTGCTGCACCGTCTGCTGACCGCACCGGCGCTGTATAATGGTAGCCTGGTTGTAGGTGATAGCGAAGGCTACATGCACTGGGTTGATCCAGAAAACGGACGCTTTGTAGCACAGGAGAAAGTCGATAGTTCAGGTTTCCTGACCGACCCTGTTGTTGCTGGTGGCAAGCTGCTGATCCAGGCAAAAGACGGAACGCTGTACGCAATCACGCGTTAATCGTAGCGTTTGTAGTATAATAAACGGCTCCTGTTAACTCAGGAGCCGTTTTACTGTTTTTATAGACGTCGTGAATACGGCGTTATTTTGAATTTTATGAGGCTTCAAACATGGTACCTGTGGTCGCGCTTGTCGGGCGCCCGAACGTTGGAAAATCCACTCTTTTTAACCGTTTAACACGCACCCGTGATGCGCTGGTTGCGGATTTCCCGGGGCTGACTCGTGACCGTAAGTACGGTCGTGCTGAAGTGGAAGGACGAGAGTTTATCTGTATCGATACCGGTGGTATTGATGGTACAGAAGACGGCGTGGAAACGCGTATGGCGGAACAATCTCTGCTGGCAATCGAAGAAGCGGACATTGTGCTGTTCATGGTTGATGCCCGTGCGGGTTTAATGCCAGCCGATACGGCTATTGCCAAACACCTGCGTTCTCGCGAAAAGCCAACCTTCCTGGTAGCGAACAAAACTGACGGTATTGATGCCGATCAGGCCGTCGCGGATTTCTGGGCTTTGGGCCTGGGAGAAATCTATCCGATCGCGGCTTCTCATGGTCGTGGCGTCACTAGCCTGCTGGAAACGGTGCTGATGCCATGGGTTGACGAAATCAACCCGCCTGAAGAAATCGACGAAGACGCCGCCTATTGGGCGCAATTCGAAGAGGCCGTGGAAGGCAAAGAAGAGCCTGTGGATGACTTTAACCCGCAGGATCTGCCGATCAAGCTAGCGATTGTTGGCCGTCCAAACGTAGGTAAGTCAACGCTAACTAACCGTATTCTCGGTGAAGATCGCGTCGTGGTTTATGACATGCCTGGCACCACGCGTGACAGCATTTATATCCCGATGCAGCGTGACGAGCGTGAATACGTGCTGATTGATACTGCGGGCGTGCGTAAGCGTGGGAAAATCACCGATGTGGTGGAAAAATTCTCCGTTATCAAAACGCTGCAGGCGATTGAAGACGCAAACGTGGTCATGTTGGTGATCGACGCGCGTGAAGGTATCTCCGATCAGGATCTCTCTCTGTTGGGCTTTATCCTCAATAGTGGGCGCTCACTGGTTATCGTCGTCAACAAATGGGACGGCCTGAGTAATGATGTGAGAGAGCAAGTGAAAGAGATGCTGGACTTCCGTCTGGGCTTTATCGACTTTGCTCGCATTCACTTTATCTCTGCGCTGCATGGTAGTGGTGTGGGCAACCTGTTTGAATCTGTTCGTGAAGCCTACGACAGCTCAACGCGTCGTCAGAGCACCGCAATGCTGACTCGTATTATGACCATGGCCTCTGAAGACCATCAGCCGCCGTTAGTTCGTGGTCGTCGTGTGAAGCTGAAGTATGCTCATGCCGGTGGTTATAATCCGCCAATCGTGGTCATTCACGGCAACCAGGTGAAAGATTTGCCTGATTCCTACAAACGCTACCTGATGAACTACTTCCGAAAATCGCTGGACGTGATGGGTACGCCTATCCGAATTCAGTTCAAGGAAGGGGAAAACCCGTTTGCAGATAAGCGCAACACATTGACGCCAAACCAAATGCGTAAGCGTAAGCGTTTAATTAAGCACATCAAGAAAAGTAAATGATGATTCATTAAAAATCATCCGCTTTCAAAAATCCCAGAAGCCCGCAATGCGTCGGGCTTTTTTTATTACTGGACGCTATCCGGTTAAAGCAGATATGAAGCATGCAAAACACTTCGCTTAAGGCGGAACCCTGGTCCAAGGAAGTAGCAATGTGCTGCTTCGTGAGGGCGCTATTGAAATGCAGAGTTTTAACCATGGCGTACACATCCCCTACGATAATACCTTCGGCAAACTCACAGGAACACGCGTGCATGACCAGTTAAGTTTCACGAAAGAGCTGGACAAGGCTACGCCTTACCTGAACCGTGCAGTTTGTCAGGGCGAGACGCTCCAGCAGGCGATCATTAAGTGGTATCGGATTAATGACGCAGGCGTAGAGGAGGAATTCATGCACATCATTTTGAAAAACGTAAAGGTGGTGGCCGTTACCCCGGTGATGCACAACTTTAAGAACACTGGCGGCCAGATGAATAATCCTACTGAATCAATTTCGCTGGCGTATGAAAGCATTACCTGGCTCTATCTCGAAGGGAATATTTCATATACAGACTCATGGAATCAGCGAGTGGTGGCTTAATGATTAGTTGCAGAGTCGATTTTAATCATCTTTATGACGAAGGCCGGGTGGCCCGTTTGGATGTGGGCGGCGTTGGTTCGTTTCCTGTTTTTTCCGGATTGGGCGATCTGGCAAACAAACCAGAAAGTTCATACATGACGAACGCGACCGTTCCTCCGGGCAGTTACTGGATAGTTGACCGCCCGGAAGGTGGTTTTTACTCCCATACTCAAACCTGGTTTAAGCACGCATATACAGGTAATAACTATTACGGTTGGTTTGCGCTGTTCAGAAAGGATGGAATCATTGATGATTACATGAACTTTGACGTTGATGCACGCCATCACTACCAGTGCGGTCATTTCCGTTTACATCCACCACGGCCAGATGGATCAGGGATCAGTGAGGGCTGTATAACCTTTTTCTTGTCCTGTGACTTTTACGTGGTGCGCTCTGAGCTATTAAAATCCCACCGACATCGCGTTCTGCAGGGGGATAAGCTCTGGGCTTATGGTGAAGTAACGGTAATTGGTGATAAGTCTGGGAGTTGTGATGTCAAGTCCAGCTAAATGGTCGTTTCGACTGCTGGTGTTTCTGGCTATCACGATTGTGCTGATGCTATCAGGGGTATTCAACCCGCTGGCCGAAAGCCTGAAATTTACCGTCACGAACTTGATGAATTACTTTCCGACTGAGAAACTGGGACCTTACCCTGATCGCGTAGACGATAACTATTTCACTATGTACATCGTGTTTAATGCTTTGACGGCAGCTGTGGCTGTATTCCTTGGGGAAAAGGTAGTTTGGCTGGAGCGTAATACCTAAATCACTCAGGCGGCAATCATGCCGCCTTTGTCTAAATATCTGCATGTAGAAAGCTGACGGGAAGGGGAGGAATCTCTGGAAGCCATAGGGTGAACTGATATGCAAAAAGTACGCGGCGCACTGTGTTTACTATGAGTATTTTGAAGTCAAACGCAAAAAAATTTATCCTCATGGATTTAATGAATTTTATACAAAAACCAGCGCTTCAGTTTTTAAGATACACAAGGAAGTACACAAAGATTTTATTAGATTTAAAATGTATAAAAATCAATAGAATATGTCGTGTTGTATTTTCACATCAAGAAAGCGAGTCATTGCACGATAAAGCGCGACTCTGTCAGGTTTTTGTTTTTTATCTGCTGGGATTCACAACGGCTCAGGGCGGTAGAATGATCGCAGCGATTACAGCGGGTATTCACGACGTCATGTTAGAATGCTCGTGTCACTAACATTCAATTGAGGAGTCACAATGACGATTATCTGTCCGGCATGCCAGGCAACGCTTGAGCCTGAAAATGGGATGGCGCATTGCGGCAACTGTGGTAACGATATCGCTCTGGTGGCGCGTTGCCCTGAGTGCCAGCTGCCTCTTCAGGTCTTAAAGGCTTGCGGTGCGGTCGATTATTTCTGCCAGAACGGTCATGGGTTGATTTCAAAAAAGCGTGTTGAGTTTGAGCCGGTTTAAACCGGCTTTTTCTTACGCGTTTTTTTGGCAGGCGTTATGCCTTTCACTTCGCTTTCTACCCAGCCATCTGCCAGGCGGGTCGTCATCAAATCCCCCGCTTTAACCTGTTTGGTCTGCTTCAGCACTTTGCCATCCGTCGCTGTGGTCACGCTGTAGCCACGTGCCAGCGTGGAGAGCGGGCTGACGGCTTCGAGATGGGTAACGGCATTGCCAAAACGTTCTCGCGTCGTGCTCAAACGTGCGCGTAAGTTCTCGGCGAGACGATATTCCAGCTGTTGAATACGGGTTTGCGCCCGGTAAATTTTCGGCTGCGGGTTTTGCTGATTCAGCCGCTGAGTCATGCGCTGCTGACGAGAAACAACGCGTTTAAGCTGATTATCCAGCGCGAAGTTCATGCGCTGACGCAGGCGTTCCAGTACGGTTTGTTGGCGCGCCAGTCGCAGCTGTGGATGCTGCTGCTGCAGCCGATGGTGCAATTGAGTAAAGCGGCGCGTGCGATTAGCCAGGAAATAGTCCATCGCCATTTCAAGACGCTGTTGCCCGTTCTGCATCTGGCGTAGCAGTTCCTGCTGATTTCGACTCACCACTTCAGCCGCTGCTGATGGCGTCGGCGCACGCATATCCGATACAAAATCGGCGATAGTGACATCGGTTTCATGCCCAACGGCGCTTACGACGGGTATCTGACTGGCAAAAATCGCCCGCGCGACGCGCTCATCGTTAAAGCTCCAGAGATCTTCAAGGGACCCGCCGCCGCGTCCAACAATTAACACGTCACACTCATGACGCGCATTTGCCAGCTCAATCGCGCGAACAATTTGCCCCGGCGCATCGTCACCCTGAACCGCTGTTGGGTAGATAATGACGGGCAGGGAGGGGTCGCGACGCTTCAGCACATGCAGAATGTCATGCAGCGCTGCACCGGTTTTGGAGGTAATGACACCGACGCAGTGCGCAGGGGAGGGCAGTGGCTTTTTGAACTGCTGATCGAACAGACCTTCCGCTGACAGCTTCGCCTTTAACTGCTCATATTTTTGCTGTAACAACCCTTCGCCTGCGGGCTGCATGCTCTCGACGATGATTTGATAATCACCGCGCGGTTCGTACAGTGTGATATTGGCGCGGACTAGCACCTGCTGGCCATGCTGAGGGCGAAACGTTACGCGGCGATTGCTGTTGCGAAACATCGCGCAGCGCACCTGAGCGTTATCGTCTTTAAGCGTAAAATACCAGTGACCGGATGAGGGTTGCGTGAAATTGGAAATCTCACCGCTGATCCAAACCTGTCCCATTTCCTGCTCGAGCAGTAAACGAACCGATTGATTGAGGCGGCTAACGGTATAAATTGAGGGGCTTTGGGAAGATAACATGTGAGCGGGATCAAATTTTAAATCAGCAAGTTATTCAATCGATAGTAACCTGATGAGACACGATCGCAAGCATTTTTATAAAAAAGTGTAGATGCAATCGGTTACGCTCTGTATAATGCCACGGCAATATTTAACCCTCCAGGTCAGAGATATTGCCCATGCTACGTATTGCCAAAGAAGCACTGACGTTTGACGACGTCCTCCTCGTTCCCGCTCATTCTACCGTTCTGCCGAATACTGCCGATCTCAGCACGCAGTTGACGAAAACCATTCGCCTGAACATTCCTATGCTCTCTGCGGCAATGGACACCGTGACTGAAGCGCGCCTGGCGATCGCCCTGGCACAGGAAGGCGGCATCGGCTTTATTCACAAAAACATGTCTATTGAGCGCCAGGCTGAAGAAGTTCGCCGCGTGAAAAAACATGAATCCGGTATTGTCACCGACCCACAGAGCGTTCTGCCAACCACCACGCTGGCGGAAGTCAAAGCGCTGACTGAACGTAACGGTTTTGCGGGCTATCCGGTTGTTACCGAAGATTACGAACTGGTGGGTATCATCACTGGCCGTGACGTGCGTTTCGTGACTGACCTGTCTCAACCCGTCAGTGTTTATATGACGCCAAAAGAGCGTCTGGTTACCGTGCGTGAAGGCGAAACGCGCGATGTCGTGCTGGCCAAAATGCACGAAAAACGCGTTGAGAAAGCGCTGGTTGTTGACGACAGCTTCCATCTTCGCGGCATGATCACCGTGAAAGACTTCCAGAAAGCAGAGCGTAAACCAAACGCCTGTAAAGACGAGCATGGCCGTCTGCGCGTTGGTGCTGCGGTTGGCGCAGGTGCGGGCAACGAAGAGCGTGTTGACGCGCTGGTTGCCGCAGGCGTTGATGTTCTGCTGATTGACTCCTCACATGGCCATTCCGAAGGCGTTCTGCAACGTATCCGCGAAACCCGCGCGAAATATCCTGACCTGCAAATCATCGGCGGCAATGTGGCCACGGGTGCTGGCGCGCGTGCTCTGGCAGAAGCCGGCTGCAGCGCAGTTAAAGTCGGTATCGGTCCTGGCTCCATTTGTACGACCCGTATCGTTACCGGCGTAGGTGTACCGCAGATCACAGCGGTATCCGACGCTGTCGAAGCGCTGGAAGGTACCGGTATTCCGGTTATCGCTGATGGCGGTATTCGTTTCTCCGGCGACATCGCAAAAGCCATCGCGGCTGGCGCAAGCGTGGTGATGGTGGGCTCTATGCTGGCGGGTACTGAAGAATCTCCTGGCGAAATCGAACTGTTCCAGGGCCGTTCTTATAAGTCTTACCGCGGGATGGGTTCTCTGGGCGCGATGTCCAAAGGGTCTTCCGACCGCTACTTCCAGACCGATAACGCTGCTGACAAATTAGTGCCAGAAGGTATCGAAGGTCGCGTGGCGTATAAAGGCCATCTGAAAGAGATTATTCACCAGCAGATGGGCGGCCTGCGTTCCTGTATGGGTCTGACCGGCTGTGGTACCATCGATCTGCTGCGTACTAAAGCGGAATTCGTACGTATCAGCGGTGCGGGCATCCAGGAAAGTCACGTTCACGACGTCACGATCACTAAAGAGTCCCCGAACTACCGTTTAGGCTCCTGATAAGTTTCCGCGCCCGGCTTAATGCCGGGCGCTTTGTTTCACTTGCCTCGGAATTATCGTCAATGACGGAAAACATTCATAAACATCGCATTCTTATCCTGGACTTCGGCTCCCAATACACGCAGCTTGTTGCTCGTCGCGTTCGTGAACTTGGCGTTTATTGTGAACTGTGGGCATGGGATGTCACGGAAGCACAGATCCGTGAATTTAACCCAAGCGGCATTATTCTTTCTGGTGGTCCGGAAAGTACCACTGAAGACAACAGCCCACGCGCGCCGCAGTATGTATTTGAAGCAGGCGTTCCTGTATTTGGCGTGTGCTACGGCATGCAGACGATGGCGATGCAGTTGGGCGGCCATGTTGAAGCCTCTAACGAGCGCGAATTTGGTTACGCGCAGGTCGAAGTGTTGACTGATAGCGCGCTGGTGCGTGGCATTGAAGATTCCCTGACCGCAGATGGTAAACCGCTGCTGGACGTGTGGATGAGCCACGGCGATAAAGTGACAGCCATTCCGTCAGACTTCGTGACCGTTGCTAGCACCGAAACCTGTCCGTTTGCCATTATGGCCAACGAAGAAAAACGCTTCTACGGCGTGCAGTTCCACCCGGAAGTGACCCATACCCGCCAGGGCATGCGCATGCTGGATCGTTTTGTTCGCGATATCTGCCAGTGTGAAGCCCTGTGGACACCAGCGAAAATCATCGACGACGCCATTGCGCGTATCCGCCAGCAGGTTGGCGACGATAAAGTGATCCTCGGTCTGTCCGGTGGCGTTGACTCCTCCGTAACGGCCATGCTGCTGCACCGTGCTATCGGTAAAAATCTGACCTGTGTATTCGTCGATAATGGCCTGTTACGCCTGAACGAAGCCGAGCAGGTGATGGACATGTTTGGTGACCACTTCGGCCTGAACATTGTTCACGTTGAAGGCGAAGAGCGTTTCCTGACCGCACTGGCAGGCGAGAACGATCCGGAAGCAAAACGTAAAATTATCGGCCGCGTGTTTGTTGAAGTCTTCGACGAGCAAGCGCTGCGTCTGGAAGATGTGAAGTGGTTGGCACAGGGTACGATTTACCCTGATGTTATCGAGTCTGCTGCCTCTGCTACCGGCAAGGCACACGTCATCAAATCTCACCACAACGTGGGCGGCCTGCCGAAAGAGATGAAGATGGGTCTGGTTGAGCCGCTGCGTGAGCTGTTCAAAGACGAAGTGCGTAAGATTGGCCTTGAGCTGGGTCTGCCATACGACATGCTGTACCGTCACCCGTTCCCGGGACCAGGTCTTGGCGTGCGTGTGCTGGGCGAAGTGAAGAAAGAGTACTGCGACCTGCTGCGTCGTGCTGATGCTATCTTCATCGAAGAACTGCACAAAGCCGATCTGTACAATAAAGTGAGCCAGGCATTCACCGTGTTCCTGCCGGTTCGTTCCGTCGGCGTGATGGGCGATGGCCGCAAATACGACTGGGTAGTCTCCCTGCGTGCGGTAGAAACCATCGACTTCATGACGGCACACTGGGCGCACCTACCGTATGATTTCTTGGGCCGCGTGTCTAACCGCATCATCAACGAAGTGAACGGTATTTCCCGTGTCGTGTACGACATCAGCGGTAAGCCGCCAGCGACGATTGAGTGGGAATGATTTCACGTCCTGCGTAAAGCTGAACAGACTTCCGAGCCCGCGTCACTGCGGGCTTTTTTGTTTTTGTATCTGGCGTTTTCTGGCATAACACGTTTGCAGCGCATCATCCCTTTTTCTGAATTTAGTCCTGTGAGCGGCTATTTTGAGACGTTGTTTTTATCGGCTGGTTGTCCAAATTGATTTCAGGCGAATTGAACAAAATAAACTGACATAATGAATTTCCTAAGTTAGTTTTCAACAAATATATGACTATAGCGTATCCTGTATTTTCCCCGCCGATTGCTCAATTACGTTATTTCACTCTTGCGTTAAGATAATACTCAAACGTGACAGATATCCCAAAAATGACTGTCATGTATAAAACACGATATTAGCCTTGCGGAGCTAGTTTTTTCAGGAAATACAGGTGATAAAAATATCAATTTTACGAGGGCTATTCACTTGCCAGGGCGGTGATTTTGAGAGCTGATAATCACCATTTTGAATATAGGGTTTATAAATGACATTTGTATCGATGATCACAGAAATAAAAAAACATAATTACTTAATTTAAAAACGTAATGGATTCTCCGGGGGCCCTGTGTCAGAAACTCTCCCACCTTCACAAAAGAAACCGGAGATTGGATTAGAATGAGTGAAAAAATATTGCAACACCGGCATGATGAATATCATAAATTAACCCGCAGCGAGCGGATTGGTTATGGGATGGGTGACTTTGCTCAAAACCTTGTGTTCGGTACAATTGGTGGGTTTCTGGCTCTTCATATGTTGACTGTCAATACCATCAGTACAGCAACAGCAGGGTTTATATTTCTTTTTGTCCGAATCATAAATGTTTTATGGGACCCGATGGTGGGGACCTATGTGGATAAACGAAGTTCGCCTGCAGGGAAATATCGTCCCTGGCTTTTAAGGGCTGGCGTTCCACTTGTTATTCTGTCTGCTTTACTGTTTGCACCTATCCCAGGTATCCGAGGTTCAGTTCCATTTGCATTTATCGTTTATCTGGCACTGGATTTGGTTTATTCCGTTGTGAACATTCCTTATGGTTCTCTCAATGCCTCTCTGACAAGAGATCCGGAATCTATTGATAAACTGACCAGCACACGCATGATGCTGGCTAATAGTGCCAATCTGCTTGTCTATACGTTATTCCCCATGTTTGTACAAATGGCTTCACCAAAAGATCGAAGCCTCAAGGATACGGGTTTCTTTGGTCTCAAGCTCAATATGGGGAACTACACCGATCCCTCAGCGAATTATGCCTGGTTTGGCGTTTATTCGATATATATGGTGTTAGGCGCGATTGCGCTTTTCATCTGCTATAAATTTACCAAAGAACGTGTCGTAGCGACTGCAGAACAAACGGCCAACGTTAAAACGACAGATCTGTTCCTTGAACTCAAAAATAACCGACCGCTCATCATTCTCGGGTTATTTTTCATGTTAGCCTTCACGTTCATGTTTTTCATGAATACCGTTAATGGATTTTTCAATCAATACGTTGTTAACCATTCTGAATGGATGGGGGCTATCGGTCTTGTTGCCTCAATTCCGGGCATTTTATTCCCTATTTTTTGGTCAAGACTTAAGAAAATTTTTGGTAAAAAAGGCTTCTTCCATCTCTTCCTCGGCATGTTTATTGTGGGGCAGTTGTTGACTTACATTTGGTCACGCGCAGGAATGCATGATGAACTTTGGCTTGCTTATATCGCAACATTTATTAAACAGTGGGGCTTAAGTTCGGCTACAGGTTTCATGTGGGCACTTGTCCCTGAAGTGATTGCTTACGGCGAGTTAAAATCGGGTAAGCGAAATGCCGCGATCATTAATGCGATTATGGGACTCTTCTTCAAAATTGGTTTTACTATTGGTGGCGCAATTCCACTTTGGTTACTCGCTGCTTATGGCTTTAACGAAACGGGCGCGAATCAAAGCGCAAATGCGATCGATGGAATAATTATCACCGCGGTTTGGATACCCATCGTTCTAGCCGCTATTTCGATGATTGTCATTCAAATCTATCCAATCTCTGACGAAAATGTCACAGACATCAACCGTCAGCTTGATGAGATACGGGTATAGTTTGAAACGTAATTATAAATCGAAGTGAATATATAAAATAAAATTCTCAGAAAAGGTCTAATGATATGTCGCTTATTCAAAACCCTATCTTACGTGGATTTAATGCGGACCCGAGCATTATCCGTGTTGAGGACACCTACTATATTGCAAACTCTACATTTGAGTGGTTCCCAGGTGTTCGTTTGCATGAATCAAAAGATCTTGAACACTGGAATCTTCTCCCAAGCCCGCTGTCGACTACCGCGCTTTTAGATATGAAAGGTAATCCTTCATCCGGTGGGATTTGGGCTCCGGCTCTCTCTTATGCTGATGGCAAATTCTGGCTGGTTTATACGGATGTGAAAATCACAGAAGGCGCTTTTAAAGACATGACAAACTATCTGACCACCGCGACAGATATTCGTGGTCCATGGTCCGATCCGATTAAACTTAATGGTGTGGGTTTTGATGCGTCACTGTTCCATGACGACGATGGGCGTAAATATATCGTTCAGCAAACCTGGGATCACAGAGAATATCATCACCCCTTTGATGGAATTACGTTAACTGAACTTGATACGCAGACTCTGAAATTAAAACCTGAAACAGCGCGTACTCTTTATCGAGGCACAGCCGTTGCACTCGTTGAAGGGCCACATCTCTACAAACTGAACGGATATTATTATCTCTTTGCTGCTCAGGGGGGAACAGTATTTACCCACCAGGAGGTTGTGGCACGTTCCAAAACGTTAGATGCCAATAGTTTTGAGACGCAGCCAGGGGAAGTATTCTTAACGAATGTCGATACGCCTGACAGTTACATTCAGAAGCAAGGGCATGGCTCCTTGGTTTCAACCCCTAAAGGTGAATGGTATTATGCTTCGCTCTGTGCGCGCCCGTGGAACCGTCCTGGTGAGTCAGTTTACGATCCTCGTGGCTGGTCAACCCTTGGCAGAGAAACGTCTATCCAGAAAGTGTACTGGGATAAAGAGGGCTGGCCGCGTATCGATGGCGGTCACTGTGGCAAAACATTTGTCGAAGGCCCAACCGATGCCATTTACACCGAAAGCGCAAAAGATCATAGCCAGTACGATGAATTTAAAGCGCCGACACTTGATCTTAACTGGAATACACTCCGTGTCCCGTTCACCGAAAAAATGGGTACAACTGGCGACGGGAAGCTGACGTTAATTGGCCAGGGTTCTTTGGCGAATACACATGACCTTTCGCTTATTGCCCGACGCTGGCAAGCCTTTTATTTTGATGCGCACGTTAAAGTAAAATTTAATCCCTTTAACTATCAACAAATGGCAGGGTTAACGAATTATTATAACGATCGCCACTGGAGTTTTGTTTTCATTACCTGGAATGAAATTAATGGCGCCGTTATCGAAGTCGGTGAGAATAATCGCGGGAAATATACGTCACATCTTAAAGATGAAGCAATCAAGATCCCAGAAGGTACGGAATATGTTTGGTTCCGCACGAAAGTTCGCAAGGAAACTTATACGTATGAATATAGCTTTAATGGGATCACATTCACTGAAATCCCTGTCAAATTAGATTCCGCCGTGCTTTCAGATGATTATGTGTTGCAAAGCTATGGCGGATTCTTTACCGGCGCATTCGTTGGCCTGGCCGTGGTGGACTACTCGGGTTATGCCGCCAGCGCAGAGTTTTACAATTTCGAATATCAGGAGTTGGGCGATGCGTTAGTTGAAAACGGCACTTACAGTTGGGAGGCATCTGAATTACGTGTTTATTAAACGCCAAAACGTGAATTCAGATGATAAGTGCAGCGCCCGGTCATGATGAGGCGGTTACCAATAAGCACGGCAAGCCGTGCTTAAAGCCTTTTACGGCGCAGTGCTCTCTGCCCGTGACAGAAGGGATTGCTGTTTTTGTTTCACGGCAATCCCTATCGCCAGGCCGCCAATAATTAGCGTTAATCCCCACGACACCCACATCGAGCCGATTACCCCTAATGCTTTGTTTAATCCCGCATACGCAAAAGGCGATATCGCAGCCATTAACTGGGCGGGGATCAGCAGCACGCCCGTTCGCTGTGCATAGTCCTCAGGCGCGAAGAGTTCCAGGGGGAGGGTGGCTTTGACGATCGTGACCAGGCCGTTGATCGCGCCATATCCCAGAACAAACCCGGCGGCAGATTCGATAAACACCGAGCTGCTTATTCCCAACAAAAAGCACAATGGCATGGCGAGGGCAGTGATGAGCATGAGCTGCGTTGGCGTTAATTTCGCGCCAGCCATCACGTCTAGCAAACGTGCACCCGTCTGGCCAATACCCCACAGCATCCCAATCGCTACGGGCAAACCAGCGTTCGCGATAAATTCGGGGAGGTGCGTGGATGTCCCATTCGAGACAAACGTGATCAGCGCGATAAACGCAGCATAGAGCCAGGCGTTCAGGCGATCGTGAGGTCGTGTGGCGACAGGGTTTTTAGGTGAAGTTCTTACTGCAAGTGTCTGATTGGGCAGCACGCGAATCAACGCCGCGCTCACTAGCCCGAAAAGAGCATAAATCAGCAGCGCTTCTCGCCAGCTCATCAATGTCAGTAACGCTGCACCGAGCGGCCAAAAAACGGCAGAAGCGAGTCCGCCAGCCAGAGTGACACGAGAAATCATCCGTCGCGCATTTTGCCCGTAAAGATTCACAAGCGATGCAAACAACGCGTCGTACAAAGACAGACGCATACCGACTCCCGCCAGCAGCCAGGCGCAATACCAGCCCGTCAGAGAGTGTGATTCAGCCATTATCAGGCAGCTAACAGAAATGAGTAGCGTGCCGCACATCACCACTCTCTGCCCGCCAAAATGGGTCAGCAATCGGGCCACAAACGGTGAAACAGCGGCCATTACCAGCATGGCAAGCGTCAAGCCCAGATAGATCTGTGGCGACGACCAGCCCGTATCGGTCGCAATAGTGCGAGCGAATGTCCCCGGCATATAAAATGAAATTCCCCAGTTGATAAGTTGGTTGCTTCCGGCGGCAAGCGAAAGCAGGCGGGGGACGGCTGGCGTTTTCATTATTTTTCATTCCGTTAGGCAGTTGTCCTTAGCATACTGTGCGCGGTATGGTGCTGGCAGGCCCCTGTGTTTATGACCTCTATAAGAGAAACTTTGCGATGACGACGCTGAATCTGGGTAATCTGGCTACCTTCCGACTGGTTATCCAGCGCGGCAGTTTTTCTGCTGCTGCGGATGCGCTTGGCCTTTCTCAACCTGCGGTAAGTTTGCAGATTCGCCAGCTTGAACAGTTTCTCCAGACGCGTTTAGTTGAACGCACCGGGCGCGGCGTCAAAGCCACGGCCGCAGGCCTGGTATTGTTGAAACATAGTGACCGCATTGAACACGTGGTCGATGAGGCGATTTGTTCGGTGAGATCGTTGAGTGACGAGATAAGCGGCGAAGTGACAATAGGGACGGGCGCAACGGCATGCATTCATCTTTTGCCACGACTATTACAGCAACTGCGGCAGGATCACCCGTTGCTAAGCGTGGGCGTGACCACGGGCAATACGCTTGATATTGTCCGAGCCGTGGAGGAAAACCGCCTGGATATCGGCCTTGTAACCCTTCCGGCAAGCGGTCGTTCGCTGGATGTTATGCCGATTCTTGATGAGGAGTTTGTCTGTATTATTGCGCGCGAGCAGGGTGACAGCCTGGGGCAGCTCACCCCATCTGTTTTGCATACGCTACCGCTGATTGCGTTTGAATCCGGGAGCGGAACGCGGGCACTCACCGACGGTTGGTTCCAGGCGAGTGCTTTTTCTGTCACGCCAGTGATGCAGCTAGGCAGTATAGAAGCCATCAAACGGATGGTGAGAGCAGGGCTGGGATTCAGTATTGTCCCGAGAATGGCGGTTCAGCATGCAGCGGATCGCGAAGGTTTGACCGTCGGTTCACTGGATCCCATTCTGCATCGGCAGTTAGGTATCGTGATGCGCCAGGACAAAATTCTCGGTAAAGGAATCGCTGAAGTGATCCGGTTGCTGCGTCAGGAGGCTAGCGGTTTGTGGTATCCAGTGGCTGAGTGACCTGCTGAGACTGGATTTTGTCCTGATGGTGATACCAGGCGCCAATGGAGGAATAAACGAAGCGACCAAAGAAAAACAGAAAGCTTATCAGCAATATAATGCGGGTCATTCGAGTGTTAAATCGATGTCGTTTGTGCATACGCGTTGCCTGACTCACTGTATTTTCCTGGGCATACCCTTTCGAGCGATGCGGCTATTAAGGCACAGCGGGAAGAGGGGGTCAATTATGCTAAGTGTAAAAAATCGTCAATGTTTAAATTAATTATTGTTATCGAAGATGATTCAAGTATTTACCGCTTTGATAGAAAAGAGAAAACAGCACAATTATCTTGTCATAAACCCTTTTTTGAACCATGTAGTTTGATTTAAGTCAATTCCTGCCGGTCATTGAGCACTAAAATTCTTCTTCCATATTGTTTGTATCACGCAAACAGCATGCGGCAATGATGTCAGGATGGATGCCTGTCTGAAAATCCCTCTGGATGAAAGGGCTTATATTGGGCATCTATGAAAATTCTGGCATTCCTCAAGAAAAACAAAGACCGCTGGTGGGCACTTCCTCTCATTCTGCCGGTTGCTTTACTTCCTGTATTTAGTTTCGCCAGCACGTATACGCAATTAAGCGGCGGCCTGGTTGCGCTCTATTATATGCCCCTGGCATTTTTACTCGCCACGATGCTATTTTTTGGTCTCGCGGCAGTGCCCGGTATCATTCTGGCTCTGTTTCTCCGCTACTACCCTACCGCTGGCTGGTTTGAAACGATCGCTATCACCTGTCATTTTATCGTTCCGCTGATCCTCAGTTGGGGGGGATATCGCGTGTTTGCCCCGCGTCGCAGCATGGTGGCATATGGTGACGACAGGCTCATGGCGCAGCGTATCTTCTGGCAGGTGATCTGTCCGTCGACCCTCTTTTTACTGCTGTTCCAGTTTGCGGTCTATTTGGGTATCTACGCGACTCGCCAAAGCATGGTCGGTATAAATCCAATGAGCATCCGTACCTTGATTAATTATCAGGGCCTGCTGGTGGGAGGGCTGACGGGGGTGCCATTGAGCTATCTGTTGATTCGTGTGATTCGGCATCCCCGCTATCTGAAAGGGCTGGTTTCGCAGATCCGACTACAGATTGACAAAAAAGTGAGCGTGGCTGAATTTGTCATCTGGGGCGCAGTGCTGGTTGGGCTGCTGTCCCTGCTGCTCATACCCATCAATGAAAACAGCTCGATATTCAGCACCAACTACACGCTGTCATTGCTGATGCCTTTGATGCTGTGGGGTTCCATGCGTTTTGGCTACAAACTGATGTCGTTGATCTGGACGCCCGTTCTGATGGTTTCCATTCATTATTTTTACCGCTACATCCCGCTTTATCAGGGTTACGACATCCAACTGGCGATCACCTCGTCAAGCTATCTGGTTTTCTCCTTCGTGGTGATCTACATGGCCATGCTGGCGACTCGTCAGCGCGTCATCATGCTACGCGCCAGCCGACTGGCGTTTCTCGATCCGGTCGTCCATATGCCCAACCTGCGTGCATTGTCGCGCGCGCTGACTCAATCACCGTGG
This sequence comes from Lelliottia sp. GFLA7, assembly GCF_056490165.1. Lineage (NCBI taxonomy): Bacteria > Pseudomonadati > Pseudomonadota > Gammaproteobacteria > Enterobacterales > Enterobacteriaceae > Lelliottia > Lelliottia sp. GFLA7. The sequence continues at coordinate 911,825 of NZ_JBWLAQ010000002.1, read as the reverse complement.
TCAGCACTGTGCATGCTCCGCATCCCCGAGCTGGAAGTGCTAGGGCGCAATTACGGCGTGTTGCTGCGGATCCAGTACAAGCAAAAGCTCGCCGCGTGGATTAACGGTACGCTCCAGCACAATGAGTGCGTCTATCAATTGTCGGGATACGATTTGGCGGTACGACTGAACACCGAATCGCATTCTGCGCGAATCGAGGCGCTGGATGAACACATCAAGCAGTTTCGGTTTATCTGGGATGGCATGCCGCTGCAGCCGCAGGTTGGCGTGAGCTATTGCTGCGTGCGCTCCCCTGTAAACCATCTTTATTTGCTGCTGGGTGAGCTGAGCATCATTGCGGATTTATCATTATCCACCAATCATCCTGAGAGCTTACAGCAGCGCGGGGCAGCGCATCTGCAACGGAGCCTGAAAGATAAAGTGGCGATGATGAATCGCCTGCAAGCGGCGCTTGAAGGAAACCAATTTGTGCTGATGGCGCAGCGGGTACAGGCCGTTCGCGGCGATCATTACCATGAAATTTTGCTGCGCATGCCGAATGAAAATGGCACGTTACTTTCACCGGACGCCTTCCTCCCCGTTGCGCAGGAATTTGGTTTATCTTCGCGCGTGGATTTATGGGTGCTCGAACGCACGCTGCAGTTTATGGCGACACATCGCGAAAGGCTGCCGGGCAAGCGTTTTGCCATCAATTTATCGCCCTCAACGGTATGCCGCTCGCAATTTCCCCTTGAGGTGAATCGGTTACTCAAGAAATACGCGATTGAGGCCTGGCAGTTGATCTTCGAAATCACCGAAAGCAGCGGTTTTGGCAATGCCGTTTTGGCCGGTCAGATCGTCAAACAGCTTCAGATGATGGGCTGTCGAATCGCTATCGACGATTTTGGTACGGGATACGCCAGCTATGCGCGGCTGAAAAGCGTCGACGCAGATATTCTGAAAATTGATGGCAGTTTTATTCGCAATATCGCCGACAACAGTCTCGATTATCAAATCGTTGCCTCTATATGCCATCTGGCGCGGATGAAGAAAATGCTGGTCGTGGCGGAATACGTGGAAAGCGATACGCAGCGCCGTCACGGCGTTAGGTATTGACTATTTGCAGGGCTATTTGATGGGTAAACCTGAACCGCTTGAAGGTCTTATCGAGACTCAGACGTCTTTTTCAGACGCCTGAGTCTCAGGCGTTATGCCGCAATTTCCGGCGATTCTTCTTCTTCGATTTTTAACAACCAGCCCGTTACGGCTTCCCAGTATTGCTGCTCTTTTTCGAGATCCAACAGCACCAGCGCATTCTGGCTAAACCAGCCATGCGGGAAGCTCAGCGTCCAGTGGTGGTCATCCGTTTTCAGCCTTAACGTTGGCGGCGTGGTTGTCGCCTGACGCTGATTATTGAGTAACACACCCAAGCGCAACAGCTGGATCAACGGCAGGAACTGCTTTTTCTTGAACAGCGTAAAGCGCGGCAAATCGTCCAGCTTGATCGCTTTACGATGGTAACGCACCAGCGTCGCCATCATGGTTTGCTGTTCCTGATTAAAGCCCGGCAGATCGCTGTTCTGCAGAATGTATGCCGAATGGCGGTGCATGCCGCTGTGGTTAATGTTCAGGCCCACTTCGTGCAGGGTGGTGGCCCATTTGAGCAGTGCCGCCAGCTGCGGGTGTGCCAGTTTGGGATTTTGCGCTTCCCACTGTTCATAGATATGTGTCGTGGTTTCCAGAACGCGCTTGGCTTGCTCACGGTCAATGTTGTACTGATTCGCCAGGCTTTGGGCGGTGCGGCTGCGAATATCCTGATGGCGGAAGCGGCCTTCCATTTCGTACAGCACACCTTCACGCAGCGCGCCGTCGGAAAGACGCAGTTCGCGGATCGCCAGGGCATCAAACACGCCGCACAGAATCGCGAGGCCCGGCACAAATACGGCCTTACGCTCGTCGGAAAGTCCCGGTAGGCTGAGCGACTCGAAACTCTTATATTTCAGAACCTCTTCGCGCAACATTTCCAGGCGTTCCGGGGTGATAAAACCGTCTTTTTCGCCCATCGCCAGCAGGACTTCGTGAGAGGCTTTGATACTTCCGGATGCACCTAGCGCGACGTTCCACCCCTGAATACGGTATTGCCATGCCAGAGATTCGAGTTTTTGTACTGCGGCCATGCGCGCACGCTGGAAATTCTCACGGGTGATCGCGCCGCCAGGGAAGTACATTTGCGCAAAGCTGACGCAGCCCATGCGGCGGCTCTCAACCAGTTTTGGCTCGAAATCTTCGCCAATCACCAGCTCCGTCGAACCACCACCGATATCGATGACCAGTTTGCGGCCTTTTTCCGGCTGGGTATGCTCCACGCCCATGAAAATCAGACGCGCTTCTTCATTGCCCGAAATGATTTCAATGGGGTAGGGGATCACTTTTTCGGCGCGTTTCAAAAACTCCGGCGCGTTCAAAGCCTGGCGCAGGGTATGCGTGCCAACGATACAGACGCTGGATGCGGAAAAACCTTGCAGGCGCTCAGCAAACAGCGACAAGCAGGCTAAGCCTCGCTCCATCGCCTCTTCGCTGAGCATGTTTTTATCGTCAAGACCGTCGGCCAAATGGACGCGTTGCTTGAGGCGACCGATGATCTGCATTGCGCCATCGACTTCGCGGGCAATGACCATATGGAAGCTGTTAGAACCTAAATCGACCGCAGCAAATTCCTGCGCTCGTGGGGTCTTATCATTTATCGGCATAGGTTAATCAGGTTGCTCGAGTGATTTGATATAGTCGTAAATCGCCAGTTGTGCGCGCACTTTACGGCGGTTGCCGCGCTGCACATAGCGGTTACTCAGTTCTTTGTCGATATAACGTGCTTTTACGGTGTCACTCAGTAAAAGTTCGATAATATCCAGGATCTGCTGCTTCAGACGCGGGTCCAGCAGCGGGGTGGCCACTTCGATTCGGTAATCAATATTACGCGTCATCCAGTCCGCAGAAGAGAGATAAACCTGTTTGTCGCCACCATTTTCGAAAATATAAACGCGATCGTGCTCGAGATAGCGATCAACAATACTGATCACTCGAATATTGTCGCTAATGCCTTCAAGTTCAGGAATCAGCGAGCACATTCCGCGGATCAGCAGGTTCACCGGCACGCCGGAGCTTGAGGCGGCGTAAAGTCGATCCACCAGTCCTTTGTCGACTAAATTGTTGAGTTTCAGCGTAATGCCAGATGGCTCGCCTTTTTGCGCGGCGGCGATCTCTTTGTCGATCATCGCATACAGCAGTCGGCGCGAGTTCTGGGGCGAAACCAGCAGATAATCGAAATTCACCGGACGATACGGATTCTCGATAAAGTTAAACACCCGACGCACTTCGTTGGTGATGCGCGCATCGGCGGTTAGCAGCGAGTAGTCGGTATAAATACGCGCGGTTTTCTCGTTAAAGTTGCCGGTACCGATATGGGCGTAGCGCACCACATCTTCGCCTTCTTTGCGCGAAATCAGGAACAGCTTGGCGTGAATTTTCAGACCCGGTGCCGAGAAGATAACGTGTACACCGGCTTCTGTCAGACGACGCGCCCAGTGAATGTTGGCCTCTTCATCGAAGCGAGCCTGCAACTCAACCACCACAGAGACTTTTTTGCCGTTGTGCGCAGCGTGGATCATCGCATCAATAATGCGCGAGTCTTTCGCCACGCGGTAAATATTGATTTTGATGGCCAATACGTTGGGATCAAACGATGCCTGGCGCAGCAGTTCCAGCACGTGTTCAAACGTGTGGTACGGATAATAGAGCAGAACGTCGCGCTCACGGATGGCGTCAAATCCGTTACGGAATTTATCGAACCAAATATGACGCAGGCGAGGCAGCGGTTTGTTGACCAGATTGGCTTTGCCGACGTTCGGGAAACCAATAAAGTCTTTAAAGTTGTGGTAACGGCCACCCGGCACGATGGAGTCATAGCGAGAAATCGTCAGCTTATCGCGCAGCATTTCCACCAGTGCGTCCGGCATATCGCGCTGATAGACAAAGCGCACCGGCTCTGCCGTCAGGCGTTGTTTCAGGCTCGACGACATCAGCTCCATCAGGCTGGCTTCCATCTCATGAACCAGATCGTATTCGGCATCGCGGGTCATTTTCATCGAATACGCGTTCAGCGCATCGTAATCGAAGAAGCCCTTGAAAATGTCGTCCAGGCAATAGCGCAGAATGTTATCCAGCAGGATCATCGGCTTGCGTCTGCGCGGGGTTTCCGGCGGCAGATTGACGAAGCGCGGCACTTTGTCCGACGGGATTTCCAGCAGCGCATAGCGAATGGATTCGCCGCGAATAATTTCAACCGCCAGATAGGTGTAGTCATCTTTCAGGAACTGCACCAGATCCGTTTCGCGATTGATAAGAATGGGGGTGATATGCTGGCGAAGATAATGTTTGAAATAGTGCCGCAGCCAGGTTTGCTGATTGGCAGAAAGCTGACGCTCGTTAATCAGGAAAATCTGGTTGCGCGCCATTTCCAGCAGCAGTTCGTTATACAGACCGTCGAATTCCTGATCTGCCTTCAGCACTCGCGCCTGAATTTTGCCCAACAGATGACGCGAATGAGAGTTTAAACCCTGCTCTTCGCTGATGATAATCCGCCGTTTCAGTTCAGCAAAACGCACCTTGTAGAATTCATCCAGGTTATTGGAATAAATCCCCAGAAAACGCATACGCTCAATCAGCGGGTTGCTCTTGTCAGCCGCTTCCTGAAGGACACGTTCGTTGAACGCTAACCAGCTTAGCTCTTTCTCGATGTATAACTTTTCCTGACCCATTACAACTTACACTCCGTTTCAATCACGGGACGCAGCAAATCCGTCTCGATTCTATTATGGCGAGCTTTGCCACGAGATGTCCAACTGTGCCAGAAAAGTATGACAGTAAACCGACCACGCAGCGTGAAAATTAGCGCTAAACCGTCTGATTATTTGTGGTTTTTACGAATGACAGGCAACAAAAAGCCGGCAATCGCCGGCTTGAATTATCATTCTTCTGAAGCATGCCCCTGAGGGGGCAGTTTTATACCATCCAGCCAGGCTGCGTTTTCACGCATCTCCAGGCGCCCATCGACGAACCAGCTCACCACAAGCGGGTAAATGGCATGTTCCTGCGCCTGGACGCGATCCGTGATGTCATCTTCATTGTCGCCATCAAACACCGGGACTTTGGCCTGCAGAATAACCGGGCCGCCATCCAGCTCGTCAGTGACAAAATGCACCGACGTACCATGTTCCTCATCACCGTTTTCCAGCACCTGACGGTGGGTGTGCAGACCTGGATATTTTGGCAGAAGAGAAGGGTGGATGTTCAGCAGGCGTCCGGAATAATGCGCGACAAACGCGGGGCTGAGAATTCGCATATAGCCGGCGAGCACCACCACATCCGGTGCATAGGCGTCAATTTCCTGGACCAGTTCACGGTCAAAGGCTTCACGACTGGCAAACTGAGAGGCTTCAAGCGCGTGCGCGGGAATGTGCGCTTCGCGCGCGCGCTCAAGGCCGAACGCATCGGCCTTGTTGCTGAAAACTGCGCGTAGGGTGCCATTAATTTGTTTCTGTTTGCAGGCGTCAATGATTGCCTGCAAATTGCTTCCGTTACCGGAAATGAGCACCACTATATTTTTCATTCAATGACCACACGCTCGTCGGAATCACATGCTTTGATGATACCGATCTTCCACGCGTTTTCACCTTTTGCCGTCATCAGGGCGATGGCCTTATCAGCCTCACTGGCAGGCAGGGCGATGAGCATCCCAACGCCGCAGTTGAAGGTGCGATACATCTCGTGCTGACTAACGTTACCCGCCGTTTGCAGCCAGTTAAACACGGCTGGCCACTGCCATGAAGATTCGTCAATCACGGCCTGGGTGTTATCAGGAAGAACGCGTGGAATATTTTCCCAGAAGCCACCACCGGTCAGGTGGGCAATGGCATGAACGTCAACGTTCTCAATCAGCTCAAGAATATTTTTCACGTAGATGCGGGTTGGCGCGAGCAGGTGATCGGCCAGCGGCTTGCCTTCAAGCTCGGTGGTTTCTGGATCGGTTTTGCTTACTTCGAGGATCTTACGTACCAGCGAGTAACCGTTTGAGTGCGGGCCGCTGGATCCCAGCGCAATCAGCACATCGCCATCGGTCACTTTGCTGCCATCGATAATTTCTGATTTTTCTACCACGCCGACGCAGAATCCCGCGACGTCGTAATCTTCACCGTGGTACATCCCCGGCATTTCTGCCGTTTCACCACCGACCAGCGAACAGCCAGACTGCAGACAGCCTTCGGCGATGCCGGTGATCACGCTTGCTGCGGTATCAACGTCGAGTTTGCCGGTAGCGTAATAGTCGAGGAAGAAAAGCGGCTCAGCACCCTGAACAACCAGGTCGTTGACGCACATGGCGACCAAATCGATACCGATAGTGTCGTGGCGTTTAAGATCCATCGCCAGACGCAGTTTCGTTCCCACGCCGTCAGTGCCAGAAACCAGAACAGGTTCGCGATATTTTTGCGGCAGTGCACACAGTGCGCCGAATCCACCCAGACCGCCCATTACTTCAGGACGGCGGGTTTTTTTCACCACACCTTTGATTCGGTCAACCAGCGCATTACCTGCGTCAATATCAACACCGGCATCTTTGTAGCTGAGAGAAGTTTTGTTGGTCACGGCTCAAGTCCCCACGCGATTGCATTGCGATAGTAAGAAAAATCGGCGCAATTCTAACAGTCCAGGCAAACGTTTGCGAGCCTATTCTGCTGTCGTAAGAAGTCGCGGGAAATTTGCACATTTAACCCTAGAGCGCAGACAAACTTGATACCGTTCACGAAAATGAAACCGGTTTCGGTAATGTGCTTGCAACGCTTTATGGCATTGCACATGATTCCACTGAAACCGGTTTCTGTAATGGTTTTTGCAGAACATAACGCAGAATGAGGGAAAAAGCATGCCAGGATTCAAAGAAGGTTTTCTGTGGGGTGGCGCGGTCGCGGCACATCAGCTGGAAGGTGGCTGGAAAGAGGGCGGCAAGGGCGTGAGCGTTGCCGATGTGATGACGGTGGGTGCCCATGGCGTACCGCGTGAAATCACCAACGGCGTATTGCAGGGTAAAAACTACCCGAACCACGAAGCCATCGACTTTTACCATCGCTACAAAGAAGACATCAAACTTTTTGCCGAACTGGGCTTTAAATGTTTCCGTACCTCGATTGCCTGGACACGCCTCTTCCCAAACGGTGATGAGCTGGAACCCAATGAAGCCGGTTTGCAGTTCTATGACGATCTGTTCGACGAATGCCGGAAATACGGTATCGAGCCGGTGATTACCCTTTCTCACTTTGAGATGCCCTATCATCTGGTCACGGAATACGGCGGCTGGCGTAATCGCAAGCTGATCGATTTCTTTGTGCGTTTCGCAACGGTGGCGTTTGAGCGCTACCAGCACAAAGTGAAGTACTGGATGACGTTCAACGAGATCAACAATCAGGCTAACTTCCACGAAGATTTCGCGCCCTTTACCAACTCCGGTCTAAAGTATGAGCCGGGCGAAGACCGCGAGCCGGTAATGTTCCAGGCAGCGCATTATGAACTGGTGGCCAGTGCGCTGGCAGTCAAAGCCGGACGCGAAATCAATCCGTCGCTGCAAATCGGCTGCATGATCGCCATGTGCCCAATCTATCCGTTAAGCTGCGCGCCTAACGACGTCATGATGGCGATGAACGCTATGCACCGCCGCTACTGGTTCACCGACGTGCATGTCCGTGGAAAATACCCTCAGCACTTGCTCAACTACTTTGAACGTCGCGGCTTTGAGTTGGACATCACAGCCGACGATCTTACTGCGCTGCAACAAGGCTGTGTGGACTACATTGGTTTCAGCTATTACATGTCGTTCGCCACTAAAGCGACGCCAGATAACCCGCAGCTGGACTACGACGAAAGCAAATCGCTGGTGTCTAATCCGTACGTGCAAAAATCTGACTGGGGCTGGCAGATCGATCCGGTTGGGCTGCGTTATTCCATGAACTGGTTCTGGGATCACTATCAGCTGCCGCTGTTTATCGTTGAAAACGGCTTCGGTGCCATCGACGTGCAGGAGAGTGACGGCACGGTGAACGATCAGTACCGCATTGATTATCTTGCCGCGCATATCAGCGAGATGAAAAAAGCCGTTGTCGAAGATGGTGTCGATCTGATGGGCTACACCCCGTGGGGTTGTATCGATCTGGTTTCTGCGGGAACGGGTGAGATGAAAAAACGCTACGGATTCATCTTTGTTGATAAAGATAACGAAGGTCACGGCACGCTTAAACGCAGCAAGAAAAAGTCTTTTGACTGGTATCAAAACGTGATCGCCACCAACGGCGAATCGCTCTAACCCGCGTAAATGACGAATAAGCCCCGCAATGCGGGGCTCTTTTTTGTCTTGATGTAGACTCAATATCGCAGTATTCATCACTTTGCTTGATCACCGTCAATCAAGATGGGTATGGCGCACTCCGAAAAAAGCGGTATAATCCGGCGATTTTTTTTGCGGTAGCCACCTCAGAGGAGAATGAGAATGAAGATTGTGGAAGTGAAGCACCCACTCGTTAAACACAAGCTGGGCCTGATGCGTGAGCATGACATCAGCACGAAGCGTTTTCGCGAACTGGCCTCTGAAGTTGGAAGCTTACTGACTTACGAAGCAACATCCGATCTGGCCACTGAAAAAGTGACCATCGAGGGCTGGAACGGCCCGGTTCAGGTTGAGCAGATCAAAGGTAAAAAAATTACCGTTGTGCCAATCCTGCGCGCAGGTCTGGGTATGATGGAAGGCGTGCTGGAGCACGTCCCGAGCGCGCGTATCAGCGTTGTCGGCATCTACCGTAACGAAGAAACCCTTGAGCCTGTTCCGTATTTCCAGAAGCTGGTTTCCAACATCGATGAGCGTATGGCGCTGGTGGTTGACCCAATGCTGGCAACCGGTGGTTCGATGATCGCGACTATCGACCTGCTGAAAAACGCAGGCTGTAACAGCATTAAAGTGCTGGTGCTGGTAGCGGCACCAGAAGGTATTGCGGCGTTGGAAAAAGCGCACCCGGACGTTGAGCTGTATACGGCTTCCATCGATCAGGGTCTGAACGAGCACGGGTACATCATCCCGGGGCTTGGCGATGCCGGCGACAAGATTTTTGGTACGAAATAATCGAATAACGAATAAGAAGCCGACTTTGATAGTCGGCTTTTTTTTGAATAAAAACACCAATAACCAACAACACTTGAGGAAAACACTATGACGCGCCGTACTATCGGGGTGAGTGAAAGACCGCCGCTTTTGCAGACGATCCCGCTTAGTTTGCAGCACCTGTTTGCCATGTTTGGCGCAACCGTGCTGGTGCCAATCCTGTTTCACATCAACCCGGCCACCGTGCTGCTGTTCAATGGCGTCGGTACGCTGCTTTATCTCTTCATCTGTAAGGGCAAAATCCCGGCCTATTTGGGTTCAAGCTTTGCGTTTATTTCCCCGGTTCTGCTGCTGTTGCCGTTAGGGTACGAAGTGGCGTTGGGCGGTTTCATTATGTGCGGCGCGCTGTTCTGCGTTGTGGCCTTTATCGTGAAAAAAGCCGGTACCGGCTGGCTGGACGTGATGTTCCCACCTGCGGCGATGGGCGCAATCGTTGCCGTCATCGGTCTTGAGCTTGCAGGCGTCGCTGCCAACATGGCGGGTCTGTTACCAGCAGATGGGCAATCACCTGATTCCAAAACCATTATCATCTCGCTGGTCACGCTGGGTGTGACGGTATTTGGTTCCGTTCTGTTCCGTGGTTTTATGGCGATTATCCCGATTCTGATTGGGGTGCTGGCGGGCTACACGCTCTCCTTCGCGATGGGCGTCGTGGATACCTCCCCGATTGCGCAGGCGCACTGGTTCGCGCTGCCAACCTTCTACACCCCGCGTTTTGAGTGGTTTGCTATTTTCACCATTCTGCCTGCGGCGCTGGTGGTTATCGCTGAGCACGTCGGTCACCTGGTGGTCACGGCGAATATCGTCAAAAAAGATCTGATCCGTGACCCAGGTCTGCACCGCTCGATGTTTGCCAACGGGCTGTCGACCATGATCTCCGGTTTCTTTGGCTCAACGCCAAACACCACCTACGGTGAGAACATCGGCGTGATGGCGATTACCCGCGTATACAGCACTTGGGTGATTGGCGGGGCGGCTATCTTTGCGATTCTGCTCTCCTGCGTCGGCAAGCTGGCGGCGGCAATCCAGATTATCCCGGTTCCGGTGATTGGCGGTGTTTCGCTGCTGCTGTACGGGGTGATTGGCGCGTCCGGTATTCGTGTGCTGATTGAATCCAAAGTGGATTACAACAAAACGCAGAACCTGATCCTGACTTCCGTCATTCTGATCATCGGTGTGAGCGGTGCGAAGGTTCACATTGGCGCGGCAGAATTGAAAGGCATGGCGCTGGCCACCATCGTGGGTGTGGGGCTGAGCCTGATTTTCAAACTGATCTCCGTCCTGCGTCCTGAAGAAGAAATTCTGGACGCGGACGACAGTGAAAACGCGTTACATTGATCTTATATACATAAAATCATTCAAGCGGCATCAAGGCGGCAAGTCTGAGAATCCCCAAGAGCTTACTCAAGTAAGTGACTGGGGTGAGCAGACGCAGCCAACGCAGAGGCAGCTTGAAGGATGACGTGTATAACCGGGCGGACGATCCGCCCGGTTCTCTCATTGCAGGTTCCGTGGTAAACTCTTCGCCGATTTTACGTTAGACCTTAATCGAGGTATTTCTGAACGGACCGGCACAGCTCTCTCTGCCACTTTATCTTCCTGACGACGAAACTTTCGCGAGTTTTTGGCCGGGTGATAACCCCTCTTTACTGGCTGCGCTGCAAAACGTGTTGCGCCAGGATCACAGCGGATACATTTATATCTGGTCACGCGAAGGCGCGGGGCGTAGCCATCTTTTGCATGCTGCCTGTGCTGAACTTTCGCAACGTGGCGACGCGGTAGGCTATGTGCCGCTGGACAAGCGCACCTGGTTCGTACCGGAAGTGCTCGACGGCATGGAACATCTTTCGCTGGTGTGTATCGACAATATCGAATGTATTGCCGGGGACGAGCAGTGGGAAATGGCGATGTTCAATCTGTATAACCGGATTCTGGAATCGGGCAAAACCCGTTTACTGATCACGGGGGATCGTCCGCCGCGCCAGCTCAATCTCGGTTTACCGGATCTGGCCTCTCGTCTGGACTGGGGGCAAATCTACAAGCTGCAGCCGCTATCCGACGAAGATAAGCTCCAGGCGTTACAGTTGCGTTCACGACTGCGTGGATTTGAGCTTCCGGAAGACGTGGGCCGTTTTCTGCTTAAGCGCCTGGATCGGGAAATGCGCACGCTTTTTGATACGCTCGATCAGCTCGATCACGCCTCGATTACCGCCCAGCGTAAGCTGACGATCCCGTTCGTGAAAGACACTCTGAAGCTTTAATGCGCCGGGCGGCACTGATATTTGCCCGGCTCCAGAGCAAATGTTTTACTCTTTCTGTATATCACCCAATAAATGCTCAGTAAGAAGCGGAATCGGTCTGCCTGATGCCACGCTTTTTCCACCTTCCCGCCATAACGCCGTACCGCTAATATCGAGATGCGCCCACGCAATAGACGGTGGGCAAAAGTGATGCAGCAGCCACGCCGCCGAAGCACTGATCGCGGCGTTGTTCGTCGGCGTATTACACAGATCGGCGATAGCGCTTTCGGTCTGTTTTTTCAGCCGCGCATCCAACGGCAATGACCACACTTCGTCTCCACTTTTTACGCCAGCAGCCGTCAGTGACTGACGCAGCGGCTCATGTTGCGTCATCAAACCACTTAACTCATACCCCAGCGCCTTCACCACCGCGCCCGTTAACGTTGCGATGTCGATAATATAATGTACGTGCGGATGGCGCTGGCTCGCCCACGCAATGGCATCGGCCAGTACTAATCGTCCTTCAGCGTCGGTATTATTAATCTCGACCGTCATGCCGTTGCAGGCGCGCGCCACCGTGCCGGGCTGCATCGCATCCGGGCCTATGGCATTTTCCGCCAGCGCAAGGACGCCCATCACCCGCACCGGCAGATTCAGCTCAGCAATAGTGAGCATTAGCCCCATCACGTTTGCCGCGCCGCACATGTCATATTTCATGGTGTACATGCCCGCGCCGTCTTTTAGCCACAGGCCACCGGTGTCGAAAGTGATGCCTTTACCGACGTAACAACGCACCGGGCCATCCTTGATACCGTCGTAATGGATTGCCAGCAGTCGCGGCGGGCAGGCCGCGCCTTTCCCGACGGCATGCAGCAGTCCCAGCCCTTGCTCAACGATCTGTTTTTCATCGAGCGACTCGCAGCGAAGGGAAGGGAAGGCAGCACATAATCTTTGCGACTCCTCGACCACAAACTGCGGTGTGCAGCGGTCAGAGGGCATATCCGATAGACGCCGTGCGGCAATCATCCCGTTCGCAATCGCCTGCTGCTGACGGAAGATTGACTCTACATGCGCCTGCTGCTCGGGCAGACACAGGGCGGTGATGTGGCGAAGGCGAATCGCCGAGGCATCCGGTTTTTTCAACTGCAAATCGCTGAGCCGATGCGCTTGGTTGAACACAAAGCGCAGCAGCTGCGCCAGCACGGTGTCATCAATTTCGGTAACGTCGATAATCACCGTTTCGCTGACCGGATCGGCAAAAAGCGGGCGCAGTGCGTTGAGCAAACCCTCGGTCAGATTATCCTTCCATAAGGCATCTGGCAGCAGGGTGATGCGCGTAAAAGGGGCACAGCCGAAGCGGGTGTCCGCCACGCTTTTCTGCGCGCGCATTTCGTTAATCAGCGCGGTGCCGGGCAGATGTTGGCAGGCGCTGCGGGCAATCAAATGACTCGCTGCATCGGCCTGCGCGAGCTCGTTAATAAGCTGTTAGGTAATCATGATGACTCCTCAATCGGCGCACGAATGCGTGCGGCATAATCCTGCATCCATGCATCATCGACAGGCTGATAATGGGTTTTCTCATGCTGACGCTCGGTGCGAAAAACGGTGAGCGGCTGACGCGCAGTAGCAACGACGAAGGAGAACGTTTTGATATTGGTTGCTGCGCCAAATTCACCCTTGTTGTTCATGCAGACCACCGAGAGATCGCCTACGCGCCCGAAGCGCGACATCAGCTTGTCTTCCAGTTCGAAGACTACGGAATCCGCCGCCTGTTGCGGAGTCATACCCTGAGCCATACGACGAACGATTTCGTAACTGGTACAGCCTTTCATCAGGTCTTCGCCCACGCCTGTGGCGGTCGCCGCGCCTGTTTCGCTGTCGCAATAAAAACCGGAGCCGATGATCGGCGAATCGCCAAGCCGCCCGCGCTTTTTCATAAACAGGCCGCTGGTGGACGTGGCGACGCTCATCGATCCGTGATTATCCAGGCCAATGATCCCGACCGTATCGTGTCCGTTGTAAGGACTTAACCCTTTATCCAGCGTTTCACGGCAGCGTTTGCGATAGTGCTGCAAGGCTCTCTCGGTGAGCATTGTCTTGTCGGTGAATCCCTGGCTCAGCGCCCATTCACGCGCACCCTGGGCGACTAACAAGCTGTTATAGCGCTGACGGCTCAAGGCATGCGCCACGCGGATCGGGTTTGCGATATCGACCAGATTGCCGACTGCGCCGAAGGCCAGCGTGTCGCCATCCATGTAGGCAGCATCCAGCTCAACGTCACCGTTCTCGGTAGGTAGCCCGCCATAACCGACGGACTTATAAAACGGAAAGTCCTCGACGGTCGCGACGGCATCGACCACCGCCGTTGAAACCGGCTTTCCCGCCGCCAGCGCCGTTGCCGACTCAGTGACTCCTTCCAGCGCCATTCGCCAGGTCGCAATAATTCCCCACATGGTTTACTCCTGTTTAGCCAGCGTGGTTTCAGTTGGCATCGCGGTTGCAAGCTCCGCGGCGCGGTATTGTTTGTCCAGGATGCTCATAAACGGCAGGTAGAGCATCGCGCCGATCAGCAAATTGAGAAGCTGCATCACGCTACCGCTAATGTGCCCGGTAACGATAAATCCGCTGATGACCGGTGGTAGCGTCCAGGGGATGAAAACGCCCGTCGTCACCGCCACCGCGCCGAGTTTCATCGCGGCATACTGCACGGTGACGAGCACCAGCGGCACCAGGTTGAATGGGATGAGCATGATCGGATTCATGATGACCGGCAGACCAAACAGAATCGGCTCGTTGATGTTAAACACCGACGCCCCCGCGCCGAGTCGTGCCACTTCACGCATGTTTTTACTGCGAGCAAAAATCAGCATCGCAATGACCAGCGACAGCGTTGCGCCTGCGCCACCCATCCAGATCATGTCAAAAAACTGTTCGGTGATAATGTGTGGCGGGGTCACCCCAGCCTGAATGGCAGCGATATTGTCGGTCTGATTTTCCATCCACAGCGGACGAATAATGCCGTTAATCATTGAGCCGGAGTTAATGCCCACTGACCACAGAATGGTGATGCTGAATACCGTCATCAGCGCGCCAAAGTAGGATGTCCCGTAATGTCGCACTGGCGTTGCGACCACTTCGTAGATGAACTGGTGAATGGTGTTGTAGTGGGTGTTTTCAAACGCGATGCGAATCATCAGTACCAGAATCATGACCACCAGCGCGGGGATCAGCGCGGCGAACGATTCCTGTACCGCAGGCGGTACGCCTTCTGGCATTTTGATCACCAGATTTTTGCGCTTCAGCCAGCAGAACAATTCGGTCCACAGCAGCGAGCCAATCATCGCCACGAAAAGCCCTTTGCTGCCGATCCATTCCACGGGGATGACCGTGATGCCGCCGTTCTCGGCCACTTTGATAAACGGCGTGAGGATCAGGAAACTCACCAGCGCAAGGATGCCGCACGACACGCGGTCTTCATTGTAGTGTTCCGCCAGACGGTACGCGACGAGGAAGCTGATAAACAGCGACATCGTGGAGAACACCGCGTTGAACGGGATCTCGATAATGGCGCTCCAGCTCGCACCAAAAGCCTGAGACATAAACTGCTGGTAAGTCTGATTGGGGAAAGAAGAGATAACCAGCAGGATTGAGCCGACAATAATAAACGGCATGAAAGAAACATAGGCGCCACGAATAGCGCCCAGATGACGTTGTTGAGCCGTTTTAGCCGCCAGCGGCATCAGTTTTGCTTCAAGAAATCCCAGAACATTGTTCATTGTGAACTCCGTACAAGATTGAGTGATGTGGTTTGTGTTATGTGTGTGGATTATCAGTGCTGCGTGACGAGAAAAAGGTGAAATCAGTCACAATGCATTCACACTGCGAATATATATCTCATAAGATTGGTTATTAAAAATTTAACGGAATTCTCACGATGGAAATTAAACTGCACGCCAATGCTACGACCACACCGCGTATCCGCCGGTATCTTCAGCAGTCTGATAAAAGTGACAGGGAGCTGTCTGTGGAACTGGGGATATCCATCACCACCGTCCGCCGCTGGCGTAACCGTGAGCATATTTCAGATAACCACACCACACCGAAAGTCATACACAAAGCGATGAGACAAGAACAGATCTCGTTGATTAATGCCCTACGCGATGCCACGGGCGCGCCGCTCGATGAGCTTCTAATGTTAGTCAACGATGGGTTGGGTATTCACGTCTCTCGCGCCACGCTAAACCGCTATCTCAAAGCTGCGGTGACACCGCGTCAGGGCGCGCCGCTGAAGGGGCTAAAAGCGATAAAGGCGGGGCGACGGCCGAACCATCTTGAACTTCACCATCTTTCATTTTCACTGCATATGGACGACGGTGGCGAGCAACATGTGCTCTGGGCGCGAGAGCCCATCAGTGGCTGGTGCTTTGCACGAGTTTACGCGGGGATCTCGCCACAATTACTCGCGAACTGGATTCGTGAACTGCTAAAGGCTTGCCCGGCCGATATACAATCTTTTGAGACTTTTGGTTTTGAATCGCCCTTCATCCCCGACGGCATAGCCCTGACGATCGGTCGCGCAAAGCAAAATGCCGTGCAGGTGGCGGTGCGGCTGGTGGAGATTATTCCGCGTATCGAGGCTGAGTCAGTAGAGTGTTTACTGGAAAAAATGTGTGAGTTTTATAACGAGGGGAAAACGCAGAAAAAACTGGGGGATCGTACGCCGCAGGCATTTCTGGAAGCGCTGCGGCGTCAGGATTAGTTGAGGATCGCGAGCACGTCTTCCGGCGGACGGCCAATGCGTGCCTTGCCATGAGCGACGACAATAGGGCGTTCAATCAGCTTTGGATTGTCGATCATCGCCTTAATCAGATCATCTTCCGTCAGTTGGCTGTTCGCCAGATTTAACGATTTATACAGATCTTCTTTCTGACGCATGAGTTCCCGCGCGCTTGCCATATTCAGCATGCTCAACAGCTGGCGAAGAGTCTGTGCGTCCGGTGGCGTCTCCAGATACAGCACCACTTCGGGTTCGACGCCTTTTGATTTCACAAGCTCAAGCGTTTCGCGGCTCTTGGAGCAGCGTGGGTTATGATAAATTTTTACCGCATCTGACATGAATTCTCCTTTTATTCGTCGCACTTCACGTTGCAGGTGCGTTGGCTTTCCTGCAACGTGCTAAATCACATTTTCTCGTAAGGCTTGAACCGCTGCTGCAATGAACGCAGCTGGTCGATACGCGCATCGTATCGGGCCTGTTGCAGACTACCCAGCTTCACTTGCGAACTGGCGCTGCTCAACAGCGAAATGGACTGATCCAGACGCCCCACTAGCGCGAAGCCTTCTGCGCGTGCAGCCAGTTCCTGGTCCCGATTACCGAGCTGTGCTTCCGTTTGTGCCAGTAAATCCCAGCCGTTAGGATCGTCTTTATTATTGAAGGTGTAACGATTAAGGATTGTGGCGGCCTCTTTCGGCTGTCCACCCTGTAAGTAAGCATTCGCCAGGTTGAGCTGCAGCACCGGGTTGGTGCGCAGATCTTTTGCCCCTTTCAGGCGATTGATCGCATCGGTGGTTTTCTTCTGGCCCAAATCAATGTCGGTCGACAGATCGAGATACCACGGATTATTGGCATCAGCGGTCAGCAAAGGCTGTATCGCTTTTCGCGCCTCGTCGAATTTGCTGGCCTCCATCGCCTCAAGCGCACGACCGTACTGTGCTGCATTTTGCTCACGGATATTGCCTTTAGACAGGCTGTCGAGCAGATCGCTGGTGAGCTGATTTCGCCCGGACTTGTACATCCCGAGCGTTCTGACTTTTGCCATGTAGAAATCTTGCGACGACTGCACAACCACAGGACGCATCTGGTTGGCACGGTTTCGCGCATCGGACAGACGGCTTTCTGGCAACGGGTGAGTCAGTAAGATTTCTGGCGGACGAGTCGAATAGCGCGCTTGATCCAGCAACTTTTCGAGGAACGTGGGCATCGCCTGAGGATCAAAGCCTGAGCGCTGAAGCACCTGAATGCCGATGCGATCGGCTTCCTGCTCGTTCTGTTGGGTAAAGCTGATCATGCCCTGGCGCGTACCGGCAAGCGTGCCGGTCAGTGCTGCCATACCCGCCTGCGGGCTGGCCATTGCCAGCAAAATAGAGCCCAGTGCGCCGACCCAGGTGAGCGGGGCAGTACGTTTTTGATCTTCCATCGCACGCGCCAGATGGCGCTGGGTGACGTGGGAGATTTCATGCGCCATAACGGATGCAAGCTGACTTTCGTTATCGGAATAACGGAATAACGCCGAATGCAGCACTACGTTTCCACCAAAGAAGGCGAAAGCGTTGATTTCGTCGTTATTAATTAAATAGAAGTGGAAAGGGGTTTTGACCGAGTCAGCATGGGCGACCAGGCGCATCCCAAGCCCATTGATGTATTGCACCAGCAGCGGGTCGTTAATCAGCGGCGCGCTACCGCGAAGCTGACGGACGTAAAAATCGCCCATCTGCATCTCTTGCCCGATGGACAGCGTGCTGCCTGCTGAGGTGCCCATATCCGGCAAGGTATCCGCCGAGTCCGCGAACGCGGGCATCGCCTGACCGACAGTCAGCGCGGCGATAAGTGTCGCAACCAGAGTTTTTTTCAACTGCCTGAACATAGCCTCTGCCCTGTATTTTGGATGTGCTCATTTGACCGGTGAACCCGTATATCGTTCACCTTCGACTGCTCTGCGAGTGTAGCCGTGTTGAGGCGTGAAGAAAATCCCATTCACCCGGCTTTTGCTAAACGTGAGTGAGATACAAAAAGCGAAAGTCTTTTTTGCGACAGTTAGATACAATTCGCCCTCTCAGTCCCGCCATCCGATTCAGGGAAGGGTTGTATGCTCGAAATGTTAATGCAGTGGTATCGGCGCCGCTTCAGCGATCCCGAGGCCATTGCTTTGCTGGTCATTCTGGTCGCCGGATTTGGTATTTTATTCTTCTTTAGCGGGCTGCTGGCACCTTTGCTGGTGGCCTTAGTGTTGGCTTATCTTCTCGAATGGCCGACGGTTCGTCTGGAAAAGATCGGCTGCTCTCGCCGCTGGGCAAGCAGTATCGTCCTCATTTTGTTTGTCGGTATTCTTTTGCTCATGTCGTTTGTGGTGCTACCGATTGCGTGGCAACAGGGGATTAACCTGATCCGCGACATGCCGGGCATGCTGAATAAACTGTCCGATTTTTCGGCGACGCTGCCGCGGCGTTATCCGGCTCTGATGGACGCCGGCATTATCGATGCGATGGCTGAAAACATGCGCGCCCGCATCATGACGATGGGCGATTCGGTGGTGAAATATTCGCTCGCCTCGCTTGTCGGGCTGCTGACGCTGGCCGTGTATCTTGTGCTAGTGCCGCTGATGGTCTTCTTCCTGGTGAAGGATAAAGAGCAGATGCTGAACGCGGTGCGTCGTATTCTGCCACGTAATCGTGGGCTGGCAGGACAGGTCTGGAAGGAGATGAATCAGCAGATCACCAATTACATTCGCGGCAAAGTGCTGGAGATGATTGTGGTTGGCGTTGCCACCTGGATTGGCTTTGTGATCTTCGGGCTTAATTATTCACTGTTGCTGGCGGTGCTGGTGGGCTTCTCAGTTCTGATTCCGTATATCGGCGCATTTGTGGTGACGATTCCGGTTATCGGCGTAGCGCTGTTCCAGTTTGGTCTGGGAACCGAGTTCTGGAGCTGTTTCGCAGTGTATCTGATTATTCAGGGGCTGGATGGTAACTTGCTGGTGCCCGTATTGTTCTCGGAAGCGGTCAACTTGCATCCGCTGGTGATTATTTTGTCGGTGGTGATTTTCGGCGGTTTGTGGGGATTCTGGGGCGTGTTTTTCGCCATTCCACTCGCCACGCTTATCAAAGCGGTGGTTCACGCCTGGCCGGATGTGCCAGCAGTAGAAGAGTAAAAAAATCCCGGTTCAGTGAACCGGGATTTTTTATAGGTTTCAGGCGTTTTCTTTTAACCAGGCCAGGACCACATCGTGGTGGTTGCTGGTTTTAAAATCGTCAAATACATGTTCAATTTTGCCATCTGCACCGATTAGGAAGCTGATGCGATGGATGCCGTCGTAAGTTTTGCCCATAAAGGTCTTCTCACCCCAGATGCCAAACTGCTCGCAGACCTGATGGTCTTCGTCAGACAGTAGCGTGAAGTTCAGCAGCTCTTTTTCGGCAAAACGTGACAGTTTTTCTGACTTGTCGGTGCTGATACCCAGCACGTCAACGCCCGCTTTTTTTAGATCGTCCATGTTATCGCGTAAACCGCAAGCCTGTACGGTACAGCCTGGGGTCATGGCCTTCGGGTAAAAATAGACCAGAACGCGCTGTCCCTGGAAGTCGGTCAAATTTACTTGCTCGCCGTCTTGATCGGGCAGGCTAAATTTCGGTGCGATGTCACCGGCTTTCAGTGGATTCATTACTCAACTCCATCCTGTTCGTGCTGTGAATAATCTACGACGTTTATACTGCCTTGCGCATTGAGTTCTGTACAGAGCGCTTTGAATGACTGCTCAATATTTGATGCATCCTGTGACGCGGGGCTGTGCGCGGTAATCTGAATAAACAGTTTTGGCGTGGCGCCTGGCTGTGTACGCGATACCAGTTCAGCAATGTTCATTTGATGGCTGTCAAAAAGCGCCGTAAAGCGTTCAATCAAATGCGGGGAGTCGGTGACTTCAACCTGAACCCACACCGTGGCTGGCATCGCTGGGCGCGGATGCGCGGTGGTACGCTTCATGACAATCAGTAAATCCAGCTCAGCGCCCTTGAGCGGCAGCGTCGATTCGATGAGCGTAATCGCGTTCCAGGTCCCGGAAAGTAGCATAATAAACGTAAACTCATCGCCAAGCATCGCAAGGCGGCTGTCTTCGATATTGCAGCCGCAACTGCTGACGTGGCGGGTGATGGTGTTCACAATACCGGCTCTGTCAGCACCCAGCGCAGTGATAACCAGGTAATGTTGTGATGAGGTTGTCAAACCTGTTCTTCCTTTGCGTGGTCAAGTGTTCTAAGGAAAGCATAAAAAAAACATGCATACAACAGCCTGGACGCCTTACGTCGCTTGCTTTTATTACAGTTCCAAACGTACCATTGAGAATCTTGTTTGCACAGAGGATGGCCCATGTTCACGGGAAGTATTGTTGCGCTTGTTACGCCGATGGATGAGAAAGGTAATGTCTGCCGGTCAAGCCTGAAAAAACTGATTGATTACCATGTCGCCAACGGGACTGCGGCGATCGTTTCGGTAGGGACTACCGGAGAATCCGCCACCCTGAGCCACGATGAGCACGGTGATGTGGTGATGATGACCGTAGAACTGGCTGACGGGCGTATCCCGGTGATTGCCGGTACCGGTGCAAACGCCACCGCTGAGGCCATTAGCCTAACGCAGCGTTTCAATAATAGCGGCATTGTCGGCTGCCTGACGGTGACGCCTTACTACAATCGCCCGACGCAGGAAGGTCTCTTCCAGCACTTCAAAGCCATCGCTGAACATACTGACTTGCCACAAATTCTGTATAATGTGCCGTCACGTACTGGCTGCGATATGCTGCCTGAAACGGTAGGCCGTCTCTCGAAAGTTAAAAATATTATCGCAATTAAAGAGGCGACCGGGAACTTAAGCCGCGTTCATCAGATCAAAGAGCTGGTTTCTGACGACTTTATTCTGCTCAGTGGTGATGATGCGACCGCGCTGGACTTTATGCAGCTCGGCGGCCATGGCGTGATTTCCGTTACCACTAACGTGGCGGCGCGCGATATGGCTGAAATGTGCAAACTGGCTGCGGCGGGTCATTTCGATGAAGCGCGCGTGATTAACCAGCGTCTAATGCCGCTGCACACAAAATTATTTGTCGAACCCAATCCGATCCCAGTGAAATGGGCATGTAAGGAGTTGGGACTTGTAGCAACCGATACGCTGCGTCTGCCGATGACCCCTATCACCGACCATGGTCGTGATGTGGTTGCCGGGGCGCTGAAGCATGCCGGTTTGCTGTAGAGTTTAGGGAGATTTGATGGCTTACTCAGTACAGAAAACGCGCCTGGTGAAGGTTGCGGGTGTTTCGCTTGTTATGCTGCTCGCTGCCTGTAGTTCAGACTCGCGGTACAAGCGCCAGGTGAGCGGTGATGAATCCTATCTGGATGCAGCCCCGCTTGCTGAACTTCATTCCCCAGCGGGTATGATCCTGCCGGTTCAGAACGGCGATTACAACATTCCTGTCACTAACGGCAGCGGTGCTGTGGGTAAGGCGCTTGATATTCGCCCACCTGCACAGCCGTTGGCACTGGTGAGCGGTGCGCGCACCCAGTTTACGGGTGATACCGCGACGCTGCTGGTTGAAAACAACCGCAGCAACACGCTTTGGCCGCAGGTTGTGAGTGTGATTCAGTCGAAGAATTACACGATTGATAAACGCGATGACGCCAGCCAGACGCTGACCACCGACTGGATCGAGTGGAACCGTCTTGATGAAGATCAGCAGTACCGTGGTCGTTATCAGGTCTCTGTGAAACCACAAGGTTATCAGCAGGCTGTCGCGGTAAAACTGCTGAACCTTGAGCAGGCTGGCAAGCCAGTTGCTGACGCCTCCTCATTGCAGCGCTACAGCACTGAAATGATGAACGTGATTGCTACCGGGCTGGATAAAACCGCGACCGATGCAGCAAACTCTGCACAAAGCCACAGTGGTGTTACCTTCGACGTACAAAGCGCCGCGGATGATACGGGTCTGCCAATGCTGGTGGTGCGTGCACCGTTCAACCAGACATGGCAGCGTCTGCCAGCCACGCTTGAAAAAGTGGGCATGAAAGTCAGTGATAGCACCCGTTCTACGGGCAGCATCACGGCGACCTATAAGCCACTTTCGGACAGCGGATGGCAAGCACTGGGCGCAACCGATCCAGGACTGGCCTCAGGCGATTACAAAATTCAGGTCGGTGACCTCGATAACCGCAGCAGCTTGCAGTTTATCGATCCGAAAGGTCACACGCTGACCCAGTCGCAGAATGATGCGCTGGTCGCTGTCTTCCAGGCGGCATTCAGCAAATAAAAAAGAAGGGCTGGTTAATCCAGCCCTTTTTATTTTAGTGCCACGCAAACGTGTGCGTGGCATAATATCCCCAGTTTTGAACACAAATCATCACACCAGGAGTAATCAAGATGCAGAAGCAAGCTGAGTTGTATCGTGGCAAAGCGAAGACCGTATACAGCACGGAAAACCCGGATCTGTTGGTGCTCGAGTTCCGCAATGATACGTCAGCAGGAGATGGCGCACGCATTGAGCAGTTCGACCGTAAAGGCATGGTGAACAACAAGTTTAACCATTTCATTATGAGCAAACTGGCTGACGCGGGTATTCCGACTCAAATGGAAGCGTTGCTGTCCGATACGGAATGTCTGGTCAAAAAACTGGATATGGTTCCGGTTGAATGTGTGGTCCGTAACCGTGCCGCAGGCTCCCTGGTGAAGCGTCTGGGTATTGAAGAAGGCATCGAGCTGAACCCGCCGTTGTTTGATTTGTTCCTGAAAAATGACGAAATGCACGATCCGATGGTGAACGAATCCTACTGCGAAACCTTTGGCTGGGTGAGCAAAGAAAACCTGGCGCGTATGCAAGAGCTGACCTTCAAAGCCAACGACGTCCTGAAAAAGCTGTTTGACGATGCCGGTCTGATCCTGGTCGATTTCAAGCTGGAGTTCGGTCTCTATAAAGGCGAAGTGGTGCTGGGCGATGAGTTTTCTCCGGACGGTAGCCGTCTGTGGGACAAAGAGACGCTGGATAAAATGGACAAAGACCGTTTCCGTCAGAGCCTGGGTGGCCTGATTGAAGCCTATGAAGCGGTTGCCCATCGTCTGGGCGTTAAGCTCGACTAAATCCTCCCGACTCACGCCAAAGGGTGAAAACATCCTTTGGCGTCTTACCTCTGTTTCCTATGGTAATTCTGCCCCTAACCGCCTACGATCACTCTATTATTGATGGAATTTATTCGAGGTGGTTATGCGCTGGCAAGGGCGTCGTGAAAGTGACAATGTAGAAGACAGGCGCAGCAATGGCGGCGGTGGCCCATCGATGGGCGGCGGCGGTATGCGCTTGCCTGGCGGGAAGGGCGGTATTATTCTGCTCGCCATTGTACTGGTCGCAGGTTATTACGGCGTTGATTTGACGGGATTAATCACCGGAGACCCCGTTCAGCAACAGCAAACTTCTCCGCGCTCCATCAGCCCGAATGAAGATGAAGCCGCAAAATTTACCTCTGTCATTCTGGCGACGACGGAAGACACCTGGGGTCAGCAGTTCGAAAAAATGGGACGCACCTACCAGCAACCCAAGCTGGTGATGTATCGCGGCGCAACCCGCACTGGTTGCGGCACGGGACAATCGGTGATGGGGCCTTTCTATTGCCCGGCAGACAGCACCGTGTACATCGACCTCTCTTTCTATGACGACATGAAACGCAAGCTCGGCGCGGACGGTGATTTCGCCCAGGGCTACGTGATCGCGCATGAAGTCGGCCACCACGTTCAGAAACTGCTCGGTATCGAGCCGAAAGTTCGTCAGCTTCAGCAAAATGCATCGCAGGTCGAAGCCAACCGTCTTTCCGTGAAAATGGAGCTGCAGGCTGACTGCTTTGCGGGCGTATGGGGTCATAGCATGCAGCAGCAGGGCGTGCTGGAATCCGGCGATCTCGAAGAGGCACTCAACGCCGCACAGGCTATCGGCGACGACCGTCTGCAACAGCAGAGTCAGGGGCGCGTTGTTCCGGACAGTTTTACCCACGGCACTTCAGAAGAACGTTACAGCTGGTTTAAACGCGGTTTCGCCAGCGGCGACCCTTCGCAATGCAACACCTTCGGTAAAACCATGTGATTTTGCGCGTCAGGGATGAGACGGATAGGCCTCTTGAAGACGTGACCGCTCAGCTTGCGCAGTCAGGCCATCGACGATTGCTGGTGTTGAGTGGTGATGACGACTGGTCACAGACGCACTCTCTGGCGCTACGCGATCAATTACAAGGTGACTGGCTGTGGGTCGGTAACGAAATCTCTGTCGAACCCAGTTGTGCGCCGCAGAATCTGAAAAGCCTGCTCGGGCGCGAATATCTTCACGCTATTTTTGATGCCCGCGACGGTTTTGACGTCGCGGCATTTGCGGCCTTGAGCGGCACCTTACGCGCAGGCAGTTTGCTGGTGCTGCTGGTTCCGCCTCTCTCCCTCTGGCCTGAAAAGGCCGATGCCGATTCCCTTCGCTGGAGCGACAGCGCAGAGCCCATTGCCACGCCGCATTTTGTTCACCATTTTTGTCGGGTGATCACCGCCGATCCTGACGTCATTGTCTGGCAGCAACATCAGCCACTCAAAATAGCAAGCCGTCCACTGTTTCCCGACTGGCACCCCGCCAGCGGTGATCCGCTGCGCGAACAGGCCGACATTCTAAATGCCCTCACACAGATGAGTGCTGGGATCGCGGTCGTCACCGCAGCGCGTGGGCGAGGAAAATCGGCGCTGGCCGGAATGCTGCTGCAACGCGTGGAAGGCCGCGCAATTGTCACCGCACCCGCAAAAGGTGCTACTGACGTTATCGCGCGTTTTGCCGGGGACAACTTCCGTTTTGTCGCGCCAGATGCGTTGTTATCCTCTGATGAACACGCCGACTGGCTGGTGGTTGATGAAGCGGCCGCCATTCCTGGCCCGCTGCTTGAACAGCTTGTTTCTCGTTTTACGCGGGTGCTGCTGACCACAACAGTGCAGGGTTATGAAGGCACTGGACGCGGGTTTTTACTGAAATTCTGCGCACGTTTTGCGCACCTGCATTATTTCACCCTCACGACGCCCGTGCGCTGGGCGGCAGGATGCCCGCTGGAACGCGTGGTAAGCAACGCGCTGCTGTTTGATGATGAAGCCCTTGATGCGATCCCTGACGATGTTGCACAGGTCACCGCGCTCGGACAGCTGTTGTGGGAGAGCCATCCGGATCTCGCCGCTGATATCTATAAACTGCTGTGTTCTGCTCACTATCGCACTTCGCCGCTCGATTTACGCCGCATGATGGACGCGCCGGGGCAGCATTTCGCCATTGCCCGCGCGGCAGAAAAACTTATAGGCGCAACATGGCTGGTGGATGAAGGCGGTTTGAGCCCGACGCTCAGCCAGGCGGTATGGGCGGGATATCGGCGACCACGCGGCAATCTGGTGGCGCAATCGCTGGCGGCTCACGGCGGTTCACCGTTAGCGGCTACGCTTATCGGGCGACGCATTACTCGCGTGGCCGTGCATCCGGCGCGTCAGCGCGAGGGCATTGGTCAGGCGCTTATCGCGGGCGCGAGTCAGCATATTCAGCAGGATTATCTTTCCGTCAGCTTTGGTTTCACCGATGAGCTATGGCGATTCTGGCAGCGCTGCGGGTTTGTTCTGGTGCGGATGGGAACACATCGTGAGGCCAGCAGCGGGTGTTACACCGCAATGGCGCTGCTGCCGATAAGCGAGGCGGGTAGGGCGCTTTGCGTGCAGGAGCATCAGCGCTTATGCCGTGATGCCCGAATCATTGAGAGATGGAACGGTGAAAAGATCCCCGTGGATGAGGCGTGGGAACCTATTCTTAATAATGATGACTGGCTTGAGCTGGGAGGCTTTGCTTTCGCCCATCGGCCATTCGCCACGTCTGCGGCGGCGCTTACACGATTACTGCTGGCGGTGGATCTGCCGCTTCCTGCCCTGCGTGGGAAAATAGAAAGTCAACGCGATGATGCCCAGCTGTGCGCGGAGCTTTCGCTTCAGGGGCGCAAACAGTTACTCGCAATGCAGCGTTGTGAGGCGCATCAGGCCCTTGATTCACTGGATATTCAGCGTAGCCAACGGCTTAAAAGTGACATTTTGCAATGGCAATTTTTTCAATGACTCCTTCAGTAAAGTGGCATGGTGATTACCTCCCGGAGGCGTAAAATCCATCGTATCGAATCAAGGAGACTGCCATGAAACATGACCATTTTGTTGTCCAAAGCCCCGAAAAACCCGCGCAACAATTGCTGCTGCTGTTTCATGGTGTAGGCGATAACGCCGCCAATATGGGGCAGATTGGACGCTGGTTTGCGCCCATTTTCCCCGATGCGCTGATCGTCAGCGTGGGCGGCGTTGAGCCGTGCGGTCCAAATGGACGCCAGTGGTTTTCGGTGCAGGGTGTGACGGAAGAAAATCGTCAGGCGCGTATTGACGCCATAATGCCGACGTTTCTTGATACGGTGCGTTACTGGCAAAAACAGAGCGGCGTTGGTGCAGCGGCCACCGCGCTGATTGGTTTTTCTCAGGGGGCAATTATGTCGCTGGAGAGTGTAAAAACCGAGCCAGGCCTGGTGTCACGCGTGATTGCGTTTAACGGTCGCTTCGCAACGTTACCGAAAACGTCGACTACTTTGACGACGATCCACTTGATCCACGGTGGTGAGGATCGGGTCATCGAACTTTCTCACGCGATTGCGGCACAGGAAGCGTTGATTCGTGAAGGCGGGGACGTGACGCTGGATATCGTTGATGAGCTGGGCCATGCGATTGACGATCGCAGCATGCAGTTTGCCCTTGATCATCTGCGCTTTACCGTGCCGAAGCATTATTTCGACGAAGCGCTGAGCGGCGGTAAGCCGAATGACGACGATATCGTAGAGTTTTTGTGATGTGGCTTTCCTCTCTCCTGGCGGAGAGAGGAAATAAAACGATTATTTCTTCTGGTCTTTCTTCGGCCAGTTGTCGTCATCGTCCCACTTATCGTTGAAGTCACGATGTGGTGGAAGTTCGGGCTTGTTGGCGAGAAACTTTTTATGATCAACGCGCTTAAGATCTTTGATGACGTTAAGTAAGACGCCTACCAGAAACACTAACACCAAAATCCACCAGTATTTACTGAGCCAGTCCATTCGCTATTCCTTCTCAGAGCCATCGTCAGGCGACGAGTTGCTCCATGATACGTTGATACATACGCGCCAGTAGCTGCAAATCAGCCGCATTCACGCATTCATTGATTTTATGAATGGTGGCGTTCACTGGTCCCAGTTCGACAACCTGCGCACCCATACGGGCGATAAAGCGTCCGTCTGATGTGCCGCCCGTTGTCAGCAGTTGCGGTTTAATTTCATTATAGTGCGCGATGGCGTTAACCACCGCATCGACCAGCTTGCCGCGCTGGGTCAGGAACGGCTGGCCCGACAGCCACCAGTCCACGGAGTAGCGCAATTCGTATTTTTCCAGCAGAGCGACGACGCGGCTTTTAATCATCTCGTCGGTCAGTTCAGTGCTGAAACGGAAGTTGAACTGCACGGAAAAATCACCGGGGATCACGTTGTTGCTGCCCGTACCCGCCTGAAGATTCGCAATCTGCATGCTGGTCGGCGGGAAGAATTCGTTGCCTTTATCCCATTCGATATTAACCAGCTCATTCAGCATGGGCGCAGCGCGATGCACCGGGTTATCGGCAAGATGCGGATACGCGACGTGGCCTTGCACACCGTGAATCGTCAGGTTGCAGGTCAGCGAACCGCGGCGGCCATTTTTCACCACATCGCCCACGACTTCGGTGCTGGACGGTTCGCCTACCAGACAATAATCCAGGCGTTCGTGGCGTTCCATCAGTGTTTCAACGACTCTCACCGTGCCATTTTTGGCGCTGGCTTCTTCATCGGACGTGATCAGGAATGCAAGACGGTTTTTGTGGTTTGGATGCTGGGCGACGAAACGTTCGGCGGCCACCACCATCGCAGCCAGCGAGCCTTTCATGTCAGCCGCACCGCGACCAAACAGCATGCCGTCACGAATCGTCGGTTCAAACGGAGGATTGATCCAGCGGTCAGCATCGCCTGCCGGGACAACGTCGGTATGTCCGGCAAAAGCGAGGGTTTCACCCTGGCCGCGCCATGCCCAAAAGTTCTGGGTGTCGCCAAAATCCATCCGCTCAACGGTAAAACCGATCGCGCGCAGACGTTCAATCATTAAAGCCTGACAACCTGCATCGTCCGGGCTAAGGGAAGGGCGGCGAATAAGCTGCTGAGTCAGCTCAATGACCGGGCATGACATAAACTGCACCTCAAATATAAGTCTGATAACTGGATTCACTAAAGCCCAGCAGCATAGGCTCACCGGGCGCGCAGAGCAATGGGCGTTTGATTATTGCTGGCATTTCGAGCATTAATTTTGCTGCGCTGTCAGCGTCAGTGATGCTATTGCGAACGGATTCATCCAGTTTACGCCAGGTTGTTCCGCGCGTATTCAGCAGCGCTTCCCAACCCAGTTCCGCGATGGCGGTATGCAGGAAATCAGCGTCAAGCCCATCAACGCGGTAATCATGAAAGCGATACTCGACATTATGGCTTTCCAGGAAGCGGCGCGCTTTTTTAATGGTGTCGCAGTTTTTAATTCCATACATCACAACCATGATGAATCCTTTTGTCTTTATTAATAAAAAATGTTCAGTTTTTTCGATGTTATATTATTTGGCAAAACATAACATATTAGCTTTATGCCTGATTGTACTATGTCTGATAATTCAACCTACACTTGTAAGCTGAATATTATTTCATCTATAGCGCATAAATGTCCAGATAAGCAAAATTTCGCTTAAAGTCAGTGCGTAATAAGATTATCACCCACACGTATGGTTGTTTCTAAATATTGCTATTGGTCACATAAAATTTATGGTTAAAGGACCATATTTGAAGCACGTCAGGTACAGCAGGGGGAAGGGCAGCAAACCGATTGATTAAATTATCTTCACAATGCCGATATATTCTCATAGAATACGCATAATAATAAGAGAGGTTGTTATGATTGAACGTGAACTGGGGAACTGGAAAGATTTTATCGAAGACATGCTTCGTAAATGACATTCAGGAAGAATTGCAAGAGCACTTATTTAGTATAAAAATGATGTGATTCATCACACAATAAAAAGGCGGCCCCGGAGCCGCCTTTTTTAATGCACTTTTATTCTGGCCGCTCTTTCAGCGGGAAGCGACGGCGCACCAGCACAAAGAACAACGGAACGAAATAGATTGCCAGAACCGTGGCTGAAATCATTCCGCCCATCACCCCCGTCCCCACAGCATGCTGGCTGCTTGAACCTGCCCCAGAACTGGTCGCCATGGGCAGCACGCCAAAAACAAATGCCAGAGACGTCATCAGGATCGGGCGCAGACGCTGACGACACGCGTGCAGCGTAGACGACAGCAGATCGTGTCCCTTCGAATTCATCTCATTGGCAAACTCGACGATCAGAATCGCGTTTTTCGCCGACAGGCCGATGACCGTAAGCAACCCTACCTGGAAGTACACGTCGTTTTCCAGACCACGCATCCAGGTGGCGAGTAATGCCCCGATGACACCGAGTGGAACCACCAGCATGACGGAGAACGGTACGGACCAGCTTTCATAGAGCGCGGCGAGGCACAGGAACACCACCAGCAATGACAGCGCATACAGGGCAGGGGCTTGCGCGCCAGAGAGCCGTTCCTGATAGGACATCGCGGTCCACTCCAGGCCAAAACCGGCGGGCAGTTGCTGAACCAGCTTCTCCATAGTGTCCATCGCGGTTCCGGTACTGACTCCCGGCGCGGCTTCACCCACGATTTCTAGCGCGGAATAGCCGTTATAGCGTTCCAGACGCGGAGAACCGCTCTCCCAGTGAGACGTCGCGAACGCGGAGAACGGCACCATCCCGCCAGTGTTATTGCGCACGTACCACAGATTGATATCGTCGGGCAGCATGCGATAAGGCGCAGCCGCCTGAACGTAAACCTTTTTCACACGGCCGCGATCCATAAAGTCGTTCACGTAGCTGGAGCCCCAGGCCGTTTGCAGCGTATCGTTAATATCATTGATGGAAACCCCCAGCGCCTGGGCTTTGCGCTGATCGATATCAATCTGTAATTGCGGGCTGTCATCAAGACCGTTGTGGCGCACGCGCGTGAGCGAAGGGTCTTTACCCGCCAGGTCAAGCAAGCGATCGCGGGCGGCCATGAGCGCATCGTGTCCGGCTCCTGCATGATCCTGCAATTCCATATCAAAACCCGCCGAACTGCCCAGACCGCTAATGGCCGCCGGGCTGCTGGCAAATACGCGTGCTTCCTTAATGCGCGTAAATGCTTTGGTGGCGCGCTCGATAATGGCGAAAGAAGATCCGGTCTTGCTATCGCGCTCGTCCCAACCTTTCAGGCGGACGAACATCCGCGCGACGTTCTGCCCGTTGCCCCCAGGGCCAGAGCCGACGGTTGAAAACACCGACACAATGTTGTCTTTTTCATGGGTGAAAAAGTACTGTTCAACCTTCTGCACGACCTTCAGCGTTTGCTGTTGGGTGGCACCGCTGGGCAACTGGACTGACGTGATAAACATGCCTCTGTCTTCTAGCGGCAGGAACGAAGTCGGCAGGCGCAGGAATAAAAACACCATCCCGCCAAGCAATAAAACGTAAATGACGATCCAGCGCAGACTGCGGTGCAATATCTTTGCGACACCCGCCTCATAGCGCGCCGCATTGCGATTAAACATGCGGTTAAACCAGCCGAAGAACCCTTTTTGCCCGTGCTGTTCGCCTTTGTGCAACGGCTTGAGCAGCGTTGAGCAAAGGGCGGGCGTCAGGATCATCGCCACCAGCACTGACAGCACCATCGCTGAAACAATGGTGATTGAGAACTGACGATAAATCGCGCCGGTTGTGCCGCCAAAAAATGCCATGGGCACGAAAACGGCGGAGAGCACCATCGCGATCCCCACCAGCGCCCCCTGAATTTGCCCCATGGATTTACGCGTCGCGTCGCGCGGCGAAAGGCCTTCTTCCGTCATGATACGCTCGACGTTTTCCACCACGACAATGGCATCATCCACCAGCAAGCCAATTGCCAGCACCATGGCAAACATGGTGAGGGTGTTGATGCTGTAGCCGAAGGCGTATAACACGGCGAACGTTCCGAGCAGCACCACCGGGACGGCAATCGTCGGGATAAGCGTCGCGCGAAAATTTTGCAGGAACAGATACATCACCAGGAACACCAGCGCGATGGCTTCGAGCAGCGTTTTAACCACATCTTCGATGGACGCTTTTACGAAGGAGGTGGTTTCAAAAGCGACTTTATATTCCAGGCCGTGCGGGAAATAGGGCGCGAGTTCGTCCAGCCGATCAATGACCAGTTTTGCGGTGGCCATTTCGTTGGCCCCTGAGGCAAGTTTTACCCCTAAACCTGACGCCTGATTGCCGTTAAATCGACTCAGGTTGTCGTATTTTTCCGCGCCCATTTCCACCTTTGCGACATCTCCCAGACGCACTTCCGACCCGTCCGGATTGACGCGCAGGGTGATGTCGCGGAATTGCTGCGGTGTCTGAAGCAATGACTGCGAATTGATGGTGGCGTTTAGCGCCTGGTTATCAACAGACGGCGTGCCGCCGAGTTGGCCGACAGCAATTTGCGCATTCTGGGATTTGATGGCATTGGTCACATCCGTTGCCGTCATTTGCACGCTATTCAGCTTCGCCGGATCGAGCCAAATACGCATGGAATATTGCGAACCATAGGCGTCGATATCGCCAACGCCGTTAATACGACTCAGCGGGTCCTGAATATTACTGGCGACATAGTCCGAGATATCCTGCTTATCCATCGAACCGTCGGTGGAGACAAAGGCAATCGTCAGGATATTCGAATCACCGGTTTTACGGACCGTAACGCCCTGATTTTGCACCGCCTGCGGCAGTTTTCGCATGGCTGATTGCAGCTGGTTTTGCACCTGCTGTACGGCTTCATCGGGGTCAGACCCGGCGGTGAAACTCAAGGTAACGGTCGCCTGGCCAGTCGCGCTGCTTTGCGAAGACATATACATCAGATTATCCAGCCCGGTCATGTTCTGTTCAATCACCTGGGTAACGGTGTTTTCCAGCGTTTGGGCTGATGCCCCGGGGTAGTTCGCGGTAATACGAACGTTCGGTGGGGCCAGATCGGGATATTGCTCAACAGGAAGTGACAGAATAGCGAGAGTGCCTGTCAGACATAAAATAATTGCCAGCACCCAGGCAAAAATGGGGCGATCAATGAAGAAATTCGCCATGAAAATAAGACCTCGTTTTGCTGCGCATCATTATTGTACATTGCCCGCTTAACTCTAGCGGTAAGGCGGATGCCAAACGTGGAGAAAATAAGGAGATAGTGTAAATTATCATGCGCATTTACAGCGCGTTCCTGACGTTCCGCACTGCGAATTATTGCCCACAAGCGAAGCTGACTGGCAAGAATACTCTTTTATTTACCGTTATTTACCCTCTACGACCTCTGGCGTGCGAAAGCGAATACACACCTGCGTTCCGCCATTTTGCGGCTGCGAGAAGCCTAGCGACCCGCCAAGTCGTCCGGCGCGCTCGCGCATGATATTCAGTCCGTAGTGCCCCGGTGGCTCGCTGGCATCACCAATACCAATGCCGTTGTCACGAATATAGACCGTGTGCATGCCGTCAGGCGCGGTGACGCAACTGACGGTAATCTCGCTCGCCTGGGCATGCTTGATGGCGTTTAGCACCGCTTCGCGCACAATTTGCAGCAAATGGACCTGCTTTTGTGCATCTAAAGCCAGGGAAGAGAGTCTGCAGTCCAGATCCAGTCTGGCCGTGGTTTGGCTTTGCAGTCCCTCCAGCGCCTCTTGCAGGGCGGCAGGAAGATTCGAATGATTGAGCGTCAATCGGAAAGTGGTTAGCAGCTCGCGTAACTGTCGCCAGGCGTTGTTCAGCTCACGCGAAAAGTCGGTGATAATAGTTTGCGCAGGCACGTTATCGTCCGGTACAGCGCGTTTGAGCAGCGCCAGCTGGATACGCAAATACGAGAGCACCTGCGCCAGCGAGTCGTGCAGTTCGCGGGCAATGGTGGCGCGTTCTTCCATCAGCAGCAATTGCTGGTAGTGCTTCTGCGCCTGATTAAAATAGAGCCCGCGCCCGAGCATTGTTGCCACGCTTTTCATCAATGGCAGAGAAACGGCCACACTCTCGCTCTGCCAGCGTAGCTCGCCAAAACGCGTGTCCTGCATAATGACCGGCAGGGTAAACGTCTCCCGATCGTCTTGTTTCACCCCTTCGCACAGCTGCCAGTTATCGCTGGCCTGCAGTTCCAGAAAACTCATTCCCGTATCTTCCTGAACAATTTGCAGAATATGCCGGAAACAGTGCGCGTCAATCTGGCTGGTATTCAGCGCCTGTGAACATTTGAACAGCATTTCGAGCTGCTGGTGGGCTTCATTCAGGTGACGGGTTTTTTCTTCGACCGTTATCTCAAGCGACCGGTAGTGTTTATGCAGTTCCGAGGACATATGGTTAAAGGTGCGCGAAAGCAGTCCCAGCTCGTTTGGCAGGCTGGTGCCCTGAGCCTGAATGTCAAAATCACCTTGTTCCATCTGCAGGCTGGCAATAACCAAATGATTGAGCGGGGCAACAACCTGTCGGCGTATCCGGCGCAGGGTGACGATCACCAGCAGTAAAATTCCGACTCCCCCCGCCAGGGAGATCGCCACCACCAGCTGCATTTTGTGTTCCGCATAGTGCTGAAGCGCGAGCACGAAAGCGTCGATACGTTCCACGTATTGCTGGATATGATCCTGATACCACGCTTTGTCTCCCGCTTCGAGATGGCTGTCCATCTCATGCCAGGCGAGCTGCAACTGCTGGTAACCGGTTTTGACTGATTCAGGCACATACCAGAGATCCAGCTCTTTCAAAACGGGGGAGTTAAGGGTGTTTTGCCAGTGAAGGCGATGATCGGAAAAACGATCGCTGTTGCGTTCCAGATCGTAGCCGAGACGGTAGCTTTGCATACGCAAAGAACCCGCAATATTAATGGCTTCGGCATCACGCAGGCTGCTGGCGAGCGTCATTAGCGCAATGCCGCTAGTCAGAACGGAGAGCAAAATAATCGAGATGAAAGCCCGGGCCAGGCTTCCTGAAACAGGACGTTTAACGATCACAACACGGCTTCCTGAACGTTACTGAAACGCAATTTCACCTGTGCTGAAATAAATTGATCTGCCACAGGTAAGTCGTAAATAGTGCCCCTTTCTGGGCAAATGAACATTGCCTGAGACCGTCAGCCCAGTTAAATACAATATTCTTATAAAAACTAAGGGTAATGCTACCAGAACGGGTGTCCTATGAATCGATTTATTATGACCGATAACCTGCGCTGTATTGGATGTCATGCCTGCGAAGTTGCCTGCGTGATGGCTCACAATAATGAACAACATGTGCTCAGTTCGCGCCAGTTTGTTCCCCGGATCACAGTCCTGAAGCAGGGATCGCGTCGCAGTGCTGTGACGTGCCATCACTGTGAAAACGCCCCCTGTGCTCAACGCTGCCCAAATGGCGCGATCGCAAGAATCAACGACAGCGTACAGGTGAATCAACAAAAATGCATCGGCTGTAAAGCGTGCGTTGTGGCCTGTCCTTTTGGGACGATGGAAATGGTCGTGACGCCGCTGGCGGACGGTCACGTTAAAGCCTCGGCGCATAAATGCGATCTGTGCCATGACAGACCGCAAGGCCCTGCGTGCGTCGAGAATTGTCCCGCCGATGCGCTGACGTTGGTTACGGAAAAAGGGTTGAATCAACTGGCCAGGATGCGGCGTCAACGTACCGCCAGTCAGGAAGCTCAGCCGTGGCACAGTACATCCGTGCCAACTGAGATGCGACAGAGCAAAGTCAGTCAGATGCAGGCGCTGGCGGCGCGCGGTGAGCCGGACAAACTCACGCCTGCTCAAAGAGCCGGAAACTTTGACGAGATTTATCTGCCATTTCGTCCCGAGCAGGCACATCGTGAAGCAGATCGCTGCCTGAAATGCGGCGAGCATTCCATCTGCGAGTGGACCTGTCCGCTGCACAATCATATTCCCCAGTGGATTGAGCGCGTTAAGGCCGGTGATATCGACGGCGCGGTGGAACTTTCCCATCAGACCAACTGTTTACCGGAAATCACCGGGCGCGTCTGTCCGCAGGATCGCTTATGCGAAGGTGCCTGCACGGTTCGTGACGAATCCGGTTCCATCACGATTGGCAATATTGAGCGCTATATTTCCGATCGGGCGCTGGCAAAAGGCTGGCGTCCCGATATGAGCGGCGTGGTGTCCGTCGATAAGCACGTCGCCATTATTGGCGCAGGACCTGCGGGTTTGGCCTGTGCCGACGTGCTTATTCGTCATGGCGTTAACGTCACGGTTTATGATCGCCATCCGGAAATCGGCGGTTTGCTGACGTTTGGCATTCCGGCCTTTAAGCTCGACAAATCCCTGCTGACGCGCCGTCGCGAGATCTTTACCGCGATGGGGATCCGCTTTGAGCTGAACTGCGAGGTGGGGAAAGATATCCCGATGTCGCGGCTGCTCAGCGACTATGATGCGGTGTTTATCGGCGTCGGCACGTACCGCTCAATGAAAGCGGGCATCCCGCACGAAGATGCCCCGGGTGTGTATGACGCGTTACCGTTCCTCGTCGCGAATACGCGGCATTTGATGGGCCTCGTGCCTTCTGACATCGAACCTTACATCGATACCGCTGGGTTAAACGTGGTGGTGTTGGGAGGCGGAGATACAGCGATGGACTGCGTGCGCACCGCGTTACGCCACGGTGCTGCCAGCGTCACCTGCGCTTATCGCCGGGATGAAGCCAACATGCCAGGCTCGAAGAAAGAGGTCAAAAACGCCAAAGAAGAGGGGGCCGATTTTGAATTTAACGTCCAGCCCGTTGAGCTGGTGCTGGATGACGCTGGCAAAGTGAACGGTGTCCGCCTGCTGCGGACTCAGCTTGGTGAGCCTGATGGGCAGGGGCGTCGCCGTCCGGTGCCGATTGAGGGCAGCGAATTTGTGATGCCAGCGGATGCGGTCATTATGGCATTTGGCTTTAACCCGCACCCCATGCCGTGGTTGCAGGCGCAAGGCGTGAACGTGGATGACTGGGGCCGTATCGTGGCAAGCGTTGAGAGCCGCTATCGTTATCAAACCAGCCACCCGAAAATTTTCGCTGGTGGCGATGCGGTACGCGGTGCGGATCTGGTTGTCACAGCGATGGCGGAAGGGCGTCATGCGGCGCAGGGCATAATGGACTGGATGAAAATAACACAGCCCGAAATTCACTAAATCAGTGGGGCGACAAAGCGGGTTTCACGGCGTACTATGAATGACTCATTACGTTCTGGAGCCCGTATGAGTCTGAAAATTGAGATCATCAAAGATAAAATCCTTTCCGACAATTATTTCGTCCTGCGCAATATCACCTATGACTTAACACGTAAAAATGGCGAGGTGATCCGCCATAAACGTGAGGTTTATGACCGTGGCAATGGTGCAACCATTCTCTTATACAACCGTGAAAAGCAAACCGTGGTGTTGATTCGCCAGTTCCGCGTGGCCACTTGGGTCAACGGCAATCCCGATGGACGCCTGATCGAGACCTGTGCCGGGCTGCTGGATAACGACGCGCCAGAAGTGTGTATTCGCAAAGAAGCCATCGAAGAAACTGGTTTTGCCGTGGGTGAAGTCAAAAAACTCTTCGAACTGTATATGTCCCCTGGCGGCGTAACGGAGATAGTTTACTTCTTTATCGCGGAATATACCGACGCACAGCGCGCTAATGCGGGCGGTGGCGTAGAGGATGAAGACATTGATGTGCTGGAAATTCCGTTTGAACAGGCGCTGGAGATGATCAAAACCGGCGAAATCCAGGATGGTAAAGCGTTGATCCTGTTGCAGTATTTGCAGATTTCCGGGCTAATGGCTTGATCTTTATACCGTTAATAAATTGCATTTTAAATAAATCTATCCGATAAATCCGATTGAGCAACCCCGGTCATGACACGAAGATACTGCCAGTTTTCGAGTCTATGTATCCGGGATTGTGCTTTTCATGCGCCACAGCATTTTACTTATTTTATTTCTCAGCGTGCTGCCTG
Organism: Lelliottia sp. GFLA7; assembly: GCF_056490165.1. NCBI lineage: Bacteria > Pseudomonadati > Pseudomonadota > Gammaproteobacteria > Enterobacterales > Enterobacteriaceae > Lelliottia > Lelliottia sp. GFLA7. The sequence goes on along the minus strand of NZ_JBWLAQ010000002.1, from coordinate 874,382 downwards.
TGCCATTGGTATGGGCAGCACCTGCACAGCAGTCTTTCACCGACTGGCAAGTCACCTGCAACAATCAGAACTTTTGCGTCGCGCGTAATACGGGTGAACACGGCGGTCTGGTGATGACGTTGAGCCGCAGCGCCGGTGCCAAAACCGATGCGTCACTGCGTCTCGAATTAGGCGGATTGTCGAAGGCTTCAGCGAAGGAAGCGCCAATTGCGCAAAGACTCTTGCTGGACAGCGCTCCCTTAACGCTGAATGCGCAGCGCTGGCAGATTTCGCCCACGCGACTGATCACCGACGACGCCACGACGGTCACTCAGTTTCTGAAAACGATTCAGGAAGGGGAAGCGCTGACGCTGCGCAGCGGTAAGCAGACGATTTCGCTGTCAGGTCTGAAAGCCGCGCTGCTGTTTATCGACGCGCAGCAAAAACGCGTGGGCAGTGAAACCGCCTGGATTCAGAAAGGTGACGATCCCCCGCTGAGCGTCCCGCCCGCTCCGGCTCTCAAAGAAGTTGCCATCGTAAACCCCACCCCTACGCCGCTCACGCATGAAGAACTCAACGATCTGCTGGATTACGGCTCATGGCGCATGAATAACAGCCAGTGCTCGCTCGATCCTAATCGCCGCGAGGTGCGCGTCACAGCGCTCACCGATGACAAAGCCCTGCTGATCATCAGCTGCGAAGCGGGTGCGTACAATACGGTTGATTTGGCGTGGCAAGTGTCGCGCAAAAAGCCGTTTTCCGCTCGAGCGGTGCGATTGCGTCTGCCGTTTGTCTCATCGAGTGAGAGCAGTGAAATGGAGCTAATGAACGCGCGATTTGATGAGAAAACGCGTGAGTTGACGACGCTGGCGTTAGGACGCGGCATGGCGGACTGCGGTATCCAGACACGCTGGCGTTTTGACGGCCAGCGTTTTCGTCTGGTGCGTTATGCAGAAGAACCGAGCTGTGATAACTGGCATGGGCCAGACTCCTGGCCCACGCTGTGGATCACGCGTTAAATCACGCTTAGCGCTTTCTCGACCACGTTTTCCACGGTAAAGCCAAAGTACGGGAATAGCTTATCCGCCGGTGCGGATTCACCGTAGCCGGTCATCCCGACGATGGCGCCTTTCAGGCCGACATATTTGTACCAGTAGTCGGCGATTCCCGCTTCAACCGCCACGCGCGCCGCGACGTTGGACGGCAGTACCGATTCGCGATATTCCTCATCCTGCGCATCAAAAATATCCGTGGAAGGCAGCGAAACGACGCGTACCGCGTGGCCTTCAGCGGTCAGTTTCTCTGCGGCTTGCACGGTGATTTCGATTTCAGAACCCGTCGCAATCAGGATCACGTCGGGCTTGCCGCCGCTGTCTTTGAGCACGTAACCCCCGCGCGAGATGTTTTTCACCTGCTCCGGCGTGCGCTCAATTTGCAGCAGATTCTGACGCGACAGGATCAGCGCGGTTGGGCCGGTGTGGCGTTCAACCGCCAGTTTCCAGCCGACCGCCGCTTCCACCTGATCGCACGGACGCCAGGTGCTGAAGTTTGGCGTCAGACGCAGGCTGGCGAGCTGTTCGACGGCCTGGTGCGTGGGCCCATCTTCGCCAAGACCGATTGAATCATGGGTATACACCATAATTTGCCGCGCTTTCATCAGCGCTGCCATACGTGCCGCGTTACGCGCATATTCGACAAACATCAGGAACGTAGCGGTATACGGCACGAACCCGCCGTGATGGGCGATACCGTTGGCGATGGCGGTCATACCGAATTCACGCACGCCGTAGTGGATGTAATTCCCGGCGATATCTTCTTTCAGCGATTTTGAACCGGACCAGAGGGTGAGGTTACTTGGCGCTAAATCCGCTGAGCCGCCGAGCAATTCCGGCAGAATCGGGCCAATCACATTAAGCGTATTTTGCGAGGCTTTACGGGTGGCGATTTTTGCCGGATTCGCCTGTAAATTCTCGATCAACGCCTGGGTTTTCTCTTCCCAGTCTTCCGGTAGGCCGCCGCTCATCCGGCGAGAGAATTCGGCTGCCAGCTCAGGATGTGCTTTTTTGTAGGCGGAGAATTTTTCGTTCCACGCCTGCTGGGCTTTTTCGCCGTCTTCACGCGCGTCCCAGGCTTTGTAGATCTCTTTCGGGATCTCAAACGCCGGGTATTTCCAGCCCAGTTTCTGACGTGTGAGCGCTACTTCTTCTTCGCCCAGCGCTGCGCCGTGCGCCTCTTCTTTACCCGCTTTATTTGGCGAGCCAAACCCGATAGTGGTGCGGCAGATAATCAGCGATGGTTTATCGGTGACGCGTTGCGCTTCTTCAATTGCCTGCTTAATTGCCTGCGGATCGTGGCCGTCAATTTCATGCACGACGTGCCAGTGATAGGCCTCGAAGCGTTTCGCCGTGTCGTCGGTAAACCAGCCATCGGTTTCACCGTCGATGGAAATGCCGTTGTGATCGTAGAACCCGATCAGTTTGCCCAGCCCCAGCGTACCCGCCAGCGAGCAGACTTCGTGCGAAATCCCCTCCATCAAACAGCCATCGCCCATGAAAACGTAGGTGAAGTGATCGACGATGTCATGGCCAGGCTGGTTGAATTGTGCGGCAAGGGTGCGCTCGGCGACCGCCAGCCCGACGGCGTTTGCCAGCCCCTGACCGAGAGGGCCGGTCGTCGTTTCAACGCCCGGCGTATAGCCAAGCTCAGGGTGTCCAGGGGTTTTGGAATGCAACTGGCGGAAATTTTTGATCTCGGACAGCGGCAAATCGTAGCCGGACAAATGCAGTAGGCTGTACAGGAGCATGGAGGCGTGACCGTTTGAAAGAATAAAGCGGTCACGGTCGTACCACGTCGGATCGGTCGGATTGTGTTTCAGGAAATCATTCCACAGCACTTCGGCAATATCAGCCATACCCATCGGTGCGCCAGGATGGCCAGAATTGGCTTTTTGCACGGCATCCATGCTGAGGGCGCGGATGGCATTAGCGAGCTCTTTACGGGACATATTTCACTCCATGGCGAGATTAAAGTTTGGCAGCAAGAAGATCTTCCAGTTTGCGTTGGTCAACGGCGAAGAGGCGAATGCCATCTGCCAGTTTATCCACGGCCATTGGGTCCTGATTGTGTTCCCAGCGGAACTCGGCTTCCGTTAACGGTTTCGGTTTTGGCAGCACGGTAGAGGTCGGCACCAGCTTGCGCATCACCGGCTCATCGTGGTCCTGAAGCTCTTGTAACAGGTTAGGGGAGAGGGTGAGGCGGTCGCAGCCCGCCAGCGCCAGAATCTGCTCGATACGACGGAAGCTTGCCCCCATCACAATGGTTTCGTAGCGGTGCTGCTTGTAGTAATCGTAGATATTGCGCACCGATTTCACGCCGGGATCTTCATCCACCACGTACGGTTCCATCGGTTGTTTGGCCTGATACCAGTCATAAATACGACCGACAAACGGCGAGACCAGATACACGCCCGCTTCAGCACACGCGCGTGCCTGTGCAAACGAGAACAGCAGCGTCAGGTTGCAGTTGATCCCCTCTTTTTCCAGCACTTCGGCGGCACGGATACCCTCCCAGGTGGAGGCCAGTTTGATCAAAATGCGGGATTTATCGATGCCTTGCTCCTGATACAGCTCGACCAATCGGTGCGCTTTGGCGATGCTTTTTTCCTGGTCGAATGACAGGCGCGCGTCCACTTCCGTCGAGACGCGTCCGGGTATACTTTTCAGAATTTCCGCACCGATATTCACCGCCAGTTTGTCGCTGGCCTCGGCCACTTGCTGTTCCTGCGTCTTGCCGCGTTGCTTACCGTAGGCGATAGCGTCGTCAATCAGATGGCTGAAATGCTCAAGACTCGCGGCTTTCAACAGCAGCGAGGGATTGGTAGTCGCATCTTGTGGCTGGTAGTGACGAATCGACTCGATATCGCCGCTATCCGCGACAACCGTAGTGAATTGTTTGATGCCGTCTAGTTGGTTCATAAAGAAATACTCCTTCGAAAACAAAGCCTCAGGCGAGTGCGTTGGTTCACACTTCTGCGAAATACATGACGTACTTAACAAAAAAGCATAGCAGACGGGGGAGGCCTTGCTTTTGGGAGGGGTAACAGGATTGTTATAAATTGATAACAAATTTTGCTCTGGGATGGTGAGAGTTTGGCAGCCTTCAAAGTTTGCAGGGCTGTCAGGGGCGATACTATGCGCCACTCCAGGGTGAGCATCAGGAACGTGAGCACGCCACCCTTTTTGATCGATACCTGAAAGGAACAACAAGATGGATGATCAGTTAAAACAGAGCGCCCTCGATTTTCATCAATTCCCCGTACCGGGCAAAATCCAGGTTTCACCGACTAAGCCACTCGCCACTCAGCGCGATCTGGCGCTGGCCTATTCGCCGGGCGTGGCAGCGCCTTGCCTAGAGATTCAAAAAGACCCGCTCGCCGCGTTCAAATACACCGCGCGTGGCAATCTGGTTGCCGTCATTTCTAACGGTACGGCGGTGCTTGGGCTGGGTAATATCGGCGCACTGGCCGGAAAACCGGTGATGGAAGGCAAGGGCGTACTGTTCAAAAAATTCGCCGGGATCGATGTGTTTGATATCGAAGTGGATGAACTCGATCCGGATAAATTTATCAACGTGGTCGCCGCGCTGGAACCGACGTTCGGCGGGATCAATCTTGAAGACATCAAAGCGCCGGAATGTTTTTACATTGAGCAGAAACTGCGTGAACGTATGAACATTCCTGTGTTCCATGACGATCAGCACGGCACAGCGATCATTAGCACAGCCGCCATTCTGAATGGTCTGCGCGTGGTCGAGAAAACGCTCTCTGATGTTCGCATGGTGGTGTCCGGAGCGGGTGCGGCAGCGATTGCCTGTATGAACCTGCTGGTGGCGCTGGGCATGCAGAAGCACAACATCGTGGTGTGCGATTCGAAAGGGGTTATTTACAAAGGCCGTGAGCCAAACATGGCCGAAACCAAAGCCGCGTACGCGGTGGAAGATGACGGCAAACGCACTCTGGATGACGTGATTGACGGTGCGGATATTTTCCTGGGATGTTCAGGCCCTGGCGTATTGACGCCAGAAATGGTTAAGAAAATGGCGCGCGCACCGCTGATTCTGGCGCTGGCGAACCCAGAACCGGAAATCCTGCCGCCGCTAGCAAAAGCGGTGCGTGAAGACGCGATTATTTGCACCGGGCGTTCTGATTATCCGAACCAGGTGAACAACGTCCTGTGCTTCCCATTCATCTTCCGCGGTGCGCTGGATGTGGGCGCAACGGCGATTAACGAAGAGATGAAGCTGGCGGCGGTACACGCCATTGCTGAACTGGCGCACGCCGAGCAGAGCGACGTCGTGGCATCCGCGTACGGCGATCAGGATCTGAGCTTTGGCCCGGATTACATTATTCCTAAACCGTTCGACCCGCGCCTGATCGTCAAGATCGCCCCAGCCGTTGCCAAAGCGGCAATGGATTCCGGTGTGGCGACGCGTCCGATTGAGGATTTTGACGCTTACGTCGATAAGCTCACTGAATTCGTCTACAAAACAAACCTGTTCATGAAACCGATTTTCTCGCAGGCGCGTACCGACGCAAAACGCGTGGTACTGGCCGAAGGGGAAGAGGCGCGCGTGCTCCATGCCACGCAGGAACTGGTGTCGCTGGGGCTGGCGAAACCGATTCTGATTGGTCGTCCGAGCGTTATCGAAATGCGTATCCAGAAACTTGGCCTGCAAATTAAGGCGGGCGTGGATTTTGAGATCGTAAACAACGAATCCGATCCGCGCTTTAAAGAGTACTGGAGCGAGTACTACAGCATCATGAAGCGCCGCGGAATCACGCAGGAACAGGCGCAGCGCGCAGTAATCGCCAACACGACGGTGATCGGCGCGATCATGGTTCATCGTGGCGAAGCGGATGCGCTGATCTGCGGTACGATTGGCGATTATCACGAACATTTCAGCGTGGTGCAGGAGATTTTCGGCTATCGCGAAGGCGTCCATACCGCTGGGGCGATGAACGCGCTGTTGCTGCCTAGCGGCAACACCTTTATCGCGGATACCTACGTCAATGACGATCCTACGCCGGAGCAGCTGGCAGAGATCACCGTGATGGCGGCTGAAACCGTGCGTCGTTTTGGTATCGAACCAAAAGTGGCGCTGCTGTCGCACTCGAACTTTGGCTCATCCAAATCTGCGGCGGCATGCAAAATGCGCGAGACGCTGGAACTGGTGCGCAAACGTGCGCCGGAGCTGATGATTGACGGTGAGATGCACGGCGATGCCGCGCTGGTCGAAAGCATTCGTAACGAACGCATGCCGGACAGCCCGCTGAAAGGCTCGGCGAACGTGCTGATTATGCCGAATGTCGAAGCGGCGCGTATCAGTTACAACCTGCTGCGCGTGTCGAGTTCTGAAGGGGTGACGGTCGGACCGGTGCTGATGGGCGTGTCGAAACCGGTGCATGTGTTAACGCCGATTGCTTCTGTGCGTCGCATTGTGAACATGGTGGCGCTGGCGGTGGTTGAAGCGCAGACACAGCCGCTGTAACTGTTTTCCCCTCTCCCTTGTGGGGAGAGGGGAAAGCGTTTTTAAATCCAGTCCCGCACTTTTATAAACTCAGCAAGGGCAGCCTCAGGGCTGCCTTCTTTTGGTTCAAAACTGTATTCCCAGCGCACCAGCGGCGGCATCGACATCAGAATCGACTCCGTGCGCCCCCCGGTTTGCAGGCCAAACAGCGTGCCGCGATCCCACACCAGATTAAACTCCACGTAACGCCCACGGCGATACAGCTGGAACTCGCGCTCGCGTACGCCGTAATCGGTGTTTCTGCGACGTTCCACTATCGGCAGGTAGGCGTCGGTATATCCCTGGCCGACGGCCTGCATAAAGTTAAATGCGGTGTCAAAATCTGGCGCATTAAGATCGTCAAAGAATAGGCCGCCGATGCCGCGCTGTTCATCGCGATGCTTAAGATAGAAATATTCATCGCACCATTTTTTATACTTCGGATAAACCTCTTCGCCAAACGGCTGGCAAATATCCCGCGCGGTGCGGTGCCAGTGCACGGCGTCTTCGTCAAATCCGTAATAGGGCGTTAAGTCGAAACCACCGCCAAACCACCAGACCGGATCGGCTCCGGGCTTTTCAGCAATAAAAAAGCGCACGTTGGCGTGGCTGGTCGGGACAAAAGGGCTGTGCGGATGGACCACCAGTGACACGCCCATGGCTTCAAAACTGCGCCCGGCCAGCTCCGGACGATGCGCTGTCGCTGAGGCTGGCATCGCATCGCCATGAACGTGAGAAAAGTTAACGCCCGCCTGTTCGAACACGCCGCCGTTACGCAACACCCGGCTGCGTCCGCCGCCGCCGGCTTCACGCTGCCAGCTGTCTTCATGGAATTCACCGCCGTCAACGGCGCTGAGTTTCTGGCAAATCTCATCCTGAAGCTGCATCAGAAATGTTTTGACCTGCTGTACATTCGGTTTCATCGGCGTCTCGACGAGTGGGCTTTTTGGTTATCGAACCAGTTAAAATAGCTGATCACTCCGGAGGCAATCGCATTGGCGATTTTCTGGCGAAACGCCGTTGTTCCGAGCAGACGCTCTTCTTCCGGATTGGTGATAAATGAAGTTTCGACCAGCACAGACGGAATCGACGGCGATTTCAGCACCACAAACGCCGCTTGCTCGGTCCCTTTGCTGTGCAGGCGATGCACGGGCTTAATGCGCTTTAAAATGTGCGAGCCGAGCGTCAGGCTGTTTTTGATGGTGTCCGTCTGGACCAGATCAAACAGCACCTGTTGCAGGAGATGATCTTTATCGGTGGTTTTTTTACCGGCCACTTCATCCGCACGGTTTTCGCGATCGGAAAGGTATTTCGCCATGGCGCTACTCGCGCCGCGATTCGACAAAGCAAACACGGAAGCACCCGCCGCGCTGGGGTTGGTAAAACCGTCAGCATGGATCGACATAAACAGATCCGCGCCGTGCTGGTGGGCGATTTCCACGCGATCGTACAGCGGAATAAAGGTGTCGCCGCTGCGGGTTAAACGCGCGTCAATGCCGTTGCTCCGCAGGATTGAGCGGACATTTTTCGCAATCGCCAACACAACGTGTTTTTCTTTAGAACCGTTGCGCCCGATAGCCCCGGTATCGATGCCGCCGTGACCGGGATCTAGCATCACGACCCGCTTTGCTCCTGCCTTTTTAACCTTCGGTTTACTGTGACCGTTAGCCGTTTTCAGCGTGCTGTCATCTTTTGCTTGCGCTTGCGCAATGCCGGTTAACGTTAAGGCCGCCAGCCCCGCTTTGAGAACCTGACGACGCGATGTGAGTGTTTTTAATGGTTTGAATGTGCTCATGCGGCCTGGATTGTAAAAAATTGGAGTCCTGGTGTTATATCGTATCGCGTTTTCCGTTACGACAGTCCATGTTGAGAATTGTTTTACTTTTCATTTCAATACGTGACAGAGTGACATTATGCCAAAATTTCACGCCTTTTTCGCCGGTTATTGGCTAAAGGCGGCGTTCGCGTCATAATCACTGTTTTTGAACCCAAAAAGGCGGTTAATACCATGGAGATACGCGTTTTTCGCCAGGAAGATTTCGAAGAGGTGATTACCCTTTGGGAACGCTGCGATCTGTTGCGTCCGTGGAACGATCCGGAAATGGATATCGAGCGAAAGGTTAATCATGACGTCAGTCTGTTCCTGGTAGCTGAAGTCAACGGTGAAGTGGTGGGCACGGTGATGGGCGGTTACGACGGGCATCGCGGCTCGGCCTATTACCTGGGTGTGCACCCGGAATACCGCGCTCGCGGCATTGCCAATGCGTTGCTTAATCGCCTGGAAAAGAAGTTGATCGCGCGTGGCTGCCCGAAGATTCAAATCATGGTGCGCGAAGATAACGATGTGGTGCTGGGGATGTATGAACGCCTCGGCTATGAACATGCCGATGTGTTGAATCTGGGTAAGCGCCTGATCGAAGATGAAGAGTACTGAATTCCATCCCGGCGATTATGACGTGCACGGGCGCGTCAGACTGCCGTTTTTATTCTGGTGCGTGTTGTTGCTCCAGGCCCGAACCTGGGTGTTGTTCGTGGTGGCAGGGGCGTCGCGCGATCAGGGAAACACGCTGCTGAATTTGTTCTATCCCGACCATGATAATTTCTGGCTCGGATTATTGCCCGGCGTGCCTGCGGTAATGGCTTTTTTGCTGAGCGGACGTCGACAGCATTTCCCGCGCGTGTGGAATAGCCTGCGATGGCTGTTAGTTCTGGCGCAGGTCGTGTTACTTGTCTGGCAACCGCTGCTCTGGTTTTACGGTGAGCCGCTGAGCGGTATCGGGATTTCGCTGGTGGTTGTCGACATCGTGGCGCTGATTTGGCTTTTGACCAATCCCCGCCTGCGCGCCAGTTTTGCCCTCGAAAAAGATTAAACGGCACTTTTTACCGATGCTGCACTCCAACAAGCGTTGAATTAACAAGAAAGGACGTTTCAATGAAATCGCTGCGTTTAGTTTTATGCGCTCTGCCGCTGGTGTTAACGGGGTGTTCGACACTCTCGTCGATCTCCTCGATTAACTGGTCGGCAGCGTATCCGTGGAACTGGTTTGGTTCATCCACCGAAGTGACCGACCAAGGCGTGGGCAATATTACCGCCGCAACGGCGCTGGATCAGGACGCCATCGAATCCGCATTAGGCAGCGGTTACCGCCTGCGCAGCGGGATGAAAACGGAAAATGGCAATATCGTTCGCTACTTTGAAGCGCTGAAAGACGACAAGCTGGCGATGGTGATTAACGGCGATAAAGGCACGGTAAATCGCATCGACGTGATGGACAGCGAGATTGAAACCGACACCGGCGTGAAGGTGGGGACGCCGTTCAGCGAGCTTTATCAGAAAGCATTCGGCAACTGCACCAGCGCCGTTGCTGAAGAGAAAGTCGCTGTGGAATGTAAAGCCGATGGCCGCCAGCATATTAGCTATCTCTTCACCGGCGAATGGAGTGGCCCGGAAGGCTTAATGCCGTCTGACGATACGCTCAAAAACTGGAAAATCAGCAAGATTATCTGGAAGCAGTAATTTGCGCCTGGACAAGCCGCCTCGCTGAAATCCAGGTATAATAGCCGCCATCAATGCCACGACTTCGTGGCATCTTTTTTTCAGGAGGAGCGATGTCTCAGGTTCAGAGTGGCATTTTGCCAGAACATTGCCGCGCGGCGATTTGGATTGAAGCCAATGTCAAAGGGGATATGGATGCCCTGCGTGCGGCCAGTAAAATTTTTATCGATAAACTGGCCACCTTCCAGGCCAAATTCCCGGACGCGCATCTCGGTGCCGTCGTGGCTTTTGGCAATAACGTCTGGCGTCAGCTGAGCGGTGGCGAAGGGGCAGAAGAGCTAAAAGACTTTATCCCTTACGGTAAAGGTTTGGCTCCCGCAACCCAATACGACGTGCTGATCCATATCCTTTCTCTGCGTCACGATGTGAACTTCTCGGTGGCGCAGGCTGCGGTGGAAGCCTTTGGTGACAGCGTTGAAGTGCAGGACGAGGTTCACGGCTTCCGCTGGGTGGAAGATCGCGATTTGAGCGGCTTTGTTGATGGCACGGAAAACCCGGCGGGTGAAGAGACGCGTCGCGACGTGGCGGTCATCAAAGATGGCGTGGACGCAGGTGGCAGCTACGTGTTCGTGCAGCGTTGGGAGCACAATCTCAAGCAGCTTAACCGCATGAGCGTGCACGACCAGGAAATGATGATTGGTCGCACGAAAGACGCCAACGAAGAGATCGATGGCGACGACCGCCCGGTGACCTCTCACCTGACCCGCGTTGACCTGAAAGAAGACGGCAAAGGCCTGAAAATTGTCCGCCAGAGCCTGCCTTACGGCACGGCAAGCGGCACGCACGGTCTGTATTTTTGCGCCTACTGCGCGCGCCTGTATAACATTGAGCAGCAACTGCTGAGCATGTTTGGCGACACCGACGGCAAGCGCGACGCCATGCTGCGCTTCACCAAGCCGGTGACCGGCGGCTATTACTTCGCGCCGTCCGTTGAGCGTTTGCTTGCGCTGTAAGTGAGTCCTCACCTTGACCCTCTCCTTTAGGGAGAGGGGAATTACCCCCCCCTTATTCCCTTTTCTGCTTCCAAATCACCAAACGGTATATAAAACCGTTACTCCTTTAGTACCCGTTATAAATATGATGAACATAAGATAGTCATCACACTTATAAGGGCGAGCAATGGTCATTACCGTACTGAAAAAAAGCACTTTGGCCATGGCGGGCTTATTGCTGATGGGGCAGGCGCAGGCCACTGAGTTGCTCAATAGCTCCTATGATGTCTCGCGCGAGCTTTTTGCGGCCCTGAACCCACCGTTTGAACAGCAGTGGGCGAAAGAGAATAACGGCGACAAGCTGACCATCAAACAATCTCACGCCGGTTCTTCAAAACAAGCGCTGGCGATTTTGCAGGGTCTGAAAGCCGATGTGGTGACGTACAACCAGATTACCGACGTGCAGATCCTGCATGACAAAGGTAACCTGATCCCAGCGAACTGGCAGAGCCGTTTGCCGAATAACAGCTCGCCGTTCTACTCCACCATGGGCTTCCTGGTGCGTAAGGGCAACCCGAAAAATATTCATAGCTGGAACGATCTGGTGCGTCCTGACGTGAAGCTGATTTTCCCGAATCCAAAAACGTCCGGTAACGCGCGGTATACCTATCTGGCGGCATGGGGTGCAGCGGACAAAGCGGACGGTGGCGACAAAGCCAAAACCGAACAGTTTATGACGCAGTTCCTGAAAAACGTCGAAGTGTTTGATACCGGTGGTCGCGGTGCGACAACCACGTTCGCAGAGCGCGGTCTGGGCGATGTACTGATCAGTTTCGAATCGGAAGTGAACAACATCCGCAAACAATATGAAGCGCAGGGGTTCGAGGTGGTGATTCCTGAGACCAATATTCTGGCGGAGTTCCCGGTTGCCTGGGTTGATAAAAACGTCAAAGCCAACGGGACCGAAAAGGCCGCGAAGGATTACCTGAATTTCCTTTACAGCTCGCAGGCGCAGACCATCATCACCGATTACTACTATCGCGTGAACAATCCGGACGTGATGAACAAACTGAAAGATAAATTCCCGCAGACCGAGCTGTTCCGCGTGGAAGACAAGTTTGGCGCGTGGCCGGAAGTGATGAAAACGCATTTTGTCACCGGCGGTGAGTTAGACAAACTGCTGGCGGCGGGGCGTAAGTAATGTTTGCTGTTTCTTCCAGACGCGTGCTGCCGGGCTTTACCCTAAGCCTCGGGACCAGCCTGCTGTTCGTCTGCCTGATTTTGCTGTTGCCGTTAAGCGCGCTGGTGATGCAGCTCGCGCAGATGAGCTGGGCGCAATACTGGGAAGTGATTACCAACCCGCAGGTCGTGGCGGCGTATAAAGTGACGCTGCTGTCGGCGTTTGTGGCTTCCATTTTCAACGGCGTGTTTGGCCTGCTGATGGCGTGGATTTTAACCCGCTACCGCTTTCCGGGCCGCGTGCTGCTGGATGCGTTGATGGATCTGCCGTTCGCGCTGCCTACTGCCGTTGCGGGTTTAACGCTGGCGTCGCTGTTCTCCGTCAATGGTTTTTACGGCGAGTGGCTGGCGAAATTTGATATCAAAGTGACCTACACCTGGCTCGGTATTGCGGTGGCGATGGCCTTCACCAGCATCCCGTTTGTGGTGCGTACCGTGCAGCCCGTACTCGAAGAGTTAGGCCCCGAGTACGAAGAAGCGGCAGAAACGCTCGGTGCCACGCGTATTCAGAGCTTTTGCAAAGTGGTGTTGCCTGAGCTGTCTCCGGCGCTGCTGGCAGGTGTTGCGCTCTCTTTTACCCGCAGCCTGGGCGAGTTCGGCGCGGTGATTTTCATCGCGGGTAATATCGCGTGGAAAACCGAAGTTACCTCGCTGATGATTTTTGTGCGTTTGCAGGAGTTTGACTATCCGGCGGCGAGCGCGATTGCCTCGGTGATTTTGGCTGCCTCCCTGATGCTGCTGTTCTCGATTAACACTCTGCAAAGTCGCTTTGGTCGACGCGTGGTAGGTCATTAATGGCGGAAGTGACTCAATTGAAGCGCTATGACGCGCCCCGATTTAACTGGGGAAAATGGTTTCTGATTGGCACCGGCATGCTGGTGTCAGCGTTTATTCTCGTCGTGCCGATGGTGTATATCTTCGTGCAGGCGTTCAGCAAAGGGATTATGCCCGCGCTGCAAAACCTGGCCGACCCGGACATGCTGCATGCCATCTGGCTGACGGTGATGATTGCGTTGATTACTGTGCCGGTAAATCTTGTTTTTGGCGTTTTGCTGGCGTGGCTGGTGACGCGTTTTAACTTTCCTGGCCGCCAGCTGCTGCTGACGCTGCTGGATATTCCATTCGCGGTATCGCCAGTGGTTGCCGGTCTGGTGTATCTGCTGTTCTACGGCTCTAACGGCCCGCTGGGTGGCTGGCTCGATGAGCACAACCTGCAAATCATGTTTGCGTGGCCGGGCATGGTGCTGGTGACCATTTTTGTGACCTGTCCGTTTGTGGTGCGTGAGCTGGTTCCGGTGATGTTAAGCCAGGGCAGCCACGAAGACGAAGCCGCGATTTTGCTCGGCGCATCCGGTTGGCAAATGTTCCGCCGTGTAACGCTACCGAATATTCGCTGGGCGTTGCTGTACGGCGTGGTGCTGACCAACGCGCGTGCAATTGGTGAGTTTGGCGCAGTCTCGGTGGTATCCGGCTCGATTCGCGGCGAAACCCTGTCGCTGCCGTTACAAATAGAACTGCTGGAGCAGGACTACAATACCGTCGGCTCCTTTACCGCCGCAGCGTTGCTGACGCTGATGGCAATTTTGACCCTGTTTTTGAAGAGTGTGGTGCAGTGGCGTTTAGAGAATCAGGAAAAACGCCTGCAGCAGGAGGGAAATCATGAGCATTGAGATTGCCAATATTAAGAAGTCTTTTGGTCGCACCCAGGTGCTGAACGATATCTCGCTGGATATCCCTTCCGGACAAATGGTGGCGCTGCTGGGGCCTTCTGGCTCCGGTAAAACCACGCTGCTGCGTATTATCGCCGGTCTTGAACATCAGAGCAGCGGACATATTCGCTTCCACGGAACCGACGTGAGCCGCTTGCACGCCCGCGACCGTAAAGTCGGTTTTGTGTTCCAGCACTACGCGCTGTTCCGCCATATGACGGTGTTCGACAATATCGCGTTTGGCCTGAGCGTGCTGCCGCGTCGTGAGCGCCCGAACGCGGCGACGATCAAGGCGAAAGTCACCAAACTGCTGGAGATGGTGCAGCTGGCACATCTGGCCGATCGGTTCCCGGCGCAGCTTTCCGGTGGACAGAAACAGCGTGTGGCCCTGGCGCGCGCGCTGGCGGTTGAGCCGCAAATCCTGCTGCTTGATGAACCCTTTGGCGCGCTGGATGCACAGGTGCGTAAAGAGCTGCGTCGCTGGCTGCGACAGCTGCATGAAGAACTGAAATTTACCAGCGTGTTTGTCACGCACGATCAGGAAGAGGCGATGGAAGTTGCGGATCGCGTGGTCGTGATGAGTCAGGGAAATATTGAGCAGGTTGATGAACCAGAACAGCTGTGGCGCGAACCGGCAACCCGTTTTGTGCTGGAGTTTATGGGGGAAGTGAACCGCATGCAGGGCACGATCCGTGGCGGACAATTCCATGTTGGTGCGCATCGCTGGCCGCTGGGGTATACGCCTTCTCATCAGGGACCTGTCGATCTGTTCCTGCGTCCTTGGGAAATAGACGTGAGCCGCCGAACCAGCCTTGATTCACCGCTTCCGGTGCAGGTTCTGGAAGCTAGCCCTAAAGGGCACTACACCCATCTGGTGGTACAGCCGCTAGGTTGGTATACCGAACCATTGACCGTGGTGATGCGTGATGAGGAGCCGCCTTACCGCGGTGAGCGGCTGTTTGTCGGCTTGCAGAATGCGCGTATTTATCACGGTAACGAGCGAATCGAAGCGCGTGAGGACCTTGCTCTGGCCGAGTCAGCCTGATAGGTTAATCAGTATGTTTATCGCCCGGTGGCGTTGCGCTCCCGGGCTTTTTTTTGAGCAAAAACCGTGAACACATTAGAGCAAACCATCGGCAATACCCCTCTGGTCAAACTGCAGCGCATGGGGCCAACCAACGGCAGTGAAGTCTGGGTCAAACTTGAAGGTAATAATCCGGCGGGTTCCGTCAAAGATCGCGCGGCGCTGTCGATGATTGTCGAGGCTGAAAAGCGCGGCGAAATACAGCCCGGTGATGTGCTGATCGAAGCGACCAGCGGAAACACGGGTATTGCGCTGGCGATGATTGCCGCACTGAAAGGCTATCACATGAAGCTGCTGATGCCGGACAACATGAGCCAGGAGCGTCGCGCTGCGATGCGTGCCTATGGCGCAGAGCTGATTCTCGTGACGAAAGAGTTGGGCATGGAAGGGGCCCGCGATTTGGCCCTCGAGATGGCACAGCGCGGTGAGGGTAAGTTGCTGGATCAGTTCAACAATCCTGATAACCCTTATGCCCATTACACCACGACGGGGCCGGAAATCTGGCAGCAGACAGAAGGGCGAATCACGCATTTTGTCTCGAGTATGGGTACGACGGGGACGATCACGGGCGTTTCTCGTTTTCTGCGTGAACAGGACACGGCAGTGACGATTGTTGGCCTGCAACCGGAAGAGGGCAGCAGTATTCCTGGGATCCGCCGCTGGCCTGCCGAGTATATGCCGGGCATTTTTAATGCATCATTGGTGGATGTGGTACTGGATATTCATCAGCGCGAGGCGGAAAATACGATGCGTGAACTGGCGGTACGCGAAGGTATTTTCTGCGGCGTCAGTTCGGGGGGCGCGGTAGCAGGAGCATTGCGGGTTGCCCAGCAGAATCCGGGCGCGCGAGTGGTGGCGATTATTTGCGACCGCGGCGATCGTTATCTTTCTACCGGCGTTTTTGGTGAAGAGAGTTATTCGCAGGGGGCGGGGATTTAAGCGTCATGGAGATGATTTTATTTCGGGATAAAACCCGCGCGCAGCAGACCGATATTGTGGCTGTGCAGTCTCAGGTGGTTTACGGCAGTGTGGGCAACAGTATCGCGGTGCCAAACATCAGACTGCATCAGCTCACCGTGACGGCCGTTCCAACAGTGCTGTTCAGCAATACTCCGCATTACGACACGTTTTACGGTGGCGTGATCCCGGACGACTGGTTTAGCGGTTACCTGAAGGCGCTGGAAGAACGCGACGTGTTACGCGAGCTGAAAGCCGTGACAACTGGTTATATGGGCAGCGCCAGTCAGATTAAAATCCTGGCGCAATGGCTTAAAACCGTGAAGCAACAGCATCTCGATTTGCTGGTACTGGTCGATCCGGTGATGGGGGATATCGACAGCGGTATGTACGTTAATCCTGAAATCCCTAAGGCCTATTGTGAGCACTTGCTGCCACTGGCGCAGGGCATTACCCCTAACGTCTTTGAGCTTGAAGTGCTGAGCGGTCAGTCGTGCCGCACCCCTGAAAGCGCCGTTTCAGCGGCAAAAGGATTGTTGTCAGAGACACTCAAATGGGTGGCGATCACCAGCGCGCCGGTGGCCGCTGATCCCGAAAATATTCATGTGGTGTTGGTGACAAAAGAGGATGTTGTGGTGACTCACCATCCGCGTGTCGCGACCGATTTGAAAGGAACCGGCGATCTGTTCTGTTCAGAGTTGGTGAGCGGCATTGTGCAGGGTAGTGACGTTGCAGAGGCGATACGTCGTGCAGGCGATCGGGTGACGGAGGTGATGAAGTACACCCAGCAAAAAGGTTTCGACGAGCTGATACTCCCGGTATAAAAAACGCTCACGACATAAACAAAAATGGCGCCCTAGGGCGCCATTTCTCTGTGCGGCAAGAATTACTTCTTGATGCGGATCACTGGGGTTTCGCCCACGGTCACGCTGCCAGACAGTTTGATCAGTTCTTTGATTTCGTCCATGTTGGAGATAACAACCGGAGTCAGGGTTGACTTGGCTTTCTCTTCCAGCAGGGCCAGATCGAATTCGATCACTGTGTCGCCAACTTTCACACGTTGACCTTCTTCTGCGATACGTTTGAAGCCTTCGCCTTTCAGTTCGACAGTGTCGATACCAAAGTGGACGAACAGTTCGATACCGCTATCGGATTCGATAGAGAACGCATGGTTAGTTTCAAAAATTTTACCGATGGTGCCGTCAACTGGCGCAACCATTTTGTTGCCGGTTGGTTTGATAGCAATGCCATCACCAACAATTTTCTCGGCAAAAACAACATCCGGCACGTCTTCGATATTCACGATTTCGCCAGACAGCGGAGCAATAATCTCAATAGTTCCGGTGTCTTTCTTATCATCAGAAACCAGAGATTTCAGTTTATCGAACAAACCCATGATCTTCTCCTAAGCAGTAATTGGGCCGCATCTCGTGGATTAGCAGATTGTTTTTTCTTCAATGAACTTGTTAACCAGCGTCATTAACTCGTCCGTTGTCGGTTGAGCAAGAGCCTGCTCTGCTAACACCTTCGCATCTTCGAAGTTCGTGTTACGGATAATCTTCTTAATGCGCGGGATGGAAATGGCGCTCATAGAGAACTCGTCCAGACCCATACCCAGCAACAGAAGTGTAGCACGTTCGTCGCCTGCAAGCTCACCACACATGCCAGTCCATTTGCCTTCAGCATGAGAAGCATCAATAACTTGCTTGATCAGGTTGAGTACGGATGGAGACATTGGCTGGTAGAGATGTGAAATCATATCATTACCACGGTCAACTGCCAGGGTGTACTGCGTTAAATCATTGGTGCCGATACTAAAGAAATCAACTTCTTTTGCTAAATGACGAGCAATAACGGCGGCGGCCGGTGTTTCTACCATCACGCCGACTTCGATTGTCTCATCAAAGGCTTTGCCTTCGTCACGCAGTTCCTGTTTGTAGATTTCGATCTCTTTCTTCAGTGCACGCACTTCTTCAACAGAGATGATCATCGGGAACATAATGCGCAGCTTACCGAAGGAGGATGCACGCAGAATCGCGCGGACCTGATCGCGCAGGATCTCTTTGCGGTCCATGGCGATACGCACTGCACGCCAGCCCAGGAACGGGTTCTCTTCTTTCGGGAAGTTCATGTACGGCAGCTCTTTGTCGCCGCCAATGTCCATGGTACGCACGATAACGGCCTGAGAGCCGCAAGCTTCAGCAACCGCTTTATAGGCTGCGAACTGCTCTTCTTCGGTTGGCAGGGCGTCACGGTCCATGAACAGGAATTCAGTACGGTACAGACCTACACCTTCCGCACCGTTGCGCTCAGCGCCATCAACGTCACGTACGGTACCGATGTTCGCGCACACTTCTACCTGATGACCATCCAGCGTGATAGCTGGCAGATCTTTCAGTTTAGCGAGTTCGGTTTTCTCGGAAGCCACTTGCTCCTGAACGGCGCGCAGTTTCTCGATTTCTTCGTTGGTTGGGTTGACGTAAACCAGATTGTTTACGGCATCCAGAATCAGATAATCATCGTTTTTAACCTGAGAAGTCACGCTACCTGTACCCACGATCGCTGGCAGTTCAAGGGAACGCGCCATGATAGAGGTGTGAGAGGTACGGCCACCGGCGTCAGTAATGAAACCTAGCACCTTGTTCAGGTTCAGCTGTGCGGTTTCTGACGGCGTCAGGTCAGCGGCGACCAGGATAACTTCATCCTGAATAGAGCTGAGATCGATGATGGCCAGGCCTAAAATGTTACGCAGCAGGCGCTTACCGATGTCACGTACGTCAGCCGCACGCTCTTTCAGGTATTCATCATCCAGTTCTTCAAGGGCAGTTGCCTGACCTTCGATAATTTCATGCGCAGCCGCGTCGGCCGTCATGCCTTTATCTTTAATCAGGGCTATGATTTCCTGCTCAAGCTCCTCATCTTCGAGCAGCATGATGTGCCCTTCGAAGATGGCTTCTTTTTCTTCACCGAAAGTTTCACCAGCTTTGGTTTTGATCGCTTCCAGCTGCGCAGATGCCTTTGCACGACCACTCAGAAAACGTTCAACTTCCTGATCAACCTTGTCGGCAGAAATTTTTTTCCGGTCGATGACGATCTCGTCTTCTTTCAGCAGAAGTGCTTTGCCGAAAGCGATACCCGGGGATGCTAAAATGCCTGAAATCATAACCCTACCTTACTTGTGACTGATATGAAAAAGAACCCGGAACTTACTCGAGCTCAGCCATCAGTTTTACCAGATGCTCAACTGCTTTCTGCTCGTCTTCACCTTCTGCAGAAATAGTGACTACGGTGCCCTGAGTCAGGCCCAGAGTCTGCAGTTTGAACAGGCTTTTGGCGCTAGCGCTTTTGCCGTTGGAGGTAACAGTGATCTCAGAAGTGAAGCCTTTAGCTTCTTTAACAAACTGAGCAGCAGGGCGGGTATGCAGACCGTTTGGAGCAGTAATGGTAACTTCTTGCTGGAACATTGTATTTCCCCAACTTATAGGTTTAGTGTTGTGGAACTAAAGTCTAGCCTGGCGGCTTAACTTTAGCCTGTCTTGTTAGCGCTGACGTTTCGCTCGTCATTAAACATTATGCAGTCAAAGCAAGACTTGAACCAAATCATAAAATCGATTCAGCAAGTCGATTTCTTACATTGATTAATTTCGCGCTTCAAAATAATTGTCAGGTTAAATACCAGACCCGACGGGGTGAATCAATGCCAGGAGGAGTAAAAGTTTGAAGTGGACCACAAAAAAGCACCCATTAGGGTGCTTTTTTACGCGTTTTTAACATGCTGGCATTACTGTTGCAGCTCTTTTTCGGTAAAGAGATCGGCAAACAGAGCAGTGCTTAAATAACGCTCACCTGAGGAGGGGAGGATAACCACTATATTCTTATTGGTAAAGGTTTCGTCTTCCTGGAGTTTCAATGCAGCCGCAACTGCTGCTCCGGAAGAGATGCCAGCAAGAATACCTTCTTCATCCATCAGACGACGAGCCGTAGAGATGGCTTCTTCGTTGGTAATGGCAACGACTTTATCAATCAGCTTCAGATCCAGGTTACCCGGAATAAAGCCTGCGCCGATACCTTGAATTTTATGTGGACCTGGCTTCAGCTCTTCACCCGCCAGCGCCTGAGCGATAACCGGAGAATCCGTTGGTTCAACAGCAACGGTAATCAGATCTTTTTTGCCTTTGGTGCCTTTAATATAACGGCTAACGCCGGTCAGCGTACCGCCAGTGCCGACACCGGAGATAAACACGTCAACCTGGCCGTCCGTGTCTTCCCAGATTTCAGGACCCGTCGTTTTCTCGTGGATTTCCGGGTTTGCCGGGTTGCTGAACTGCTGGAGCAGCAGATATTTAGCCGGATCGCCTGCAACGATTTCTTCTGCTTTCTGAATGGCACCTTTCATGCCTTTCGCGCCTTCAGTCAGTACCAGATTGGCACCCAGCGCTTTCAGCAGCTTGCGACGCTCAATGCTCATGGTTTCTGGCATGGTCAGCGTTAATTTATACCCACGCGCAGCGGCGACGTAAGCGAGGGCGATACCAGTGTTGCCGCTGGTCGGTTCAACCAACTCAACGCCAGGCTTCAGAACGCCACGTTTTTCGGCATCCCAAATCATATTTGCACCGATACGGCATTTCACGCTGAAGCTCGGGTTACGTGATTCGACCTTCACCAGAATGCGTCCATTACCGATACGGTTCAGTCGAACCAAGGGCGTATGACCGATCGTCAACGAGTTGTCTTCGTAAATCTTACTCATGGCCTGTCCTTAACTGTATGAAATTGGGATACCGCTCCAGCATACCTGTTGAAAAGGTATGGGGAAGTAAGGAAATCGCATATCTATATGCTGTTGAGAAATAATGCGTTCAAGTATGGAATAAGGAGCGGCATAAGCCACTCCTGTTTACACAGTTTGCACTACTTCCATAATGCATGTTTATCGCGATAACAGTCCACCCACATGGCTGTCGCACCGCAAACGGCAACAGGCATGATGAACAAATTCAGCACAGGAATCATAGTGAACAGGCTGGTGAGTGCGCCAAACTGCATGTTGATCACTTTTTGACTGCGAAGGGCTGTACGCATCGATTTGAAAGGCACTTTGTGGTTGTCGAACGGATAGTCACAATACTGAATGGCCAGCATCCACGCACTAAACAGGAACCACAGAACGGGCGCCACAGTCTGGCCGATGCCGGGAATAAAATAGAGAATGAGCAGCACAATGGCGCGCGGCAAATACCAGGCAAATTTCTGCCATTCACGCTTCATGATGCGCGGCACGTCTTTCATAATACCGAACACACCCGTATCGGGCGGCGTAGCGCCTGTCAGTCGGGCTTCCAGTTGTTCCGCCAGCAGCCCGTTAAACGGGGCTGCGATCCAGTTGGCTATTGTCGAGAAGAAATAGCCAAAAACCAACAGCACCGAAATGACCACAATCGGCCATAACAGATAGCTAAGCCACTGCAGCCAGTCTGGGACGTGGCTCATGATGGAGGGCACCCAACTTTCCAGTTGGGTAAACAGCCACCAGAATGCGGCGCCCATCAGTAAAATATTGATCAATAAAGGCATGATCACAAAGCGTCGGATACCTGGCAGGGAAACCAGTTTCCATCCCTGTGAAAAATACCCAATGCCGCTGCGTGGGGCTGAATTTGAGGTTGAAACCATAACCAGGCTGTACTCCTTTTTTCACAACCAGTGGAATTGCTCACCTATATTATCGAGTTATGGATCAATGACCAGTTCGGAAATGTTCGAAAAAACAGCAAAAAGCACGATTTCATCCATCTTTATGCTGTGAATGCTCCGCACACACTTGCACTTGACGTAATCGGCAAATACTCTTAGTGAGTAAATGTTTGCCGTGGTGGCAAGGTGTTAGAACAACAGAGAATATAATGATGCAGGATTTGCGTCTGATATTAATCATTGTTGGCGCGATCGCCATACTTGCTTTACTGGTACATGGTTTTTGGACCAGCCGTAAAGAACGCTCGTCTATGTTTCGCGATCGCCCACTGAAGCGCATGAAGTCTAGCCGTAATGATGACGGTGATGACGACATCGATGATAACGACGACGAGGGCGTGGGTGAAGTGCGCGTCCATCGGGTCAATACGGCGCCCGGCGCAGGCCATGGGGAGCAAGAAGCGCCTCGTCAGTCTGTGCAGCATCAGTATCAGCCGCCGTATGCTTCTGCACAGCCGCGCCCGCAGGCACCTCAGCCTGTGGAAGAACCGGTCCGCCAGCCACAACCGCAGCCAGTGCATCAACAGCCTGTCGCGCAGCCACAGCCGGTTCAGCAGCAACAGCCTGCGCAACCTGTTCAGCAGCCGCAGCCAGAACCTCAGTCTGTTCAGACTCAGCCTGCACCGCCTGTTGAGCCAGAACCGGTTGTAGAAGAAGCACCAGTGGTTGAAAAACCGCAGCGTAAAGAAACGGTCATCATCATGAACGTGGCTGCTCATCATGGCACCCAGCTTAATGGTGAATTACTGCTTAACAGTATTCAGCAGGCAGGCTTCAAATTTGGCGATATGAACATTTTCCATCGTCATTTAAGCCCTGATGGCAGCGGTCCTGCGCTGTTTAGCCTGGCCAATATGGTGAACCCAGGGACGTTTGATCCGGAAATGACCGGTGATTTCCTTACTCCGGGTATCACCATTTTTATGCAGGTGCCGTCTTACGGTGATGAACTGCAAAACTTTAAGCTGATGCTGCAATCCGCTCAGCATATCGCCGATGAAGTCGGCGGTATGGTACTCGACGATCAACGTCGTATGATGACGCCGCAGAAACTGCGCGAATATCAGGATCGCATCCGCGAAGTTAAGGAAGCCAACGCGTAATTCCTGCGTGTCTTCCCCTCCTCCAGAACCCCCGCATGTCGGGGGTTTTTCTCATTGATGGTGCGTTATGGACTCAATCGAACAACAACTGACACAGCTAAGAACCACACTTCGCCATCATGAATATCTTTATCATGTGATGGATGCCCCGGAAGTCCCGGATGCGGAATATGACCGTCTAATGCGTGAGTTGCGCGAGCTGGAAGCGCAGCACCCCGAATTAATTACGCCTGATTCCCCGACTCAACGTGTGGGTGCCGCGCCGCTGGCCTCCTTCAGCCAGGTGCGTCACGAAGTTCCTATGCTTTCGCTGGACAACGTGTTCGATGAAGAGAGTTTTCTTGCGTTCAACAAGCGCGTGCAGGACCGGCTGAAAAGCGCGGATACCCTGACCTGGTGCTGTGAGCTCAAGCTTGACGGCTTGGCTGTCAGTATTCTGTATGAAAATGGTCTGCTGGTGCGCGCAGCTACGCGCGGCGATGGCACAACAGGCGAAGATATCACCGCCAACGTACGGACCATTCGCGCCATTCCATTAACGCTGCGTGGCGATAACATTCCCGCGCGTCTTGAAGTGCGTGGTGAGGTTTTCCTCCCGCAGAAGGGCTTTGAGAAGATCAACGACGAAGCGCGTCGCACCGGCGGGAAAATTTTCGCTAACCCGCGTAACGCCGCAGCAGGTTCATTGCGTCAGTTGGATCCACGCATTACAGCGAAGCGACCGCTCACTTTCTTCTGCTACGGCGTCGGTATCCTGGAGGGGGGCGTATTGCCTGATACCCATCTGGGGCGTTTGCTGCAGTTTAAAGAGTGGGGCCTGCCGGTCAGCAACCGCGTACAGCTGTGCGACTCTCCCGAAGCCGTGCTGGCGTTTTATCACAAAGTTGAAGAAGACCGCCCGTCGCTGGGGTTTGATATCGACGGCGTGGTGATCAAAGTGAATTCCCTGGCGCTTCAGGAACAGTTGGGCTTTGTCGCCCGCGCGCCGCGCTGGGCTGTCGCGTTTAAATTCCCTGCGCAAGAGCAGATGACCTTTGTGCGCGACGTGGAGTTCCAGGTAGGACGCACTGGTGCTATCACTCCGGTTGCGCGCCTGGAGCCGGTGCAGGTCGCGGGCGTGCTGGTCAGCAACGCAACTTTGCATAATGCCGACGAAATTGCGCGCCTGGGCCTGCGTATTGGCGATAAAGTCGTTATCCGTCGTGCCGGTGATGTCATTCCGCAAGTCGTTAACGTCGTGGAGTCTGAGCGCCCTGACGATACCCGTGAAATTGTTTTCCCCGCCCATTGCCCCGTCTGTGGATCCGATGTCGAACGTGTGGAGGGCGAAGTGGTAACGCGCTGCACGGGCGGTTTGATTTGTGGCGCTCAGCGCAAAGAGGCACTCAAGCACTTTGTTTCGCGCCGAGCGTTAGATGTGGACGGGATGGGCGATAAAATCATCGACCAACTGGTTGAGAAAGAGTATGTCCACACGCCTGCCGATTTGTTCCGCCTGAGCGCTGGCAAGCTGACCGGACTCGACCGAATGGGACCGAAGTCCGCGCAAAACGTCGTCAACGCGCTAGAGAAGGCTAAAGAAACGACGTTTGCCCGCTTCCTGTATGCGCTGGGTATTCGCGAAGTGGGTGAGGCAACGGCAGCAGGCCTGGCGGCTCATTTCGGTACGCTTGAGCAACTTGAAAAGGCGACGATTGACGACCTGCAAAAAGTGCCAGACGTCGGAATTGTTGTCGCCACTCACGTCTTTAACTTCTTTGCTGAAGAAAGTAACCGCGACGTGATCGGCAAACTGCTGGAAGAGGGCATTCACTGGCCCGCACCGGTGGTTATCAATGTCGAAGAAATCGACAGTCCATTTGCCGGTAAAACGGTGGTGTTGACCGGCAGCCTGAGCCAGATGTCGCGAGACGATGCTAAAGCGCGTCTGGTCGCACTTGGTGCAAAAGTGGCGGGCAGCGTGTCGAAGAAAACCGATCTGGTGATTGCCGGAGAAGCGGCCGGTTCAAAACTGGCGAAGGCCCAGGAACTGGGTATTGACGTGATTGACGAAGCGGAAATGCTGCGTCTGTTTGGGGAATAGCGTGGAGAAAGAACAGCTCGTCGAAATCGCGAATACCGAAATGCCTTTTGGGAAATACAAAGGCCGTCGGCTGATTGATGTTCCAGAAGAGTATTTACTGTGGTTCGCGCGAAAGGATGAATTTCCTGCCGGGCGGCTGGGCGAACTGATGGCAATCACGCTGCTTATCAAAACAGAAGGGCTGAGCCATCTGGTTCAGCCCCTCAAACGGCCTTAAGCTTTTGCGGCGTGGGACTCTTCCTGCGCCAGCTTTTCGGTTTGACGTTTGTAGCGTCGTGCCATCACCGCGCACACCATCAGCTGGATTTGGTGGAAGATCATTAGCGGCAGTACCATCATCCCAATGACCGACGTCGGGAACAGAATATTCGCCATCGGTATGCCATTCGCCAGACTCTTTTTCGACCCGCAGAAGACGATGGTGATTTCATCGGCTTTATTAAATCCGAATCGACGCGCGGCAAACATGTTTACCGCAATAATTATCGCCAGCAGCACGCAGCTCACTAGCGCAATAAACAGCAACGAACCGATGCCGACTTTGTGCCAGATACCGTTTACGACGGCTTCACCAAAAGCGGAATAGACCACCAGCAAAATCGACGTCTGGTCAGTTTTCCCAATCCACTTTTTATTTCTCGCCACAAAATCGCCAATCCATGGACGAGAAAGGTGGCCCAGCACAAATGGCAGCAGCAACTGCAGGCAGATTTTACCCACCTGTTCCAGATTGCCTTCCGCACCATGCATGTTCATCAACAACCCGACCAGCAGTGGCGAAACAAAAATCCCTAACAGACTTGAGGCGGATGCGGAACAGACTGCCGCCGCCACATTGCCACCCGCGAGAGAAGTAAAGGCAATGGCTGACTGCACGGTCGCGGGCAAAATACACAGATAGAGGAAGCCAGTGTAAAGCGCGGGATCGACATTCACCGGTGCCCACCAGGCGAACAGCACGCCAAGGATCGGGAATATCACGAACGTACTGCACATCACCCACAAATGCAGTCGCCAGTGGCTACCGCCTGCAATGATGGCTTCGCGGGAGAGTTTGGCACCGTGCATAAAGAACAGCAGGGCAATAGCTGCTGTCGTGAGACCTTCAACGAAAGGCACGAAGCTGCCACGGGCCGGGAAAAATGAGGCCAATAACACGACGGCAATCAGCGTAAGAGTAAAGGGATCGAGAATGCGAAAGAGTTTCATAAACGCTCCTGAAAACAGATTTCGCTATTGTGCTTTGTTCTGTTTGAGAAATAAAATCGATTTATTGCATCCATTCATGAATAAAATAGATGAATTATTCGCTACGTCAACTTCGTGTTTTTGTCACCGTCGCGCAGGCCAAAAGTTTTAGCCGCGCGGGCGAAATAATCGGCCTGAGCCAGTCGGCGGTGAGTCACAGCGTGAAAGAGCTGGAACTACAAACCGGCGTGCGTCTTCTCGATCGCACCACGCGTGAAGTGGTGCTCACCGAAGCGGGGCAGCAGCTGGCTTTACGTCTGGAAAGACTGCTGGATGAACTTAATAGCACTTTGCGTGATGTGGGCCGAGTCGGGCAGCAGCTTTCCGGAACGGTGCGCGTGGCAGCAAGCCAGACGATTTCAGCGCATCTCATTCCGCAGTGTATTGCAGAAAGCAATCAACGTTATCCCGATATCAATTTTGTGCTGCACGACCGGCCACAGCAATGGGTGCTGGAGAGTATTCGACAGGGAGATGTCGATTTTGGGATTGTTATCGACCCCGGTCCGGTCACGGATCTTGAATGCGAGATGGTACTCTCAGAGCCGTTCTTGTTGTTATGTCGTGACGATGACCCGCTGGCAGCTTTGCCAGAAGTTACATGGCAGGCACTGCAGGGGGCTAACCTGGTGCTGCAGGATTACGCCTCAGGAAGTCGCCCATTGATTGACATGGCGCTGGTTGAGCAAAAAGTGAAGGCGTCAATCGTGCAGGAAATTGGTCATCCCGCGACGTTGTTCCCGATGGTTGAGGCGGGAATAGGCATCAGTGTTTTACCTGCGCTGGCATTGCCATTGCCTCAAGGGAGCCGGTTGGTTGTTAAGCGCTTCACGCCATGCATCGAACGCAAGTTGATGCTTGCGCGGCGTAAAAATCGTTCGCTTTCGGGGGCGGCTCACGCCTTATGGGAGGTGGTTCGTATGCAGGCGCAGCAATTAATGGAGGCCCGCATACGCGATCCGTTGTTTAACGCAACAGACGATTATATGTAGATATCAATCTGGTTACTGGCGGTAGGTGAATTCACACCTTCGGCCTTGCTCTGCTGTTGAGCTTGTTTTTGCTGGCTTTCTTCAGCTTGCTGACGCTGTAACTGCGCCAGTTGCGCCTGCAGCATTTTGATCTGATTCTGAATAAGCTCAGCCTGCTTTTTCTTGTCTTCAGCGCTGCCGCTGGTGTCGCTTGCCACGTCCTTCAACTGCTGGGTCAGCTTAGTAATTTGCGACGTTATACGGCTAATCTGCGCAGAAATACTATTGCCACTGGCGCTGCTGCTGCCACTGCTGGTTTGTAATGATGGGGTGGGTCCCTGGATAGTCGTCATGTTATTTCCTCTCGCCATAAAACAAGAATATCGGCATTAGCGACAATAGCTTGAGTGTACCTGCCAGATTTAGCGGGTCTGCATGCATTGATACTGAAAGAGTATTGATGAAATGCTGAAAGTGTATTGGTGATAATGGAGGTGCTGCGGATATAAGTCAGGGGTGATGCGATGTATTTATCGCAATTTTAGCCCTGAAGGAGCCTCCATGACCCTCTCAAATAATCCGTGGTATTGCGCTGATATTATTCGTACCGCCAAACCTGATTTCACTCCCCGAGTAGCCTTTATTCTTGGCTCTGGACTGGGAGCGCTTGCGGATCAGATTGAAGATGCCGTTGCGATTTCGTACGACAAATTGCCTGGTTTTCCCATCAGTACCGTCCACGGCCATGCCGGTGAATTGGTATTAGGTCATCTGGCGGGCGTTCCCGTTGCGTGCATGAAAGGCCGTGGGCATTTCTATGAAGGCCGCGGAATGACGGTAATGACGGACGCGATCCGCACTTTTAAATTGCTCGGCTGTGAGTTCCTGTTCAGCACTAATGCGGCCGGTTCCCTGCGACCAGACGTTGGGCCTGGCAGTCTTGTTGCGCTTAATGACCATATCAATACCATGCCGGGTACGCCGCTGGTGGGCTTGAATGACGAGCGCTTTGGCGAGCGTTTTTTCTCTCTGGCGAATGCCTACGATCCTGAAGCACGCGCAATCTTACAAGCCGTTGCGAATGAAGAGGGTTTTGCGCTCAGCGAAGGTGTCTTTGTCTCCTATTCCGGCCCCAATTTTGAAACTGCTGCCGAGATCCGCATGATGCAAATTATCGGCGGGGATGTGGTGGGAATGTCGGTCGTACCTGAGGTAATTTCAGCCCGTCATTGCGGTCTTAAAGTTGTCGCCGTTTCCGCAATTACGAACCTGGCGGAAGGGCTTGGCGATGTGAAACTGTCACATGATCAAACCCTGGCTGCGGCAGAACTCTCTCGACAGAACTTCATCGATCTTATCTGCGGGTTTTTACGCAAAATTGCCTGATTAATAAAAACAAAAAGTGGCCTGCAACGGCCACCTGCTGCAATAAGGAATGTGATATGAACATCACGACTCGCTTAAAAATGATGTCCTTTATGCAATATTTTATCTGGGGGAGTTGGCTGGTCACCCTCGGTTCTTACATGATTAATACCCTACATTTTACCGGTTCCGACGTTGGTATGGTTTACAGCTCTAAAGGGCTTGCCGCGATTGTGATGCCATCGCTGGTGGGCATAATTGCTGATAAATGGCTTCGCGCTGACCGCGCGTATATGATTTGTCATCTCGTCTGCGCAGTTGCGCTGTGTTATGCCGCGCACATTAACGAGCCTGGTCTGATGTTCTGGGTGATGCTCATTAACGCAATGGCGTTTATGCCCACGATTGCACTCTCCAATACGATTTCTTACTCGTGTCTGGAGCAGGCAGGGCTGGATACGGTGACTCATTTCCCGCCTGTACGCGTGTATGGCACGGTGGGTTTTATCGTTGCAATGTGGACAATCAGTTTGATGGGCGTAGAGCTGAGTAACGTACAGCTTTATATCGCTGCGGGTTCATCTCTGGTTTTAGCGCTCTATTCGATGACGTTACCCAAAATTCCTGTAGTGCAGAACAAAGCCAGTGCAACGCTTATCAGCAAGCTCGGCCTTGATGCATTTGTCCTCTTTAAACAACCCCGCATGGCGGTATTTTTTCTGTTTGCCATGCTTCTGGGCGCTGTTTTGCAAATCACGAATACCTTTGGCAGCCCCTTTCTGCATGATTTTGCGCGTAATCCTGAATTTGCCGACAGCTTTATCGTTCGATACCCATCGATTTTGCTCTCTGTATCGCAAATGTCAGAGGTGTTTTTCATTCTGACCATTCCTTATTTTCTTAAGCGTTTCGGCATCAAAACGGTGATGATGATGAGCATGATCGCCTGGATGCTACGTTTTGGATTGTTTGCTTTCGGCGATCCGTCCGGAATGGGTTTCGCTTTACTGATGTTGTCGATGATTGTTTATGGTTGTGCGTTCGATTTCTTTAATATTTCTGGTTCAGTGTTTGTCGAGCAGGAGGTGAGTTCTGATATCCGCGCCAGCGCTCAGGGGTTATTTATGACGATGGTGAACGGCGTAGGTGCATACCTGGGCGCAATTCTGAGCGGCATGGCAGTGGACTTTTTCTCAACAGATGGCGTAAAAGACTGGCAGACAATATGGCTGGTATTTGCGGCTTATGCCTTGATGCTGGCTGTCATCTTCTGGTTTAGTTTTCACTATCGCCACACACCCGAAAACAGCACAATGCGCACAGTTACTCATTAAAATGTGTCATTAGGTGCGAAAAAGGCATTAAGGTGGCGAATGCGAATTTTTTGCCGGGTATGCTTTGATGGAACGCGTTTATTGTACCGATCTTAAACTGCTGCGTTATTTCCTTGCTGTCGCTGAAGAGCTGCATTTTGGACGGGCTGCGGCCCGTCTTAACATGTCCCAGCCTCCCTTGAGTCTACATATTAAAGAGCTGGAAAGTCAGCTCGGTACCTTGCTGTTTATTCGTCATTCGAGAAGCGTTGCTTTGACTCACGCAGGCAAAATTCTGATGGAAGAGTCCCGACGTCTGCTTGCCAGTGCAGGCCAGGCACTTGCGCGCGTAGAGCAGATTGGCCGGGGAGAAGCGGGGCGGATTGAACTGGGTATTGTCGGAACGGCAATGTGGAGCGAAGTGCGTTTGCTGATGCGGGCGTTTTTAAAAGCGCACCCAAACGTTGACGTTGTTTTCCGTGAAAAATCACCGGTGATGCAGATGGCATTACTCGAACGACGTGAGCTGGATGTTGGGATCTGGCGGATGGCGACGCATCCCTCAGCGGGTTTTACCAGCATCAATTTAAGTGCCGCCTCGTTTCTGGTCGCGATGCCGGAAGATCACCGCCTGGTCGGACGGTCCGCCGTTTCATTAACCGAACTGCAAAACGAATATTTTGTCACAATGCCCTCGGCGCATTCTGACTGGGCATTTCTGCATGGCGTATGCCAGCAAGCAGGCTTTACACCATTGATTGTCCGCGAGGCCGTTGAGCCGCAGACGGTACTGGCGATGATCAGCATGGGAATGGGGATTACGCTTGCAGCAGATAGCTACGCACAAATGCAGTGGCCAGGTGTGGTGTTCCGCCCATTGGAAGAGCGCATTCCCGCAGATTTATATGTTGTCTATGACCAGAAGCAGGCGACGCCAGCAGTCGAGAAATTAATCGAAGGATTGATAGTGTAGAGCGGGGCCGAACCTTTCAAATCGCAGATAGCAAAAAAGCGCCTTTAGGGCGCTTTTTTACATTGGTGGGTCGTGCAGGATGATTCGCGTTGCTCACCCTTCGGGCCGTCGCCTGTGGCTCCGGTGCCTCACTTTGTTCGGCTCGAACCTGCAGCAGGTTCGAATCGTTCAAATCGCAGATAGTAAAAAAGCGCCTTTAGGGCGCTTTTTTACATTGGTGGGTCGTGCAGGATTCGAACCTGCGACCAATTGATTAAAAGTCAACTGCTCTACCAACTGAGCTAACGACCCGAATGGTGGGTGATGACGGGCTCGAACCGCCGACCCCCTCCGTGTAAAGGAGGTGCTCTACCAACTGAGCTAATCACCCATTTCGGTACTGCTTAGATAAGAAACCTTTTGAGAATGGTGGGCGATGACGGGCTCGAACCGCCGACCCCCTCCGTGTAAAGGAGATGCTCTACCAACTGAGCTAATCGCCCAATCTCAAATTCTTATCTACACTGCGGAGTCTACGTAAAGTAGATGGTGGGTGATGACGGGCTCGAACCGCCGACCCCCTCCGTGTAAAGGAGGTGCTCTACCAACTGAGCTAATCACCCCCGCTGTGTGGAGTCGCATTATAGGGAGAGTTGAAAATGAGTCAACGCCTTTTCTAAAGTTTTCGTTCGTTCGTCGTAAAATTAGACAAAAGGATTACTAAACCGTCCGTGCGGCATGATTTCTAAACAAAATTAGTAAACCTGCACGTCAAACCGGCAACATCATTGAGGAATCGCCCCACAGTGATAGAATATTGCCCATTGTTTTTTCCCAGCATTTGCCGGTCGTCGGCATCGTTCATAACGTAAGGCCATTTCATGAAAATCAAAACTCGCTTCGCGCCCAGCCCGACAGGTTATTTGCACGTCGGTGGAGCACGTACTGCTCTCTATTCCTGGCTTTTTGCACGTAACCACGGCGGTGAGTTCGTGTTGCGTATTGAAGACACCGATCTCGAGCGTTCCACGCCGGAAGCAATCGAAGCCATTATGGATGGGATGAACTGGCTGAATCTGGAGTGGGATGAAGGCCCGTACTTCCAGACCAAGCGTTTCGACCGTTATAACGCTGTCATTGATGACATGATCGTCGCGGGCACGGCATATAAATGCTATTGCTCAAAAGAACGTCTGGATGCATTGCGTGAAGAGCAAATGGCGAACGGCGACAAACCTCGCTACGACGGTCGCTGCCGCCACAGCCACGAGCAACATGCTGATGATGAACCCTGCGTTGTGCGTTTTGCTAACCCGCAAGACGGCTCCGTTATTTTTGACGATCAGATCCGTGGTCCGATCGAATTCAGCAATCAGGAGTTAGACGATCTTATTATTCGTCGCACCGATGGTTCTCCAACCTATAACTTCTGTGTCGTCGTCGATGACTGGGATATGGAGATTTCTCACGTTATCCGTGGCGAAGACCATATCAACAACACCCCGCGTCAGATCAACATCCTGAAAGCGTTGAATGCGCCAGTACCGGTTTACGCGCACGTTTCTATGATCAACGGCGACGATGGTAAGAAACTGTCTAAACGTCACGGTGCGGTCAGCGTAATGCAGTACCGTGATGACGGCTATTTACCTGAAGCACTGCTGAACTACCTTGTGCGTTTGGGCTGGTCCAGCGGTGATCAGGAAATCTTTAGTCGCGAAGAGATGATCAAGTTGTTCTCTCTGGGGGCGGTAAGTAAGTCCGCCAGTGCGTTTAACACCGATAAACTGCTGTGGTTGAATCACCATTACATTAACACCATGCAGCCTGAGTACGTGGCGACCTATCTGCAATGGCATATTGAGCAGGCTAACATTGATACCCGCACTGGCCCTGAGCTGGCGGAACTGGTGAAACTGCTCGGTGAGCGCTGCAAGACGCTGAAAGAAATCGCTGACAGCTGCCGCTATTTTTATGAAGAGTTCGACGCGTTTGATGCAGATGCAGCAAAAAAACATCTGCGTCCAGTAGCACGTCAGCCTCTGGAAGTGGTGCGCGATAAATTGGCCGCCATTACCGAATGGACAGCTGAGAATGTGCATCATGCGATTCAGGCAACCGCAGACGAGCTGGAAGTCGGTATGGGTAAAGTCGGTATGCCACTGCGTGTCGCGGTGACAGGTGCAGGCCAGTCACCAGGACTGGACGTAACGGTCCACGCGATTGGTAAGACACGCAGCGTTGCGCGTATTAACAAAGCTCTGGGCTTTATTACTGAGCGCGAAAGTCAGCAGTAATCGTTCTGAACAGGTAATAATTAAACGGCAGGTTTCCCTGCCGTTTTTTATGCGTGCTCTTCAGCAATACCGAGTCGGTTGAGAAATCCCTTAATACCTTCACGTGTCAGTAACGCAGCAAGCCTTTCTTGCTCGGTTTGGGTCATGTTTTCCAGTGTATCGATGACCTGACGCAACACACGAGATGGGTTAGTGCCACCATAGGCGGCAGACGGCTCAGCAAGCTGGTATATGGCCTGACGGTTACGAATGGCGGGGAGGTTAATTATGTGCTCGCGCACCCTGGCATCAATATGAATGAGTCTTGCCCGTCCACCTTTCACACCGTTGATACCTTCTGTTTTCCACCCTTGCTTGCGCACCCAGCGGTTTACCGTTTGCTTGGCCACGCCAAGGCTTTCGGCCAGCTCTTCCGTGGTCATTTTGCTCCGTAATTTATTCATATTAGTTCTGGTCACGTATTCCTAAACGTTGTAACAATCCGGAAATCCCTTCCCGCAGTAACAGCGTGGTCAGCTGCTTTTGTTCATCCGGGGTCATTTCATTTGCCAGTGTCAGGAGAAGCGCGTTAAGTGCGTTAGGGTTTGCACTGCCTTCAGATAGCTGAGGTTCGTCTGTTATCCGACAAGCACAACGAATAAATTCTCTGACTTTTTCGTTCACATGCACCAGTCGCGCTTTTCCGCCTTGAACGCCCGGCCTTGGTGAAGTTTTCCAACCCTCTTTACGTACCCATTTATTGATGGTCTGACGGCTATAGCCAGTGAGCTGAGACAGCTCCTCCGGCGTCATTCGTTCCTTGATCATACAATCACCTGAGTATCAGTAGGGTTAATTAGTGGTTCATCTTATAGCACCCTTTTACGCGAAAACGTGACAGGCTTAACTTAGGACTGCGAGCCGCTTCGCAATGTGTTTTATTTGCATGATTTTTCGACGATTGAAAGAGAGGAACTGATTTTGCCGTTGACACTCTGCAATGGAATTCATATTATGCCGCCCGTCAACACGACAGCTTTACGTTGGGGCTATAGCTCAGCTGGGAGAGCGCTTGCATGGCATGCAAGAGGTCAGCGGTTCGATCCCGCTTAGCTCCACCAAATTCTTATCCAGGAGAGTTTGGAACGTAAAGACACTGTGGGGCTATAGCTCAGCTGGGAGAGCGCTTGCATGGCATGCAAGAGGTCAGCGGTTCGATCCCGCTTAGCTCCACCAAATTTAGACCCTCGCCGGATGGCGGGGGTTTTTTTATGCCCATGTTAAAAACATCCCTCATTTTGTTGCAGAACCATACATTTCCTATACTGCGAGTAAACCTCATGCAAAAACGCTGACGGCTCTGAAAGGGAAACTTGCTTAGCACAATTAATAATTTTACTATTCTTAAAAATTAACGTGCTGTCAGGCAAATGAGGCTGCTAACCGTAATGACAAATAAAATTCTTGATAATTTAAGAATATTCGCACTAGCTTCTTTAATTTGCCTGCTGACTCTGCCTCTTTCCCGCTATATCTCCCCTCGTGCAATTGTTAATGGAAATGACATTTATCTCGCCTGGCTTCCTCTGAGCGTTATGCTGTCGGTTATTTTATTATTTGGTCGTCGTGCAGTCGCTCCCATTATTTTTAGCTCTGCACTTATCAATGCATGGGGTTTACAATTAACTCTCATACAGTCATTCGCGTTATTGTTTTGCCAGGTATTTTCTGTGTTTACCGTCTGCGGCATTATGCGCTGGCAGCTTGGGCGACGTTGGCGGTTCGGTGTCCCCCAACGATACATAGGGATACGGATTTTTTGGTTAGGTTTCATCCTTCCCATCAGCATTAAATTTTCTATGTTGCTGATAGGGTATATACTCCATTTTCCTGTGCCGCTGTCGACTTATTTTGGCGTAGGCTCGGCAATGGATAACGTTATCGATATTCAGAGCCTAATATCTTCTGCAATAATATTTACAATGATGTTTTATTACCCATTAAGGATGATCATTAATCCTCGTTATGTCATAAAAATTTGGCGGTATCATGTCAGGCCTTCATTTTCTAAAAAGCAGATCTTTTTTACATTATTCTGGTTGTTGTGTTTGGGCACCGTGCTGATTGCTCTGTGCACGCCTTATCGTGCAAATTATATTGCAGGCTATCTGGTTCCGGTCATATTTATCCTGTTCACTCTGGGTATTAGCCGATTAAGCTATTGCGTGATTTCGTTCAGTTGGGCGATCTGTGTATTTTTGCTGCTTACCTATAACGGCAATTTCCTTTATGGCGTGGAGAATGGCTACGCCCTGGCATTTGCTCTCTCCGTTCTGATTTCGTTCGCGATCTGTCTGCTTTACATGTCACGTATCTATCAGCATGGCGAATGGTTAAAGCAGGGTTGGCAGGAGAGGGCATTGACCGACCCCTTGACGGGCTTACCTAACATGCGCGCGCTGGAGGCTTTTCTCGAAAAGCACCCACACTCTCATGTATGTTGCCTGCGCATCGCTAATCTGGAGTTTCTGAGTCGGCATTATGGGATGATGATGCGAGTAAACTGTAAGCGTGAAGTCACGAGCGGTTTACAGCCTTTTTTGCTGACTGATGAAAAACTTTTCCAACTGCCGGGTAGCGAGTTGGTTCTTGTACTGAACGGCACCGAAACGGCTGCGCGATTGCAGCACATGGTTGACCATCTAAATAATCGAAGAATTTACTGGAACAACACGGCCCTGGATGTTGAATTTGGCGCCTCTTGGGGGAGCCTGAGCGATGAATGGGGTGAGAACCTTCATCATGTGCTGGGTCAATTGAGTTGGTTGTCAGAGCAGTCTTGTGCAAATCAAACCGTATTAGCATTAACTCACAGTATGGCAACGGTATCTGACCAGACGACGGAACGCGTCTTCCTATTGAGTCGCATTAAACGCGCGCTCAGTGAGGGTGGGCTGCGTCTGTATGTGCAACCTATTCAGAAGGCTGCAGGCGGGGGATATCACGAAATCCTGACGCGACTGGAAAGCGATGGCGAATTGATTTTTCCGGACCAATTTATCCCTCTCATTGCACAGTTTAATCTCAGCAGACGTTTCGACCTGAGCGTGGTGGAAGCCATGGTGATATGGTTGGCGGATCATCCCGTTTCGCACCATTCCGCCCGGTTCTCGGTCAATCTCATGCCTCTCACATTGATGCAGAAAGAGACAGCATCAGACATCATTACTCTCTTTGAGCGCCATGGTGTCTCTTCTGCAGCAGTGATTATCGAAGTCACTGAAGAGCAGGCTTTTTCTGAATCTGAAAGCAGTATTTTAAATATCCAGAGGCTGCGCGAATTCGGATTCAAAATTGCAATTGATGATTTTGGTACGGGTTATGCCAACTACGAGCGGCTTAAGCGTTTGGAGGCTGACATCATAAAGATAGATGGCTGTTTTATTAAGGATATTTGTGCCGATGATATGGACGCGATGATTGTGAAATCGATTTGCAATCTGGCAAAAACTAAATCACTGAGCGTTGTCGCCGAATATGTTGAAACGCAAGAGCAGCGCCAGATGCTATTGGCCTTTGGCGTGGATTATCTTCAGGGTTATCTGATTGGTAAGCCACATCCCATCGAGGAATTACAGGCATAAAAAAACCGGAGGCTTATCACCCCCGGTTTTTTCTTCTGATTACAGTACGAGGGCTGCGATAGACGCAGACAGTACGCTCACCAGAGTTGAACCATAAACCAGTTTCAGACCAAAGCGGGAGACCACGTTTCCTTGCTCTTCGTTCAGGCCTTTAATCGCGCCTGCGATGATACCGATAGAAGAGAAGTTAGCGAAGGAAACCAGGAAGACTGACAGAATGCCTTCTGCGCGCGGAGAGAGCGTGCTGGCAATTTTCTGCAGATCCATCATCGCAACGAATTCATTGGAAACCAGTTTGGTGGCCATAATACTACCGACCTGCAGTGCTTCATGCGCCGGTACACCCATTACCCAGGCAATTGGGTAGAAGATGTAACCCAGAATACCCTGGAAGGAGATGCCCAGAACGGCAGCAAACAGGGCGTTCAACGCAGCGATCAGCGCGATAAAACCGATCAACATGGCAGCAACGATAATGGCAACTTTAAAGCCAGCCAGAATGTATTCGCCCAGCATTTCGAAGAAGCTCTGGCCTTCGTGCAGGTTAGACATCTGGATATTTTCTTCGCTGGCATCAACGCGGTAAGGGTTGATCAGGGACAGA
Organism: Lelliottia sp. GFLA7; assembly: GCF_056490165.1. Taxonomy (NCBI): domain Bacteria; kingdom Pseudomonadati; phylum Pseudomonadota; class Gammaproteobacteria; order Enterobacterales; family Enterobacteriaceae; genus Lelliottia; species Lelliottia sp. GFLA7. Next base: position 837,046 of record NZ_JBWLAQ010000002.1, on the reverse strand, counting down.
ACGATAAAGGTGCTGAACATGTTCAGAACCAGCGCTGCGACCACGTATTTCGGTTCCAGCATTGTCATGTATGCACCCACGATAGACATGGATACAGTCGACATTGCGGTAGCCGCCATGGTGTACATGCGGTTGCGAGACATTTTGCCCAGGATATCTTTATAAGCGATAAAGTTCTCTGACTGGCCCAGAATCAGGGAGCTGACGGCGTTGAAAGATTCCAGTTTACCCATACCGTTGACTTTAGATAACAAGAAGCCAATAGCGCGAATAATCACTGGCAGAACACGAATGTGCTGCAGAATACCGATCAGCGCAGAGATAAAGACGATTGGGCACAGCACTTTCAGGAAGAAGAATGCCAGACCTTGATCGTTCATACTGCCAAAGACGAAGTTGGTCCCTTCGTTGGCAAATCCGAGCAGTTTTTCGAACATTTCGGAAAAGCCTTTAACGAAACCAAGGCCGATGTTGGAGTTCAGGAAGAACCACGCAAGTAAAACTTCAATGACGAGCAGCTGTATAACATAGCGAATACGAATGTTTTTGCGGTCAGTGCTGACCAGCAATGCAAGTGCAGTAACGACAACAAGTGCCAGGACAAAATGAAGGACGCGGTCCATATTTGCTCCAAATATGAGGCAGGTTTAATTTCCGTGCACATTCTATGTAACAAGTGCAAAGAAAACGAGATCAAGACCACACTATAGTTACATCCTGTGACGAGTCTCAAAAATAGTGATCAACCATACATTTCTGTTATGTTATGTAAATGAGTGAAAAGTTACGTTTGTGTGCTACGCTTCACAAAAGATGATTCAATTTCGCTGTCCGTTCTAAATAATTCCAAAACGTCCTGTCTTGCTATTGCTCTTCGCTATCAATGAAATCGCTATAACCCATTTAAATGATCTTGATAATCATTCTCATTTTGATAGCATGAAACATAGCAAAGGCTATATCTTCAGAGGTAGAAATGAATAACAGTCGCGTTGAGGGTAGCAGTGGCAGAGCAGCGCGCAAGTTGCGGTTTGCATTAATGGGACCGGCGTTCATTGCTGCGATTGGTTACATCGATCCGGGTAATTTTGCGACCAATATTCAGGCCGGGGCCAGTTTCGGCTATAAACTGCTGTGGGTCGTTGTGTGGGCAAATCTGATGGCGATGCTCATTCAGGTCTTGTCTGCAAAGCTTGGGATCGCGACGGGCAAAAACCTGGCGGAACAAATTCGCGATCATTATCCCCGTCCGGTCGTTTGGTTTTACTGGGTTCAGGCGGAAATCATCGCGATGGCGACCGATCTCGCGGAATTTATCGGCGCGGCCATAGGCTTCAAACTGATCCTCGGCGTTTCGTTGCTTCAGGGAGCGGTGCTGACGGGTATTGCCACTTTTCTTATTCTGATGCTGCAGCGGCGCGGGCAAAAACCGCTGGAACTGGTCATCGGCGGTTTGCTGTTATTCGTTGCGGCAGCGTATATCGTTGAGCTTGTATTTTCGCAGCCGAATCTCGTGCAGTTGAGCAAAGGCATGGCGATACCCAGTCTGCCAACCTCGGAAGCCGTGTTCCTTGCCGCTGGTGTTCTGGGCGCGACGATAATGCCGCATGTTATCTATCTCCACTCGTCGTTGACGCAAAATGCGCATGATGGTACCCGGCAGGAACGCTATTCGGCAACCAAATGGGATGTGGGTATTGCGATGACGATTGCCGGATTCGTTAATCTCGCCATGATGGCGACAGCCGCAGCGGCGTTTCATTTTAATGGTCATACCGGCGTCGCCGATCTCGATCAGGCTTATCTGACGCTGGAACCGCTGCTGAGCCATGCGGCAGCAACGATCTTTGGTTTGAGTCTGGTGGCTGCGGGGCTTTCATCTACGGTGGTCGGTACGCTGGCCGGGCAGGTCGTTATGCAGGGCTTCGTGCGTTTCCACATTCCGCTGTGGGTGCGCCGCTCTGTCACCATGATGCCTTCATTTATCGTCATTCTGATGGGGTTGGATCCAACCCGCATTCTGGTGATGAGCCAGGTATTGCTGAGCTTTGGCATTGCACTGGCGCTGGTACCGCTGCTGATTTTTACAGGCAATAAATCGCTGATGGGTGATTTGGTCAATACGACGCTGGTTAAACGTATCGGATGGATGATTGTCGTACTGGTGGTGGCGCTGAACCTGTGGCTGTTGATTGGTACGCTGCTGGGGTTGTAGCCCAGACTTAAAAAAGCATGAAAAAAGGAGCCTGATGGCTCCTTTTTTGGGTGACAGTATTAATGGCGATGCCCGTGTCCGTGGCCACGATCGTGACCATGGCCTCGAGGCCCGCGATGGTCGTCGCGATCGCTCCAGCCTTCGCGATAGCCTCGTTCGTATGCCTTACGGTTATCCCAACCACGATGGCGACCATTATCATGTCTCCACCAGCGGTTTTTGCGCCATTCATAGTTACGATTCCAGTAATCACGATCGCGCCAGCCGCCACCGTCCCAGTAGTTACCAGAGTTATCGCGATCGCCAATTTGTAATTTTACTGATGGCAACAGGGTAATTTCGCCTGCATTTGCAACCAGCGGGGCGGTCGCCATCAGTATTGCTGCAAGAATGAGTGACCTGAACATTATTGTTATTCTCCCACGATCGGGGCCGTAAGCGGCCTGTTAACGCAATATTACGGGGCAGTAAAGCCCCGTATAATCGCCTCAACTCCTAATTCACGGCGGGGAGCACTTTTTGCTAAAAACGCACTTAATTTGAGCTATTCAAAATCACTTCTATGGCGTCGAGTTCTTCCGTAGAGAAATGAATATTATCGAGCATACCGACAGCGTCTTCGATTTGTGAAGTCTTACTGGCACCAATCAGCACACTGGTGACGGTGTCGTGACGTAACACCCAGGCAAGTGCCATTTGTGACAGCTTCTGACCTCGGCTTTCGGCCAACGCGTTAAGCTGGCGAACCTTACTCAGTTTTTCATCGCTAACCTGATCGGCATTCAGGAATCGACTCTTGCTCGCTGCGCGCGAATCAGCCGGAATACCATTTAAATAGCGATCGGTCAGTTGCCCACCCGCGAGCGGCGAGAAAGGAATACAACCCACACCTTTTTCCTGCAAAACGGACAGCAAACCCTCTTCGGGAGCCCGTTCAAACATCGAGTATTTTGGCTGGTGGATGAGGCAAGGCGTCCCAAGATCGTCGAGGATATCTATTGCCTGGCGCGCCAATTCAGCCGGATAATTTGAAAGACCGACATACAGGGCTTTACCCTGGCGCACGATATGATCGAGTGCTCTCATCGTCTCGCTGAGCGGCGTTTCTGGGTCTGGACGGTGATGGTAAAAGATATCAACATATTCCAGCCCCATGCGTTTCAGGCTTTGATCGAGGCTGGCGACTAAATATTTACGCGATCCCCAGTCCCCGTAAGGCCCATCCCACATGGTGTATCCCGCTTTAGTCGAGATCGCTAATTCGTCGCGGTACGCGTGAAAATCTTCCCGAAAAATACGCCCAAAGTTGCTCTCTGCCGATCCTGGCGGTGGACCGTAGTTGTTGGCGAGATCAAAGTGGGTGATCCCGAGCTCGAATGCGCGCTGCAAAAGCTGACGGCTATTTTCAATTAACGTGCTGTCGCCAAAGTTATGCCACAGACCCAGCGAGACGACGGGGAGTCTAAGACCACTCTGACCGCATCGACGGTATTGCATTGACTCATAACGTGTTTTATCCGCCTGAAAAACCATGCGCTAGCCCCTTTATTCTGAAGTGTGATTCTCAGTGTATACGTTTACACGCTGAATCGGGCCATCAGATTACTACGCCATTTTTCGTAAAGCATTCTTGCCAACCTTTTCTTTTCCGCATTCCTGGACAGGCATCACGCTTCTTTAATACTCAAAGTGAGGTCAACGTCAGAAGGACTCCTGTTATGCGAACCCCGTACTGCGTCGCCGATTATCTGCTGGACCGTCTATCACAGTGTGGCGTTAAGCACCTGTTTGGCGTGCCGGGTGACTACAATCTCCAGTTCCTTGATCACGTTATCGATAGCCCCGAAATCCGTTGGGTAGGGTGTGCAAACGAACTCAACGCCTCCTATGCCGCCGATGGATATGCGCGCTGCCAGGGTTTTGCCGCGTTGCTCACGACATTTGGCGTGGGAGAACTGAGTGCGATGAACGGCATCGCCGGTAGTTTTGCGGAGTACGTGCCGGTATTACACATCGTAGGCGCGCCGTGTAGTGCCGCGCAACAAAAGGGTGAGCTCATGCATCACACCTTGGGCGATGGAGAATTCCGCCATTTCTTCAGGATGAGCGAGTCCATTACCGCAGCGCAGGCCATTCTCACTGAACAAAATGCCTGCTATGAAATCGATCGCGTATTGTCAGTGATGCGACGCGAGCGCCGTCCTGGTTATTTGATGTTGCCTGCAGATGTGGCAAAAAAACCTGCCATTCCGCCTGTAAGCGCTTTCACTAATGAGCTTTTTCCCGTTGATAACGCTTGTCTACAAGCGTTCCGTGAGGCCGCAGAGGCGCGTCTTGCGACCAGCCACCGTACGGCGCTACTGGCTGACTTTTTAGTCCTGCGTTATGGGCTAAAAAATCCGCTGCAGGCGTGGGTAAAAGAGACGCCCATGGCACATGCCACGATGCTGATGGGGAAAGGGATTTTTGATGAGCGACAGGCTGGTTTTTACGGGACATACAGTGGGGCGGCAAGCACCGATGCCGTCCGGGATGCTATTGAAGGGGCGGATACCGTCATCTGCGTGGGCACGCGTTTCACCGATACGCTGACCGCGGGATTTACCCATAAACTTACTGCGGCGCAGACCATTGAAGTCCAGCCCCATGCGGCTCGAATTGGGGATCGTTGGTTTACAGGCATTCCTATTGCGCGCGCGGTTGAGATCTTATCCGAGCTTTGCAGGCAGCATGTTACCCAACACGATCTGCCGATTCATAAGCCCGCGCTTTCTCAGGAATATCATCAAGGCAAGCTGACGCAGGATAATTTCTGGCACACGTTGCAAACGTTTATTCGCCCCGGAGATATCATTCTTGCCGATCAAGGGACTGCGGCGTTTGGCGCAAGTGCCCTGCGGCTGCCGTCGGACGTCAACTTTATCGTTCAACCGCTATGGGGCTCGATTGGCTTTACGCTAGCAGCGGCATTTGGCGCGCAAACCGCCTGTCCGGACAGGCGTGTGATTGTGCTCACCGGCGACGGCGCGGCACAGCTGACGATTCAGGAAATAGGTTCGATGCTGCGGGATGATCAGCGGCCTGTCATTCTGGTGCTGAATAACGAGGGATATACCGTTGAGCGGGCGATTCATGGGGCAGAGCAGCGCTATAACGACATCGCGCTGTGGAACTGGACGCAGATCCCGCAGGCGCTCAGCCTGAACTGTCAGGCTCAGTGCTGGCGGGTCAGCGAAACGGTACAACTGGCAGAGGTGCTTGAAAAAGTCGCCCATCGCGAGCGACTTTCGCTGATTGAGGTGATGTTGCCCAAAGAGGATATTCCTTCGCTGCTCAGCGCCATCACCAAAGCGCTGGAGGCACGTAACAGCGGCTAGTCACTTATTCTGCCGCCAGGCCATCAGCATCGGTTTGCCCGCCAGCAGGAGCCAGGCGGGCAGCATCACGATACAGAGTAACGGCAGTAAGTTGGTATCGGGCACGACGACCGCTGCCATAAACAGACTGAGCCAGGCATCGCGGGTGACGACCAGCACCAACCCCAGAATCGAGCACGAAATCGTAATCGCCGCCGGGACGGCATCGACATGCTCGTGCAGCATGAGTCCTAACGCCACGCCGATAAATACCGCCGGGAAGATGCGCCCCCCGCGAAAACCACATGCGGCCGCCACAACCACAGCTGCCAGCTTAATCACGGCGAACAGGAAATAATCCGACACGCTAAAGACCTGGCTGAAGGCCATCTGTTGCATCTCATCTAGGCCTTTAAATAACGTCACCGGCCCACCAATTGCCCCAAGAATCCCCAGCAGGAAACCGCCCGCACCCAGAATCAAAACCGGGTGTTTGAGCTTATGCATCAGGCGGTGCAGTCGCGGTAAGCACCAAACGGCGACCATACCGAGCGCAATGGCGATGGCAGCGACAATGGCACCGCTGAAAATATCTGCCAGTTGCATCTGACCGTAATGCGGAATCGGCAGCGAAAAGTGAGGATGGTAAAACAGGCTGGTCGTGAGCGCGCCAGCGGCTGCGGCCATAAGAGGCGCAAAGAGGCGATCCCAGAGCGGCACATCGTTATCGCCGCTCAGCGTTTGGGAAAAAATAAGCGCGGCGGCGACAGGCGTACCGAATAGCGCCCCGATGGTGCCCGCAGACGCCAGAATGGTCCAGTCCAGCGCGCCCACGCGGGGGAAAATGCGTGAACCCAGATAAACAGCGAGCGCAATATTTACTGCCATGATGGGGTGTTCAGGCCCCAGGCTTACGCCGCCCGCCAGCCCGATGATCAAGGCAAGAAGTAAACCCGGGAGTGCCGCCGGGTTGACCGGCGCGCTGATCAACGGCTCAAGCGCTGGATCAGGGCCCGCGTGTCCCGGACTGAAGCGAATGACTAAGCCTACCGCGATACCGGTGAGGGTCAGTATCAGGATAATCCAGGTCGGAGAGGCAAAATCAATGCCGAGCTTTCCCGGCAGGACGGTCCACAAAAAAGCTTGCAGCACCGAGGCAACTTTCATAACGACGATTAACACCAGGCTTGACGCAATACCAATGATGAGCGCAGGCGTCGCTAACAACAGCATGGTTTTGGCTCGCGGATGGAGCATGATGATTTCCTTGTACAAAAGTGTTTAGCGAGACTTTGCACATTCAGTTTGACGGCAATAGTGCAAAAGGTGCTGAAACGGTAAAGTGATTCTGTGACGAAGATCGATTATCCTGGGCAGTTCGCATTCAGGCCGTTGTTGTTATCCCGCCTTGAATTTACAGTGTCCCAAAGATTTATTCTGACTTTAGCGGAGCAGTAGAAGAATGACAAAATATGCTTTAGTAGGTGATGTAGGCGGCACGAATGCGCGGCTGGCATTATGCGATATTGATACCGGCGAAATTTCTCAAGCAAAGACCTATTCCGGGCTGGATTACCCAAGTCTTGAAGCGGTGGTTCGCGTGTATCTGGATGAGCATCAGGTCGGTGTCGAGGATGGTTGTATCGCTATCGCCTGTCCGATTACCGGTGACTGGGTGGCGATGACGAATCACACCTGGGCATTTTCTATTGCCGAAATGAAAAAAAATCTCGGCTTCGCGCATCTGGAAATCATCAACGACTTTACAGCCGTTTCGATGGCGATCCCAATGCTCAAACCTGAACATCTTATTCAGTTTGGTGGCGCGGAACCGGTCGAAGGCAAGCCGATTGCCGTTTATGGCGCGGGTACGGGACTGGGTGTTTCACATCTGGTTCACGTCGATAAACGCTGGATCAGTTTGCCGGGCGAGGGCGGCCACGTTGATTTCGCGCCGAACAGCGAAGAGGAAGGCATCATTCTGCATGAACTGCGCGCCGAACTGGGCCACGTTTCTGCCGAGCGCGTGCTGTCCGGCCCTGGGCTGGTTTATCTTTATCGCGCGATTGTGAAATCCGATAATCGCTTGCCGGAAAACTTACAACCCAAAGACATTACCGAGCGCGCACTGGCGGACAGCTGCACGGACTGTCGTCGCGCGCTGTCACTGTTCTGCGTGATTATGGGACGCTTTGGCGGCAATCTGGCGTTAAATCTCGGCACGTTTGGCGGAGTTTACATCGCGGGTGGCATTGTGCCGCGTTTCCTGGAGTTCTTTAAAGCGTCTGGTTTCCGTGGCGGGTTTGAAGATAAAGGGCGTTTTAAATCCTATGTGCAGGACATTCCGGTTTATCTGATCGTGCATGATAATCCAGGTTTACTGGGCTCCGGCGCGCATTTGCGCCAGACGCTGGGCCAATATCTCTGATGTTAATCCCCTCTCCGTACGGAGAGGGGATTCTCCTACAAATGCATTAACTGTCTGAATTCCCTCACCTTGCTCCGACTCACGGGCACCTGAAAATCCAAATCCTTCAGCCGTAAAATGTAGGTGTTGTTAAACCACGGTTCGATCTCACGGATTTTATTCAGATTCACACAAAACGAACGGTGGCAGCGGAAAAAATGCGACGCGGGCAGCTTGCCGCAAAATTCAGTGATATTCATCGGCATCACGAAAGATTCGCGACGAGTATAAACAAACGTCATTTTTTCGTGCGCTTCGGCATAATAAAGATCATCCATCGGCGTGACGATAATCCGCTCATCTTTAATCAGATTTAGCGTGTCGTTTTCACGGGTGATGACAGGGGTTGCGCTCACCGCAGAGTGGTTTTGCTGCTGCCAGGCCATTTCAAGTTTTTGCAGCATGCTCACAATGCGTGATTCCTGATAAGGCTTGAGAATGTAGTCAAATGCTTCCAGTTCGAACGCTTCGACGGCATGCTCTTTCCATGCAGTGACAAAAACGATAAACGGCTTATGGGCGAACTGATTGATATTCTGTGCCAGCAGCACACCGTCCAGTGACGGAATGTTGATATCCAGGAAAATGGCGTCAACTTTGTTGTGCTGTAAAAACTTCAACACATCCAGTCCGTCTTCAAACGTGCCGACAATCTCCATTTTGCTGTGCTCTTTTATCAGCCAGCTCAGCTCCTGTTGGGCGAGGATCTCATCTTCAACAATGATGACTTTCATGCATCATTCCTCATTCAGGGCCACAATAATGTTTGCGTATGAACGGGTAAGCGCTCATTAGGCACATAAAAAGCGATTTCCGTTCCGGGTTCCAGACGACGAATATGCAGCCCTTCGCCGTAAAGTAATTTCACGCGATGATGAACATTCAACAGGCCAATTTTATTGCCCGGCATTTCGTTAGATTCCACGCGCGCAATCACGTTAGGATCGATACCGTTTCCGGTATCGCGTACCGCCACGCGCACGCGATTGCCACATTCCGCCACGCTAATTGTCACCACGCCTTTGCCTTTGCATGGCTGGATGCCGTGGACAATCGCGTTCTCAACTAGCGGCTGAATCAACAGGCTTGGGATGACGCAGTGCACCTCTTCGTCGATATCGTAGATGACCGTCAGCTTATCGCCAAAACGAGCCTGTTCGATCGCGATGTAGTCCTTGATCTGATACAGCTCTTTTTTGATATCAATTTGCTCGTCGTCCTTAAGCTCAATGTTGTAGCGCAAATAACGCGAGAGATTATAAATCAGCTGACGGGCGGTATCTGGATTCATTCGAATAGAAGACGAAATCGCATTCAGCGCGTTGAACAGGAAATGGGGATTAATTTTACTTTGCAGGGCGCGCAGTTCTGCCTTATTTGCCATTTCACGTAGCTGCTCGGCGCGAGACACTTCCAGTTGCGTAGAGATAATTTGCGACAGGCCAATCGCCATCTCCTGCAGTGAAGAGGTGATTTGATGCGCGTGACAGTAGTAAATTTTAAGCGTGCCGGTAACTATCCCTTTTTCCCACAGCGGGATCACTAGCATGGAGTGGATCTCCGGAGTACGATGCGCCTCATCATTGTTTTTAATGATGATTTTTCCGTAGTTTATGGCTTGGCGAGTGGTAGGGCTGACGGCATCGTCGTTATCGCGATAGTTATGTTCGCCCACACCGACATAGGCCAGCACATGATCAATATTGGTGATCGCCACCGCATCAGCATGAATATCGCGGCGGATAATGTCGCACACCTGCCGCAACGACTCTGCGTTGACATGACGAAATAGCGGCAGCGTTTTATTGGCAATATCCAGCGCAAGTTTCGCCTGGCGCGCTGCGCTGGCCTCTTTTTCACCTTCGACGCTCTGCACCAGCAAAACGATAAACCCAATACACACGCTGCCCAGAATCATCGGAATACCGATTTTCGAGACAATATCCAGGCCAAGTTCGGTAGAAGGGGCCCAGGCAACCACCAGGATCATGGTCAGCGTTTCGCACACCATGCCCGCTACAATACCGGCTTTCCAGTGCTGTTTTTTGGGAAACTTACGGTTAATCCAGCCGGAAAGGACACCCGCGATAATGCTGGTGATAAAGCATGGAATTGCCGTTACGCCGCCGATATCGATGAGATAGCGGTGCGTCCCCGCAATAATGCCGGTAATAATCCCCACCCATGGGCCGAATAAGATACCACCGGACATCACGGCAATAATGCGCACGTTGACCAGCGATCCTTCTACCGGTACGCCGGACCAGGTGCTGAAAAGCGCAAACATCGAGAAGATGGCGGTGACGGCCAGCAATTCTTTTGGCGAGTGTGCAGATTTATGTAAAAGCTCGCGAAAAAGCCGGATGCGGATCAGGAAAAACAGACAAATCAGCATTAATGCAGCGCGATCAAATACCGCCAGCAGCATATTGAATATTTCGTGCACGGGACAACCTGGGAAAACGGGAAAAATCTATGATAGGAAACCTGACGCAGAATGACCAGACATCACTCTTTTTTAGCAAATGAGGAAAAACCTTAATTTACAAAGGGGATTATCGGATTCTGATTGACTGGAGTGATTCTGGCTTTGAATGAAAGCCTGTTTGTAAGTTCATTGATATCATGATGTTAACAAAATGGCATCTCTGATCTCTTTTGGCATCAATACTTCCGGTTTTCCCTCAATTAATGTTCCCATTTTATATCTAATTTTATTTTTTCATTCTCCTCTCGACAGCGGGTTTTCAATCAGGCTATTTTCTAAGCATGCCACAAACGTGGCAGCGTCGCTCGGACGGTCCGGGCGCAAACGTGGCTCTGAGGAATCTATGGCTGAATTCAGTCCTGAACGCCGTTTTACGCGTATCGATCGTCTCCCCCCTTATGTTTTTAATATCACTGCTGAACTGAAAATGGCTGCGCGTCGGCGCGGCGAAGACATTATCGATTTCAGCATGGGTAATCCCGATGGCCCAACGCCGCCGCATATCGTCGAAAAACTGTGTACCGTTGCTCAACGTCCGGACACTCACGGTTACTCGACGTCGCGCGGGATTCCGCGCTTGCGGCGTGCAATTTCTCGCTGGTATCAGGATCGCTATCAGATTGATATCGATCCCGAAAGCGAAGCTATCGTTACGATCGGATCGAAAGAAGGGCTCGCACACCTGATGCTGGCGACGCTGGATCACGGTGATACCGTGCTGGTGCCGAATCCAAGCTATCCGATCCATATTTACGGTGCGGTGATAGCCGGGGCGCAAGTACGCTCCGTGCCCTTGGTCGAAGGTGTAGATTTCTTTAACGAACTGGAACGTGCGATTCGGGAAAGTTACCCGAAGCCAAAGATGATGATTTTAGGCTTTCCGTCGAATCCGACGGCGCAATGCGTCGAGCTAGAGTTCTTTGAAAAAGTGGTGGCGCTGGCAAAGCGTTATGACGTGCTGGTGGTGCATGATTTGGCGTATGCCGATATCGTGTATGACGGCTGGAAAGCGCCTTCAATTATGCAAGTGCCCGGCGCGCGCGATGTCGCGGTTGAATTCTTTACGCTGTCGAAAAGCTACAACATGGCTGGGTGGCGTATTGGATTTATGGTCGGCAATAAAACGCTGGTCAACGCGCTGGCGCGAATCAAAAGCTATCACGATTACGGTACTTTCACACCGCTTCAGGTGGCTGCGATTGCCGCGCTGGAAGGCGATCAGCAATGTGTGCAAGACATCGCCGCGCAGTACAAACGACGCCGCGATGTGCTGGTGAAAGGGCTGCATGAAGCGGGCTGGATGGTCGACATGCCGAAAGCCTCGATGTACGTCTGGGCCAAAATTCCCGAGCACTATGCGGCCATGGGATCTCTGGAATTTGCTAAAAAACTGCTGCAGGATGCAAAAGTTTGCGTTTCCCCGGGCATCGGCTTTGGTGATTATGGCGATACTCATGTGCGTTTTGCGCTCATCGAAAATAGCGATCGTATACGCCAGGCGGTGAGAGGGATTAAAGGGATGTTCCGGGCCGATGGTCTTTTGCCGTCAGACAAAAAGAATCTAGCAGAATCTGAATAACGTAGCGCGCATAAAAAAAACAGGAGCCAATGGCTCCTGTTTTTTTAACTGTTGTTCTTCGCTCAGATCATCAGGGCAAAGGTTCCGGCCCAGACAAATACAATCACCGAAATGCCCATAAAGAAATATTTCACGTTTGTCGCTCCGCGCATCTTTTGATACGCCTAAAAAAACAAAGTCCAACTGAGTATAGAGAGTTGAAATCGGACGCAATCGGAAATAAGAATTATCCCGCTATGTCATCGACTCCAGCTCAGAATTCTGTGCCTTCCTGTTGCCAGACGGCGCTAATGTACGCCTAAAAATCAGGAGTGACAAGGGGCATTTTTTCAAATGCTTTCCGTAACTTACGAGTGTCGTGGAACGGAGACAGATTAATTTCAGCGTGCAATAAATAGACGTTGAGCGAAGAAAATAATTAACAATTGAGAGCGTGATGGCAGGTGATTGAAAAGGTTAGTTTCTCAGCGAAACTAACCTTTAAAGAGATTACTTATAGAGAGAGGATTCGCCAACTGGACGGGTTTTAAAGCGGCGATGGACCCACAAATATTGTTCGGGGGCGCGCATGATTTCTTTCTCGATCACTTTGTTGATGTAAGCGGCAGCTTCCGTCTCATCCTGGGGATAATTTTTCAACTCAGGGGAGATAAAGAGACGATAACCTGAGTTATCCGCTTTCCTGATCATCGTGACCGTCAACATCGGTGCGCCCGACAGACGTGAAATCACAAATGTGCCGTTAGTTGTAGCTACATTTTCAATCGCAAAAAACGGGGCAAAGCTGCTTCCTTTTCGGCCGTAGTCCTGGTCAGGAGCGAACCAGACGGCTTCGCCTTTTTTGAGTGCACTGACTAAACCGCGCAAATTGTTTCGGCTGATCATGGCTTTATTAGACCGCAGTCGACCGCGCGTCTGCACCCATTCCATCAGCAAGTTATTGTGCGGACGATAGGTGGCCATCATCGGTTGGCACAACCCCATCACGCGCCCCCCCAGCTCTAAAGACATAAAGTGAACGCCAATCACCATCACGCCGCGATTTTGCGCCTGCACCTCTTTCAGATTCTCCAGGCCCTCAACATCAAACCATTTACGCACGCGCTCGTCTGGCCAGAACCAGGCGATACCTGTTTCCAGCAGCGCCATACCAATGGCTTTGAAGTTTTCCTTGATCAGTTTTTCTCGCTGAGCGGGCGTATCGTTTGGGAAACAGAGTTCGAGATTCCTGCGCGCAATGGATTCACGTCGTTTCAGGAAGTGGCGGGATGCACTCCCTAACCGCGAGCCCAGAACACGAATAGCGGGATAAGGTAATTGAACCAGTAGCCAAAGTAGGCCAAGACCAAACCACGTTAACCAGTAACGTGGATGAAGAAATGCACGCTGGAATTTGCATTGAGACAAAATAGTGAACCTATATAAAGCCTGAGAAGGTAGCGCAAACTTCGCGTTACAACCTGCTTGTGTAGACCGTATTTCAGGATAGTAGTTTCAGCCCTTACCGATGTTTACGCAGTCAATAACCACTGCCGAAGTAAGGTAGGTTGCGTAATGTAGCATCGTTAGACACCGTGTTCCACGACTACTTTATCCGAAAAAGCAAGCACATGGTGACGATAATTCCAGGCTTGAAAGCGCAGCGAGTACGACTGCATCATCGACTTATATTGCTTAAGAAGGACAGGATGAATGGGGTCTAAATACTCTGCTAATGAAGCCATAATCATATTAATCCTGATTCATAGGATTTTGGATAACCCAACGGACTCATGAAATAACGGCATTAAATAGTTACTCTACTTTATTATCATTCACTCTGAGGCTGCGGATTTCCTGGTTTCATCTAATAAGGCCATTTTAAAAGATGATATTTGACAGCAAAAAAGATGCATATTGGCTTTGTGGTGGTAATGCGTCGAAAGGGTCAGATAACCTGCTGCGCGAGGCCTGCCGAATAAATTGATTCAACAGGCACCGCGAAATTAGCATGAAGCTGATTTTCATTTATGAAAGCGGGGGAGATCTAAAATATCGTAGGTGAACGTGTCCTTCAAATAACACCGGTCGGGCGTATCGCTATCTGCATACAGTAAAAAATACTGCTGCGTGTCCTCAAAGATTACAAGATCATCGCCATTCCTGAAATGGGTCACCACATAAGGCGTATTGTTTTTTGTTCGAGCGTGGTTAACACCTGAGGCAATTTGAAAGCGATCGTCCCATTTCATAGTGCTGAGCTGATATTTGAAGTGAGAGATGGTCACACTGCTCCGTAACGAACAGGAGAGCCGAATCGCGGTAGCGGCAAATGAAGGTGAGTTTATGAATATTATAAGGCTTAGCAAGAGTAAAACTTTCAAAGAGGTCTCCATTTAGGATAGTTTTGCGAGGAACAGTCTGGACGTGCCATCAGCATGATTGAATCAGCGGCTTTGTTGACGAGGTATACAGCGAGGCTGTGGTCTGATGATATACAGCAGAGGTAATATTGTAACGATAACTCAATGAGATACAAGCTCGTTGTAAAATTTGATTTTAGTTAAATTTGAAAAGGATCAGCATTTCCGGAAGGACATATCTTCTTGTTTTGTCATGAGTGGAATGCGTACTTAACCGGAATCATCAGATGGGAATGAGTGAGCTGGTAAATTAGCAACGCGCACCTGATGGATGCCGGTAAGGGTAGCAGGTTTTTTCTGCCATACAGGGGAGTTATACGCAGCGTTTTGTTTGGCGAGTAAACGACGATTGAATGCTTCGATAGCCTCTGAAAATTCTGGCATCCCTGGCAATCATTTTTGCGGTGATAAGGTGTAATTGGCAGGTATCACGTTACATGACTCATTCAATACATAGAACAGGTAAAAATGAATTGTTGTTCTATTGATGAAGGAAATGAATTATATATTGTTGACTGTGAAAATAGTCATTTTAGTTCAAATATTTATTTTTAGGATTTTTGCTTGATTGTCTTTATTTATCATTTGGTGATGTTGTCGGTACCTTATTTTATAGGGCCAGTTGTAAAATTATAAGGAAATACTTATAAAAAAAGAGAGCTTTTATTTAAATGAAATCCTTGGTCTGTAAAGTTATGTTACATCATTTAATTCCCCATCATCGCGTGAATATTTTTACACTTATCTCGATAGGGCTTTATTCGCGTTTTGATTTCGCATTAAGTCTTAATATTGCGTCATGCTTGCAGGTAAAAGGAATGCGACTGATCTTGACTGTGGGTACTATTAGTGTCCGATGGAGTTAATATCTTCTGCTCTAATAGCCTAAGCTTTTCTTATTAATTTGCCAGCTAGTATTGACCGTTTCTATCTATTCCATAGAACAGGGAAAGTTATGTCTAACTCCTATCAATCCGAGATCCCTAAGGCTCGCGTCAATATCCAGTTAAGTTTGCATACAGGCGGCGCACAGAAAAAAGTCGAATTACCCCTAAAACTTGTTTTGGTGGGTGATTACAGCAACGGAACAGAGCAGCGTCCCGTTTCGGAGCGCGAAAAGGTCAATGTAAATAAAAATAACTTTGACAGCGTGCTTGCTGAATTTTCGCCAGCCATAAAGCTTTCAGTTGAAAACACGCTTGCACATGACGGCAGTGAAGAAGCCATAAATCTCACCTTCCGGGACATGAAAGACTTCACACCGGAACAGGTCGCTCGTCAGATCCCTCAACTGAAAGCCATGCTTGCCATGCGTAATCTTCTCCGAGACCTCAAAGCCAATCTGCTCGATAACCAGGCTTTCCGTAAAGAGCTGGAAAAAATTCTGCTAGACCCACAACTCAGCAGTGAGCTGCGCAGTGAACTGAGTGCTCTGGCACCGAAAAAAGTCTGATGGTCATGATGTTAAACGGTTTAACGAAGAGAAAATGCTGATGTCTGTAAAAAATGAATATATGACTGGCAGTGAAACTTTAGTGTTGGAACGTTCTGAATCAGGCGGTGTATATGCATCCCTGTTTGAAAAAATCAATCTCAATCCGGTTTCTGAACTGAGTGCGCTGGATATCTGGCAGGATGCACAGGCCATGTCTGATGCAACTGCTGATGAGCGGTTGACCGCCGGTATGCAGGTGTTTCTGGAATGCCTTAGTAAAGCCGGTTCAAAGGTCGAAAAATTAGATAAAAACCTGATTGACCATCATATTGCGGAGCTTGATTACCAAATCAGTCGTCAGCTGGATGCGGTAATGCATCATGACGACTTTCAGGCTGTCGAATCTCTTTGGCGCGGTGTGAAATCGCTGGTGGATAAAACTGACTTTCGCCAGAACGTCAAAATTGAGCTGCTCGATCTGTCGAAAGCGTCTTTGCGACAGGACTTTGAGGACGCGCCGGAAATTATTCAAAGCGGGCTGTATAAACATACCTATATTGATGAGTACGACACCCCAGGCGGAGAACCCATCGGTGCGTTGATTTCTGCGTATGAATTTGATGCGTCAGCACAGGACGTGGCGCTGCTGCGTAATATCTCCAAAGTATCTGCCGCAGCGCATATGCCGTTTATCGGCTCTGCCGGCCCGAAATTCTTCCTGAAGGATTCGATGGAGGATGTGGCCGCCATCAAGGATATCGGTAACTACTTTGACCGCGCTGAATACATCAAATGGAAATCCTTCCGCAATACTGATGATTCCCGTTATATCGGTCTGGTGATGCCACGTGTACTGGGTCGTCTGCCGTACGGTCCGGACACCGTGCCGGTGCGCAGTTTTAACTATGTCGAAGAAGTGAAAGGCCCAGAGCATGATAAATATCTCTGGACCAATGCGTCGTTCGCCTTTGCATCCAATATGGTTCGTAGCTTCATTAACAATGGTTGGTGCGTGCAAATTCGTGGCCCGCAGGCTGGTGGTGCCGTCAAGGATCTGCCTATTCATCTGTACGATCTGGGCAGCATCGCCGTGCGTAACCTGTGTGCACCGACACTGCCCTGTTATCCCCCGGCGCAGGATCGTTTCCACTGGCGCGTGCTGAGTCATCTCGGCAGCGGATTCCTGTCGATGATGGATAATGCCGACGTGCTGCGTGGCACCCTGGCACTGTACGAATGGACAGACAGCGAGATGAACCGCCGCCGCCTGGAAGCCATCATTGACGTGAAGCACAGCGAAACCGAGCGCTTTGAGCAGGGCTACCTGGTACGCGGCGTGCAGATTGAGGTGACGCTCGACAGCCACGGCTTTGCCGGGCGCGGAGATATCTGCCTGTTCGGCGAGATGCTGAGCCGCTTCTTTGCGCTCTACACCGATATCTACCTGTTTAACCGCCTGATTATCATCCTGCAACCGACCGGAGAGCGCCTGGAATGGGAAGAGAAGCACAACCGCCGCATTCCCGGCTGATCCCACGGCTGGAAGCCGACCTTCACCGCATCAACTTTTATCGGTTATGCCAGCTGCTGGAGAAGCGTAATCCGGGCAGGCCACTGATCGGCTCGACCAGCCATCCTGCAGATGACCCGGTGCGGTTTGCGCCGCATCCGGGGATGGGTTTCCCGGCGAGCGAGCTGAAGGCTGTCGAATATGACGAGGATGATGACAGCAGGCCACCGCACATCCGCACGACTTTTATGGGGATGTATGGTGTCGATTCCCCCTTACCAACGGCGTACCTGGATGACATCACCCAGCGCCGCGAAGGGCACGAGGCGCTTCAGGGCTTTCTGGATATCTTCAGCCACCGCATTCTGACGCAATTTTACCGCATCTGGCGTAAATACTCGTAGCGGGTTGCCTGCGAAGGTGATGAAAGGTGTGACAGCAAGTCCGCTCGAAGAGAATATCGCGTCAGATAGCACCGTGAAGTGGGTTTACGTTGCGCAGCCAGAACCCCAGGCGAAGGTGGAAGGACTGGCAGCAATGCCCACGTCGGTAAAAAAGTGGAAATCATTCGCGGCTGGGATGGTTACCATGCTGGTGAGCAGCATCGTAACGGTATGGGCCTGGCAGTATTTGTCCCGGCCTGACCCTTTACAGATTCAGCTTGCTGCATCACTGGCCCCGATCCCCGCGACGCTCTCGCCCGCACAATTGGATGTTCTACGTCAGCAGTCTCCGTTACCACAAACCGTCATTGCACAAACACAGCAGCAGATTGCCCGACTGGAGAAGTTGCCTCCTGACTGGAATATTGCAAGGAGTCGACAGCTCGTGGATCAATCTCAGGTGCTGTGGCCGGAGCAGGCAAAACTTCTGGCACAGCAGTGGCGGCAACAACTTAATGCCGCCGCATTACCGACAGACCACCTTGATGGCTGGCATTTGGGAATGACGAAGCTGCAACAGCTGAGTGACCGTTTGAACGGGCTGGATGAGCAGAAAGGCAAATACATGACGGTCAGCGAACTGAAATCTGTCGTTTTTTCCGCCATGCAGTCATTTAACCAATCGATGCCAGCGGAAGAATGGCTGAGAGTATTGTCACAAACTCCTGCTGGGCAACCACTTCCCTCTGCTTCAAAGGCTCAGGCAGAGATGCATCTAAAACAGCTTATCGCTCGGTATGCTCTGGTGGCGGCGTTTATGTTCTTCAGGATGAAGTGATCGGCAGAGAGTCACAGTCTGTCATTCTCCAGACGTCCAGCGTTCAGGGGCGTGATTTTCGTGTTAATGGCACCACGGAAGAATGGCGGGAAAATATAGGCAGCTATTGCGTCAATAATGCCCGACTGGCCTTTGCCGTAAGCCTGGCATTCGCCGCGCCGCTTTTGAAGCTGGTTGGCATAGGCGGCGGCGGTTATCACCTAAAAGGTGAGTCTACAGACGGTAAAACCACGACCATGAAAGTGGCTGCTTCGGTGTGCGGTGGTACGGATTTCTGGCATACATGGCGTGCTACCGGGAACGCGCTGGAAGGAACGGCCAGCCGCCGCAATGATGCCACACTGATGCTTGATGAAATCCGCGAGGTGGATGGCAGAGAGGCGGGAAATATCGCCTACATGCTGGCGAACGGCCAAGGCAAAGCCCGCGCCAGAACTGATGGTTCGGTACGAGAAACAAACCGCTGGAATCTGTTGTTTCTTTCCACGGGGGAGCTGTCACTAGTCGAGCACGCCGCCAATGCAGGAGAGCGAACCTACGCCGGGGTTGAAGTACGCATGATCCAGATCCCAAGTGACTCGGGCAAGCATGGTGTATTTGAAGAGCTGCACGGCTTTAGTGGCGGTAAAGCGCTGGCGGAGCATCTTGAACATGCCGTTATTCATCATCATGGCTCACCCTTCCGCGACTGGCTGCATTGTCTGACAGCTGATCTACCGGAACTGACCAGCCAGGCGAAAGCGCTGCTGAAGGACTACACCCGTAGGTTGACCCCTGCGGATGCAGGAAATCAGGTTGGGCGCGCCGTTACCCGTTTTGCGCTGGTTGCGATGGCAGGAGAATTGGCCACACAAGCCGGGATAACCGGATGGCCTGAAGGTGAGGCGTTCAGGGCTGCTGAGTGTTGTCTGGCCTCATGGATGGCTGATCGTGGGCACACCGCGAACCAGGAGGATAAAACCGCACTGGAGCAGGTCAGGGATTATATGACACGTAACCAGTTCAGCCGCTTTGCTGACTGGCACGACGACAAGAACCGCCCACTGTCGATGATGGGGTTCAGGAAAGTGGACAAGGGCGACAACGTGACAGATTCCACAGTGACCTTCTACGTATTGCCATCTGGCTGGAAAGAAATTTGTAAAGGGTTCGATTCGCGAAAGGTGGCCAGATTGTGTGTTGAGGCGGGCTGGCTGAAAGCCGGGGAGGACGGGAGAACGCAAAACAGCATTCGCCTACCAGAAATAGGGCTTAAGCGTGTGTACCAGTTTAATACGCAAGTACTGGGTAGAGCCGATCCCGAATAGTAATCGCGTGAGTCTTATTTTTATGAGGTAACACTGGTAACAGAGGTAACAGGCAGTAACGACGAGGCTTGCCACTGTTACCAGTCAGAAATAGCCAGAGGTAACAGAGGTAACAGAGGTAACAAAAATCAGTGTGTTACCACTCGTTACCTCTTTATTTAGCTCACTGGTAACAGATTAAATTCAATTAAATCAACGATGTTACACGTGTTACCAGTGTTACACGTTCAGAACAAGAGGTAGGGATTCAAATCCCTTATTCTGGCTGGCAAAAGAGGAATAGCGATGCGAGTGCTGAAAATTAACTGCCCAGAGTGTATGTCTGCGGCAAAGGTGAGAAAGACAAACCGGAAACACCCTAAATTGTCAGATGTATACTGTTACTGTTCAAATGTTGAGTGTGGGCATACGTTCGTAATGAATATCTGTTTTTCTCACACCATTAGCCCCAGCGCTTTAAACGGCCAGGGAAGAGTTAAAGAGCTGATGGATGCTTTACCACCTGACGAGCGACAAAGAGCTTTAGAACTTTTGCTGGAGGCTGACGAGAGCCGGTAAACGAATCGACGGGAATGGCATTAACGTTCCCGGATTCGATTCATAAAATTTCAATCGCTTAAAGAATAAAACACATATAATTCAACGCATTACAATTTTATGTTCTCGCCCTTAGTCCTGAAAAGTCTCACCTAAAATATATTATCCATTTATTATCAATGACTTATAGGGATTTCGCTAAAATCTCAGTACCTCAAAACTGAAAAAAACTGAAATTCTTTTCATCGTTTTCACTAGCTGTCTCTCAGTACATCTCCAGAATTGGTGCGGCTTGGCGCTATCATTTGTAAAAAAAACAAACTGAAAAATTTTTATGATCTGAAAACCGCAGGCGGGTGCGGTGTAGTGCGATTTTGCTTCAAGTGGTCATATTTTTGGTAGTTTAGGAAAAGAACCTCTTGTTATGTCTTGAATGTCGTCCCAGTGATGGTAATATCGGTATCGCGCAAACGTTCCGTTTGCCTGCTGCAGTCAAAGTTTACAGTATCTTAGCTTCCGCTTTCACATTGATAGATGTGGGAGCGCCTATGCAACAGCATGGGCTGGAACGGTTACCCCACAAAGCCTGGCCGGCGACGAAGGGACTGTAGCCGTCCTCAATTGCGTCCGGTCAGAGAATAGGGGCAGTTGCTAAGAACTTTTGATGTAAGCATCCCTATTCTTATTGCCCTCTTGAGCATGAGGGAGGCCGGATGTAATTTTGATTTCATGACATGGAATATATCATGACGGCCCAAAAACCTTTTAAAAAAGCTGGTGTACAATCTCTCAGATCACTGCAATCGCTGAGTTCTTGCTTAGATATTACTTTGGTAGATTTAAATACTGCTATTTTAATGTCTCCTCAACAAAGATACAAAAAAAAACAAGTTAAAAAAATTAATGGTGAATTACGAGATGTTTATGATCCGCATCAGTTAATTAGACGTATTCAAAAAAGAATTAACAATAGAATTTTCAAAGAATTAATTGTCTGGCCTGGTTTTATGTACGGTTCAGTTCCTACTAATAAAGAAGAGAAAAAAAAAGGGATTGAAAGACATTATATTGCATGTGCCCAGAAACATTGTAATGCCAAAACTATACTAAAGGTTGATATTAAAAGTTTCTTTGATAATATTCACAGAGATATTGTTCACGATGTATTCTCAAAAGTACTTAAATTCAAGGGGGATGCATTAGAATACTTAACTAATATATGCTGCTATGAAGAAAATATTGTTCAAGGGGCTTTGACCTCTAGCTATATAGCGTCATTATGTCTTTTTGATGTCGAAACTGAAGTAGTTAAAAGAGCAGAAAGAAAAAAACTAGTATATACAAGACTGGTAGATGATATTACGGTTTCATCAAAGTCAGTTAATTATAATATGAATCAAATTTTAGAACATATTAAAGATATGCTTGCTGGTAAAGACTTGCCAATAAATGAAGAAAAGACGCAAGTCCACAATATTTCAACTGAATCATTGAAGGTTCATGGCTTGCGGATTTCTTTCAATGAACCACGCTTACCTTCTGAAGAGGTCGGCCGTATAAGAGCTTCTGTCCATAACCTAGAGCAACTGGCTAAGAAAAATAACTCAATAACAAGCATAGCCTTTAGGATTGAATACAATAGAAGTGTTGGTCGTGTAAATAAATTAGGCAGGGTCAATCACAATAAATATAAAGAATTAACATTAAGGTTGAAGGCGATTCAACCAAAAGCTGCCAAGCGAGATATAGTTAAAATAGATAGAGCGATTAATTTTTTAGAAAACTCTTATAAAGGTGGGAATTCAAATAAAGAGTATTACAAGAAAAAATATGATCTCACATTATATAATTTAATTATTTTAAGAAGAACCCCAGGTTTTTTATTAATTGAGAAAGCATTTAAAGATCGTCTTTTAAAGGTTAAGTATTAATGAGTACATTATCTAAAATAAAAATAAATTATGAGTTTTTGAAGAAAAATTGTTTTTTATTGTATGACGATCTCAAAGAGTTAATAATTAGCTTAAAGTTTATATTTTTGTCTGTTGGGGATATCTTACGGAATAATAATGAAAGCGAAATGCTGCTTCTTAATTTGAAGAAAAGAAATAAGGATTTAAAACTCAGGTTTTACAAAGTTGCTCTCCGAGTTAAACGTCTTTTTAATACTGTGTATGATTTCATAAGTAATATTCCTTCGTATTTAATGCGTTTGATGAAAACTAAAATTAGATTGTTTTTCGGTTTTATCCTATTTCTAGTTAATAAAATACCATTGGGTGATTTTGGTAAAGAAAAAGAACTTAAAATATTAGCACTTACTATCATTACTATATTTACATTTGGTGTTATTTTTAGTTTTCTTATTTTAAACGTAACAATTTACAATGAGAAACTTTACGCTAGAGAGTTCTGTTTGTCAGATAAGTGCGTTGCTTATTTTTTTAGTAAGTTTAACAGTATCTCAATTGTTCTTCAATCAATTGCATGGTTAATTACCCTTATTACCACTATTGGGGGTATTGGAATTGCATTGATGACATATAAGTCGGGTGTAAAAAATAGCAATCTTACTAATCATATTTCGCATTTGAATATGTTCAGAGATTATGTGAATGCAGAAATCACTAAGCGTAAATTTATTTCCCCTGACAAGGTTAATATATACAAATGGTACAGTTTAATATTTCCTCTTTCAAAAAGAGGAGATGTGACAGTATCTGCATTGTATCAATTGAGAATTGATGAAATTGCAAATGTAATTTCATCAGCAAATAAAGATGTTACTGAGCCTGGAGGTAAGTATTCATATAAAAATCATCAAGTTAGATTATTAGAGAAAGTTGGTGATCTGGGTATAAAGATTAGTACTGGGCCGAAAAATGATTTTATCCTCATTGAGGAGCAGGTATTTGAGCTCATTGACTGCATAAACTTAACCTTTACCGAAATGGAACGTAATTTAGCGAGTATCAAGCGAGCGTATATATAAGATCGTTATAATATGTCAGCATTTTTCTTCGTGGTTCTAAATATTGCGCATGATTATAAGTTCCCCTGATTGAGTTTTTATCAACATGCGCAAGTTGTATTTCAATCCAAGCGCTATCAAAACCATGCTCATGCAAAATAGTACTCATGGTATGCCTGAAACCATGGCCAGTTAACCGACCATGATAACCCAGTAGCTTTATCACTTTGTTGATACTCGCTTCGCTGATTGGTTTCCTGGCGTCGTTCCGCCCAGGAAAAACGAGATTGTAATTTCCGGTAATTGCTTGAAGCTTTTCCAGAATACTAAGCGCCTGAGTAGATAAAGGTACTAGATGAGGACGGCGTTTTTTCATTCGCTCTTTGGGGATCTCCCATAAGGCATTTTCTAAATCAAATTCCACCCATTCTGCGGCACGCAGTTCGATTGTACGCACACCTGTGAGCATCAGTAGCTGTGTTGCGTACTTGGTTACTAAGCTGCCTTGATAGTTTTCCAGAGCTTTAACAAAGGTGGGTAGTTCATTTTCAGTGAGGAAAGGGAAATGCTGCCTTGTCGGTTTGTTAAGTGCAATCGCTAGATCAGGAGCAAAGTTATATTTAGCCCGTCCGGTAGCGACTGCATATCTTAGCACTTCACCGCAGCGGCGCCGGATTTTACTAGTTTGTTCAAGTGCTCCTCGTTTCTCAATTCTCTGCAGAACTGTGAGAAGCTCCAGCGGTTCAATCTGTTCGATTGGGCGCTGGCCGATAAAAGGAAAAATATCCTTTTCCATGCAGTTGAGAACCTCTTTCGCATATCCTTCTGACCATGTTGCCATTTTGGAGCTATGCCATTCTCTTGCTACAGATTCAAAGCTGTTTTCGTGTGCAAACTGTAACGCAATTTTTTCTGCCTTTCTGGCCTCGCTAGGATTGATCCCTTTGGCCAGCATGGAACGAGCTTCATCACGTTTAGTACGCGCCTGAGCAAGCGATACATCACCGTATACGCCGAAGGAAATCATCTTGGGCTTACCTGCAAAGCGGTAGCGATAGCGCCAGCCTTTGCTGCCTGCTGTATCGATAAGAAGTGATAACCCCATGCCATCGTTCAATGTATAGGGCTTATCCTTTGGTTTTGCGCGTTTTATTTGGATGTCAGATAGCAGCATGTGTATAGAAAAAAGATCGAACTCAGTTATACACAATGTTATACGCAAAGACGGATTGATTCCATTAGAAATAATGGCACTTTCTTGGACAAGAATAGCAGAGGGTTGCAAATTAAATCAGTGAGTTATGGAATTTACTAGACTTGATGAGATGTGGTAATGGTGTCCCCTGCAGGAATCGAACCTGCAACTAGCCCTTAGGAGGGGCTCGTTATATCCATTTAACTAAGGGGACGAAGCGGCACGAGTATAGCGTTATTTACACTATGCGTTAAGCTCAATGCCGCCTGACTGCTTAAAGAGTCGCCATTTAATCAGCTTTTTTTGGACTTTCGTCGTTGTTTTGCCGAGCTTTTTCTTTTTCCTTTAACTCCGCCTTACGTTTAGTCGACATATCATTGCGAATTTGGGCATGGCTTAAGAGGGCGAAAATAAAGGTCCCGCCGCAGATATTTCCTGCCAGCGTCGGCAGTGCGAAGGGCCAGAAAAAGTCGGTCCAGTGCTGCGTGCCATTGAAAACCAGGTACAACACCTCAACCGTTCCCACCACAATATGCGTCGTATCGGCCAGTGCAATAAGCCAGGTCATCAGGATAATCACGACAATTTTTGCGGATCCCGCAGACGGGAACATCCAGACCATGGTGGCAATAATCCAACCTGAGATAATGGCGTTGGAGAACATCTCAAGAGGCGTATTCTTCATGACGTCCATACCAATTTTGACGAACGCGTCGCGCGTGGGTTCATCAAATATGGGCATATACTCAAAGGCCCACGCCGCCACTCCTGTACCAATAATATTCCCCAGTAACACCACCCCCCACAGGCGCATCAAAAGCCCGAAATTACCCCACGTCGGACTTTGCATCACCGGCAGAACCGCCGTCACCGTGTTTTCCG
Organism: Lelliottia sp. GFLA7; assembly: GCF_056490165.1. Lineage (NCBI taxonomy): Bacteria > Pseudomonadati > Pseudomonadota > Gammaproteobacteria > Enterobacterales > Enterobacteriaceae > Lelliottia > Lelliottia sp. GFLA7. Next base: position 811,481 of record NZ_JBWLAQ010000002.1, on the reverse strand, counting down.
TAAACAGCTGTTGACGCGCCATAATGACGATGACAAATCCAAAGGTATAACCCAGGTTCTCAATCAGGAAACCACCGGGAACACCTTCTAGCTGCACGTGGAAAATACCTTTCGCCAGCAGCGACGCGCCCATCGACAATCCTGCTGCAATCGCAGACCACAGCAGGGCCATGGCATCACGTTCAAGCTCTTTCTCGCCGTCCTGGCGGATATGCTCGTGAATAGCCATGGCTCGCGAGGGAAGGCGATCTTCATTGATTTCTATTTTTTTACCGCGTTGCTTTTCTTCGCTTTCAACTTCAAGCTCATCCGAATGTTCATCGATTTTTTCTTCTTTTAGATCGTCCATAGAAAGTGTCTCACTTCGTTGTCATCCGTATAATCGTAGCGTTTTTTTGGATATTACCCGTCGGGATGCTCTTATTTTCTGACAATGGCAACAAACGCGATACATCACGTTACGTCACAGGCTAAAATCGCCAACAAAATGAAATGGCAAAGTCAGGCTATGCTGTGATCAGGGCGAGCGTAATCATCACCCGGCACTGTGTGCGTGGACATCCAGAAACGTGCTGTTACAATCACTTGCATGTTTATAAAGGAGCGTCATGCGCTCCGTTACGGATGGCAATCTACGATAGCCATACTTAACAGGGAGAAATAAATGAAACTTCGGCTGTCGGCGCTTGCGCTGGGCACAAGCCTGCTTGTGGGCTGCGCCAGTTCGGGCGAGCAAACGGGGCGCTCCGATCCTTTAGAAGGATTCAACCGCTCCATGTATAGCTTCAACTACAACGTGCTGGACCCGTATCTGGTTCGTCCGGTGGCTGTTGCATGGCGCGACTATGTTCCGCAACCTGCGCGTAATGGACTGAGCAATTTCACCAGCAACCTGGAAGAGCCCGCGGTGATGGTGAACTTCTTCCTGCAAGGCGATCCCTATCAGGGGATGGTTCATTTTACTCGCTTCTTCCTGAACACCCTGTTGGGTATGGGCGGCTTTATCGATGTGGCTGGGATGTCTAACCATAAACTGCAGCGTGAGCAGCCTCACCGCTTTGGTAGTACGCTCGGGAATTATGGTGTTGGCTATGGCCCGTATATGCATTTGCCGTTCTACGGCAGCTTTACCGTGCGTGATGACGGTGGCGATATGGTCGATACACTTTATCCGGTACTGTCATGGCTGACGTGGCCGCTGTCGATTGGGAAATGGACTGTTGAAGGTATCGAAACGCGCGCGCAACTGCTGGATTCAGACGGCCTGCTGCGCCAGTCTTCCGATCCTTACATCATGGTGCGTGAAGCCTACTTCCAGAATCATGACTTCATCGCTAACGGTGGCAAGCTGAAGCCGGAAGATAACCCGAATGCGAAAGCTATCGAAAACGAACTGTCCGAGATTGATGCGGAATAAATAAAAAAAGGTGAGCAAATGCTCACCTTTTTTAATGTCTGCCGAATTAGAACGCGTAGTTGAAGTTCATGCCGTACAACCAGGCTTTCCCTTCGGAGGAGAATTCGTACGGGCCTTCCTGGAAGGTAACTTTCTGTCCGTGCATATAAGACACACCTGCATCAATAGACGCATCTTTGTTGAATGCGTAGGTTGCGCCTGCGCTCAGCCAGAAGCGGTCCTGATCCGGAATAGAGATTGAACGCTTGTCAGCCGGAACCGGGCTATCATCAAAGGCGATACCGGTACGGAACGTCCAGTTATCATCCATATAATAGGTGGTACCAAGGGCGATACGGTAAGCATCGCGGAAGCTTTCATCTTTATAGAACAGCGTGTCGCCATTGCTGTTAGTCGCCTTCAGCTCCTGGAACTGGCTCCAGCTGGTGTATGTCAGGCTGTAGTGAACTGCCCACTGAGGCGCCACACGGTTATAACCCGACAGTTCCCACATTTCAGGCAGGTTCAGAGATAAAGAACCGCCCGTGGTACGGCCATCGGTACCCATAGGCAGGCCGAAGCTACCCAAAATCTGGTTATACGCAGATGGCAGGCTGCTCTTATAGTCGCCGTCGAAGTCGATTTTCACTTCTGAGCGATAAGTTAAGCCATAACGGTTGTTTTTATCGATTTCATACAGGATCCCCGCGTTCCAGCCAAAGCCCCATTCATCACCTTTCAGGTAAGCAATCTGGGTATCGCCAGGAATCTGTGCCACTTGGCCTGCAAGTGCAGGAGGCAGCATGCCGGATCCGGCAACAATCTGACCTAAGTCACCCGCGTAACGCTCAATTTTCGCTTTCGCGTAAACAGCATCAAAGCCAACGCCGAAGCTCCAGTGGCTATCCAGGCGATATGCACCGCTCAGGTTAAGGTTCAACGTTTCAAGATCGGTGGTACCGCCGTACGCGCCGGCAGCGTAATTATTGTTAAATTCAGTCGCCAGGCCATAGTTAGAGGTGACGGATGCACCCCAGCCAAACTGGTCATTGATTGGTGCAACGAAATGCAGGTTTGGCACCCATGCGGTCGGTGCAATGTTTTGTGCGTTAAGGCTCCGACCCGTTGGGGAACGGCCAGAAATGTTCACATCGGGATCAACAAAAACGGCCCCGGCAGAAAAAGTCGGACGATCAAACATCGTGATCAGCGCCGGGTTACGGCTCACGTTGCCTGCATCATCTGCGATAGCGCCTTCGCCAGAATAGGCGCGGCCAAGACCAGAGGAAGAAAATTCGTTGAGCTGGAAGCCCGCTGACCAGGCGGACGTTGATACGATTGCCACTGCGACTGCCAGCGCAGTCTTTTTGAACAGGGTTTTCTGGCTCATGACCATAACCTCATTGAGTTTTTTTTATTCAATAATTGTTACACGTAGTAACAGGAGCGCGGAGTGTAGGGTCTGCGGTAACACTTAGAAATCAGACCAGTGGCGAGAGTATAGGTCTGACCAGATGGAATGTTGCAAGTTTGTTTATTAAGTTTTTCAAAGATGTTTATCGAAACGGGATCTGTGTGGCAAAAATGCGAGCCGTCGCACTCATGGAAAAGGGTGATTTTTGCGCTAGATCATTTTTTAGTGTGATATCGGTCACTTACCTCCTTTTGCGCCATTAACGACTGGAGAGACCATCGGCTCGGGGGTAAAATATCGCTAACGTGTTTATCTCGCGCCGTGCGCGAATCCAGAGGAACTTGAGCTATGAGTAAATGCAGTGCTGATGAAACCCCGGTTTGCTGCTGTATGGATGTCGGTACCATCATGGACAATACGGATTGCACCGCGTCTTACAGCCGCGTGTTTAGCAAACGTGCGGACGCCGAAGAGACACTGAGCGCATTGACTAAGCGCGCTCGCGATGTGGAGTCCGACCCTTGCGAAATCAAATCCACGCTCACTGAAGTTGAAGGTGGTGTGAAACTGGATATCGATTTCATTTTTGCTTGTGAAGCAGAAACATTGATTTTCCAGCTCGGTTTACGTTAATCCCGTCTTTTACGCCTCTGTGCTTCAGGGGCGTTTTCTTTTTCTTCTCTGTGTTTTAGCTCGCACTTTTTCGTTTCCCTGATTGGCTGAATGTAAAAAAATGGTTAAGACTGTTATCAGGTCAGACCACTTTGTGCGTTTTTGTCATTTACAGGGGAGTGTTATGAGTCAGGCATTACCGCTTGTCACCCGTCAGGGCGATCGCATCGCCATTGTCAGCGGATTGCGTACGCCATTTGCACGCCAGGCGACGGCATTTCATGGAATACCGGCTGTCGATTTGGGAAAAATGGTGGTGGGGGAGATGCTGGCTCGCAGCGAAATATCCCCTGATGTCATCGAACAACTGGTTTTTGGCCAGGTTGTCCAGATGCCTGAAGCGCCGAATATCGCCCGTGAAATTGTGCTGGGGACCGGTATGAATGTGCATACCGACGCTTATAGCGTCAGCCGTGCCTGTGCGACCAGCTTCCAGGCTGTGGCGAACGTCGCTGAAAGCCTGATGACGGGAACCATACGCGCCGGTATTGCGGGTGGCGCAGACTCTTCTTCCGTTTTGCCGATCGGTGTTAGTAAGAAACTGGCGCGTGTGCTGGTTGACGTCAATAAAGCGCGCACAATGGGGCAGCGCCTCAAACTGTTCTCTCAACTGCGTTTGCGCGATCTCGCGCCTGTTCCTCCCGCCGTCGCGGAATATTCGACGGGCCTGCGCATGGGGGACACCGCCGAGCAAATGGCGAAAACGTACGGTATCACGCGCGAACAGCAAGATGCCCTGGCGCATCGTTCACATCAGCGCGCTGCGCTGGCCTGGTCGGAAGGGAAACTGAGGGACGAGGTGATGACGGCGTATATCCCACCCTTCCGCGAACCCCTTTCCGAAGATAATAATATTCGTGGCACCTCGACGCTGGCGGATTATGCAAAATTACGCCCGGCGTTCGATCGTAAACATGGCACCGTTACGGCAGCAAACAGTACTCCGCTGACCGACGGCGCGGCGGCGGTGATCCTGATGACTGAATCACGGGCGAAAGAGCTGGGTCTGGTTCCACTGGGCTATCTGCGCAGCTATGCGTTTACCGCCATCGATGTCTGGCAGGATATGCTGTTGGGGCCTGCATGGTCGACACCGCTGGCACTCGAGCGTGCCGGGTTAACACTGTCGGATTTAACACTCATTGATATGCACGAAGCCTTTGCCGCGCAGACGCTGGCGAATCTTCAATTGCTGGGCAGCGAACGCTTTGCGCGCGATGTTCTGGGCCGGGCACATGCTACGGGCGAAGTGGATGAGAGCAAATTTAACGTCCTGGGCGGCTCGATTGCCTATGGACACCCCTTTGCGGCTACCGGTGCACGCATGATTACGCAAACGCTGCACGAACTTCGCCGTCGCGGCGGAGGATTTGGTCTGGTCACCGCGTGTGCGGCGGGTGGTTTGGGTGCGGCGATGGTTCTGGAGGCTGAATAATGGAAACGAATTCCGCATTTACATTGAACGTGCGTCTGGACAATATCGCGGTTGTCACTATCGACGTACCGGGCGAGAAAATGAATACCCTGAAAGCTGAGTTTGGCGTTCAGGTGCGCAGTATTTTGAAGCAGGTCCGCGACAACAAAAACATCTGCGGGCTGATCTTCATTTCCGCCAAATCTGACAACTTTATCGCTGGGGCGGATATCAACATGATTGCCCGCGCTCAGAGTGCGCAAGAGGCTGAAGAGCTTGCACGACAAGGGCAGCAGATCATGGCGGAGATCCATGGTTTATCTATCCCGGTGATCGCCGCGATCCATGGAGCCTGTCTTGGCGGTGGTCTCGAATTAGCGCTGGCGTGTCATAGCCGCGTTTGTACGGATGATGCAAAAACCGTTCTTGGCCTGCCGGAAGTGCAGCTTGGTTTATTGCCAGGCTCAGGCGGCACGCAACGATTACCACGGCTGGTGGGTGTAAGCACTGCTCTGGAAATGATTCTCACCGGTAAACAGCTCCGTCCGCGTCAGGCCTTAAAAGTCGGTCTGGTCGACGAAGTGGTTCCTCATTCTATTCTTATGACGGCGGCCGTTGAGCTGGCGCAAAAAGAGCGGCAGGCGAGCCGTCATTTACCCGTACGCGAGCGTATCCTGGCGGGGCCGCTTGGCCGCGCGCTGCTGTTTAATCGGGTTGGCAAGAAAACCGAACAAAAAACCAAAGGCAACTATCCGGCGACGAAACGTATTCTTGACGTTATCGAAACGGGTCTGTCACAGGGAAGCAGCAGCGGTTACGCCGCTGAAGCCAAAGCCTTTGGTGAATTAGCGATGACCCCCCAATCGCAGGCACTCCGCAGCATCTTTTTTGCCAGCACCGAAGTCAAAAAAGATCCCGGCAGCGAGGCCGCTCCCGGTCCGCTGAATGCGATTGGCGTTTTGGGCGGCGGATTAATGGGCGGAGGCATCTCTTTTGTCACCGCCAGTAAAGGCAAATTGCCCGTTCGTATCAAAGATATCAACGCGAAAGGCATCAACCATGCGCTGCAATACAGCTGGCAGTTGCTTGATCAAAAGGTGAAACGCCGCCATATCAAAGCCAGTGAACGAGACCGAGCGCTGGCGCTGATTTCGGGTACCACAGACTTTAGCGGTTTCAAGCATCGTGACGTAGTTATTGAGGCGGTGTTTGAAGATCTGCAGCTTAAGCAACAGATGGTGGCCGATGTTGAGCAGTACTGCGCGCCGCACACGATTTTTGCATCGAATACGTCATCTTTGCCAATAAGTGATATCGCTGCGAATGCGGCGCGACCAGAACAGGTAATTGGTTTGCACTTCTTTAGCCCGGTTGAAAAAATGCCGCTGGTAGAAGTGATTCCTCACGAGTCGACCAGCGCACAAACCGTGGCAACCGTGGTTAAGCTCGCTAAGCGGCAAGGAAAAACGCCGATAGTGGTGGCAGATAATGCGGGCTTTTACGTCAATCGAATTCTTGCGCCGTATATCAATGAAGCCATGCGACTGCTGACCGAAGGCGAAAAAGTTGAAAATGTTGATGATGCGCTGGTGAAGTTTGGGTTCCCGGTTGGACCAATCCAACTTTTGGATGAGGTCGGAATAGATACAGGCACTAAAATTATACCTGTGCTTGAAGCTGCTTACGGTGAGCGCTTTAGTCCACCTGCGAATGTTGTTTCAGCGATTTTGAATGACGATCGCAAAGGCAGAAAAAATGGTCGGGGTTTCTATCTTTACGCCGCAAAAGGGCGTAAAAGCAAGAAACAGGTCGACCCCTCGGTTTATGGGCTTATCAATGCCAGCGGCCAGGGCAAACTCACCGCGCAACAGTGCGCTGAACGCTGCGTTATGATGATGCTTAACGAAGCGGCGCGTTGCTTTGATGAAAAAGTGATTAAAAACGCGCGCGACGGTGATATCGGCGCCGTATTTGGCATTGGCTTTCCACCTTTTCTGGGTGGCCCGTTCCGCTATATGGATAGTCTGGGCGCGGGTGAGGTTGTGGCGACATTGCAGCGTCTGGCATCGCTTTATGGCTCTCGATTTACACCCTGCGAGACATTAAAGCAGATGGCAGAAAATGACCTGCGTTTTTGGCCAGCACAGGAAACTGACCCCATAAATTAGGGTCAAAGTAGAGTAGATCCTGGGGTGAATAGGATAGTCATTGTCTAATTTGTAAACAGATATTGACTATACTTACGCCATTAAGGTAAAAAACAGCGTTTCATTCATCGAATGGATCAGGCACAATGCCCGGCCATCGGGTTTTCTGCCTTTTTGCTGTATTCGCGGGTAGTCAACGCCGGTGATCCTGGTCAACAAAAGCGGTGCAATATGCAAGTTTTTATCATGCGTCACGGCGACGCGGCACTCGATGCCGCCAGTGACTCTGTTCGTCCTTTGACAACCTGTGGCTGTGACGAATCCCGTCTAATGGCCACCTGGCTCAAGGGTCAAAAAGTGGACATTGAACGTGTTTTGGTGAGCCCATTCTTGCGTGCTGAACAGACGCTAGACGTAGTAGGCGACTGTATGAATCTGCCAAAAAACGTGGATGTTCTTCCTGAACTCACACCTTGCGGCGATATCGGCTTGGTGAGCGGTTATCTTCAGACATTGAGTCGTGAAGGCGTTGCTTCTGTGCTGGTCATTTCCCATCTGCCACTGGTCGGCTATTTAGTCGCTGAACTGTGCCCTGGCGAAACGCCGCCGATGTTCACCACCTCGGCCATTGCTAACGTCACGCTCGACGAAAACGGCAAAGGGGTGTTCAACTGGCAAATGAGTCCGTGCAACTTGAAGATGGCAAAAGCTATCTGAGGTGACGCGCGATCTGGCGGGTAGACATTGTCACCCGCCACTCTGTCAGGGCAGCTCCGGTGGCTGCCACTCTTCGATTTCAATCAACACCAGCAATGCGGCATCTCCGCCATACTCTTTCGGTGCCTGATGAAAAGCCATCACATGTGGGTGCTGAGCCAGCCACAGTGGCGTTTGTTGTTTAAGAATATGTTTGCCGTGCCCGTGCATGACACAGGTGCAAAAAACGTGTTCTCGGCGGCAAGCGGCAATCAATGCCCCAAGCTCCTGTTTCGCCTGCATCTGCGTCAAGCCATGCAGATCGAGAAACAGCTCTGGCGAATAATCCCCACGACGTAATTTTTTCAGCTCAAAATGGCTGACGTCTTCGCGCACGTATTTTACCGCGCCCTGTGTATTGAGCAGCGGCTGGAATTCATCTGAAAAATAGTGGCTGTTATCGGCCTGTTCCTGAAGCAGACGTTTCACCGGCACTTCGGTCACTTTTTTGCGGATCGGACGATGAACAATGGTGTCCTGCGCGATTTGACGCGTCCCGCTCATGAGCTGGCGAAACAGCGACTGATCCTCCTCGCTAAGCGATGTTTTCTTTTTCATTAGTGGGTCTCATCTCTTATTTCCCTTAGTTTACCTGAGGGAGGCGCAAGCAAAACGCATTTTTTCACCGGTCTCGCGCAGCGACAATGCTGATTTATCGCCGTCTTCATGGCAAACTAGCCGCCGAAAATTATGCAAGCATGCCCTGGAGAGAATAATGGATAAAATTTTTGTCGATGAAGCAGTAAACGAGCTGCATACCATTCAGGACATGTTGCGCTGGTCCGTTAGCCGCTTTAGCGCCGCCAATATCTGGTACGGTCACGGCACCGATAACCCGTGGGATGAGGCTGTGCAGCTCGTACTGCCGTCGCTCTATCTGCCGTTGGATATTCCTGAAGACATGCGCACTGCGCGCCTGACCTCCAGCGAAAAACACCGTATCGTTGAACGTGTGATCCGTCGCGTGAACGAACGCATTCCGGTCGCTTATCTGACCAACAAAGCCTGGTTCTGCGGCCACGAATTTTATGTCGATGAACGCGTGCTGGTGCCGCGCTCACCGATTGGCGAGCTGATCAACAATCATTTCGCGGGTCTGATGGACCATCAGCCAGAACATATTCTGGATATGTGTACCGGTAGCGGCTGTATTGCGATCGCGTGCGCTTACGCTTACCCGGAAGCAGAAGTCGATGCGGTGGACATCTCGACTGACGCGCTGGCCGTCACCGAGCACAACATCGAAGAGCACGGTTTGATTCATCATGTGACGCCGATCCGCTCCGATCTGTTCCGCGATTTACCGAAACTGCAATACGATCTGATCGTGACCAATCCGCCGTATGTGGATGCGGAAGACATGTCCGATCTGCCGAGTGAATATCGCCATGAACCGGAACTCGGCCTGGCATCCGGTACAGATGGCCTGAAGCTGACGCGCCGCATTCTGGCCTGCGCACCGGATTATCTGACCGATGACGGCATTCTGATTTGTGAAGTCGGTAACAGCATGGTACATCTGATGGAGCAGTACCCGGAGGTGCCTTTCACCTGGCTCGAATTCGACAACGGTGGCGAAGGCGTCTTCATGCTGACCAAAGCGCAGCTTATCGCCGCGCGTGAATACTTCAGCATCTATAAAGATTAATCTCGCGGGCTTCGGCCCGTTTCACCTGCTCAAACTGAGAACAACGATAACGGAGCCGTGATGGCAGGAAACAGTATTGGACAATTATTCCGCGTGACCACGTTTGGTGAGTCGCACGGACTGGCACTCGGATGCATCGTTGACGGCGTTCCGCCTGGCATCGAACTGACCGAAGCCGATTTACAACACGACCTTGACCGTCGCCGTCCGGGCACCTCGCGTTACACCACGCAGCGTCGCGAGCCTGACCAGGTCAAAATCCTCTCCGGCGTCTTTGAAGGGCGCACCACGGGCACCAGTATCGGCCTGCTGATTGAAAATACCGACCAGCGTTCTCAGGATTACGGCGCGATTAAAGATGTTTTCCGCCCAGGTCACGCTGATTACACCTACGAGCAAAAATTTGGTTTCCGTGATTATCGCGGTGGCGGTCGTTCATCTGCGCGCGAAACCGCGATGCGCGTTGCGGCAGGTGCGATTGCGAAAAAATATCTGGCACAGAAATTTGGCATCGTGATCCGCGGTTGTCTGACCCAGATGGGCGATATTCCGCTGGCCATTAAAGACTGGGATCTGGTTGAACAGAACCCATTCTTCTGTGCCGATGCGGACAAAATCGACGCACTGGACGAACTGATGCGCGCCCTGAAAAAAGAAGGCGACTCCATTGGCGCTAAAGTCACCGTTGTTGCTGATGGCGTGCCGCCAGGTTTAGGCGAACCGGTGTTTGACCGTCTGGATGCTGATATCGCGCACGCAATGATGAGCATTAACGCCGTGAAAGGCGTGGAGATTGGCGACGGTTTTGAGGTCGTTGCGCTGCGCGGCAGCCAAAATCGCGATGAAATCACCGCGCAAGGTTTCCAGAGCAATCATGCGGGCGGTATTTTGGGCGGCATCAGCAGCGGTCAGCAGATCGTGGCTAATATTGCACTGAAACCAACTTCCAGCATTACGGTACCTGGTCACACGATTAATCGCGCGGGTGAAGAAGTTGAGATGATCACCAAAGGTCGTCACGATCCTTGCGTGGGTATCCGCGCGGTGCCGATTGCTGAAGCGATGCTGGCGATCGTGCTGATGGATCATTTCCTGCGCCAGCGCGCGCAGAATGCGGATGTGATTCCCCCTCTTCCACGCTGGTAACCATGAAAAAAACCGCAATTGCTCTGCTGGCACTGCTCGCCAGTGGAGCCAGTCTGGCAGCTACTCCGTGGCAAAAAATTACCCATCCGGTGGCGGGCAGCGCGCAGTCGATCGGCGCGTTTTCCAACGGATGCATCGTTGGCGCGCAAGAATTGCCGTTGCAGTCTGATACCTATCAGGTGATGCGAACCGATCAGCGCCGGTACTTTGGTCATCCTGATCTGGTGATGTTTATCCAGCGTCTGGGTAACCGGGTTCACAACCTGGGGCTGGGGACGATGCTGATTGGCGATATGGGTATGCCAGCGGGCGGCCGCTTTAATGGCGGACACGCCAGCCACCAGTCGGGACTTGATGTCGATATTTTCCTGCAATTGCCAAAAACACGCTGGAGTTCCGCACAGCTGCTTAAACCTCAGGCGCTGGATTTGGTCGCGCGTGACGGTAAAAATGTTGTGCCATCACTGTGGACGCCTGATGTATTTAGCCTGATCAAAGTGGCCGCAAAAGATAACGATGTGACGCGTATTTTCGTCAATCCGGCGATCAAACAGCAGCTCTGTCTGGATGCCGGAACGGATCGCGACTGGTTAAGCAAAGTTCGCCCATGGTTCCAGCATCGCGCGCACATGCATGTCCGCTTGCGTTGCCCGGCGAACAGTCTGGAGTGCGAAGATCAGCCACTACCACCGCCTGGCGACGGCTGTGGTGCCGAACTGCAAAGTTGGTTTGAACCTGCCAAACCTGGAACCACACAGCCTGAGAAGAAGACACCGCCTCCGTTGCCGCCTTCCTGCCAGGCGCTACTGGATGAGCACGTACTGTAATGGATAATTTCGTCGATCTTTTCATGGTGTCACCGCTGTTGCTGGCGGTGCTTTTTTTTGTCGCCATGCTGGCCGGTTTTATTGATGCGCTGGCGGGCGGCGGGGGATTATTGACGGTCCCCGCGCTGTTGGCGGTGGGCATGAGCCCTGCGCAGGCGTTGGCAACCAATAAGCTCCAGGCCTGCGGCGGGTCTCTTTCTGCCTCAATCTATTTTATTCGCCGCAAAGTCGTTAGCCTTGCCGATCAGAAGCTCAATATTTTGATGACGTTTATCGGTTCAACGTCAGGTGCGCTGCTGGTTCAGCATGTCCAGTCCGATATTTTGCGTCAAATTTTACCGATTCTGGTCATCTGTATTGGACTCTATTTTTTGCTGATGCCAAAGCTTGGGGAAGAAGACCGACAGCGTCGCTTGCACGGCTTGCCGTTCGCTCTGATTGCGGGTGGTTGCGTCGGTTTTTACGACGGATTCTTTGGCCCTGGCGCGGGTTCATTTTATGCGCTGGCGTTTGTCACGCTGGCCGGTTTTAATCTCGCCAAATCCACCGCGCACGCCAAAGTGCTGAATGCGACCTCCAATCTCGGCGGCCTGCTGCTGTTTATTATCGGGGGCAAAGTTATCTGGGCCACCGGTTTTGTGATGATGTTGGGGCAGTTTTTAGGCGCGCGCGTAGGCTCTCGCCTGGTATTAAGCAAAGGGCAAAAACTCATTCGTCCCATGATTGTAATTGTGTCGGCGGTGATGAGCGCCAAACTTCTTTATGACAGCCACGGACAGGAGATCCTCCACTGGTTGGGGATGAACTCATGAACAGTACGCATAATTATGAACAGCTGATTGACATCTTTGACGGCTGTTTCGCAGATGATTTTAATACCCGTCTGATTAAAGGCGACGACGAACCGATCTATCTTCCTGCTGATGCCGACGTGCCGTACAACCGGATTGTGTTTGCGCACGGCTTTTATGCCAGCGGGTTGCATGAGATTTCTCACTGGTGTATTGCCGGGAAAGCGCGTCGCGAGCTGGTAGACTTTGGTTACTGGTACTGCCCGGATGGGCGTGACGCGGCAACGCAGGGTCAGTTTGAAGATGTGGAAGTCAAACCCCAGGCGTTCGACTGGCTGTTCTGTGTGGCGGCAGGTTTTCCGTTCAACGTCAGCTGTGACAACCTCGAAGGAGATTGTGAGCCAGACAGAATTACCTTCCAGCGCCGCGTTCATGCGCAGGTAATGGAATATCTTGAGAAAGGCATCCCGGAACGTCCGGCGCGTTTCATCAAAGCATTGCAGAATTATTACCACACGCCGGAATTAAAGGCGGAACACTTCCCATGGCCGGAAGATATTTAACTGAGGAAAGAAGATGATCGCAGAATTTGAATCACGCATTCTGGCGCTAATTGATGGCATGGTAGAGCACGCCAGTGACGATGAACTGTTTGCCAGCGGTTATCTGCGTGGTCACCTGACGCTTGCTGTAGCGGAGCTGGAAGCGGGCGACGATCACTCGCCTGAAGCCGTTCATGCCGCCGTGGGTCGTGGTCTTGAAAAAGCCATCCAGGCAGGCGAGCTTTCTCCACGTGACCAGTCTTTGGTGCTGGATATGTGGGATAACCTGTTCGAACAGGCAAAATCGCAGTAAGTTTTTGCTGTTGTGAAAACCCTCTCCCTCAGGAGAGGGCATCAGCCCACGCCTTATTTCACCGCTTTCCCTTTCAGTAATTTCCGTACCCACAAACGATTCGGACTCAGACCCGCAAGCGTCGTACTGTCCATCGGAATCGGCTCTTCGCTCATTTGTGATGCCAGAATTTCTGCCAGCAGCGGGGCAGTGCACAAGCCGCGTGACCCCAGCGCGCCCAGCATAAAGAGACCTGGATATACCGGCGCCGTGACCGCTGTTTCGGTGTTCTCGGCAAGATTTTGATATTCCGTCAGCGTCGATTCGTAATCCGGCACATTACCGACCATCGGCAAGTGATCGCGCGTCGCGCACCGCACGCCACAGCGGGCATCGGAGTCAGAAACATCGACCTCTTTTGCCCATTCGGCCTTCGGGAAGCAATCCACTAAACGTTGACGATTTTGCTGCTGATCGGCCTCGCTGTAGTGCATTTCTGTCTTGCCGCGATGATAGCTAGCGCCTATGCAATGATGACCATTTTCCGGGTTTTGCGGCGTTAAATAGCCGTCATAACACAGCACCTGACGGAGTTTTTCGAGCTGCGGAGTTGTGGGAATGTGACTGACCTGACCGCCAACCGGATAAACGGGTAACTTTTCTGTTTGCGAAAAGTCGCTGATGCGATGGCCGTTAGCCAGCACAACGCTTGAGTGCTGGGCATCAGCGCCATTGATGAACCGCAATTGCCAGTCACCCTGCTGATGATTCAAAGAGTCCAGGTGATAGCCGTAATGCACATCCAGCCCGCGAGACTGCGCCAGGCTTATCACCGCGGCGGTCAGTTCAGCCGGATATAACCAGCCGCCTTCAGGATAGTGAATGCCACCGCAGTCGGTTGGCAGACCGGTATTGTCCAGAACCTGCTGCGCATCAACCGCCACAGCGATTTGCTCCGGTAAACCCAGTGACAGCATCTGGTCTATTTTTTGTTGGCTTTTTTCATCCCAGCCAAGCTGCGTCACGCCGCACCAGTCGTGTGCATAGGTCACGGGAAGGGCGTCATAGAGGCGACGAGCAAAGGTAAATGCCGCTGGGAAAAACTGACTGATTGCCGGGTCGTGAGCGCTCAGAAGCGGATACAACGCGCCCTGACGGTTGCCGGATGCGCCATTTGCCGGTGATTTGTCGGCGCAGTAGAGCGTCACGCGCCAGCCGCGCTGAAGTAGTGCGAAGGCAAGCAGTGCGCTGGCAATGCCGCCGCCAATAATCGCCGTTTCACGGTTTTCAAGGCCGCTGCGCGCAAACCAGGGGGCGCGCGCGGGAAGGGCATTGTCCTGCGCCATGACGCCCGTCAGCATTTCGCGCTTGCGGCCAAAACCTTTGCATTTTTGCATGGTAAAACCGGCATCCTGCAAACCGCGACGCACAAATCCGGCGCAGGTAAATGTTGCCAAAGTTGCACCGGGGCGAGCCAGACGCGCCATGGCAGCGAATAAATGCTCGCTCCACATGTCCGGATTTTTGGCCGGCGCAAAACCATCTAAAAACCAGGCGTCGACCTTTTGATTGAGAGAGTCGTCGAGTTGGTCGGTCAGTTCATTGATATCGCCGAACCACAAATCGAGTGTCACTCTGCCTTCATCAAGTAACAGGCGGTGGCATCCACCGAGTGGCAACGGCCATTGCGCCTGTAATTGTTCTGCCCACTGTGCCAGCTCTGGCCAATGCTGATGCGCCAGTTTGAGATCGTGACCGGTGAGCGGATATTTCTCAAAACTGATGAAATGTAATCTTTGCAGCGTAGCCTCGGGGTGGTCAGCGCGGAACTGGTCAAACGCCTGCCAGAGGGTGAGGAGGTTTAAACCGGTGCCAAAACCGCTCTCCGCCACGACAAACTGGCTGCGGGGATGGAGGGGGAAGCGCGCGTTGAGGTGGTTTCCCTCCAGAAAAACATAACGGGTCTCTTCCAGCCCGTTATCATTAGAGAAATAGACATCGTCGAAATCTCGGGAAACAGGTGTACCCTCAGCGTTGAACTCAAGGTTAGCGGGTTGTACGACGTTTTGTTTCACGTAAGTTACTCGTCTGACAGGCAGTGGCATGATCTTAACGATGTGCGTCCGCTGGTGCAAATTTCCGCAGAAATTGGCTGATCGGACTTGTTCAGCGTACAAGTGTACGCTATTGTGCCAGTCGAAACTTTCATAGTGCGACTTATAGAGGTATTGAATGAAACGTGCAGTGATTACTGGCTTGGGCATCGTTTCCAGCATCGGTAACAACCAGCAGGAAGTCCTGGCATCTCTGCGTGAAGGACGCTCCGGGATCACTTTCTCTGAAGAGTTTAAAGATTCAGGTATGCGTAGCCACGTATGGGGTAACGTCAAACTGGACACCACCGGTTTGATCGACCGTAAAGTGGTTCGTTTCATGAACGATGCCTCTATTTATGCTTATCTCTCCATGCAGGAAGCGATTGCTGATGCTGGCCTGAGCGAAGACGTTTATCAGAGCAACCCACGCGTGGGTCTGATTGCAGGTTCCGGCGGTTCTTCAAAAGCACAGGTGTTTGGTGCTGACGCAATGCGTAGCCCGCGTGGCCTGAAAGCAGTCGGTCCGTACGTTGTAACCAAAGCAATGGGTTCAGCGGTTTCCGCGTGCCTGGCAACGCCATTCAAAATTCACGGCGTAAACTACTCCATCAGCTCTGCCTGTGCGACCTCCGCACACTGTATTGGCAACGCAGTTGAACAAATTCAACTGGGTAAACAGGACATCGTCTTTGCCGGCGGCGGCGAAGAGCTGGGCTGGGAAATGGCCTGTGAGTTTGATGCTATGGGCGCCCTGTCCACCAAATACAACGAAACGCCAGAAAAAGCGTCCCGTACCTATGATGCACACCGCGACGGTTTCGTTATCGCGGGCGGCGGCGGTATGGTTGTCGTTGAAGAGCTGGAACATGCTCTGGCTCGTGGCGCACACATTTATGCTGAAATCGTGGGCTACGGTGCAACGTCAGATGGCGCAGACATGGTCGCTCCATCCGGTGAAGGCGCAGTGCGCTGCATGAAGATGGCGATGCAAGGTCTGGATACCCCGATCGATTACCTGAACTCCCACGGTACTTCTACGCCAGTAGGCGACGTGAAAGAGCTGGGTGCTATCTGTGAAGTGTTCGGCGACAACAGCCCGGCCATTTCTGCAACCAAAGCAATGACCGGTCACTCTCTGGGTGCCGCTGGTGTTCAGGAAGCGATTTACTCGCTGCTGATGCTGGAACATGGCTTTATCGCACCAAGCATCAACGTTGAAGAACTGGACGAGAAGGCTGCGGGTCTGAACATCGTGACCAAGCCAACTGAGCAGACCCTGACCACCGTTATGTCTAACAGCTTCGGCTTCGGCGGGACCAACGCCACGCTGGTTATGCGTAAACTGAAAGCGTAAGTTTTCCGTATCACGTCAAGCATCATGTAAAAAGGGAGCCATCTGGCTCCCTTTTTTGTGCGTTCATTTCAGTGTCATGCTGCTCAGCACAGACGATAACTCAACGCGCTGTCTCTGCGAATCTATCGCACCCGCGCGAGTATTTGCGCTGCGGTTAAATCACAATCCACACGATCGCCAGCGCAATCATTAGGGCAATGAACATCAGCCCTGGGCGCGCGGACATTGATTTGAGTGTTTCCACCACAGGCGCAAACAGCGGGCTGTAGATGGGCTGGATATTGCGGGCTTCTGGCACACCCGATTCACGTTCAGCGCGGCGGACAAAGATCTGATTGAGGAGATCCTGCACCTGCGCGGTCGTCAGCACCGCTTGCGGCGTCACCTGCCAGTTTTGTTGCGCGTAATCACGCATCGCTTCAAATTCCCGTGGCTCAAGCGGCTGTTTTAGCGCCGCCTGCAAGGTGTGCAGCGTTGGCGCGCTTTGCGTGCTCAACGTCTGACGCGCCTGTAGCCAGGTCACCAGATGGGTAAACTGTTTGGCCGGGATCAACTCGCCATCTTTTACGCCAGAAAGTTCGAGCATGGATTGCCAGATGAGCTTGGTGGGCTCCCCAGTTGCAGCGGCGAGTTTTGTCACCATCTGCTTGAGCGTGTTGTGCTCTGCAGGCAAGAGCGGGCGTTCTGTCGCCGGGCGCGTTTGCGGCTGCGGAATCGACATTTCATTGTTTTGCAGCAGCGTCAGCACGGTTTTTAGCTGATCCGGCGTCAGTTGACTCAGCGCCGTCTGGCCAAATTGCTGACGAATAAAATCACTCACCGCCTGGCGGTTATTTCCCTGACCCAATAGCTCGGTCAGTTGCGAGATGGTCTGGCGCATCGTGTGATTTTGTTGCGCGGTGTTCAGGCGCGTGTTCAGGTTTTGTTCCGCCGCCGGAAAGTGGCGCGACAACAATGGCGCATCGCTTTTCAGCCCGAGCTCGTGTTTGACCCCAGCCCACACTTCAGCGTTCTGCTGCGAGGTGAGCGCAACCAGACGGATGATCAGACGCTCCAGCACGGTGCGCTGCAGCGTAGAAAGCGGTTGTTCGCCAACGGCTGAGGGAACTCCCGGGCCATCACCTGGAGGGCGCGGCGGCGTACCTGAAATGGGCTGCATCGTCATAAATCCTTAAAGTCGTTACTCACCGTAATCCAGGCCAGCTGTACGTATATGCCTGGGGGCGAGATTATGGCACACTTGCCCGGTTAACTTCCTCTCAAACAGGTACTCAGACGTGAAAATCCTCGTTGACGAAAATATGCCTTACGCTCGCGAGCTCTTCAGCCGCTTGGGCGAGGTTAAGGCTGTTCCTGGTCGTCCTATTCCCGTTGCTGAACTCGATGATGCGGATGCTCTGATGGTGCGGTCCGTGACCAAAGTGAATGAGACGCTGCTGGCCGGAAAAGGCATCAAGTTTGTGGGTACCGCAACGGCGGGAACCGATCATGTGGATGATGCCTGGCTAGCAAAAGCCGGTATTGGATTTTCAGCCGCACCCGGCTGTAACGCCATTGCGGTGGTGGAATACGTTTTCTCGTCGTTGTTAATGTTAGGTGAGCGCGATGGTTTTGCGCTTCAGGACCGCACAGTGGGCATCGTCGGTGTCGGTAACGTAGGCGGACGCCTGCAAAAACGTCTCGAAGCAATGGGCATTCGTACGCTGCTGTGCGATCCGCCGCGTGCCGATCGCGGTGATGAAGGCGATTTCCGCTCCCTTGATGAACTGGTCGAGCACGCGGATGTGATCACCTTCCATACGCCGCTGTTTAAAGACGGTGCGTATAAAACGTTCCATCTGGCCGACGAGACGCTGATTCGTCGTCTCAAGCCTGGCGCTATTCTGATAAATGCCTGCCGTGGCCCGGTTGTGGATAATGCGGCATTGCTGAAATGCCTGGAAGAGGGGCAAAATCTCAGCGTTGTGCTGGATGTCTGGGAGCCAGAGCCGGATCTCAACGTGGCGCTGTTGAATCGCGTTGATGTGGCAACCGCACATATCGCGGGCTACACGCTGGAAGGTAAAGCGCGCGGCACAACGCAGGTCTTTGAGGCCTATAGCGCGTTTATCGGCAATGCACAGCAGGTGGCGCTTGATACGCTGCTGCCCGCGCCGGAATTTGGTCGCATTACGCTCCATGGCCCGCTCGATGAGTCTTCGCTAAAAAGGCTGGTGCATTTAGTGTATGATGTGCGCCGCGATGACGCGCTGCTGCGAAAAGTAGCAGGAATTCCGGGTGAGTTTGACAAGCTGCGCAAGAATTATCTCGAGCGCCGCGAATGGTCTTCTTTGTATGTGATTTGTGATGATGCCGATGCGGCAGCGTTATTGAATAATCTCGGGTTTAACGCCGTACATAACCCGGCGCGTTAATGTCTTCTTAATGCTCCCTGCGGGATAATCTGGCGGGGACGCTTATTTATTTCTGGAGTACACCACCATGTCTGAAGGCTGGAATATTGCCGTACTGGGTGCCACTGGCGCTGTGGGCGAAGCCCTGCTCGAAACACTTGCGGAGCGTCAGTTCCCGGTGGGAGAAATTTTTGCACTGGCACGCGCAGAAAGCGCGGGCGAAGGGCTGCGTTATGAAGGAAAAACGGTGCGCGTTCAGGATGTCGCACAGTTTGACTGGTCGCAAGCCCAACTGGCGTTCTTTGCCGCGGGCGCTGAGGCATCAGCCGCTTACGCCGATGAAGCCGCCAACGCGGGATGTTTAGTTATCGATCTGAGCGGTCATTTTGCGCTGGAGCCTGACGTTCCATTGGTCGTGCCGGACGTAAACCCGTTTGTGCTGGCTGATTACCGCAATCGCAATATTATCGCCGTACCGGATAGCCTGACCAGCCAGCTCCTGACTGCGCTCAAACCGCTGATCGACGATGGCGGTTTATCGCGTATTTCGGTGACCAACCTGCTTTCTGTCTCCGCGCGCGGCAAAAAAGCCGTCGACGCGTTAGCCGGGCAGAGTGCGAAACTCCTGAACGGTATTCCGGTTGATGAGGATGATTTCTTTGGCCGTCAACTGGCGTTCAATATGATGCCAATCCTGCCGGATCGCGAAGGTAGCGTGCGCGAAGAACGTCGTATCGTTGAAGAGACCCGTAAAGTGATGCAGGACGAAGGCCTGATAGTTTCCGTCAGTTGCGTGCAGTCGCCTGTGTTTTACGGTCATGCGCAGATGGTGAGCTTTGAAGCGCTGCGCCCGCTGGCCGCCGACGAAGCCCGCGAAGCATTTGAACGCTGCGATGATATCTCCCTTAGCGATGAAACCGATTTCCCGACCCAGGTAGGGGATGCAACCGGCAGTGCGCATCTTTCCGTCGCCTGCGTGCGTAATAACTACGGCGTGCCAGGCGAAGTACAGTTCTGGTCGGTTGCCGATAACGTTCGTTTTGGTGGTGCGCTAATGGCCGTCAAAATCGCTGAGAAACTGGTGCAGGAGTATCTGTACTGATGTCGGAAGTGGAACTCAAGCCAGTTCATAGAATTGCCCTTGGAATTGAGTACGACGGCAGTAAATACTATGGCTGGCAGCGTCAAAATGAAGTGCGTAGCGTTCAGGAAAAACTGGAAAAAGCGCTCTCTCAGGTGGCGAATCAACCGATCGCCGTCTATTGCGCGGGTCGGACTGATGCCGGCGTGCACGGTACAGGACAGGTTGTGCATTTTGAAACCACGTCGGTGCGTAAAGATGCTGCATGGACGCTAGGCGTAAATGCGAATTTACCTGGTGACATCGCCGTGCGCTGGGTAAAAGATGTGCCGGATGATTTTCACGCGCGTTTCAGCGCCACGGCGCGTCGCTATCGCTACATCATCTACAATCAGCGCCTTCGCCCGGCGGTACTTGGGCAAGGTGTGACGCACTTTTACGAGCCTTTGGATGCGGAGCGTATGCAACGTGCAGCGCAATCGCTGATTGGTGAAAATGACTTTACCTCGTTTCGCGCGGTGCAGTGCCAGTCGCGCACGCCGTGGCGAAACGTGATGCACATAAACGTCAGCCGTTATGGCGCGTATGTGGTGGTGGATATCAAAGCAAATGCCTTTGTACATCATATGGTGCGGAATATCGTTGGCAGCCTGATGGAAGTAGGCGCCGGACACCAGCCGGAGAGCTGGATTGCAGAACTGCTGGCAGCGAAGGACAGAACGCTTGCGGCAGCAACGGCGAAAGCGGAGGGCTTGTATCTGGTTTCTGTTGATTATCCAGAACGTTTTGACCTTCCAAAACCGCCAATGGGCCCGCTGTTTTTAGCGGACTAACGCAGTTGCAATTAAGGCTTAACCAATATGGATGTAATACATTTTATCATCGATTTCATTCTGCATATCGATGTGCATTTGGCAGAACTTGTCGCGCAGTACGGCGTCTGGGTTTATGCCATTCTGTTCCTGATTTTGTTCTGTGAAACCGGCCTGGTGGTGACACCGTTTTTGCCAGGCGATTCACTGCTGTTCGTCGCGGGTGCGCTTTCAGCGCTGCCGACCAACGATTTGAATGTGCACCTGATGGTGATGCTCATGATCGTTGCGGCGATTATCGGCGATGCGGTGAATTACACCATTGGACGGCTGTTTGGTGAAAAGCTGTTCAGCAATCCTGATTCGAAGATCTTCCGTCGCAGCTATTTAGACAAAACGCACGCGTTCTATGCACGGCATGGGGGCAAGACCATTATCCTGGCGCGTTTTGTCCCGATCGTTCGAACGTTTGCACCTTTTGTGGCGGGAATGGGGCATATGTCCTATCGTCATTTTGCGGCGTATAACGTCATTGGCGCGCTGCTGTGGGTTCTGCTGTTTACCTATGCAGGCTACATCTTTGGCGATCTGCCGATCGTGCAGGAAAATCTTAAGTTATTGATTGTTGCTATCATTGTGCTCTCGGTTCTGCCGGGTGTGGTCGAAATCATTCGACACAAACGAGCAGCAGCAAAGCAAGCGAAGTAAGTACGCATTTGCGGTTCGACCACTTTTTTATCCAAAGTTTCGGGCTGTTATGTTTTAATGTGCAACATTCATGGTCTGTTTGTGGCAAAAATGGCATTATGCGCCGCTTACAGCAAAACTGGCATACGACCAGGTTCAGGCAGAAAGGTTATCAATGAGCTGGATTGAACGAATTAAAAGCAACATAGCCCCCACCCGTAAGGCGAGTATTCCTGAAGGGGTGTGGACCAAGTGTGATAGCTGCGGCCAGGTTCTGTACCGCGCTGAGCTGGAACGCAATCTTGAGGTTTGCCCGAAGTGTGACCATCACATGCGTATGTCGGCGCGCAATCGCCTGCATAGCTTGCTGGATGAAGGCACGATGGTAGAGCTGGGCAGTGAACTTGAGCCGAAAGATCTGCTGAAGTTCCGTGACTCCAAGAAATACAAAGACCGCATCGCTTCTGCGCAAAAAGAGACTGGCGAGAAAGATGCGCTGGTGGTGATGAAAGGCACTCTGCACGAGATGCCAGTTGTCGCTGCAGCCTTTGAGTTCTCCTTTATGGGTGGCTCGATGGGTTCTGTCGTGGGCGCGCGTTTCATCCGCGCCGTTGAGCAGGCACTGGAAGACAACTGTCCGCTGATCTGCTTCTCCGCCTCAGGTGGCGCACGTATGCAGGAAGCGCTGATGTCCCTGATGCAGATGGCGAAAACCTCTGCGGCACTTGGCAAAATGCAGGAACGCGGTCTGCCGTATATCTCCGTACTGACTGACCCAACCATGGGCGGCGTGTCGGCGAGCTTCGCGATGCTTGGCGATCTGAACATCGCTGAACCGAAAGCGCTGATTGGCTTTGCCGGTCCGCGTGTTATCGAGCAAACCGTACGTGAGAAATTGCCGCCTGGCTTCCAGCGCAGCGAATTCCTCATCCAAAAAGGCGCAATTGATATGATCGTTCGCCGTCCGGAAATGCGCCTGAAACTGGCTAGTGTCCTGGCGAAGCTGATGAATCTCCCTGCGCCGAGCCCGGATGAACCACGCGAAAGCGTCGTTGTACCGGATCAGGAACCCGAAGCCTGATAACTCGAAAGGGCAGGGCCAAACGGCGCTGCCCTTTTGCTTTCTCACCGTAACTGAAAAGTGCGTATCATGGAAAACAACAGCATTCTCCAAGCCACGTCGCCCCTGGTCACGTGGCTTTCTTATCTGGAAAACCTGCACAGTAAAACCATCGATATGGGGCTTGAACGCGTCAGCCAGGTGGCGTCTCGTCTTCATGTGTTGAAGCCAGCGCCGTTCGTTTTCACCGTGGCTGGCACTAACGGTAAAGGCACCACCTGCCGCACGCTGGAATCCATGCTGATGGCCGCAGGGTATAAGGTCGGCGTGTACAGCTCTCCGCACCTGGTGCGTTACACCGAGCGCGTTCGCATTCAAAATACCGAGTTGCCAGAGTCTGCACACACCGCCTCTTTTGCCGAAATCGAAGCGGCGCGTGGTGAGATCTCCTTATCTTATTTCGAGTACGGCACGCTCTCGGCGCTGTGGTTGTTTAAGCAGGCGAAGCTGGACGTGGTGATTCTGGAAGTCGGCCTCGGCGGGCGTCTTGATGCCACCAATATGGTTGATGCCGATGTTTCGGTGGTCACCAGCATCGCTCTGGATCATATTGACTGGTTGGGACCGGACCGTGAAAGTATTGGTCGGGAGAAAGCGGGCATTTTCCGTGCGAATAAACCGGCAATTGTGGGCGAGCCTGATATGCCGCACACCATCGCCGATGTGGCGCAAGAAAAGGGCGCTCTGCTGCGGCGTCGGGGTGTTGACTGGCAGTATGACGTGACGGAAAACGACTGGCGCTTTATTGATGCGCAAGGTGTGCTTGAGCATCTTCCGCTCCCGCATGTCCCTCAGCCCAATGCCGCCACCGCGCTGGCGGCGATTCGAGCGAGCGGGTTGACCGTCAGCGAGCAGGCTATCCGCGACGGTATTCAAAACGCCATGCTTCCGGGACGTTTCCAGATAGTGAGTGAATCACCGCGTTTGATTCTGGATGTTGCACACAACCCGCACGCTGCTGGCTATCTCGCAGAACGCCTTAAATCATTGCCAAAAAACGGGCGCGTTCTGGCGGTTATCGGTATGCTTCATGATAAAGATATTGGCGGTACGCTGGCCTGCATGGAGAGTGTTGTCGATTGCTGGTATTGTGCTCCACTGGAAGGGCCACGCGGTGCGACTGCTGAACAGCTGATGGAACATATCAGTGCAGGAACCGCCTATGAAAGCGTGGCGCAGGCGTGGCATGCGGCGATGGCCGATGCTAAACCTGAAGATACCGTGCTGGTATGTGGATCATTCCATACCGTTGCACATGTCATGGAAGTGATGGACGCGGGGAGAACCAGTGGCGAGTAAGTTTCAGAACCGTTTGACAGGCACCATTGTGTTGGTTGCGCTGGGAGTGATTATTCTTCCTGGCCTGTTGGATGGGCAAAAAAAACATTATCAGGATGAGTTTGCGGCAATCCCACTGGTGCCAAAACCAGGCGATCGTGATGAACCTGACATGTTACCTGCGGCAACGCAGGCGCTGCCCGCACAGCCGCCAGAAGGTGCTGCAGAAGAAGTGCGCGCCGGAGACGCGGCGGCGCCATCGCTCGATGCCACTCGCTTAACCGGCAATGGCAGTAATGAACTGGATCCTGCCGCAGAACCGGTGGTGCAACCAAAGCCTGTCGAGAAGGCAAAACCTGTCGAAAAACCTCAACCGAAACCGCAGCGTGACAAAGCCAGCGAGCAAATCGCTGCCGCTACGGAAGTACCGCCGGAAAAACCGGCCCAGGAAGAAAAACCTGCCCCAACCGGAAAAGCCTACGTTGTGCAGTTGGGCGCGTTGAAAAATGCCGATAAAGTCAATGAAGTCGTGGGTAAATTACGCGGCGCAGGATATCGCGTTTACACTTCACCTTCGACGCCAGTGCAGGGTAAAATTACCCGCATTCTCGTTGGCCCGGATGCCTCAAAAGACAAACTGAAAGGGTCGCTTGGCGAGCTGAAGCAGATTTCCGGTCTGAGCGGTGTGGTAATGAATTACAGTGCGAACTGATTGGCTTTAATCCGTCTCTCTCGCTAAAAAAAGAGGCAGAAAACCGTCCCATTTTTCCTTTGAAAAGAGGGGGACGGTCAGAGGAGAAGGTCCAGGCATCCGTCCGAAGAGACGTAAGAAGCCCTCGGCGTTGAACATTTTTTCAGCGCCTTTTTTATTTACGCGGGGGAAGGAAATCCCTACGCAAACGTTTTCTTTTTCTGTTAGAATTCGCCCCGAACTGGATGACAGGGCGTTTAATCGTGGGACATATATGGTCTGGATTGATTACGCCATCATTGCGGTGATTGGTTTTTCCTGTCTGGTTAGCCTGATCCGTGGCTTTGTTCGTGAAGCGTTATCGCTGGTGACTTGGGGTTGTGCTTTCTTTGTTGCCAGTCATTACTACACGTACCTGTCCGTCTGGTTCACGGGCTTTGAAGATGAACTGGTTCGAAATGGGATCGCCATCGCGGTGCTGTTTGTCGCGACGCTACTCGTCGGCGCTATCGTCAATTACGTGATAGGTCAGCTGGTCGAGAAAACCGGTCTGTCAGGAACGGACAGAGTGTTGGGGATCTGTTTTGGTGCGTTGCGAGGCGTGCTGATTGTGGCCGCGATACTGTTCTTCCTTGATACCTTTACCGGGGTTTCAAAAGGTGAAGACTGGCAGAAATCGCAGTTGATACCACAGTTCAGCTTCATCATCAGATGGTTCTTTGACTATCTGCAAAGCTCGTCGAGTTTCTTGCCCAGGGTCTAACCCTGAGATGTGGCTTAGAGTTTGGTTTAATAGGCTACGCGTTTGCTCTGGTTGTTGTGCGCTCTCCGCGCTCAACCAGCCTGCGACAATGACGCCTACTAAACCAAGCTCTTAACGAGGAAAAGACGAATGTGCGGTATTGTCGGTATCGCCGGTTTCATGCCGGTAAACCAGTCTATTTATGACGCGTTATCGGTGCTTCAGCACCGTGGTCAGGATGCAGCGGGTATCATTACGATTGATGCAAATAACTGCTTCCGTTTACGCAAAGCGAATGGCCTGGTCAACGATGTGTTTGAAGCCCGCCATATGCAGCGCCTGCAAGGCAACATGGGTGTTGGTCACGTTCGTTATCCTACTGCTGGCAGTTCCAGCGCTTCTGAAGCTCAGCCTTTTTATGTGAACTCACCGTACGGTATTACGCTTGCCCACAATGGCAATCTGACCAATGCGCATGAGCTACGTAAAAAGCTCTTCGAAGAGAAACGTCGCCACATTAACACCACTTCTGATTCAGAAATCCTGCTCAATATCTTTGCCAGTGAGCTGGATAACTTCCGCCATTATCCGCTGGAAGCAGACAACATTTTTGCCGCGATTGCCGCGACGAATCGCCTGATTCGTGGCGCTTACGCCTGTGTCGCGATGATCATCGGCCACGGTATGGTGGCCTTCCGCGACCCGAACGGTATTCGTCCGCTGGTGCTGGGTAAACGCGATCTGGGTGATGGCCGAACCGAATACATGGTTGCCTCCGAGAGCGTGGCGCTGGACACATTGGGCTTCGAATTCCTGCGCGACGTTGCGCCGGGTGAAGCGGTGTACGTGACCGAAAAAGGCCAGCTGTTTACCCGCCAGTGTGCGGAAAACCCGGTCAGCAATCCGTGCCTGTTTGAATACGTTTACTTCGCACGCCCAGACTCCTTTATCGATAAAATTTCCGTGTACAGTGCGCGCGTAAACATGGGAACCAAACTCGGTGAAAAAATTGCTCGCGAGTGGGACGATCTGGATATCGACGTGGTCATTCCGATTCCGGAAACCTCCTGCGATATCGCGCTGGAAATGGCGCGTATTCTGGGTAAACCGTACCGCCAGGGCTTTGTGAAAAACCGCTACGTTGGCCGTACCTTTATCATGCCGGGCCAGCAACTGCGTCGTAAATCAGTGCGCCGTAAGCTGAACGCCAACCGCGCTGAGTTCCGTGATAAGAACGTATTGCTGGTAGATGACTCCATCGTGCGTGGCACCACCTCTGAGCAGATTATTGAGATGGCGCGTGAAGCCGGTGCGAAGAAAGTCTACCTGGCCTCTGCGGCACCGGAAATTCGCTTCCCGAATGTGTACGGTATTGATATGCCAACGGCGAACGAACTGATTGCGCATGGTCGTGAAGTCGACGAAATTCGTCAGATAATCGGTGCTGACGGTCTGATTTTCCAGGATCTGGATGATTTGATCGACGCGGTTCGTGCCGAGAACCCGGATATTCAGCAGTTTGAATGTTCCGTGTTTAACGGCATTTACGTGACCAAAGATGTTGATCAGCAATATCTTGATTATCTGGATTCGCTGCGCAATGACGACGTTAAAGCCGTTCAGATGCAAAACGATCTCGAAAGTTTAGAGATGCACAACGAAGGCTAATCCCTTCGCAAGTGAGGGCGCTGGCCCTCACTTGCAACTCCCCGCAAAATCCTGCAAAGTCTGCCCTGATACAAGAAAGGGCGAAATTATGAAACGACTCATCGTAGGGATCTCAGGTGCCAGTGGCGCAATTTACGGCGTACGACTGCTGCAAGTGCTGCGCGACGTGCCGGAGGTCGAAACCCATCTGGTGATGAGTCAGGCTGCGCGCCAGACTTTGACGCTCGAAACCGATTTTTCTCTGCGCGATGTTCAGGCTCTGGCAAACGTGGTGCATGATGCCCGTGATATCGCCGCCAGCATCTCTTCCGGCTCCTATAAAACGGCTGGCATGGTGATCTTGCCTTGCTCAATCAAAACCCTTTCTGGCGTTGTGAACAGCTATACCGACACGCTGGTGACGCGCGCGGCGGATGTGGTGCTTAAAGAGCGCCGTCCACTGGTGCTGTGCGTGCGTGAAACCCCGTTGCATTTGGGGCATTTGCGCTTGATGACGCAGGCAGCCGAACTCGGTGCGGTCATTATGCCGCCGGTCCCGGCGTTTTATCATCGTCCTCAGTCGCTGGATGATGTGATTAACCAGACCGTCAACCGCGTACTCGATCAGTTTGATATCGACCTGCCTAAAGATCTCTTTACCCGCTGGCAGGGCGCGTAACCCTCGCACAACGTCGGTGCATCAAAAAATGATTTGCCCTGTTTTGGGGCAAATATGCAACCGCGATCAAATCCTCAACATTTAATTCGTTTTTTCCCTTTTTCCCTCTGCGGTTCGTTCGGTAGACCTGCTATCTTTCACCATTAAGGCATTATCGCAACGTTTTATTAACATATTTAACGTCGATTTTTTTACCCGACGGCAATGTGGCATAAGACCTGCAAGGATCGCCTGCAATACAACACACAACACAATACATAATAAAATCACGACACTTGAGGGTAAATGTATGAAGAAGACGGTTCTGGCTCTGTCTTTGCTGGTGGGGTTAAGTGCGGCGGCAAGCAGCTATGCAGCACTTCCACAGACAGTACGTATCGGTACCGACGCAACCTACGCGCCATTCTCGTCGAAAGATGCCAAAGGTGATTTTGTCGGCTTTGATATCGATCTGGGCAATGAGATGTGCAAGCGTATGCAGGTTAAGTGCACTTGGGTGGGCAGTGACTTTGACGCGCTGATCCCCTCGCTGAAAGCCAAAAAAATTGATGCGATTATCTCCTCTCTCTCAATCACCGAAAAACGTCAGCAGGAAATTGCCTTCTCCGAGAAGCTGTACGCTGCGGATTCCCGTCTGATTGCTGCCAAAGGTTCTCCGATCCAGCCGACTATCGAGTCGCTGAAAGGCAAGCATGTGGGCGTGCTGCAAGGCTCCACTCAGGAAGGGTATGCCAACGCTGACTGGCGTGAAAAAGGTGTCGATGTTGTGGCTTACCAGAACCAGGATCTGATCTATTCCGATCTGGCGGCGGGTCGTCTGGATGCGGCATTCCAGGACGAAGTGGCGGCGAGCGAAGGCTTCCTGAAGCAGCCTGCAGGTAAAGAGTTTGCGTTTGCGGGCCCGTCAGTTAAAGACAAAAAATACTTTGGCGACGGCACCGGGATTGGCTTACGTAAAGACGATGCCGAGCTGAAAGCCGCATTCGATAAAGCCTTTAACGAACTGCGCAAAGACGGCACTTACGACAAACTGGCTAAAAAATACTTCGACTTCAACGTCTACGGCGATTAATCGTCAATGACGGGAAAGGGTGCCATGACGATTCCCTGTCACGGTGCGCTTCGGGTGTGAGTGACCCAACATGGTGCAAAAAGTGCACCATGTTGGGTCGTCAGGTGCATAGTTAAGCACTTATGATGCAAAAAACTCCACGCAGCGGGCATTATACTTTGCCATGTCTGGGGGATTGATGGCACATTAACGACACCCCCTCGTCGTAAAATCCCGTAATAAGACAGTTTGTTGAGGATAGATATGAAAAAACTGGTGTTGTCACTTTCTCTGGTGCTGGCATTTTCCAGCGCTACCGCGGCATTCGCTGCCCTTCCGCACAAAGTTCGCATCGGCACAGATCCCACTTATGCCCCGTTCGAATCGAAGAATTCGAAAGGTGAATTGGTCGGTTTTGATATCGATCTGGCGAATGAGCTGTGCAAACGTATCAAAGTGCAATGTACCTACATTGAGAACCCACTGGATGCGCTGATCCCCTCGCTGAAAGCGAAAAAAATCGACGTGATTATGTCTTCTCTGTCTATCACCGAAAAGCGCCAACAAGAGATTGCCTTCACGGACAAACTCTACGCGGCTGATTCTCGTCTGGTGGTCGCAAACACCTCTGATATCCAGCCGACACTTGAGTCCCTGAAAGGCAAACGCGTAGGCGTGTTGCAGGGCACGACTCAGGAAACGTACGGCAATGAACACTGGGCACCAAAAGGGATCGAAATCGTCTCTTATCAGGGCCAGGAAAATATCTACGCTGACCTGACTGCGGGTCGTATCGACGCTGCGTTCCAGGACGAAGTGGCTGCCAGCGAAGGTTTCCTCAAAACGTTAGTTGGTAAAGACTACAAGTTTGGCGGTCCGTCCATTAAGGACGAAAAACTCTTTGGCGTCGGCACCGGTATGGGTCTGCGTAAAGAAGATAATGAATTGCGTGAAGCGCTGAATAAGGCCTTTGCGGAAATGCGCGCTGACGGAACTTACGAAAAGCTGGCAAAGAAATACTTCGATTTTGATGTATACGGCGGCTAACAGCGCTGTTAAATAACGTGCGGCCCCTCTCGTTTCGAGAGGGGAAAAGACACGGTTTGACCACTCACGACACGACAGGGCAGGCGTTATGCTGTACGGATTTTCTGGCGTTATTTTACAAGGCGCGCTTGTTACCCTCGAACTGGCCCTCAGTTCTGTGGTGCTGGCAGTGCTGATAGGCCTGGTGGGTGCGGGAGCGAAACTTTCGAGCAATCGAATTCTGGCATTGGTTTTTGAAGCCTATACCACGCTGATTCGCGGCGTACCCGACCTGGTGTTGATGTTATTGATTTTCTACGGTCTGCAAATTGCGCTCAACAGCGTGACGGATGCTATCGGTATGTCGCAAATTGATATTGACCCGATGGTGGCCGGTATCATTACGCTGGGCTTTATTTACGGCGCGTACTTCACCGAGACGTTCCGCGGTGCATATATGGCCGTCCCCAGAGGGCACATCGAAGCGGCGACCGCATTTGGCTTTACTGCGTCGCAAATCTTCCGTCGAATTATGTTCCCGGCCATGATGCGCTTTGCCTTACCGGGCATCGGCAACAACTGGCAGGTTATCCTCAAAGCGACGGCGCTGGTTTCACTGCTGGGTCTGGAAGATGTGGTCAAAGCCACTCAGCTTGCCGGCAAAAGTACCTGGGAACCATTCTACTTTGCTGTCGTATGCGGATTGATTTATCTGGTGTTTACCACCGTCTCCAATGGCGTGCTGCTTCTACTCGAACGTCGCTACTCCGTGGGTGTGAAGAGGGCTGACCTGTGATTGAGATTATTCAGGAATACTGGAAATCGCTGCTGTGGACAGATGGCTATCGCTTTACAGGCGTGGCAATCACCCTGTGGCTGCTGATTTCCTCCGTCGTGGTCGGCGGGATTTTGGCGGTGTTTTTAGCGATTGGTCGCGTCTCGAACAATAAGTACATTCGCTTCCCGATCTGGCTGTTCACCTATGTGTTTCGCGGAACACCGCTGTATGTGCAACTGCTGGTGTTCTATTCCGGCATGTACACGCTGGAGATCGTGAAAGGCACCGAGATACTGAACGCGTTCTTTCGCAGCGGGCTGAACTGTACCGTCCTGGCGCTCACGCTGAATACTTGTGCCTATACCACCGAGATTTTCGCCGGCGCGATTCGTTCCGTGCCTTACGGCGAGATTGAAGCGGGGCGGGCGTACGGCTTTTCATCGGTGAAACTCTATCGCTGCATTATTCTGCCCTCGGCGCTGCGTATTGCGCTTCCGGCCTACAGCAACGAAGTGATCCTGATGCTGCACTCCACCGCGCTGGCGTTCACCGCCACCGTACCGGATTTGCTGAAAATCGCCCGTGATATTAACTCGGCGACCTATCAGCCCTTTACCGCATTTGGTATCGCTGCGGTGCTGTACTTAATCATTTCGTACGTTCTGATTAGCCTGTTCCGTAAAGCGGAAAAACGCTGGCTGCAGCATGTCAAACCTTCGACGCACTGAGAATAAAGATGGCTGAGAACAAACTAAACGTTATCGACTTGCACAAGCGCTACGGCGAACATGAAGTGCTGAAAGGGGTGTCGTTGCAGGCAAACGCGGGCGATGTCATCAGTATTATCGGCTCATCCGGTTCGGGGAAAAGTACCTTCCTGCGCTGCATTAACTTCCTTGAAAAGCCAAGCGAAGGTTCCATCGTCGTCAGTGGGCAACAAATTAACCTGGTGCGCGATAAAGACGGGCAGCTAAAAGTGGCGGACAAGCATCAGCTGCGTTTGCTGCGTACCCGTCTGACGATGGTATTCCAGCACTTTAATCTCTGGAGCCATATGACGGTGCTGGAGAACGTGATGGAAGCGCCGATTCAGGTGCTGGGTCTGAGCAAGCAAGAGGCGCGCACCCGCGCAGAAAAATATCTGGCGAAAGTGGGGATCGACGAGCGCCAGCAGATTAAATACCCGGTGCATCTGTCGGGCGGTCAGCAACAGCGCGTTTCAATTGCGCGTGCTCTGGCGATGGAACCCGAAGTGCTGCTGTTTGATGAACCGACGTCCGCGCTGGATCCAGAACTGGTAGGTGAAGTACTGCGCATTATGCAGCAACTCGCTGAAGAGGGAAAAACGATGGTGGTCGTGACGCACGAAATGGGCTTTGCCCGAAACGTATCCAACCACGTCATCTTCCTGCATCAGGGTAAAATTGAGGAGCAGGGACATCCGGATGACGTCTTAGCGAATCCGAAAAGCCCGCGCTTACAGCAGTTTTTGAAGGGGTCGTTGAAGTAACAGAGAGTTCGCCCTCTTCCTGTGGGAGAGGGCATCAGACCGCAGTGGAACCACATCGCCCGGTGGCGCTTCGCTTACCGGGCTACAAAAAACATAGATCGGGCAAACGCAGTACCGTCCGGCATTCAGGCTGCACCACATTCAAGCCGATACGCCCAGTCGTCATACTTCACGCCGTCAATTTCGTACGCCTTCTCCAGCACCTGCGTGCGCACAAATCCGGTTTTCTCCAGCACCCGCACCGAACCGACATTATCCGCCAGTACATACGCATTTACCGCTTTAACGCCCACCTGATTAAACGCGTAATCGCATACCGCACGTAGCGCTTCGCTGGCGATACCTCTGCCCTGCGCCTGCGGAATCACGGTATAACCGATGTCTGCCTCTTCACGGAACTCTGCGCTAACGTGCAGGCCAATGTCACCCAACGGGGTGTCATCGTCATGAGTGCGAATAACAAAGGTATGCTGCGCCGTCAGACGGGCGGCAAAAACGCGGCGGGTCTCTTTTTCTGAAGCGATGCTGGCCATAAACCGCATGATGTCGCGGTCTTCACGCAGCGAGCGAAAAAACGCCCAGTCGGAGGGTTCAAAAGGAGTGAGAAGGAGCCGGGGAGTGGTGATCGTCGCCATTGTTACGCCATTGCAGGGAGTCAGAATAGTGACTTTACCATACGTAACGCGGCCAATTTAACCCACCACATCTCCCAACGCTTCCTCTAAGTCATACCAGCGAAACGCAAATCCGGCCGCTTCGAGGCGTTTTGGCAGAGCGCGCTGTCCGCCAAGCACCAGTACTGACGATTCGCCCATTATCAATCGAACGGCAGTTGCCGGGGCACGCAGAATGGCAGGGCGTTTTAGCGCATGGCCGAGCGCATGCGCAAACTGTTCATTGCGAACCGGATACGGCGACACCATGTTGAACGGGCCGCGCAGATCGTTATCCAGCAGCCAAATAATCGCATTGATCATATCGTCGACATGAATCCACGCCAGATACTGACGTCCGTTGCCAATGGGGCCGCCTAGTCCCAGCTTAAAGACGGGCATCATCTTCGCCAGAATCCCGCCTTTTGGCGCCAGCACGACGCCGGTACGCAGCAGACAGACGCGGGTGCGATCGCTTTGCGCACCGCAGGCAATCTGCTCCCAGCGCGCGCAGAGTTTGTGGGTGAACTCGTTATGCGGTGGCTCTTCTTCGGTAACAACGACTTCACCGAGATCGCCGTAATAACCCGCCGCCGAACCAGAGATCAACACCGATGGCGGCGTTTCACTGGCGAGGAATAGATCGACCAGTTTTTGCGTGATGTTCCAGCGGCTATCGCACAATCGCTGTTTTTGCTGTTCCGTCCAGCGCTTATCGGCAATGGGTTCACCGGCAAGATTAATGACAGCATCGAAGCCGTCGAGATTCTGATATTCAGACAGTCCTTTCCAGATGCCAACATCATTGCCGAGCAGCTGGCGCGCTTTATCCGGGCTGCGCGTGACAACGGTGACATCATGTTTCAGCGCTTGCAGGCGTGGAACGAGATGGCGACCAATCAGGCCAGTACCGCCTGTCATCAGAATCTTCATACGACCTCCTGGCTTGCGCTTAGCGGCGCCAGCTCAACGTCATGGAGACGGAGTCGGCATAACGTAGCGCGTGAAGTTTATCGATCTCTACCTCAGCATAAGTGACCCAAGGATGTTCGCGTGCGATATCGAGCACATCCTGAGTTAATTTTTCCAGCAATGAGAAACGGTTATTTTCAACGTACTTAATGATGTTTTTGGTAATGGTGCGATAGTTCAGCGCATCGTTGATATCTTCGCTGGCGCGCGCTTTATCGGCCGGATAGTGGATAACTACATTGATGAGGATATCCTGTCGATTCTCCATCTCTTCGGCTTTGATCCCAATAAACGTGCGCAGGCGTAAATTTTTTATACGAATAATCGCGTCGTGCTGTGACATTGCAGGCTTCCTCCGTTCATTATTTGCCTCATGATACATGAGGAAATACGCCGCGCACATTCCGCCACGCGCTTATATTTACTGCATTTTCTGCATGGCACGTTCGGTCGCGGGGCGGTGACGGATTCGCTCGAACCAGTTATTCACCGCAGGGTAATTGGCCAGATTGATTCGCTGGCGCTCATGCGCGTTGATCCACGGCCAGCAGGCGATATCGGCAATGCTGTAATGGTCTCCGCCCAACCACGGCGACGTCTCCAGCCGTTTGTTCATCACGGTGTAAAGCCGTTGAGTTTCAAACTGATAACGTTCAATGGCATAGGGGATGGTTTGCGGGGCGAAATGATTAAAATGATGATTTTGCCCGAGCATCGGCCCAAGCCCGCTGGTCTGCCAGAAGAGCCACTGCAGCGTGTGGTGGCGCTCACGCAGTTCACCACTCAACAGTTTTCCGGATTTTTCAGCCAGATACAGCAAGATTTCGCCCGATTCAAACAAACTGAATGGTCTTCCGCCATCTGCCGGTTCGCTATCGACGATGGCCGGAATTTTGTTATTAGGGGAGATGGTCAGAAAGTCGGGCCTGAACTGATCGCCCTTGCTGATATCCACTTTAATGATGCGGTAATCTATCTGTGTTTCTTCCAGAAAAAGCGTGATTTTATGACCGTTTGGGGTTGGGGCGTAATAGAGGTCTATCATTTCAACTCCTGTCGTGACATGACTCAGCAAATAGAATCGAGTATAGGTGCTGGCGGTAAATCGTGAGTTTTGATCAAGTGACAGGAAAGCCAGGAGGCGATATGTTGGATGAAAACCGAACTGCCGATGAGGATGCTATGAGCCAACCTGCGATTACCCTGTGGTCCGATAACAACTATTTCTCACCCTACGTCATGAGTGTGTACGTTGCGCTGGCGGAGAAGGGCCTGACGTTTACGCTTAAAACCGTGGATTTAGATCGGGGTGAGCATCTCACACCGCACTGGCAGGGCTATGCGCTGACGCGTCGCGTGCCTGTTCTGGAAATTGACGGCTTTGAGTTGAGCGAGTCTTCTGCGATTGATGAGTATCTGGAAGAGCGTTTTGCACCGCCTGAGTGGGAACGAATCTATCCGCATGACCTGCAAAAGCGCGCCCGTGCTCGGCAGATTCAAGCGTGGTTACGCAGCGATTTAGGACCGATTCGTGAAGAGCGTTCGACCGACGTGATTTTTGCTGGCGTGAAAAAACCTGCGCTGTCGCACGCCGGGGCGGCGAGTGCCAGTAAATTGTTTGATACGGCCTCCAGACTGCTTGAGCATGGCAACCCCAATTTGTTTGGTGAATGGTGTATTGCCGATGCCGATCTTGCCCTGATGTTAAATCGCCTGGTCCTGAATGGAGATGACGTGCCGCAAGCGCTGGTGGATTATGCCGCGTTCCAGTGGCAACGCGCATCGGTACAGCGTTATGTCGCGCTTTCTGCTAAGCGTGCAGGCTGATTAAGACTGCTGACTGAGGTATCATAGGGCCGTGTTTTTTCGTCAGGAGTGATTGATGAAACTTATGTTTGCATCAGATATCCACGGATCGTTGCCCGCCACCGAACGCGTACTGTCGCTGTTTGAACAAAGCGGCGCACAGTGGCTCATTATTTTGGGTGACGTGCTCAATCATGGCCCGCGCAACGCACTGCCGGAAGGTTATGCCCCCGCGCAGGTAGCGGATAAACTTAATCAGTACGCGGATAAAGTCATCGCTGTTCGCGGTAATTGCGACAGCGAAGTGGACCAGATGCTGCTGCATTTCCCGATAACCGCGCCGTGGCAACAGGTTTTGCTGGAGAATTGCCGTTTATTTTTGACCCACGGTCATCTCTTCGGCCCGGATAATCTGCCCGCGCTGACGACTGGCGATGTGCTGGTTTACGGTCATACTCATATTCCAGTGGCTGAGAGGCGGGGGGAAATTATGCATTTCAATCCCGGCTCAGTCAGTATACCGAAAGGCGGGCATGCGCCCAGCTACGGTGTTCTGGACGATAATCAATTACGCGTTATCGCACTTAATGATCAGCAAGTTATTGCGCAGGTCAGCATTAATACGTAAGTTACACCTCAACTGTAAACGCGCCAAAAGAGCGCTTAACGAGAAGGGTTCCCGATGGTGGAGCAGAGTCATTTGGCAAGTACAGAATGGGTTGATATTGTCAACGAAGACAATGACGTGATCGCCCAGGCGAGCCGCGAGCAAATGCGCGCGCAGCGTCTGCGTCATCGCGCAACTTACATCGTTGTCCACGACGGAATGGGTAAGATCCTGGTACAGCGACGTACTGAAACAAAAGATTTTCTTCCGGGTATGCTGGACGCCACCGCAGGAGGCGTCGTGCAGGCAGATGAAATTCTGCTGGACTCTGCTCGCCGCGAAGCAGAAGAAGAGTTAGGCATCGCGGGCGTGCCGTTTGCTGAGCACGGTCAGTTCTATTTTGAAGATCAGCACTGCCGTGTCTGGGGAGGCCTGTTTAGCTGCGTGTCCCACGGACCGTTTGCGCTTCAGGAAGAAGAAGTGAGCGAAGTGAGCTGGATGACGCCAGAAGAGATTACCGCGCGCTGCGATGAGTTCACGCCGGACTCACTTAAAGCGCTGGCTCTGTGGATGAGCCGCAATGCTAAAAATGAATCCGCTAAACCTGAAAAGCAAGAACAGGCTGAATAAGCCTTAGCAACTTTCCCGCAGACACAGACTGGAGGCGATCGGTTTCTGATCGCGCCAGTCGCCGCCATTCATCCGTTCCAGCAAAGCCCGTCCGGCTTCAACACCAATCTTGCGGTGTGGCACAGCCATTGTGGTCAAAGGTGGCTGACAGACGCGGCTCACATCACTATCGCCAAAACCGACGACGGCCAGATCGTCAGGCACTTTGATGCGTCTGCGCTGACATTCGTACAACACCCCGCACGCCAGCTCATCCGAAACGCACACCAGCGCATCCAGTTCCGGCCAGGCGAGTAAAAACTCCGGCAGTTGTGACGCGCCGGTCGAGAAATTAGGCGGGAGCGCAGCATTGATCACTCTGTTAGGCGAAAGGTGGTGGCGTAACATCGCTTTATACCAGCCTTGCAGATGCTGCTGGAAAATCCACTGTTCCTGATTGGCGCACAGCAGACCAATGTTTTGATATCCCCGCTGAATGACCAGTTCGGTTATCTCGTACATCGCCGCAACGTTATCAATTCCAATGTTCATATCGAGCGGATCGGCGCGCATCGCACCCATTTCCATCACCGGAATTGAAGCGTTTTTCAGCCAATGGCGGACGGTGTCGGTATGTTCAACGCTGAGTAAGATAGCGGCTGCGATATTCGATGCCAGCAGCGTTTCCAGTAATTTCTCTTCTTGTTCGGGGCGGTGTTGAGATTCAGCCAGGATGATCTGGTATCCGGCAGGTTGCAGGATTTGCTGCAATCCGGCAAACATCTCAGAACAGCCATCTTCTGCAAGATTGGGAACGACCATTGCGATGGTCCATGATGACGCCGATGCCAGCGCACTAGCGGCAAGGTTGGGCATATATCCCAGTTCATGCACCGCCGCTTCTATTTTTTCTCGTAGCTTATCGGAAACCTGTTCGGGCGTGCGCAATGCGCGGGACACCGTCATGGTACCCACGCCGGCAAGCTGCGCGACGTCAGAGATCGTCACTTTGCCGGTACTACGTCGTTTTCGGGTTAAAGACATACTCGTTCCTGATGACAGACGCGATTTTCTTCTCATCCTTCGCTTCACGTTGATTCAGTATACGCCTTAAATCCCTTTTTTTACTGTGATTTCCCGCGCTGATTGTAATTTGATAGCGCTATCACAATTTTGGATGTTAAAGATTGGTAGCGCTATCTTTGTGATCTTGATCGCAGCTAACTATTCATGGGTTGAATAAAGTTTGCTCATTCTAGGCGCAAGGGCAGGAGAAGACAGTGCTCAATAAATGGTTAAACGATGCCACCATCATTCTCGAGGATCGGGTTGAAAACTGGGCACAGGCACTGGAGATATGTGCCCAGCCACTGCTGGATGTGAACGTGATTGCTCCGGAATACGTTACGGCGATCGTTGAGCAACATCATAAGTTAGGACCGTATTATGTGCTGGCACCAGGGCTAGCGATGCCGCATGCGCGGCCAGAAGAAGGGGCTAAAGGACTGGGTCTCTCATTATTAAAACTTAAACAGGGAGTTTCATTTGGTGCCGGAGAATTCGATCCGGTTGATATTATCATCATGCTTGCTGCACCTGACAAAAATAGTCACATCGAAATGATTTCTGCGCTGGCTGAGTTATTTTCCAGTGATGACGATTTGGCTGAATTGCACAGGGCAAACACACGGGAGGAAATAAACGCCGTCATCGAACGATTTTAGATATTACGCATTCCAATAAATAAACACATTACGCCTGCGCGTGATGCGGATGTACTCTACTCGAAAAAGGCATAACAATGAAAATTATGGCGATTTGTGGTTCCGGCCTGGGCAGCAGTTTCATGGTCGAAATGAATATCAAAAAAGTGCTAAAAAAATTAAATATTGAAGCTGAAGTAGAGCACTCCGATCTGTCATCCGCCACGCCGGGTGCTGCCGACGTTTTCGTGATGGCGAAAGATATCGCCGACAGCGCAAGCGTGCCTGAAAGCCAGCTGGTGGTGATCAACAACATCATCGACATTAATGAACTCGAAGCGCAATTACGCGCCTGGTTCGACAAACAATAACTTTAGTGAGGTGGATATGTTTATCCTCGAAACGCTGAATTTCGTTGTTGATATTTTAAAAGTCCCTTCGGTACTGGTTGGCTTAATTGCATTGATCGGGCTGGTGGCGCAGAAAAAACCTTTTTCTGATGTCGTTAAAGGTACGATTAAAACCATTCTCGGCTTTATTGTCTTGGGCGGTGGTGCGACCGTACTGGTCGGATCATTAAATCCATTAGGCGGTATGTTTGAGCACGCATTCAATATTCAAGGGATTATCCCGAATAATGAAGCGATTGTTTCCATCGCTCTGGAAAAATATGGCGCATCAACCGCGCTGATTATGGCCTTTGGTATGGTGGCAAATATTATTGTCGCCCGCTTTACGCGCCTTAAATACATCTTCCTCACCGGCCACCACACTTTTTATATGGCATGTATGATCGGTGTGATCCTGACGGTCGCTGGGTTTGAAGGCGTCGGTCTGGTCTTTACCGGCTCGTTGATTCTTGGTCTGGTGATGGCGTTCTTCCCCGCGATCGCGCAGCGCTACATGAAACGTATCACCGGTAACGACGATATCGCCTTTGGTCACTTCGGTACTCTGGGCTACGTGCTTTCCGGTTGGATCGGCAGCAAATGCGGTAAAGGTTCACGTTCAACGGAAGAGATGAATCTGCCGAAGAACCTGAGCTTCCTGCGCGACAGTTCAATATCAATCTCGCTGACCATGATGATTATTTATCTGATCATGGCGGTGAGTGCGGGACGCGAGTACGTAGAAAGCACGTACAGCGGCGGGCAAAACTACCTGGTTTACGCGATTATCATGGCCATTACGTTCGCCGCTGGCGTGTTCATCATCCTGCAGGGTGTGCGTCTGATTCTGGCAGAAATCGTTCCGGCCTTTACCGGGTTCTCGGAGAAACTGGTACCGAATGCGCGCCCTGCGCTGGACTGTCCGGTGGTTTATCCCTACGCCCCTAACGCCGTGCTGATCGGTTTCCTGTTCAGCTTCCTGGGTGGACTGGTGGGCTTGTTAATCTGCGGCCAGTTGAACTGGGTGCTGATCCTGCCTGGCGTAGTTCCACACTTCTTCACCGGTGCGACAGCGGGTGTATTTGGGAATGCGACGGGCGGACGTCGTGGCGCGATGATTGGTGCATTTGCCAACGGTCTGCTGATCACGTTCCTCCCGGTCCTGCTGCTGCCAGTGCTCGGCGCAATCGGGTTTGCTAACACCACGTTCTCGGACGCTGACTTCGGTGCTGTCGGGATTCTGTTGGGCAACCTCGCGCGTTATCTCTCACCGTTTGCAATTACGGGCCTTGTCGTGGCGGTATTCGCCCTGCTGGTGGCCTACAACGTGTTTGCTAAAAACAAATCTGCTGGCGGTAATGCGCAGGAAAACACCGGAGCTAAATCATGAATGTGAATGAGGTTACCCGACTGGCGCGTGATATCCGCGTGGCGACGCTCAAATCGCTAACGCAGCTGGGTTTTGGGCATTATGGCGGCAGTATGTCGGTGGTCGAGACCCTGGCGGTACTTTACGGTTCGGTGATGAAAATCGACCCAGCCGATCCCGACTGGTCAGAGCGTGATTACTTTGTGCTGTCGAAAGGCCACGCCGGTCCCGCGCTTTACAGCACGCTGGCGATTAAAGGCTATTTCCCGGTTGCGGAGCTAAGTACGCTTAATCATAACGGAACACGCCTGCCGAGCCACCCGGATCGGCTCAAGACGCGTGGTGTGGATGCCACGACCGGCTCACTGGGGCAGGGGATTTCCATTGCGGGCGGCATGGCGCTGTCGCATAAGCTGGCGGGCCGGCCAAATCGTGTCTTCTGCATTGTGGGAGATGGTGAACTGAATGAAGGACAGTGCTGGGAAGCGTTCCAGTTTATTGCCCATCACCGTCTGAATAATCTGACCGTGTTCGTCGACTGGAATAAACAACAGCTCGATGGTGAACTGGACGAAATCATTTGCGCCTTTGATCTGGAAGGTAAATTCCGCGCATTTGGTTTTGACGTGATGACGGTCAAAGGCGATGACATTCCCGGTCTGCTCGAGGTCGTGACGCCAGTACCTGAGGCTCAGGCCAGGCCGCGCGTGGTGATCCTCGACAGCATAAAAGGGCAGGGCGTGCCGTATCTGGAGCAGCTTAGCAACTCTCACCATTTACGCCTGACGGATGAAGTTAAAGCCGCGCTCAACGAGACGATTCGCCAACTGGAGGCCGCAAATGATTAAGGTTGCACCCGCAGGACAGAAAGACGCTGTTGAGATGCGTAAAGTGTATGCCGGTTTCGTGGCGAGTCAGATAGAAGCGGGCAGCGATATTATTGCCCTTGAAGCGGACCTGATGAGCTCAATGGCGATGGATGGCGTAGCGCGTGATTATCCACAGCACGTCATCAACTGCGGCATTATGGAAGCCAACGTGATTGGCACGGCCGCGGGTTTATCGCTGACTGGACGTAAGCCGTTTGTGCATACTTTTACGGCTTTTGCCAGCCGGCGTTGTTTCGATCAGCTGTTTATGTCTTTGGATTATCAGCGAAATAATGTCAAGGTCATCGCTTCGGATGCAGGCGTTACGGCCTGCCATAACGGCGGTACGCACATGTCATTTGAGGATATGGGTATTGTGCGTGGTCTGGCGCATTCCGTGGTGCTGGAAGTGACGGATGCCGTGATGTTTGAGGATGTATTGCGTCAGCTTATCGATCTGGAAGGATTCTACTGGGTCCGCACAATCCGCAAGCAAGCACCAAGCGTTTACGCACCGGGCTCAACGTTTACCATCGGCAAGGGTAACGTATTGCGGGAAGGGCACGACATTACCCTTATCGCCAACGGAATCATGGTTGCGGAAGCATTAGAAGCAGCACGTCAGCTTGAACAGGAGGGCGTAAGCGCGGCAGTCATCGATATGTTCACCCTGAAACCTATCGACCGAATGCTGGTGAAAAACTACGCTGAAAAAACGGGCCGGATTGTGACCTGCGAAAACCACAGCATCCACAACGGATTGGGTTCGGCGGTGGCGGAAGTGCTGGTCGAAACGTGCCCGGTACCGATGCGGCGCGTGGGCGTAAAAGAGCGTTACGGTCAGGTCGGAACGCAGGATTTCTTGCAAAAAGAGTATGGTCTGACAGCGCACGATATTGTGTCAGCGGCGCGAGAGTTGTTGTAATACAGAGGTAAATAAAAAGGCGACCAACAGGTCGCCTTTTTTGATTGCCCGGAGGCAGATTACTGCTGCTGAGAAGACTGAATCGCAGTCAGTGCGATGGTATAAACGATATCGTCTACCAGCGCGCCACGGGACAGGTCGTTCACAGGTTTGCGCATGCCTTGCAGCATCGGCCCAATGGAGATCAGGTCGGCAGAACGCTGTACCGCTTTATAGGTGGTGTTGCCGGTGTTCAAGTCTGGGAAGATGAACACGGTAGCGCGACCCGCAACCGGAGAGTTAGGCGCTTTGGATTTCGCCACATCAGCCATTACGGCGGCGTCATACTGCAGTGGACCGTCGATGATCAGATCAGGACGTTTTTCCTGTGCCAGACGTGTCGCTTCGCGCACTTTCTCTACATCGCTACCTGCACCCGAAGTGCCGGTAGAGTAGGAAAGCATTGCAACGCGTGGCTCGATACCAAAGGCAATCGCGGAATCCGCAGACTGAATCGCGATTTCAGCCAGCTGTTCTGCGGTTGGATCTGGGTTGATCGCGCAGTCACCGTAAACATAAACCTGTTCTGGCAGCAGCATGAAGAACACAGATGAAACCAGCGAACTGCCTGGTGCCGTTTTGATCAACTGCAGCGGCGGACGAATGGTGTTCGCAGTGGTATGAACCGCACCAGAAACCAGGCCATCAACTTCATCCTGTTCCAGCATCAGCGTACCCAGCACCACGTTGTCTTCCAGCTGTTCGCGCGCAACGGCTTCGGTCATGCCTTTGCTCTTACGCAGCTCAA
Organism: Lelliottia sp. GFLA7; assembly: GCF_056490165.1. Lineage (NCBI taxonomy): Bacteria > Pseudomonadati > Pseudomonadota > Gammaproteobacteria > Enterobacterales > Enterobacteriaceae > Lelliottia > Lelliottia sp. GFLA7. The sequence goes on along the minus strand of NZ_JBWLAQ010000002.1, from coordinate 768,802 downwards.
CCAGACGGGCAACATAGCTTTCGCGAACCACTTCTGGATCAACGATTTCGATACCTGAACCCAGCTCAACGCCTTGAGATGCGGCGATGCGGGTGATTTCATCAGGGTTACCGAGCAGTACGCAGGTCGCGATTCCGCGCTCAGCGCAGATAGCAGCTGCTTTAACGGTACGTGGCTCATCACCTTCTGGCAGAACAACGCGTTTGCCGGCTTTACGTGCCAGCTCAGTCAGCTGGTAACGGAAGGCTGGCGGAGACAGACGGCGGCTGCGCTCAGAGGTCGCTGTCAGGGATTCGATCCACTCAGCATTGATGAAGCTTGCAACGTATTCCTGAACTTTCTCGATACGCTCATGGTCGTCAACCGGAACTTCCAGGTTGAAGCTCTGCAGGCTCAGAGAGGTCTGCCAGGTGTTGGTGTTCACCATGAATACTGGCAGGCCAGTCGCGAAAGCACGTTCGCACAGCTTGCTGACGCGTGCGTCCATTTCGTATGCACCGGTCAGCAGAATCGCACCGATTTCTACGCCATTCATCGCGGCCAGACACGCTGCAACCAGCACGTCTGGACGGTCTGCGGAAGTCACCAACAGGGAACCTGCACGGAAGTGTTCCAGCATGTGCGGAATGCTACGCGCACAGAAGGTAACGGACTTCACGCGGCGGGTCTGAATGTCGCCTTCGTTAACCACGGTAGCGTTCAGGTGGCGTGCCATGTCGATTGCACGAGTTGCAATCAGATCAAAGCTCCACGGCACCGCGCCCAGAATTGGCAGTGGGCTGCTTTCGCTAAGCTGAGCAGGATCCACTTTCACGACGGTCGCTTTGGAAGAGTCGTCGAAAATTTCTGACAGATCAGGGCGGGTACGGCCTTGTTCATCAACAGGCGCGTTCAGCTTGTTGACGATAACGCCAGTGATGTTGGCGTTTTTCGCGCCGCCGAAGCTGCTGCGGGTCAGCTCAATACGTTCTTTCAGCTGTTCCTGCGTGTCGGTACCCTGAGACATCACGAACACGATTTCTGCATTCAGAGTCTTAGCGATTTCGTAGTTCAGTGACTGAGCAAACTGGTGTTTACGCGTCGGAACCAGACCTTCAACCAGAACCACTTCCGCGTTCTGGGTGTTTGCGTGGTAGTTCGCGATGATCTCTTCCATCAGCACGTCTTTCTGATTGCTGGAGAGCAGAGATTCAACGTGACTCATCTTCAGCGGTTCAGCCGCTGGCAGATTGGAGTTGGCACGCACAATGGCAGTGGTTTGGTCTGGCGCATCGCCACCCGCACGAGGCTGGGCGATAGGCTTAAAGACGCTCAGACGAACGCCTTTGCGCTCCATAGCACGGATAACGCCAAGGCTGACGCTGGTCAGGCCGACGCTGGTTCCGGTAGGGATGAGCATAATAATACGGGACACGGTTTATCCTCTTTTGGTTACCGCCGCAGTGGGCGGGGTACAAAACAGCACCGCCAGCAAGGCTGGCGGTGTGGTATTAGGCAGTCAGACGGTTTGCGTCTTGTGCGATGACCAACTCTTCATTGGTTGGGATAACCATCGCCAGACGGGTGCCTTCTTTGTTGATGTAACCGGATTTGCCGAAACGCGCGGCCAGGTTACGTTCGTGATCAACATCGAAGCCCAGAACGCCCAGTTTGCCCAGGGACAGTTCGCGAACCATCGCGGCGTTTTCACCGATACCACCGGTGAAGACAACAGCATCCAGGCGACCGTCCATCAGTGCAGTGTAAGAACCGATGTATTTCGCCAGGCGGTGGCAGTAAACGTCCATTGCACGTTTAGCGTCTTCTTTATCTGCGTAGTTGTCTTCAACATAACGGCAGTCGCTGGTGACTTCGGTCAGACCCAGCAGGCCAGACTCTTTGGTCAGCATTTTGTTGATCTCGTCAACGCTCATGCCCAAAGTGTCGTGAAGGTGGAAGATAATAGCCGGATCGATATCGCCAGAACGCGTACCCATCACCAGGCCTTCCAGCGGGGTCAGACCCATAGACGTATCAACGCATTGACCGTTACGGATGGCAGAAACGGAACCGCCGTTGCCCAGGTGGCACGTGATGATGTTCACTTCTTCCACTGGCTTGTTCAGCATCTTCGCGGCTTCTTGAGTCACGTAGAAGTGGCTGGTACCGTGCGCGCCGTAGCGACGTACACCGTGCTCTTTGTACAGTTTGTAAGGCAGGGCGTAGAGGTAAGACTCTTCCGGCATCGTCTGATGGAACGCGGTGTCAAACACAGCCACGTTTTTGTCTTTCAGGTTCGGGAAGGATTTTAGTGCTTCGTAAATGCCGATCAGGTGAGCCGGGTTGTGCAGCGGAGCGAACGGCGCAGCATCTTTGATGCCCTGAATTACGGTTTCATCAATGATGACGGAGCTGGTGTATTTTTCACCGCCGTGGACGATACGGTGACCGATCGACGTCAGCTGAGCAGACAGTTCTGGTTTTTGTGCCAGAATAGTGTTAACGATAAAGTTCAGCGCTTCACTGTGAGCGGCGCCTGCACCTAAAGCCGCTTCTTGTTTGCTGCCGTCCATTTTCCATTTGATACGTGCTTCAGGAAGATGGAAACACTCGGACAAACCAGAGAGGTACTCTTCACCGTTGATCGCATCGATGATGGCGAATTTAAGGGAGGAGCTACCGCAGTTCAGAACCAGTACTAACTTACTCGACATGGAAGTACCTATTATTGATACGTGGCTAAAAAAACGTCAGTGAGTCTCAAAGCGTAGCGCATGAGGACCCAGACATTTATGATTAACATCATGCCAAACGAACTTTCTGGCATGATGAAAGAAATCCATATGATTTTACGCCATTTTGAACGATTTTCAGACAATGGCATAATATGCGATAATTTGACGAGTTAACGATTCTCGTCTAAGGCCCTTTGAGGCTGGCACAGAATACCCGATACTGGGTAGCTATGACAAAATATTTTGAACGTTGTCATAGCTTGTTGTGGTTTTGCACGAAAATTTTAATTTTTATATGTGAAGTTGAGGTACAGCCATGTCGACACCTGAGAACCCCTCCGTGAGCTTCTTTAGCCTTTTTCGTCGAGGCCAGCTTTATGCAAAGACGTGGCCCCTGGAAAAGCGTCTTGCGCCCGTGTTCGTAGATAACCGGGTCATTCGCATTACCCGCTATGCGATTCGCTTTATGCCGCCGATCGCGGTCTTTACCCTGTGCTGGCAAATTGCGCTGGGTGGACAACTGGGACCGGCTGTCGCCACGGCTCTGTTTGCACTCAGTCTGCCAATGCAGGGTTTGTGGTGGCTGGGCAAGCGCTCGGTCACGCCGTTGCCACCGACTATTTTAAACTGGTTTTATGAAGTGCGCGGTAAACTTCAGGAAGCAGGGCAGGCGCTCGCTCCGGTCGAAGGTAAACCCGATTATCAGGCGCTGGCGGATACGCTCAAGCGGGCATTTAAGCAACTTGACAAAACATTCCTTGATGACTTGTGATTGATCATCGAAACGGTTGTAAAAAGAAGGCACAGTAACAAACAGTTACCGTGTCTTTTTTTTAAGTGCCATGCGCAACAGGAGTCGAAAGATGGAAATGACCAACGCTCAACGTCTGATTTTGTCCAATCAGTACAAAATGATGACCATGCTTGATCCCGACAACGCTGAGCGCTACCGCCGCTTGCAAACCATCGTCGAACGTGGCTTTGGTTTGCAGATGCGCGAGCTGGACCGTGAGTTTGGTGAATTGAAGGAAGAAACCTGTCGCACCGTTATCGACATCATGGAGATGTACCACGCGCTGCACGTTTCCTGGACCAACCTGAAAGATGCCCAAACCATTGATGAGCGTCGCGTGACGTTCCTGGGCTTTGATGTCGCCACCGAATCACGCTATCTGAGTTACGTCCGCTTCATGGTCAACACGGAAGGGCGTTACACCCATTTTGATGCGGGCACGCATGGCTTTAACTCGCAAACCCCCATGTGGGAAAAATACCAACGGATGTTGAGCGTGTGGCATTCATGCCCGCGTCAGTATCATTTAAGCAGCAACGAGATCCAACAAATCATCAATGCCTGAGGGGGTGAATGTGCAGTGTAAAGGTTTTCTGTTTGATCTGGACGGTACGCTGGTGGATTCGCTGCCGGTTGTCGAGCGTTCATGGTGCCATTGGGCCGACAGGCATGGCATTGACCATCAGGACGTGCTGAATTTTATCCATGGCAAACAGGCCATTACTTCTCTCCGCCATTTTCTGCCTGGAAGAAGCGAAGACGAAATTCAGTCCGAGTTCACGTATCTGGAGCAAATCGAAGCGTCAGATACCGATGGCATCGTTGCGCTACCGGGGGCAATTGAACTGCTCCAGCATTTGAATGAAGCACACATTCCATGGGCTATTGTGACGTCTGGTTCGGTTCCGGTCGCGCATGCGCGCCACAATGCGGCGGGACTCCCGTTACCGGAAGTTTTCGTCACGGCAGAACGAGTGAAACGCGGTAAACCTGAGCCGGACGCCTTTTTGTTAGGTGCGGAATTGTTGGGGCTTCACCCTGCCGATTGCGTGGTGGTCGAAGACGCAGCCGCCGGTGTGCTGGCGGGGCTTAACGCCGGAAGCCATGTGATTGCCGTCAATGTGCCGACCGGTTCACCCCGGCTGGACGAGGTCGACTTCGTGATCTCTTCGCTGGAAACTCTTGAAGTCCACAGGAATTCAGACGGAAATGTGACCGTCTCCTTGAAAATGTAATCTCATGAATTGGCCCCACAGTGTTGGGGCCTTTTTGTGGCAAAATTTCTCCTTTTCCCCCCTGACAAGGACATGTTGTGAACGGTGAATTGATTTGGGTGCTCAGCCTGCTCGCTATCGCCATTATTCTCTTTGCAACTGGCAAAGTACGCATGGACGCCGTTGCGCTGCTGGTTATTGTCGCGTTCGTACTGAGTGGTACGCTTACGCTTCCTGAAGCTTTCTCTGGATTTAGCGATCCCAACGTCATTCTGATTGCCGCCCTCTTTATTATTGGTGACGGGCTGGTGCGAACCGGGGTAGCGACGGTGATGGGCTCGTGGCTGGTTAAAGTGGCGGGTAGCAGTGAAACCAAGATGCTTATTTACCTGATGCTCACGGTGGCAGGTCTTGGCGCGTTTATGAGTTCCACCGGCGTGGTCGCTATTTTTATCCCGGTCGTGCTGAGCGTCTCAATGCGTATGCAAACCTCACCCTCGCGGTTAATGATGCCGCTGAGTTTTGCAGGGCTCATCAGCGGGATGATGACGCTCGTAGCGACGCCGCCAAACCTGGTGGTGAACAGCGAGCTATTGCGAGAAGGGTACGCGGGCTTCAGCTTCTTTAGCGTGACGCCTATTGGTCTGGTTGTGTTGGTTCTTGGCGTGTTTTACATGCTGCTGACCCGTTTTGCCCTGAAAGGGGATCCCCTCCATAAAAATAAAGATGGCTGGCGTCGACGGACCTTCCGCGATCTGATCAAAGAGTACCGTCTAACCGGGCGTGCACGCCGTCTGGCGATCCGCCCGGGTTCGCCGCTGATCGGTCAGCGCCTTGATGATCTCAAGCTGCGCGAGCGTTATGGCGCGAATGTTATTGGTGTCGAACGCTGGCGGCGGTTTCGGCGCGTCATTGTCAACGTCAACGGGGTATCGGAGTTCCGTGCGCGAGACGTTTTACTGATCGATATGTCGACGGCCGATGTTGATTTACGTGAGTTTTGCGCTGAACAACTGCTGGAGCCGATGGTGCTGCGCGGGGAATACTTCTCCGATCAGGCGCTTGACGTAGGAATGGCGGAAGTTTCACTTATTCCAGAATCCGAACTGTTGGGCAAAACCGTGCGTGAAATGGGTTTTCGTACCCGCTATGGCCTTAACGTCGTGGGGCTAAAGCGTGATGGCGTGGCAGTGGAAGGGGCGGTGGTGGATGAGCCGTTACAGTTGGGTGATATCTTCCTCGTCGTAGGAAACTGGAAGCTCATCAGCCAGTTGGGGCAAAAAGGGCGCGACTTTGTGGTGCTGAATATGCCTATAGAAGAGAGTGACGCCTCACCCGCTCATAGCCAGGCTCCGCACGCCATTTTCTGTCTGGTCCTCATGGTGGCATTGATGCTAACCGACGAAATCCCTAATCCTATCGCCGCGATAGTTGCCTGTTTATTGATGGGGAAATTCCGCTGTATCGATGCCGAAAGTGCTTATAAAGCTATTCATTGGCCAAGCATTATTCTTATTGTGGGGATGATGCCATTTGCTCTGGCGCTGCAAAAAACAGGCGGCGTGGATTTGGTCGTCAAAGGATTGATGGACGTCGGCGGGGGTTACGGTCCCTACATGATGCTAGTGTGTCTGTTTGTGATGTGCGCGACGATTGGACTCTTTATTTCCAATACCGCAACGGCTGTCCTGATGGCGCCTATCGCTTTGGCGATGGCGAAATCAATGGGAGTATCACCTTATCCATTTGCCATGATGGTGGCGATGGCGGCTTCCGCTGCGTTTATGACGCCCGTGTCATCACCGGTAAATACGCTAGTGTTGGGACCCGGAAATTATAAATTCAGCGATTTTGTTAAGCTTGGTGTGCCGTTTACGCTTTTAGTGATGATGGTGTGCGTCGTGCTGATCCCGGTTCTTTTCCCATTTTAATGCATTCGCCCGGTTGTCACCGGGCGAGATTTTTACAGCGGTGAATCCTGACTTATCTCATCCAGCGACAGCTGAAAACTTGGCACAAAGACCTGCATAAAATAGTCCATCTCTTCACTGCGTCGTGATGCTAACGTTTTTTCCAGGCGCGATTTCGCAAGCAAGAATTCGTTGTTGCCCGCAGAAAGTTCTTCCAGACATTTCAGATAGGCGCACAACGCATCGGCCTGTTTTACCAATAATCTTTCTTCTTCGCTGCACTGATGTTCGTCGATGAGCGGCGCAAAAATATCGCGTAACTCCTCTGGAACCATATCAACCAGCTTCTGCTGGGCTATTTTTTCTATGGCTTTATATTCTTGTGCTATCTGCGAGTTGAAATATTTGACCGGTGTTGGTAAATCGCCAGTTAGCACTTCTGACGCGTCGTGATACATCGCCAGCAGGGCAATGCGTTCGGCGTTGACGTTTCCATTGAATTTACGATTTTTAATCGCCGCTAGCGCATGGGCGACCATCGCCACCTGCAAACTGTGCTCGGAGACATTTTCGGTACGCACATTGCGCATGAGCGGCCAGCGGTTGATGAGTTTCAGGCGGGACAGATGGGCGAAGAAATGACTTTGACTCATAAGTTACCTTTTGTCTTTCACTGCGACAGATTTCATTGTGCGGGGAGGGGAGGCAAGATGCAAATCAGGCTGCCGTGGGCAGCCTGATGAAGGTTACAGCTGATGGTAACCGGACAGGAAACGGCCAAATCGACTGATTGCCATTTCAAGCTCGTCTTCGCGCGGTAAGGTAACGATACGAACGTGGTCAGGCCATGGCCAGTTGAACGCTGTACCCTGTACCAGCAGTACTTTTTCCTGTAACAGGAAATCGAGCACCATTTTCTGGTCATCATGAATATTGAAGCGCTTGGCATCAATTTTCGGGAACATGTAGAGTGCGCCATTCGGCTTCACGCACGACACGCCAGGAATATCATTAATCAATTCCCACGCGCGGTTACGTTGTTCATACAGGCGCCCGCCTGGCACGATAAACTCGCTAATGCTTTGATACCCGCCAAGCGCAGTCTGAATCGCGTGTTGCGCCGGAACGTTGGCACACAAGCGCATCGACGCCAGCATTTCCAGGCCCTCGATATAACCTTTAGCGTGCTTTTTCGGACCGTGAAGGACCATCCATCCCTGGCGGAAACCCGCCACGCGGTAAGTTTTTGACAAGCCGTTAAAGGTGACCGTCAGAAGATCGGGTGCCAGCGCCGCGATGGAGTGGTGCTGTGCCGCGTCGTACAGGATTTTGTCGTAAATCTCGTCGGCATAAATGATCAGGTTGTGCTGACGGGCGATCTCAACGATCTCCATCAACAGCTCTTTGGAATAGACCGCCCCGGTTGGATTGTTCGGGTTGATAATAACGATACCGCGCGTGCGTGGCGTGATTTTAGAGCGGATATCGTCAAGGTCCGGGAACCAGTCAGAAGATTCATCACACAGATAATGCACGGCTTTACCGCTCGAGAGCGATACGGCGGCAGTCCACAACGGATAATCCGGCGCGGGAACGAGCATCTCATCGCCGCTGTTCAACAGCGCCTGCATAGCCTGCACGATCAATTCGGAAACGCCGTTACCGATATAGATATCTTCAACGGTGACATCACGCATACCGCGAGCCTGATAGTGCTGCATGATCGCTTTACGGGCGGAGTACAGCCCCTTTGAATCACAGTAGCCTTGGGCCGTTGGGAGGTTACGGATCACATCAACGAGGATTTCGTCCGGCGCATCAAAACCAAATGGCGCAGGATTACCAATGTTGAGTTTCAGAACTTTGTTGCCTTCCTCTTCAAGGCGTTTCGCCTCTTTGAGAACGGGGCCGCGGATGTCGTAACAGACGTTATCTAATTTGCTGGATTTTTCGATAGGGGACATGAATCTTTGACCTTTTAGCTGTTATTGCCACTCCCTGCCGTGGAAGTCAGCACGAAACAATGTACTCCCACCGCGCTGCATTTTGAAGGGTGTGCAGTAGAAGATTTTGTTGAGTGAAGAAAATGATGTGGAATGTCTTTATCTGAAGATTTAGCCTTTTCATGGTTAATGTGTTTGCTCAATCATTGTTTTTTAGTGTTATATCTTGATGGGTAAAATTTTTATTGTATTTTATCCTGTTTGAAACTAAGGTTGAGCATCCAAAGTGGATGCGTCTGGAATGGTTTCCTCGGGTGACTTTTCGTAAAATCGGAATGCTTCTTACTATCTTTGGTAAATGTTTAATTTTGACAAACGTTACGCGTGTGAAAATAATGTTAAGCAGTATTAATGAATAAACCTAATCTAAATTAATGTTTATTTATTATTGACGCTTAAATCTTAACTTTCGTTAATTTTAATAAAATTAGTTTAGCGCTATATCAACATCGTTTAATCGGCGATGGTGCGATAATACTTATAAATAAAGCGGGTTTGAGTTAAGATGTTGTCTCAGTAAAACGGATGAATGTTTACATTTCAGTGTATTTTTTTCTGTTTTGACTGTATTAATTGATTGTTATTGTAAGAATTATCTCTGTTATAACGGATATGCGACACTCTTGCTGCTGTAGCCGTGTTGCCTGAAAGATGAGGCTGATTTGAAATTTCTTTAATGGAATTTACCTGGATCGGCAAAACCTCTAAATATTCTTAACGCTTAAGAGAATAAAATTATCGTCATGGAACGTTGTTTCTGACTTTTGCTATACACCAGCCAATAACTATCTGTCAGGTAGTCTGCCGGTCGGGCAGCTCCGCACGAGCAACTAGTAAGTGAATAGATATGATAAATGCAAATCGTCCGATAATGAATCTCGACCTCGATCTGCTGAGAACTTTTGTTGCGGTCGCTGATCTCAATACATTTGCAGCCGCTGCTGCGGCTGTGTGTCGTACCCAGTCGGCTGTTAGTCAGCAGATGCAGCGACTGGAACAGCTTGTTGGTAAAGAACTTTTCGCCCGTCATGGCCGCAATAAGCTCTTAACCGAGCATGGAATTCAGCTTCTGGGTTACGCCAGGAAGATACTTCGCTTCAATGATGAAGCATGTATGTCATTAATGTTTAGTAACCTTCAGGGCGTGCTAACCTTAGGTGCATCTGATGAGTCGGCTGATACGATCTTGCCATTTTTGCTTAATCGCATTAGTTCGGTTTATCCGAAGCTTGCGCTAGATGTGAGCGTAAAACGCAATGCGTTTATGATCGATATGCTAAAAGAGCACGAAGTTGATCTGGTGGTAACTACACATCGCCCTGGACAATTCGATTGTTTGACGCTGCGGACGTCTCCGACGCACTGGTACTGCGCCGCAGAATATGTGCTGCAAAAAGGCGATCCAATTCCGTTGGTGTTGCTTGACGATCCAAGTCCATTCCGCGATATGGCGCTTAATGCACTGAATGAAGCCAATATTCCATGGCGTCTGGCTTATGTGGCTTCTACGTTGCCAGCAGTACGCGCCGCTGTTAAGGCTGGACTGGGCGTCACGGCACGTCCTGTTGAGATGATGAGTCCAGATTTACGTGTGTTAGGCCGTGCAGATGGACTGCCAATGCTACCGGACACGGAATATCTCCTGTGTCACAACACAGCCAGCAATAATGAACTGGCTAAAATCGTGTTCGACGCGATGGTGAGCTACCATAATCCGTGGCAATACGAGAATCTTACTCCTGAAGGGGGGGATGATTCCCTTGTCGTTGAAAAGGATTTTCAGTGATCTATATCCTAAAATCCTCGTAACAATTTGTAATTGTAAAAAAAGGCCACTCGCCAGCAATTCTCGCGGAGTGGTTTTTTTTTGACAACAATATCACTATTATTATTATGCCTTTTAAAAATACCTGTTTATTTTCATCTGGATAATTAATTTTGGTGGATTTGTGGGCATTTTGATTTTGAAATTTTGCTTTAGCCGTCAATGTTAAAAAAACAGTAAAAATGTTGCTGTTTTTTTGGTTGGATTAACAAAAGCGTGTCTCAGATCAAGAAAATACTCCTCTTTGGGGGGAGGAATCAGCGGCAAATCCTGTCAAAATAGGAGGGTAATATTACTTTTACTGCAAAACGGACACGATTCAACAGCCTGCAGTTGACGTAAAGTCATCCACCCACCAGGGTTAAAGGGCATGAAATGTTAATGAGAATTGATCCGTGTGATTTAATGTGAAGAAACCTTTGTTAAAGTTGACAAAAGGTTATAGAAAGGAGTAAAAAACCACATCATTTTGCTGTCTATGTCTCATTTCTGGCAGTCGATGTAAGGTTATTTATTCCTCCCCATGAATCGATGTGATGTCCATCTGCCAGTAAGAGCAGAGCTAAAGGTATCACTTTTGATGAGTAAGCAATGAGTATGTCAACATCCACAGAAGTCGTCGCTCATCACTGGGCATTCGCAATCTTTCTTATTGTTGCCATAGGTCTGTGCTGCCTGATGTTAATCGGCGGCTGGTTCCTGGGCGGTCGCGCCCGCGCAAGGCACAAAAACACCCCATTTGAATCGGGTATCGATTCGGTAGGTACTGCACGCTTACGCCTGTCCGCCAAGTTCTATTTGGTGGCCATGTTCTTCGTCATCTTCGACGTTGAAGCGCTCTACCTGTTCGCATGGTCAACCTCAATTCGTGAAAGCGGATGGGTGGGCTTTGTCGAAGCCGCAATTTTCATTTTAGTGCTACTGGCCGGTCTGGTTTATCTGGTGCGCATCGGCGCTCTGGACTGGACACCTACGCGTTCACGCCGTGAACTGGTTAACCCGGAAAACAGTAACTCTAATCGTCAGCAGTAACAGCGAGGCAATAAGATGGATTATACGCTCACCCGCATAGATCCTAACGGTGAGAATGACCGTTACCCCCTGCAAAAACAGGAGATCGTAACCGACCCCTTGGAGCAAGAAATCAACAAAAGCGTGTACATGGGCAAGCTCGAACATGCCATGCACGATATGGTCAACTGGGGTCGTAAGAACTCAATCTGGCCATACAACTTTGGTCTTTCTTGCTGCTACGTTGAAATGGTGACGTCATTCACTGCGGTGCATGACGTTGCGCGTTTTGGTGCCGAGGTACTGCGTGCGTCACCACGTCAGGCTGACCTGATGGTGGTTGCGGGAACCTGCTTCACCAAAATGGCGCCAGTTATTCAGCGTCTTTACGATCAAATGCTCGAGCCGAAATGGGTCATTTCCATGGGTGCATGTGCAAACTCCGGTGGTATGTACGACATTTATTCCGTCGTACAGGGCGTCGATAAGTTTATCCCAGTGGATGTTTACATTCCTGGCTGTCCGCCACGACCAGAAGCTTACATGCAGGCACTGATGCTGCTGCAGGATTCGATCGGCAAAGAGCGCCGTCCGCTTTCCTGGGTGGTTGGCGATCAGGGCGTGTATCGCGCCAATATGCAATCAGAGCGCGAGCGTAAACGCGGCGAACGTATTGCAGTGACTAACCTGCGTACGCCTGACGAAATTTAATTTACGCCTGCGGGCAGTGGAGAAACCCTTCGCATATCACTATACAAATAGCGCGAAGCCATGCCCGACAGTCACCACGGACCATTTGCAATGGTGAACAATATGACCGACTTAACCGCGCAAGCCGCTTGCCTTACCCGGGACCATCTGGATGACCCGGTCATCGGCGAACTGCGCAACCGTTTTGGGCCGGATGCCTTTACTGTTCAGGCCACCCGCACCGGGGTACCCGTCGTTTGGGTTAAGCGTGAACAATTACTGGAAGTGGGCGATTTCTTAAAGAGACTGCCAAAACCTTACGTCATGCTGTTTGACCTCCACGGCATGGATGAGCGCTTACGCACGCACCGTCACGGTTTACCCGCGGCGGATTTTTCCGTTTTCTACCACCTGATCTCAATAGACCGCAATCGGGATATCATGCTCAAGGTGGCATTGTCTGAAAACGACATGCGCTTGCCAACGTTCACAAAACTTTTCCCGAACGCTAACTGGTATGAGCGTGAAACCTGGGAAATGTTTGGTATGACCTTCGACGGTCACCCGCATCTGACGCGTCTTCTGATGCCGCCAACGTGGACCGGCCACCCGCTGCGTAAAGATTATCCGGCGCGTGCGACCGAATTCGATCCGTTTGAGCTCACCAAAGCCAAACAGGATCTGGAGATGGAAGCACTGACGTTCAAGCCTGAAGACTGGGGCATGAAGCGCAGCACCGAAAACGAGGATTTCATGTTCCTCAACCTCGGTCCAAACCACCCATCTTCACACGGTGCATTCCGTATTATCCTTCAGCTTGATGGCGAAGAGATTGTCGACTGCGTTCCTGATATCGGCTATCACCACCGTGGTGCTGAGAAGATGGGCGAGCGTCAGTCCTGGCACAGTTACATTCCGTACACCGACCGTATCGAATACCTCGGCGGTTGCGTGAACGAAATGCCGTACGTGCTGGCGGTTGAGAAACTGGCGGGTATTACCGTTCCGGATCGCGTGAACGTCATTCGTGTCATGCTCTCCGAACTGTTCCGCATCAACAGCCACTTGCTGTATATCTCTACGTTCATTCAGGACGTCGGTGCGATGACGCCGGTCTTCTTCGCCTTTACTGACCGTCAAAAAATCTACGATGTCGTCGAAGCCATTACCGGTTTCCGTATGCATCCGGCCTGGTTCCGTATCGGCGGTGTTGCACACGATCTGCCGCGCGGCTGGGATAAGCTGCTGCGTGATTTCCTCGACTGGATGCCAAAGCGTCTGGACTCTTACGAGAAAGCCGCGCTGCGTAACACCATTCTGATTGCCCGTTCTAAGGGTGTTGCTGCCTACGGTGCGAAAGAAGCCCTGGATTGGGGTTGTACCGGTGCTGCGCTGCGTGCGACAGGGATTGATTTCGACGTGCGAAAAGCGCGTCCATACTCAGGCTATGAAAACTTCGACTTTGAAGTCCCGGTTGGCGGCGGTGTTTCTGACTGCTACACCCGCGTGATGCTGAAAGTGGAAGAGCTCCGCCAAAGCTTGCGCATTCTTGAGCAGTGTCTCAACAACATGCCGGAAGGCCCGTTCAAGGCGGATCACCCGCTGACTACGCCGCCACCGAAAGAGCGTACGCTGCAACATATCGAAACCCTGATCACCCACTTCCTGCAAGTTTCGTGGGGTCCGGTTATGCCGGCCAACGAATCCTTCCAGATGATTGAGGCGACCAAGGGTATCAACAGTTATTACCTGACCAGCGATGGCAGCACCATGAGCTACCGTACTCGTATTCGTACCCCGAGCTTTGCGCATTTGCAGCAAATTCCGGTGGCGGTACGCGGCAGCCTGGTGTCCGACTTGATCGTCCATCTGGGTAGTATCGATTTTGTTATGTCAGATGTGGACCGCTAATTATGCACGAGAATCAACAACCACAAACCGAGGCGTTTGAGCTGAGTGCGGCAGAACGTGCGGCGATTGAGCACGAGATGCACCACTACGAAGACCCGCGTGCGGCTTCCATTGAAGCGCTGAAAATCGTTCAGAAACAGCGCGGTTGGGTGCCAGATGGCGCGATTTATGCGATCGCTGAAGTGCTCGGCATTCCGGCAAGTGATGTGGAAGGGGTGGCAACGTTCTACAGCCAAATCTTCCGCCAGCCGGTTGGCCGTCATGTGATCCGCTATTGCGACAGCGTGGTCTGCCATATTACGGGTTATCAGGGAATTCAGGCCGCGCTCGAGAAAAAACTCGATATCAAGCCAGGACAAACGACGTTCGACGGTCGTTTTACCCTGCTGCCGACCTGCTGCCTGGGTAACTGCGACAAGGGGCCGAGCATGATGATTGATGAGGACACTCACAGCCATCTGACGCCGGAAGCGATTCCTGACCTGCTGGAGCAGTACAAATGAAAACTGTAATTCGTACTGCTGAAACTCATCCGCTGACCTGGCGTCTGCGCGATGACAAACAGCCGGTATGGCTCGATGAATATCAAAGCAAAAACGGTTACGAAGGTGCTCGCAAAGCCCTTGCTGGCATGGCGCCGGATGAAATCGTGAATGCGGTGAAAGACGCTGGCCTGAAAGGGCGTGGCGGCGCGGGCTTTTCCACGGGTCTTAAGTGGAGTCTGATGCCGAAAGACGAATCCATGAACATCCGTTACCTGCTGTGTAACGCCGATGAAATGGAACCCGGCACCTATAAAGACCGCCTGCTGATGGAACAGCTGCCACACCTGCTGGTGGAAGGCATGCTGATCTCCGCGTTTGCACTGAAAGCTTACCGCGGCTACATCTTCCTGCGCGGTGAGTACATCGAAGCGGCAGAAAACCTGCGTCGTGCGATTGCCGAAGCTACCGAAGCGGGTCTGCTTGGCAAAAATATCCTCGGCACCGGTTTTGACTTCGAACTGTTCGTGCACACCGGGGCAGGGCGTTATATCTGCGGTGAAGAAACCGCGCTGATTAACTCCCTTGAAGGCCGCCGTGCGAATCCACGCTCCAAGCCACCGTTCCCGGCAAGCTCCGGCGTGTGGGGTAAACCGACCTGTGTGAACAACGTCGAAACCCTGTGTAACGTCCCGGCTATTCTTGCTAACGGCGTGGAGTGGTATCAAAACATCTCTACCAGTAAAGACGCTGGCACAAAGCTGATGGGCTTCTCTGGTCGCGTCAAAAATCCAGGTCTTTGGGAATTACCGTTCGGTACCACCGCGCGCGAAATCCTTGAAGACTACGCTGGCGGTATGCGCGATGGACTCAAGTTCAAAGCCTGGCAGCCGGGCGGCGCAGGTACAGACTTCCTGACCGAAGCGCATCTTGACCTGCCAATGGAATTTGAAAGCATTGGTAAAGCGGGTAGCCGTCTGGGTACTGCGCTGGCGATGGCCGTTGACCATGAAATTGGTATGGTGCCGCTGGTCCGCAACCTGGAAGAATTCTTCGCTCGCGAGTCTTGTGGCTGGTGTACACCTTGCCGCGATGGCTTGCCGTGGAGCGTGAAGATCCTGCGTGCTCTTGAGCGTGGCGAAGGCCAGCCTGGTGATATCGAGACACTTGAGCAACTGTGTCGATTCCTTGGTCCGGGCAAAACTTTCTGTGCCCACGCACCTGGCGCCGTTGAGCCTCTGCAAAGCGCGATTAAATATTTCCGCGAAGAATTCGAAGCAGGCATCAAGCAGCAGTTCAGCAATACCCATGCAATAAACGGGATTCAGCCGAACCTGCTAAAAGCGCGCTGGTAGCGATATTGAATTTTGATTAACGCTCGGATTTATTCGAGCCAACTGGAAGCATGCTAATGGCTACGATTCATGTAGACGGCAAAGAATACGAAGTCAACGGGGCGGACAACCTGCTAGAAGCTTGTCTGTCTCTTGGCCTTGATATTCCGTATTTTTGCTGGCATCCGGCGCTGGGAAGCGTCGGTGCTTGCCGCCAGTGTGCGGTGAAGCAATATCAAAACGCGGAAGACACGCGTGGTCGCCTGGTGATGTCCTGTATGACACCAGCAACCGAAGGCACCTTTATTTCTATCGACGACGCAGAAGCGAAACAGTTCCGTGAAAGCGTGGTGGAATGGTTAATGACCAACCACCCGCACGACTGTCCGGTCTGCGAAGAGGGCGGTAACTGCCACCTTCAGGATATGACCGTGATGACGGGTCATAGTTTCCGTCGCTATCGTTTTACCAAACGTACCCACCGTAATCAGGATTTGGGGCCGTTCATCTCTCACGAAATGAACCGCTGCATCGCCTGTTACCGCTGCGTGCGTTACTACAAAGATTACGCAGATGGCGAAGATCTGGGCGTCTATGGCGCACATGACAACGTCTACTTTGGTCGTCCGGAAGACGGTACGCTTGAAAGCGAATTCTCCGGTAACCTGGTAGAAATCTGCCCGACCGGCGTGTTCACTGATAAAACACACTCCGAGCGCTACAACCGTAAGTGGGACATGCAGTTTGCACCCAGCATCTGCCAGCAATGTTCCCTTGGCTGTAACACCAGCCCGGGCGAGCGTTACGGTGAACTGCGTCGTATCGAAAACCGTTACAACGGTACCGTTAACCACTACTTCCTGTGCGACCGTGGTCGTTTCGGCTATGGCTATGTGAACCTGAAAGACCGTCCACGTCAGCCGGTTCAACGCCGTGGCGACGATGTGATCACCCTGAACGCCGAACAGGCAATGCAGGGCGCGGCAGACATTCTGCGTCAGTCTAAGAAAGTGATCGGTATCGGTTCTCCACGTGCCAGCGTTGAAAGTAACTTTGCGCTGCGTGAGCTGGTGGGTGCAGAAAACTTCTACACCGGCATTGCTAACGGTGAGCAAGAACGTCTGCAACTGGTGCTAAAAGTGCTGCGTGAAGGCGGTATTCGTACCCCTGCGCTGCGCGAAATCGAATCCTACGATGCCGTCCTGGTGCTGGGTGAAGATCTGACGCAAACGGGCGCGCGCGTTGCTTTGGCGGTTCGTCAGGCAGTGAAAGGTAAAGCACGTGAAATGGCAGCAGCCCAGAAAGTGGCTGACTGGCAGATTGCTGCGATCATGAACATCGGCCAGCGCGCGAAACATCCGCTGTTTGTCACCAACGTTGACAACACGCGTCTTGACGATATCGCAGCGTGGACCTATCGCGCGCCGGTTGAAGATCAGGCGCGTCTTGGCTTTGCAATCGCACATGCGTTGGATAACAGCGCGCCGGCCGTTGACGGTCTGGATCGCGATTTGCAGAACAAGATCGACGTGATCGTGCAGGCGCTGGCGGGTGCGAAGAAACCACTGATTATTTCCGGTACCAACGCCGGGAGTGCTGACGTGATACAGGCTGCAGCAAACGTTGCGAAAGCCCTAAAAGGCCGTGGTGCTGACGTTGGCGTGACCATGATTGCTCGCGCGGTCAACAGCATGGGTCTGGGTATGATCGGCGGCGGTTCTCTGGAAGAGGCCCTTAGCGAACTCGAAACCGGTGCCGCTGATGGCGTCATCGTGCTTGAGAACGACCTGCATCGTCATGCCTCTGCTGCACGCGTTGATGCTGCACTCGCCAAAGCGCCGCTGGTGATGGTTATCGACCATCAGCGTACGGCGATTATGGACAAAGCACACCTCGTGCTGTCTGCGGCAAGCTTTGCTGAAAGCGATGGTACGGTCATCAACAACGAAGGCCGCGCACAGCGTTTCTTCCAGGTTTATGACCCGTCATATTACGACAGCAACATCGTGATGCTGGAAAGCTGGCGCTGGCTGCACTCGCTGCACAGCACCGTTCAGAGCCACGAAGTGGACTGGACGCAGCTTGACCACGTTATCGATGCGGTTGTGGAAAAACTACCTCAGTTGGCTGGCATTAAAGAAGCTGCACCAGATGCAAGCTTCCGTATTCGCGGTCAGAAACTGGCCCGTGAGCCACACCGTTACAGTGGCCGTACTGCGATGCGCGCCAATATCAGCGTGCATGAACCGCGTCAGCCGCAGGATAAAGACACGATGTTTGCCTTCTCAATGGAAGGGAACAACCAGCCGTCTGCTCCGCGCTCTCAGGTTCCATTTGCATGGGCTCCGGGCTGGAACTCCCCGCAGGCATGGAACAAATTCCAGTCTGAAGTGGGCGGTTCTCTGCGCCACGGCGATCCAGGCGTACGTCTGATTGAAGCTAGCGAAACAGGTCTGGATTACTACACGACCGTTCCGGCAAGCTTTGAGGCTCAGGAAGGCAACTGGCGTATCGCGCCGTACTACCATCTGTTTGGTAGCGATGAGATGTCCCAGCGTTCCCCTGTGTTCCAGACGCGCATGCCGCAGCCCTACATCAAACTCAATCCGGCGGATGCCGCGAAGCTTGGCGTAAACGCGGGCAGCCAAATCTCCTTTAGCTACGAAGGCCAGACAATCAGCTTGCCGCTGATTATTGCCGAAGGTCTTACAGCAGGGCAGGTGGGTCTGCCGATGGGATTACCGGGTATTGCCCCGGTCCTGGCGGGCGCGCGTCTTGATAATCTGCAGGAGGCACAAGCATGAGTTGGTTAACGCCGGATCTTATCGACATTCTGTTAAGCATTCTCAAGGCGGTGGTCATTCTGCTGGTGGTTGTCACCTGCGGTGCGTTCATGAGCTTTGGCGAACGTCGTCTGCTCGGTCTGTTCCAGAACCGTTACGGACCGAACCGTGTTGGCTGGGGTGGCTCACTCCAGCTGGTCGCGGACATGATCAAGATGTTCTTTAAAGAAGACTGGATTCCGAAATTCTCGGACCGCGTCATCTTTACCCTTGCACCGATGATCGCGTTCACGTCGTTGCTGCTGGCATTCGCCATCGTTCCGGTTAGCCCAACCTGGGTTGTGGCTGACCTGAATATCGGGATTTTGTTCTTCCTGATGATGGCTGGCCTGGCGGTTTACGCGGTGCTGTTCGCCGGTTGGTCCAGTAACAACAAATACTCGCTGCTGGGTGCGATGCGTGCTTCCGCGCAGACGCTGAGCTACGAAGTGTTCCTTGGACTCTCCCTGATGGGCGTGGTGGCGCAGGCCGGTTCATTCAACATGACCGACATCGTCAACAACCAGGCCGACATCTGGAACGTGATCCCGCAGTTCTTTGGTTTTGTCACCTTTGCTATCGCGGGTGTGGCTGTGTGTCACCGTCACCCATTTGACCAGCCAGAAGCCGAGCAGGAACTGGCCGACGGTTACCACATTGAATATTCCGGTATGAAATTCGGTCTGTTCTTCGTGGGCGAATACATCGGTATCGTCACCATTTCTGCGCTGATGGTCACGCTGTTCTTTGGTGGCTGGCACGGTCCGTTCTTACCGCCGTTCATCTGGTTCGCGCTGAAAACCGCGTTCTTCATGATGATGTTCATTTTGATTCGCGCCTCATTACCGCGTCCGCGTTATGACCAGGTAATGTCCTTCGGCTGGAAAGTGTGCCTGCCGCTGACGCTAGTCAACTTGTTGGTAACGGCGGCTGTCATTCTCTGGCAGGCGCAATAGGGGCGAATAGATCATGACCTTGAAAGAATTACTCGTAGGCGCCGGCACCCAGATCCGCAGTATCTGGATGATCGGGCTACACGCGTTTGCTAAACGCGAAACCCAGATGTATCCGGAAGAGCCGGTATATCTGCCGCCGCGCTACCGTGGCCGTATCGTGCTTTCTCGCGATCCGGACGGCGAAGAGCGTTGCGTTGCCTGTAACCTGTGTGCGGTAGCGTGTCCGGTAGGCTGTATCTCTCTGCAGAAAGCAGAGACCAAAGATGGCCGCTGGTACCCTGAGTTTTTCCGCATCAACTTCTCGCGCTGCATTTTCTGCGGTCTGTGTGAAGAAGCGTGCCCAACCACGGCGATTCAGCTGACTCCCGATTTTGAAATGGGTGAGTACAAGCGCCAGGACCTGGTGTACGAGAAAGAGGATCTGCTGATTTCCGGTCCGGGCAAATACCCGGAATATAACTTCTACCGGATGGCGGGTATGGCAATCGACGGCAAAGATAAAGGCGAAGCAGAGAACGAAGCTAAGCCTATCGACGTCAAGAGCCTGTTACCGTAAGGAGAAGGGCAATGGAATTCGCTTTTTATATCTGTGGCCTCATCGCCATCCTGGCCACGCTGCGAGTGATCACGCACACCAACCCGGTGCATGCGCTGCTGTATCTGATCATCTCGCTGCTGGCTATTTCCGGCGTGTTTTTCGCGCTTGGTGCGCACTTTGCGGGCGCACTGGAAATCATCGTCTACGCGGGTGCCATTATGGTTCTCTTCGTGTTCGTCGTGATGATGCTGAACCTGGGCGGTGCTGAAATCGAACAGGAACGTCAGTGGCTGAAACCGCAGGTGTGGATTGGTCCGGCTATTTTGTCGGCCATCATGCTGGTGGTTATCGTTTACGCCATTCTGGGTGTTAACGACCAGGGTATTGACGGTACGCCAATCAGCGCTAAAGAAGTCGGTATTGCGCTGTTCGGCCCGTACGTTCTGGCGGTTGAACTGGCATCGATGCTGCTGCTGGCGGGTCTGGTTGTGGCATTCCACGTTGGCCGTGAAGAGCGAGCTGGCGAAGTGCTGAGCAATCGTACTGACGATCGCGCGAAAAGAAAAACGGAGGAGCGCGCATGATTCCTTTAACACATGGACTGATCCTCGCCGCGATTTTATTCGTTCTCGGGCTGACGGGTCTGGTTATCCGCCGCAATCTGCTGTTTATGCTGATCGGTCTGGAAATCATGATTAATGCTTCCGCGCTGGCCTTTGTGGTCGCCGGTAGCTATTGGGGTCAGCCTGATGGTCAGGTTATGTACATTCTCGCGATCAGCCTTGCGGCTGCAGAAGCGAGTATTGGCCTGGCGCTGTTGCTGCAGCTCCATCGTCGCCGCCAGAACCTGAACATCGATTCAGTAAGTGAGTTGCGTGGATGAACATGCTTGCCTTAACCATTATTTTTCCATTGATTGGCTTTGTGCTGCTGGCATTCTCCCGCGGCCGCTGGTCGGAAAACGTGTCCGCAACGGTGGGCATTGGCTCAATCGGCCTAGCTGCGCTGGTCACTGCGTATGCGGGAATTGACTTCTTTAACAACGGCAAGCAGGCCTTCAGCGTCCCGCTGTGGACCTGGATGTCGGTAGGTGATTTCAACATTGGTTTCAACCTGGTCCTGGATGGTCTGTCACTGACCATGCTG
The DNA here is from genome assembly GCF_056490165.1 of Lelliottia sp. GFLA7. Lineage (NCBI taxonomy): Bacteria > Pseudomonadati > Pseudomonadota > Gammaproteobacteria > Enterobacterales > Enterobacteriaceae > Lelliottia > Lelliottia sp. GFLA7. Next base: position 747,453 of record NZ_JBWLAQ010000002.1, on the reverse strand, counting down.
TCGGTTGTCACTGGCGTCGGTTTCCTGATCCACATGTTCGCCTCCTGGTATATACGCGGTGAAGAGGGTTACTCCCGCTTCTTCGCCTACACCAACCTGTTCATTGCGAGCATGGTTATTCTGGTGCTGGGCGATAACCTGCTGCTGATGTATCTCGGTTGGGAAGGCGTGGGGCTTTGTTCCTACTTGCTGATCGGTTTCTATTACACCGATCCGAAGAATGGCGCAGCAGCCATGAAAGCGTTCGTCGTGACCCGTGTGGGTGACGTGTTCCTCGCTTTCGCGCTGTTCATTCTTTACAACGAACTGGGCACGCTGAATTTCCGCGAAATGGTGGAACTGGCTCCGGCTCACTTCGAAGCAGGTAACAACATGCTGACGTGGGCGACGCTGATGCTGCTCGGTGGTGCTGTGGGTAAATCCGCGCAGCTGCCGTTGCAGACCTGGCTTGCCGACGCGATGGCCGGTCCAACGCCTGTCTCCGCGCTGATCCACGCTGCTACCATGGTAACTGCAGGGGTCTACCTGATTGCCCGTACGCACGGCCTGTTCCTGATGACGCCGGAAATTCTGCATCTGGTCGGTATCGTGGGTGCGGTAACGCTGGTAATGGCGGGCTTTGCCGCGCTGGTTCAGACCGACATTAAACGCGTTCTTGCGTACTCCACCATGAGCCAGATCGGGTATATGTTCCTGGCGCTGGGTGTGCAGGCGTGGGATGCGGCGATTTTCCATCTGATGACGCACGCGTTCTTTAAAGCGCTGCTGTTCCTCTCGTCTGGCTCGGTGATTCTGGCCTGCCACCACGAGCAGAACATCTTCAAGATGGGCGGTCTGCGCAAATCCATTCCGCTGGTGTACCTCTGCTTCCTGGTGGGTGGCGCGGCGTTGTCAGCGTTGCCAATCATTACGGCGGGCTTCTTCAGTAAGGACGAAATCCTTGCTGGTGCTATGGCGAACGGTCATATCAATCTGATGGTGGCAGGTTTGGTCGGTGCGTTCATGACCTCTCTGTACACCTTCCGTATGATTTTCATCGTCTTCCACGGCAAAGAACAAATTCACGCGCATGCAGGGAAGGGGATAACCCACCATCTGCCGCTGATTGTGCTGCTGGTGCTGTCTACTTTCGTCGGCGCAATGATTGTTCCGCCATTGCAGGGCGTACTGCCAGATACCACCGAGCTTGAGCACGGCCGCGTTCTGACGCTTGAAATCACCTCGGGTGTGGTCGCGATTGCGGGCATCCTGATTGCTGCATGGCTGTGGCTGGGCAAACGTACTCTGGTGACGTCGATTGCCAACAGTGCGCCAGGGCGTCTGCTGAGTACCCTGTGGTACAACGCATGGGGCTTCGATTGGCTGTACGACAAGATTTTCGTCAAGCCATTCCTGGGTATTGCATGGCTGCTCAAACGTGACCCGATGAACTCAATGATGAACATCCCGGCGATTCTTTCCCGCTTTGCAGGCAAAGGCCTGCTGTTGAGCGAGAACGGTTATCTGCGCTGGTATGTCGCATCGATGAGCATCGGCGCGGTTGTGGTGCTGGCTCTGCTGATGGTGTTGCGTTGAGTTTGATGGTTGTGTGAATAGGCCCGGTGAAATCCCGGGCCTGTGAACTAAGAATACATTTAGATTACTTTCCTGAAGTACAGGCTTATCGACGTTGAATATGACGAACGAGAGAGCCTGGGCAGGAGTAAAAATAAGGGACATACTTAGCTATGTTATTGCCTTGGTTGATATTAATTCCCTTCATCGGTGGATTCCTGTGCTGGCAGACTGAACGCTTTGGCGTGAAGATGCCGCGCTGGATTGCGCTGATCACCATGGGATTGACGTTTCTGCTTGGCCTGCAACTCTGGTTGCAGGGCGGCTATTCTTTGACCCAATCTGCGGGCCTTCCGCAGTGGCAATCTGAATTTATCCTGCCGTGGATCCCACGTTTTGGCATCACAATCCATCTGGCAATCGACGGTCTGTCGCTGCTGATGGTGGTGCTGACGGGTCTGCTCGGTGTTCTGGCGGTACTGTGCTCCTGGCGAGAAATCGAAAAATACCAGGGCTTTTTCCACCTGAACCTGATGTGGATTTTGGGCGGCGTCATCGGCGTGTTCCTGGCCATCGACATGTTCCTGTTCTTTTTCTTCTGGGAAATGATGCTGGTGCCGATGTACTTCCTGATCGCGCTGTGGGGCCACAAGGCATCCGACGGTAAAACGCGTATCACGGCGGCAACCAAGTTCTTCATCTACACCCAGGCGAGTGGTCTGGTGATGTTGATTGCGATCCTGGGGCTGGTCTTTGTGCATCACAATGCGACTGGCGTCTGGACCTTCAACTACGAAGAGTTGCTGAAAACGCCAATGTCACACGGTGTTGAATACCTGCTGATGCTCGGTTTCTTCATTGCGTTTGCAGTGAAAATGCCGGTTGTTCCGCTGCACGGCTGGCTGCCAGATGCGCACTCCCAGGCACCAACGGCAGGTTCCGTTGACCTGGCGGGGATTTTGCTGAAAACCGCGGCCTACGGCCTGCTGCGTTTCGCACTGCCGCTGTTCCCGAACGCTTCTGCTGAGTTCGCACCGATTGCGATGTGGCTCGGTGTGATCGGTATTTTCTACGGCGCATGGATGGCATTCACGCAGTACGACATCAAACGTCTTATCGCGTACACCTCCGTTTCCCACATGGGCTTCGTACTGATTGCGATCTACACCGGCAGCCAGCTTGCGTACCAGGGGGCGGTTATCCAGATGATTGCACACGGTCTGTCTGCGGCAGGTCTGTTCATTCTGTGTGGTCAACTGTACGAACGTCTGCATACCCGTGACATGCGCATGATGGGCGGTCTGTGGAGCAAAATTAAATGGTTGCCAGCGCTGTCCATGTTCTTCGCGGTTGCGACGCTGGGTATGCCGGGTACCGGTAACTTTGTCGGCGAATTCATGATTCTGTTCGGCAGCTTCAAAGTGGTTCCGGTTATCACGGTTGTCTCCACTTTCGGCCTGGTTTTCGCGTCCGTTTACTCGCTGGCGATGCTGCACCGCGCTTACTTCGGTAAAGCGAAGAGTGAAATCGCGGCGCAAGAACTGCCGGGGATGTCGCTGCGCGAGCTGTCCATCGTTCTGTTGCTGGTCGTACTGCTGGTGCTGCTGGGCTTATATCCGCAGCCAATTCTGGATACCTCGCATTCCGCGATGGGTAACATCCAGCAGTGGTTTGTTAATTCTGCTTCTACTACAAGGCCGTAAATCGCCATGACAATAACTCCACAACAACTGATCGCGCTGCTACCGCTGCTGATCGTCGGATTGACGGTGGTGGTTGTGATGCTCTCCATTGCGTGGCGACGCAATCACTTCCTGAATGCCACGCTGTCGGTTCTGGGTCTGAACGCTGCGTTAGTCTCCCTCTGGTTTGTTGGCCAGGCGGGCGCCATGGATGTCACCCCGCTGATGCGTGTTGACGGCTTTGCCATGCTCTACACCGGCCTGGTGCTTCTGGCGAGCCTGGCAACCTGTACTTTTGCGTACCCGTGGCTCGAAGGCTATTACGACAACAAAGAAGAGTTTTATCTGCTGGTACTGATCGCTTCACTGGGCGGTATTTTGCTGGCAAACGCCAACCATCTGGCGGCGCTGTTCCTCGGTATTGAGCTGATCTCTCTGCCGCTGTTCGGCCTGATTGGTTACGCGTACCGTCAGAAGCGCTCTCTGGAAGCGAGTATCAAGTATACGATTCTGTCTGCGGCGGCCTCTTCCTTCCTGCTGTTTGGTATTGCGCTGCTGTACGCACAGTCTGGTAATCTCTCTTTCGTCGCACTGGGTAAGAGTCTTGGCGACAACATGCTGCATGAACCGCTGCTGCTGGCGGGTCTGGGCATGATGATTGTGGGTCTGGGCTTCAAGCTTTCTCTGGTTCCGTTCCACCTGTGGACGCCAGACGTATACCAGGGCGCACCGGCTCCGGTTTCCACCTTCCTGGCGACGGCGAGCAAAATCGCTATCTTCAGCGTGGTGATGCGTCTGTTCCTGTACGCTCCAGTGGGTGACAGTGAAGCCGTACGTGTGGTGCTGGGCGTGATTGCATTCGCTTCCATCATCTTCGGTAACCTGATGGCGCTGAGCCAGACCAATATCAAGCGTCTGCTCGGCTACTCCTCTATCTCCCATCTGGGCTACCTGATGGTGGCATTGATCGCGTTGCAAAACGGCTCAATGTCGATGGAAGCAGTCGGTGTTTATCTGGCAGGTTACCTGTTCAGCAGCCTCGGCGCGTTCGGTGTGGTCAGCCTGATGTCCAGCCCGTACCGTGGCCCGGATGCCGATTCACTGTTCTCCTACCGTGGTCTGTTCTGGCACCGTCCGATTTTGTCTGCGGTCATGACCGTCATGATGCTGTCTCTGGCCGGTATCCCGATGACGCTAGGCTTTATCGGTAAATTCTACGTGCTGGCAGTCGGTGTGCAGGCGGGTCTGTGGTGGCTGACCGCTGCGGTGGTTATCGGTTCCGCAATTGGTTTGTACTACTACCTGCGTGTAGCGGTCAGCTTGTATCTGAGCGCGCCGCAACAGCTTAACCGCGATGCGCCAACCAATTGGCAATACAGCGCGGGCGGTATTGTAGTGCTGATTTCTGCGCTGCTGGTGCTGATCTTCGGTATCTATCCGCAACCGCTGATCACGCTCGTGCAACACGCGATGCCGTTGATGTAAGCGATGCATGAAACAAAAAAACCCGCTTCGGCGGGTTTTTTTATGGTTTGCCCCTTTTCCCAGTGGGAAAGGGACGCGGTGAGAGACGAGCCCGCACCGCAACGAAGCCAGCTACTTGCGGCTAATCAGCGGCCCGTCTATTTTCTTCGCTGAGCGATCCAGCACTTCTTCAATCACTGCGGACAGTTCGTTCAGTTCGAACTTAGCCACATAGCCATCCGCTTTCACCTTACGAATATGATCTTCGTTGGCGTTTCCTGAAAGGGATGAGTGGATAACCACCGGAATGTGCTTGAGGATTTCGTCGGTTTTGATTTTGCGCGTCAGGGTGAAACCATCCATCTCCGGCATCTCAAGGTCGGTTAAGACCAGTGAAATTTTATCGGTGATCGGTACGCCCTCTGCCTGCGCTTGCGCGGCCAGAACGCCAATTTTTTCCCACGCTTCTTTCCCGGTGATATGCATTTCGGCAGGAATGTTCATCGCTTCCAGCCCTTTCTCCAGCATAGAGCGCGCGACTTTCGAATCTTCCGCAACAATCGCGACAGCACCAGGCTTGATATTGAATTTGGTTGTTTTCAGGTTGGTCGCATGCAGATCGTGATTGGATGGTGTGATGTCATACAGGATCTGCTCAACGTCGAGCACCATAGCCAGATCGTTCGTATCTGTATTTTCATCAAGACACGCGATGCTGGTGATATAGCGGCCGCTGACGGCCGTCGCAGCATGAACTTGTTTCCAGTCGAGACGCATAATGTTCTCAACGGATTCCACAGCAAACGCCTGCACGCTGCGCGCGTATTCGGTAATGAGCAGAATATTCAGCCCGGTAGCTGGTTTACAACCCGCCACGGCGGCTAAATCGATGACTGGAATCACCTGATCGCGAATATTGACCATCCCCATCAGCGGCGATTTCATGCCCGCAGGTTTGGTGAATTCAGGCATAGGAACAATTTCGCGCAGTTTGAAAACGTTAATGCCAAACAGCTCAGACTTATTTTCATTCAACGACGTACCAAGACGGAACAGCAAAAGTTCGAATCGGTTTGACAGGGTGAGATTCGCCCTGTCATCAATATCTTTCTGGAAATTATCCATTCTACCCTCAAGTGAGATGCTTGCCTTTTAATCGTTATCGGCACGCGGAGGGAAAAGTGAAGGGCTAAACGCAAACCTGCATGAAATCTTGCGCCAGTTCGCATTCCGGGAATACTGCCTGGCACTCTTTCAGCAACAATTCGCAACCCTGTGCGTCGTAGCGCGAACTGACATGGGTGATAAGTAGCCTACCCACAGATGCGTCTCGGGCGAGCTGAGCAGCCTGGCGTGTGGAACTGTGACCGCGACTGTTTGCCTTCTCCTCCATCGCCGCTTCGAGCGTGGCTTCATGGACTAACACATCCGCATTTCTGGCCAGCGCCAGCGCCGCAGGGCAGGGGGCCGTATCGCCAAAAATCACCAGCTTTTTACCCGGCTGTGGCGCTGAAAGGTAATCCTGACCGTTCACAATGCGCCCGTCTTCCAGTGTCACCGTGTCGCCGTGCTTCAGACGCTGGAAAAGAGGACCAGGCTTTATGCCATCGGCGATCAGCGCAGCGGCGTCCAGCGCACCAGGTTTATCGTGTTCCTCAATGCGATAGCCGTAGCATTCCACAGGGTGATTTAGCGCCCCTGCGGTCACGGTATACTGCTCATCTTCGAACACCACGCCTTCGCTAACTTCTACGATCTCAAGTGGGTAATCGGTCCAGGAACCGCTTAAACGCAACGCCGTTTCCGTAAACTCGCGAATCCCCGCCGGGCCGAAGATAGTCAGCGGATTGACGTTTCCGGCCATCGACCGGCTGCATAACAATCCAGGCAAACCGAACACATGATCGCCATGCAAATGGGTGATAAAAATCTTATCGAGCTTACCGGGGTGATAAGCCGTATGTAACAGCTGATGCTGCGTGCCTTCACCGCAATCAAAAAGCCACAGGCCCGCACGCGTGGGATGCTGCAAATCCAGCAGTATTGCCGTCACGTTTCGCGATCGGGTTGGCACGCCAGCAGATGTGCCGAGAAAAATCAGTTCCATAACGCCATCAGACTCTTTGCTAACGAGAAAGTGTTTAGTATAACGGGATGATACCCAATAAGGAGCCTGACATGATTCAGTGGCAAGATTTACATCACAGCGAGCTGACCGTCCCGGTCCTGTATGACATCCTCAAATTGCGCTGTGAAGTGTTTGTCGTCGAACAGACCTGCCCGTATCAGGATATTGATGGTGATGACCTGATCGGCGAGAACCGCCATATTCTCGGCTGGAAGGATAACGAGCTGGTGGCGTATGCGAGGATTCTGAAAAGTGACGAAGATGTCGAGCCTGTCGTCATCGGCCGCGTGATTATCAGCAGCAAAGCGCGCGGCGAAAAACTGGGTTATGCGCTGATGGAGAAAACGCTCTCAGTATGCGAAAAACAGTGGCCTGACAAGGCGTTATATCTCGGTGCGCAGGCCCATCTCCAGACATTTTATGCTCACTTTGGGTTTGTGCCTGTCACTCCCGTGTACGACGAAGATGGTATTCCTCACATCGGCATGGCGAGAGAAACGAAACAGGCGCAATGAGTTGTCGTTGTCTATAGTTACCGAACTAATGCACTCATATGGAGAAAACTATGTCATTTCAATCCTGGGATACCCGTATCGATGACGATCTGGCGCTGCTAAGTGAGACGCTGGAAGAAGTGCTGCGTTCTTCGGGCGATCCGGCCGATCAAAAATACATTGAGCTTAAGGCTCGTGCCGAACAGGCGCTGGAGGACGTGAAAAATCGCGTGAGTCATGCGTCCGATAATTATTATTATCGCGCCAAGAAAGCGGTGTATCGTGCTGATGATTATGTGCATGAAAAACCGTGGCAAGGTATCGGCGTAGGTGCCGCTGCGGGACTGGTTTTGGGGCTGTTGCTCGCCCGTCGTTAAGATTACGCACCACCGGTTGACCCCTCCCTATACGTGGGTACTGCTTTTTATTGCCAGTACCCCGTATAATATGAGGTTTTTATAGGGGGAGAACCGCGTGCACTCGATTTCCATCGCGCTAGAACGTCTTGGCGACTTTCTGCAGCAAGATATTCCCGCCACACCCGGTCTGCGTCATTTCGACGTCTCCTTCCCCTTAAACGATGCTTTTGATCCTCTTGCCTGGCTAGGCGCGCAGATCGCATATCCCCAGTTTTACTGGCAACAGCGCAACGGTGATGAAGAGCTGGCGGCACTGGGTGCTGCAGAACACTTTTCAACGCTGTCGGCCGCTCGTCAGTTTTTAAATAACCGCCATGCCTGCGCCGAAACCCGAATTTGCGGCCTCAACGCATTTACCCCTGAACAGAGTCATCTCTTTCTGCCGCGCCTGCTATGGCAGCGCACGGGCGGTATGGCAAGTTTACGGCTAAACCTGTCGAGCGATATCTCTTTGCAAGACGATGCCCGGCGTGCCCTCGAGTTTTTGCAGCAGCTGCAGACCATCAGACCGATAACTACGCTCTCATCCCAGATCGTGCGTGAAACGCATCTGCCCGCACGGCCAGAATGGTTGAGTTTGGTTTCGCAGGCGACGGATGCCATTGCACACGGTGAGTTTGAAAAAGTGGTGCTGGCGCGGGCAACCGATTTGCACTTTGACCTACGCGTCAATGCCATTGCACTGATGGCGGCCAGCCGACGTATCAATCACAACTGTTACCATTACTGCATGATTTTTGATGCGCAGAACGCTTTCATGGGGTCATCCCCGGAGCGACTGTGGCGACGACGTGGCACACTTTTGCGTACTGAAGCGCTTGCCGGAACGGTTGCCAGCCATGCTGATGACGCGCAGAGTCATCGTTTGGGTGAATGGTTGCTCAACGACGACAAAAATCAGCGCGAAAACATGCTGGTAGTAGAAGATATTTGCGAGCGTTTACAGCATCATACTCAGGCGCTGGAGGTGCTTCCCGCACAAGTCGTGCGCCTGAGAAAGGTGCAACATTTGCGCCGGTGTATCTGGACGGAACTTAACCTCGCCGACGATGAGCAATGCCTGCATTTATTGCAGCCAACCGCGGCCGTTGCAGGATTACCCCGTGATTCCGCGCGCGCGTTTATTCAGCGTAACGAGCCCTTTGAGCGCGAGTGGTACGCCGGTTCAGCGGGTTATCTCTCCCCGGAGCAAAGCGAATTCTGCGTCACGTTGCGCTGTGCGCGCGTGAGTCACACCGCGGTAAGACTCTATGCGGGAGCCGGGATTGTTAGCGGATCCGTTCCCGAGGAAGAGTGGCAGGAGATAGAAAACAAAGCCGCAGGGCTGAGAACATTGCTCCTTATGGATTAATACTGAGTCGCACATTCCCGATTCATATCAAAATTCAATCTGTCTCTATTATTTATACTGTGCCTTAATATTGATACCGGACAATTTCATGTCAGTAAGTTCTTTTAACCGACGCTGGGCGGCGGTCATTCTTGAAGCCCTGACTCGCCATGGCGTCAGGCATGTGTGTATTGCACCGGGCTCACGCTCCACGCCGCTGACGCTTGCGGCGGCGGAAAACCGCGCGTTTATTCATCACACCCATTTTGATGAACGTGGCCTTGGCCATCTGGCTCTGGGGCTGGCGAAAGTCAGCAAAGCGCCCGTGGCGGTCATTGTCACGTCCGGTACGGCGGTCGCGAATCTCTATCCAGCGCTGATTGAGGCGGGGTTAACGGGCGAAAAACTGGTGCTGCTCACCGCAGACCGACCGCCTGAGCTGATCGACTGCGGCGCCAATCAGGCGATTCGTCAGCCCGGTATTTTTGCCTCGCACCCTGCTGAGGCGCTCTCGTTGCCGCGTCCCACTCAGGACATTCCTGCCAGTTGGTTGGTTTCAACGCTTGATCATGCCATGGGCGCACTCCGTCACGGCGCGCTGCACATCAACTGCCCGTTTGCTGAACCGCTGTATGGCGAGCTGAACGACACCGGGGTTGAATGGCAGCAAACCCTTGGCGACTGGTGGCAAAGCGACAAACCGTGGCTGCGAGCACAAACGCATCTGCAAAGCGGACAGCAGCGCGACTGGTTCCACTGGCGACAGAAGCGCGGCATGATCCTCGCCGGGCGTATGACTGCCGCTGAGGGTAAACAGGTCGCTGAATGGGCCAAAACGCTGGGCTGGCCGCTGATTGGCGATGTACTTTCGCAAACCGGCCAGCCGCTGCCGTGCGCAGATTTATGGCTGGGCAACGCAAAAGCGGTTACTGAACTTGCACGGGCGCAAATTGTGATTCAATTAGGCTCAAGCCTCACCGGAAAACGCGTGTTGCAGTGGCAATCCACCTGCGAGCCGGAAGAGTACTGGCTGGTTGACTCGCTTGAAGGGCGGCTCGATCCGGCTCATCATCGTGGGCGTCGCCTGGTCAGTGCGATTGGCGACTGGCTGGAAGATCACCCAGCGGAAAAACGTCAAGCCTGGGCGACGGATATCCCAGAGCTTTCTCGCCTGGCGTGGGACCTCACCACACAGCAATGCGAGCGTTTTGGCGAGGCGGAACTGGCGCATCGGATTCGTCAGTATCTGCCCGACCAGGGTCAGCTCTTTGTCGGAAACAGCCTGGTGGTCCGCCTGATTGATGCGCTTTCAAAGCTCCCAGCCGGATATCCGGTTTACAGCAACCGTGGTGCCAGCGGTATCGACGGGCTGATTTCCACCGCCGCGGGCGTTCAGCGCGCCAGCACCAAACCAACACTCGCGATTGTTGGTGATCTCTCCGCGTTATATGACCTCAACGCGCTGGCCTTGCTGCGCCAGGCGTCGGCACCGTTCGTGCTGATTGTGGTCAACAATAACGGCGGACAAATTTTCTCTCTGCTGCCAACGCCGCAAAGTGAGCGCGAACGTTTCTACCTGATGCCGCAAAATGTGCAGTTCGAGCACGCGGCAGCGATGTTCAGCCTCAAATATCATCGCCCGCAAAGCTGGTCAGAGCTGGACGATGCCATGAGCACCGCCTGGCGGCAGCCGGGTACCACGCTCATTGAGCTGATGGTGAATGATTCTGATGGGGCGCAAAAGCTGCAACATCTCCTCGCGCAGGTGAGCCATCTATGATCCTGAACGGTAAAACGCGCGCAGGAAAACCGGGCTTTCCCTGGCTGGTTTTCCTGCACGGTTTTTCCGGAGACAGTCGGGAATGGCAGGATGTGGGTGCACAACTGCCCGATTATCCGCAGTTGCATCTCGATTTGCCCGGACACGGTGATTCCGTAAATATTGCCGTCGCCGGATTTGACGAGGTGAGCCAATTACTCGCCGATACGCTTGTTAGTTACAACATACTTAAGTTTTGGCTGGTGGGATACTCCCTCGGCGGCCGCATTGCGATGTTTCACGCTTGTCAGCATCCCGCGGGATTAATTGGACTGGTCGTTGAAGGCGGGCACCCCGGATTGCATGACGAACCGACCCGCAAATCGCGGGCAGAATCGGACGCCCAGTGGGCGGAGCGCTTCCGGCGCGAACCCTTAGAAAATGTCTTCAGCGCCTGGTATCAGCAACCGGTTTTTGCTGCTTTACATGACACCGAGCGTGACGCGCTGGTCGCGCTGCGCAGTCAAAATAACGGCGCGGCGCTTGGCGCAATATTGCAGGCGACCTCGCTTGCACAGCAGCCCGATCTGCGAGCGGCTCTGCGCGCCCACGACTATCCATTCCATTATGTGTATGGCGAATACGACGATAAGTTTGGCGCAATAGCGACTGAACTTACTGCCCAACGCCATGTGATTCCCAATGCCGGACACAACGCCCACCGGGAAAACCCCGCTGCGGTTGCTGAATGTTTGGCTCAGTTACTGCGTCTTCGAATAAAGGACATTCCATGATCTATCCTGATGAACAAATGCTGTACGCACCGGTTGAATGGCAAGACTGCTCCGAAGGTTACACGGATATTCGTTATCACAAGTCCGCCGACGGTATCGCCAAAATCACCATTAATCGTCCACAGGTGCGTAACGCATTTCGTCCGTTGACCGTTAAAGAGATGATTCAGGCAATGGCTGACGCGCGTTACGACGACAACATCGGCGTCATCGTCCTGACCGGCGAGGGCGATAAAGCCTTCTGCGCTGGCGGCGATCAGAAAGTTCGCGGCGACTACGGCGGATATCAGGATGATTCAGGCACCCATCACCTGAACGTGCTCGACTTCCAGCGCCAGATCCGCACCTGTCCAAAACCGGTTGTCGCGATGGTGGCCGGTTTCTCCATCGGTGGCGGTCACGTGTTACACATGATGTGTGACCTGACCATTGCTGCTGAAAACGCCGTTTTCGGCCAGACTGGCCCGAAAGTGGGTTCTTTCGACGGCGGCTGGGGCGCATCCTATATGGCGCGTATCGTGGGTCAGAAAAAAGCGCGTGAAATCTGGTTCCTGTGCCGTCAGTACAATGCGCAGGAAGCGTTGGATATGGGTCTGGTTAACACCGTTGTGCCGATTGCCGATCTGGAAAAAGAGACCGTTCGCTGGTGTCGTGAAATGCTGCAAAACAGCCCAATGGCGCTGCGTTGCCTGAAAGCGGCGCTGAACGCTGACTGCGATGGTCAGGCGGGTCTGCAGGAGTTGGCCGGAAATGCGACCATGCTGTTCTACATGACAGAAGAGGGTCAGGAAGGCCGCAACGCGTTTAATGAAAAACGCCAGCCGGACTTCAGCAAATACAAGCGTAACCCGTAATGCGCGGCGCGCAGGTTTACCGCTGGCAGATCCCTATGGACGCGGGTGTGGTGCTGCGCGATCGGCGGCTCAAAACCCGTGACGGCTTGTTTGTCCATCTTCAGCAAGATGACCGTCATGGCTGGGGCGAGATTTCGCCTCTGCCGGGCTTCAGTCTGGAATCGCTGGCTGAGGCCGAAGCGGCGCTGCTGGCGTGGGTCAACGCCTGGCGGGTAGGGGAATCACCGGCATTGCCGGCTATTCCGTCTGCCGCTTTCGGGATTAGCTGCGCGCTCGCTGAGCTTGACGGCACTTTACCGGAGGCAGCGGATTACCGCGCTGCGCCGCTCTGTTCAGGCGATCCAGATGAGCTGTTTGAATCGCTGGCAGCGATGCCGGGTGAAAAAGTCGCCAAAGTAAAAGTGGGTCTGTACGAAGCGGTACGCGATGGGATGGTGGTCAATTTGCTGCTGGAGGCGATTCCGGATCTGCGCCTGCGTCTGGACGCCAACCGCGCCTGGACACCGCTCAAAGCGCAGCAGTTTGCGAAATACGTCAATCCCGATTATCGAGATCGTATAGCGTTTCTCGAAGAGCCGTGCAAAAGCCGTGATGATTCCCGTGCTTTTGCACAGGAAACCGGGATCGCCATTGCGTGGGACGAAAGTTTACGCGAAGCGGGTTTTGAATTTGTCGCTGAACCTGGCGTGACGGCGCTGGTGATCAAACCCACGCTCACGGGCAGCCTGGATAAAGTGCGTGAGCAGGTTGCCGCTGCGCATGCGCTGGGTTTGACGGCGGTGATCAGTTCATCGATTGAATCCAGTCTTGGTCTGACGCAGCTTGCGCGCATTGCCGCGTGGCTGACGCCGCAGACTATCCCCGGACTGGACACGCTTAACCTGATGCAAACGCAACTGGTGCGTCGTTGGCCTGGCAATCTGCTCCCGTATCTGGATATTGAGGCGCTGGAGCCGCTGCTATGAGTTTTACCGACTGGCCATGGAAGCACTGGTGCGCGCGTCATCCGGCTAAGCCTGCCGTGCGGCTAAACCAGGAAATCCTGAGCTGGCAGCAGCTTTGTCAGCGAGTGGATGCTCTGGCGAACGGATTCCAGCGGCAGGGCATTCAAGAAGGCGATGGTGTGATGCTGATGGCGCAAAATCACCCCACCACGCTGCTGGCATGGCTTGCGCTACTGCAATGCGGCGCGCGCATTTTACCGGTCAATCCGCAGCTTCCGCGCCCGCTCCTCAATGTACTGATCCCGCAAATGACGCTGCGTTTTGCGCTGGTACTGGACGGCGAATTTGATGGGCTAATGCCTCTCGCCATGCAGTACGTGCCGGGCAGCCATTCAGTTGCCTGGCAGCCAGAACGGCTGGCTTCGATGACGCTCACCTCCGGCTCAACCGGGTTGCCAAAAGCCGCCGTCCATACGCCTGCCGCGCATCTCGCCAGCGCGGAAGGGGTGTTGTTGTTGATGCCTTATGGCGCCCAGGACGACTGGCTGCTGTCGCTGCCGCTGTTCCATGTCTCCGGGCAGGGGATTTTGTGGCGCTGGCTGTTTGCCGGTGCGCGGTTAACCGTGCGTGATAAGCAACCGCTTGAGCAGATGCTGCAGGGCTGTACGCATGCATCGCTGGTGCCGACGCAGCTTTGGCGTTTACTGAATCATTCTGAGCCTGTCGCCCTCAAAGCTGTCCTGCTCGGCGGCGCGGCAATCCCGGTAGAACTCACGCAAAAGGCGAAAGCGCAAGGTATTCGCTGCTGGTGTGGCTACGGTCTCACCGAATTTGCGTCGACGGTCTGCGCGAAAGAGGCTGACGGGAAACCGGATGTTGGTAGTCCACTTCCTGGAAGGGAAGTCAAAATTGTCGACGGTGAAATCTGGCTCAAAGCGCAGAGCATGGCTCGCGGCTACTGGCGTGATGACAACATCATCCCACTGGTTAACGAACAAGGTTGGTTTGCCACCCGCGATCGCGGTGAACTTGTCGAGGGGTCTCTGACGATTCTCGGGCGCATGGATAACCTGTTTTTTAGCGGGGGAGAAGGGATACAGCCGGAAGAGCTCGAACGCGTTATCGGGGCGCATCCGCTTATCCATCAGGTGTTTGTGGTTCCGCTTGACGACGCTGAGTTTGGTCAACGGCCTGTCGCCGTGGTTGAGTGTGAAACCGGCACCGATATCACCGCTTTTCCCGAGTGGGTGCGCGATAAGCTGGCTCGCTTCCAGCAGCCGTTGCACTGGCTGGTTTTGCCCGCAGAGCTGAAAAACGGGGGCATTAAAATTTCTCGACGCGCGTTACAGCAATGGGTTAATACTTTTCTGAAAGGCTAAACCTGCGTCCGAGACGCGCTTTGACGCCTGTTTACCGTAGGTAAACGGTCAAGTTTCAAATCGTTACAATCTAATATCCCTGCGCACGCATAGCACTTGATCCCTGACAGACTCGCGTTAGAATCACGCGGTTTGGGACATTTGACGATAAATTTGTGTGGGATCACGACAATGAAAAAAGTGGCATTATTGGGCCTTAGCGGCCTGTTTTTTGTTTCTGCGGCGGCAAACGCCATTACTGTGAGCGGCCAGGCGGGTAAAGATTACACCAATCTCGGTTTTGGTCTGGGAACGGAGACTTCCGGTCTGGCGATGACCGGCAACTGGACGCACAACGATGACGACGGCGATGCGGCAAGTCTCGGTCTGGGTCTGAATATTCCTCTGGGGCCTTTCCTGGCAACCGTCGGCGGTAAAGGGATCTATACCAACCCGAACAACGGTGACGAAGGTTACGCTGCGGCAGTGGGTGGCGGTTTGCAGTGGAAAATTGGCGACAGCTTCGGTCTGTTCGGCGAGTACTACTATTCTCCGGATTCCCTCTCCAGCGGTATCGACAGCTATGAAGAAGCCAACGCCGGTGCGCGCTGGACAATCATGCGTCCTATCACCGTCGAAGCAGGTTATCGTTATCTTAATCTGGCGGGTAAAGACGGCAACCGTGACAACGCACTGGCTGATGGCCCGTACGTTGGCGTCAGCGCCGGTTTCTGATTTTCTGGCGCGGTATTCTGCCGCGCCTGTTTCACTCTTCTTTTTTCCTCACCTCTGGTTGCGCGAATACCCGTTATACCTCACGTTGGTGGTGCGCCACGTTCAGGTAAACGGTGCGCGGAATCCTGCAACTCGAATGATTTAGGGTATAGTGTTTTGACCATAGAAGTGGGAGAACACAATGCTAAACGTGGAAATGTTATCCACCGGCGACGAAGTGCTGCATGGACAGATCACCGATACCAATGCGGCCTGGCTCGCCAATTTTTTCTTTGAGCAGGGATTACCGTTAACGCGCCGCAATACCGTCGGCGATCGCCTTGATGATCTTGTCAGCATTCTGCGCGAGCGGAGCGAACATGCGGACGTGTTGATCGTCAACGGCGGCCTCGGGCCAACCAGTGACGATCTCAGTGCGCTGGCTGCCGCAACGGCAAAAGGTGAAGGGCTGGTGCTTCATGAAGCGTGGCTCACGCATATGGAAAGCTTTTTCAACGATCGTGGCAGAGTAATGGCCCCGAGCAACCGCAAGCAGGCCGAAATCCCTGCCAGCGCGGAGCTTATCGACAACCCGGTCGGTACGGCCTGTGGATTTGCTGTCAAGCTCAACCGCTGCCTGATGTTCTTTACGCCTGGCGTTCCGTCAGAATTTAAAGTCATGGTTGAGCAGGAGATCCTGCCGCGTCTGCGCGAGCGTTTTACGCTGCCTGAGCCGCCGCTGTGCCTGCGATTGACGACGTTTGGCCGCTCAGAAAGCGACCTGGCGCAAAGCCTCGATCATCTCAAGCTGCCCGAAGGCGTGTCGATGGGCTATCGCTCCTCGATGCCGATCATTGAGCTCAAGCTCACCGGACCGGCAACGCAAAAAGCCGCGATGCTGGCGGCATGGCCTGAAGTGCAGCGCGTGGCGGGTGAGAATCTGATTTTCGAAGGCACCGAAGGGTTACCCGCGCAAATCGCCCGTTGCCTG
This sequence comes from Lelliottia sp. GFLA7, assembly GCF_056490165.1. Taxonomy (NCBI): domain Bacteria; kingdom Pseudomonadati; phylum Pseudomonadota; class Gammaproteobacteria; order Enterobacterales; family Enterobacteriaceae; genus Lelliottia; species Lelliottia sp. GFLA7. The sequence goes on along the minus strand of NZ_JBWLAQ010000002.1, from coordinate 730,968 downwards.
AATGAACGCCAGCTGAGCCTGACGCTCAGCGAGCAGTTCACCAGTGGTTTGCTAGCCTTACAATTATCGCGTGAAAACGCCTCCTTGCTGGCGAGCGAAGTGGTGCCCTCGCAGGAAGAGACGCTGGCGCAAACCGCGCACTGGGCGGCCGATCGTCGGGTGAAACATTTCGCCGGACTGGCGCTGGCAGTGACAGGGCTGGAAGATGAGCATCTTAATTTTGCGCTGGCGACGCCGCAGGGAACCCACGCATTACGGGTCAAGATGAGCATAACCCGTCACAGTCTGCAGGTGCGTCAGGAAGTGTGCGCGATGATGGCGCTGAACATGCTGCGCCGCTGGTTGAACGGCAAAGATGTTGCCAGCGAACATGGCTGGATTAACGTGGTGGATACGCTGTTTATTGAGTAAAAATATCGGGGCCAAAAGGCCCCGATAGTGATCACCCCAGCGCTTTGGCGAGTAGAGAGATGGGATGTTCGCAGCGTTTGCTGGTGGACATCTCAATTTGCCATTTGCAGGTTTCGCAGTCGGTCACCACGATGTCTGCGCCGCTCTCTTCAATCTGGCGGAACAGGGGCGCACCAATCGCCTGTGACGTCGGGTAGTTTTCGCTTTTAAAACCGTATGTACCCGCAATCCCGCAGCAGCGCGAATCCAGAACCGTCAGCTCAAGACCCGGAATCAGCCTCAGCAATTCCAGCGTGTAGATCGACCAGCCCATTTTTTCCATATGACAGGGCGTGTGATACACCACTTTCAGCGGCAACGGTTTCAAGGGCAGCGTCTGGCCGTTATCCAGTTTGCGCCACAGGAAACGCGTCGCCAGCTCAATGTGCTCGCGCAGATCGCTGTTGTCCACATCCAGCACATGCGGGTACTCATCGCGCAACGTAAAGGTACAGGTGGACGAGGTAGCAAGCACCGGAATGCCTTTCCCGACAATCGCTTCTCGAAGAGACGACACGTTGCTTTGCGCCTGTTTACGCGCTTTGTTGGTAAAGCCGTTGGCGATCAGCGGCACGCCGCAGCACTTCTCTTTATTCAATAGCTGTACGCCGGTGCCCATCGCGTTTAACACCGTGATCAGATCTTTGCCCAGCTGCGGGTGGTTATAGTTCACGTAACAGCCATGGAAAAAGGCCGCCTGATCGGCGTAAGTTGCCTGCGCCTCGGCGACCGATTTGTACCAGCGGCGGAAGGTGCCGTGTGAATATTTTGGCAGGCTGCGGTGATGATCGATTTTAAGCGCCACGTCGAGCAGCTGACGCACTGGCTTCAGTGAGGTTGCTGCATTCACCAGTGGCGCAAATGGGGTTGAAACGCTGCCCATCAGGTCCGTGTGGCTCAAAATGATATCGCGCAGTTTTGGCGTCTGTTTGCTGTATTGCGCTCGCGCACGCTGAATGATGTCACCGATTTTGACATCGGAAGGACACGCGACTTCGCAACGTTTGCAGTTGATACAGTATTTCAGCGCCTCATCGTACAAAGCGCCATCTTTCAGACGCAGGCGCTCGCCATCTGGTCCCGCCTGTTTCGGGCCAGGATAATGCGGATTCACGCTGCTGACCGGGCAAACCGTGGTACACACGGTGCACTTAATGCAGCTTTCAAAACGGGTGTCGTTCATTGCTCGCCTCCTGCACGCTGGCAAATCTGTTCTGCGGCATACAGGGCGGTGATAGCGCACACGCCGCCACCGCAGCCCAGTGCGATGGGATCAAAACCGCCCAGCACGGAACCGATAGCGTAAAGATTATCGACGGGCGAGCCGGAAAGCTGCGGCCGTAGGGTGTTGTCTGTGATGACGCCAAACTGCTGCCACGGCTGCGGAGCGAAGAAATCGCTTTGATACCAGTCCGCTCGGGAGGTATTTTGCCGCACATCCAGACCCAGCACGGCTTCGCGTATTCCTTCGCGTGTGCTGATAAGGCCGTTGCTGAAAAAACTGCCGCTCGCCAGCACCACAAACCGCGGACGTAGCGGGATATCGCCATGATTTCGCGTCCAAAGGGCACTCACGACGCCGTTGTCGAGCGTCACTTTTTTGACTTCATCTCCGGCCATCCAGACGCCGCCCTGGGCAATAAACTGGCGCTGGAGTTGATTGTGCAGGCGTATGCCCGGCACCGAAGGCGGAAGGGTCGGCAATAAATAGAGTGCGCACGCTAGCCGGTCTGACAGCCAACGCCAGAGGCGATTATCCGCCAAACCAAAACAGGCCGGCATGTACAGCGCATCACAATCCTGGCTGAGCGGCTGTAAGGCGTCGAACAGCAGCGGCCATTTGTCATCGTTATCAAGAAAACGGGCGATATTCACCGCGCGAAACTCGCTGGCGTTATCGCGCAGCACGTCCAGTTCCGGCAACTCTATTTCTGCGGTATCGGCGCTGATGCCCTGATTACGCAGCGATGCGGCGGCAAGATGTGCCTGAAAATCCAGAAAACCGCTAATACCGACCACACATACGCGCTGCGATTGAATCGGGGCGACGGGAACCTCTTCAGGGCTGAGCCACGCCGGACGCAGCATGCCGAGCGGGGTGACGCGCTGATGATTTTGACGCGCATGGCCGCGCAGTCGCGGCCCGCACGTGGCGAGCAACGTTTCAGTCTCATCGGCAAGACGCGCGATGTTGTCCGTGCCCACTAGCCGGTAGGGATGCTCTGCGGGCAATGCATCCGGGTTTTGCAATGCCATTAACGGTGTGTCTACCGCGGAGCTGTCAGGAAGCGCGCCCAGCAAATCCAGCGATCCGGAAGAAAAATGCAGAGCGCTTTGGCCACGACTGACAATCGCACATCGCAGACCGCGCTGCGTAAGCTTAAGCCCGCACAGGATCCCTGCCAGACCGCCGCCGATAATCACCGTATCAAACTTCATCGTGCTGCTCCTTTTCCAGTCCGCATAATCCCTGGTATACCCAGCGGGTGAATTCGCTTTCGCGCAGCGCATCGCCCCAGGCGACAGGCTGCACGCCTTTCCAGCGTTCGTTGAGAAACTCGCTCAACTGCGCGAGCGATTGTGCTGATGTGGTGACGTTGAAGCGCTGCAAAAGCCCGGCAGCGCGACACGCGCACAGTTCTCCCTGACAGGTCCCCATGCCGACTCGAGTCCGGCGACGTAAATCGAGCAGATTATTGACCGTCAGATTTTCAACCGCATATTGCACTTCGCCCGCCGTTACGGCTTCGCATTCGCACACCAGGCTGCGGCTGAGACGGCTCTGGCCGAGCCAGGCTGGCGTGCGATCGCCATGCCGGTAGAGGGCCGAACCGCGCAGTGGTGCGGGGAGCGAGATAATTTTTTGCAGCGTTTTTTCGCTGGATTCCTGCGAGCCTGGCAGAGGGCGTTGCGCCGTGGAGCAGGGCTGCGTGTTGCCCAGCTTCTGGCACACGGCGTCTGTCGCCCACTCGGCCATCAATCGATAAGTCATCAATTTGCCGCCGGTGATGGTAATAAAACCTTCCATTCCGTCGCGTTTGGCGTGATCCATCAGGACAATCCCACGGCTGACGTTGCGCCCGGTGGGGTCATCATCGCTGGCTACCAGCGGACGTACGCCGGCATACGCGCGAAGAATGCGCGTTTGCGCCATGATCGGAGCCAGTTTTTCGCCTTCACGCAGCAGGGTATCCACCTCTTCGGCAGTGACGCGGTTGCAGTCGATATCGTTATAGTCGATGTGCATGGATGTGGTACCAATCAGCGAAATGGTATCGCCAGGCACCAGAATGTCTGCGTCGGACGGCTTGCGGCAGCGGTTAATGACGTGACTGTTGATGCGGTGATCGAGGATCAGCAGCGAGCCTTTGGCCGGGAACATGCGGATGGAGAGGTCGGCATATTCTGCGATGAGCTGACCCCAAATTCCGGCGGCGTTGACCACCACGTCGGCATACAGCTCGCTATGTTCGCCGTAAAGCGTGTCATAGACGCGCACACCCCGCACGGTATCACCCTCGCGGATAAGACCGGTGACTTCATGCGCCGTCAGAACGATTGCGCCATGCTCGCGCGCGTCAAGCATGTTGGCGGCGGTCAGGCGGAACGGATCGACGGTTCCATCGGGCACTTTCACTGCGCCAATGAGCGCGGGATTCACCGAAGGTTCAAGACGTCTGGCGAGCGCAGGATCGAGCATTTCGGCGCGAATACCCGCTTCGGTGCAGGCATGGACGAAGGTCTGCTGAAACGCGAGATCGTCTTCGGGCAGGGTAATAAACAGGCCGTCGGTAGGCTCAATGCAGTGACGGGCGATGCGTTTGAGAATTTGGTTTTCTGCGATGCACTCGCGGGCGGACTCGTTGTCGGTCACCGCGTAGCGCGCCCCGCTGTGCAGTAAGCCATGGTTTCGCCCGGTCGCACCGGTGGCGATATCATGACGTTCCAGTAGCGTAACCTTTAGCCCGCGCAGGGCGCAGTCTCGTGCGATACCAGCACCTGTTGCGCCGCCGCCGATGATAATCACATCGCTATAACGAGGATCGCGGAGTGTCATTATCTTCCCTCATGTTCGTTTTTTACTATTCAGCCACATTAATAGTGTAGTTTGTTTGATTTCGAACATAATCGAGCGCAATACGAAACTAAAGCGTGATCTCATGCGCTTATTTGCTCATGTTGTCATATTTCTGTAACAATCTGTGCGTTGATTCACAGTAACAATCGCTGTGATTTTTTAACATCGCGGCCTCTGGAATCGGGGGGCCACACGACCTCGAAAATTTATGACATGGCCACGGAGGCTCTAATGCTCAGTATCTTCAAACCTGCGCCGCATCAGGCGCGCGTGTCAGAGGCAGAAGTCGACCCGCTGTACCGTCGCCTGCGTTGGCAGATTTTCCTCGGTATTTTCTTCGGCTACGCCGCTTACTATCTGGTGCGTAAGAACTTTGCGCTGGCGATGCCGTATCTGGTTGAACAAGGATTTTCACGCGGTGATTTAGGTTTCGCGCTATCGGGCATTTCGATTGCCTATGGATTTTCCAAATTCATTATGGGGTCCGTTTCGGATCGCTCGAACCCGCGCGTCTTCTTGCCCGCGGGTTTGATTCTCGCGTCCGCGGTGATGTTGTTTATGGGCTTTGTGCCGTGGGCAACGTCCAGTATTGCCATCATGTTTGTTCTGCTGTTCCTGTGCGGTTGGTTCCAGGGAATGGGGTGGCCGCCGTGCGGGCGTACCATGGTGCACTGGTGGTCGCAGAAAGAACGCGGCGGAATTGTGTCAGTGTGGAACTGCGCGCATAACGTCGGGGGTGGTATTCCTCCGCTGCTGTTCCTGCTGGGGATGGCGTGGTTTAACGACTGGAAAGCGGCGCTGTACATGCCTGCTTTTGGGGCTATCGTTATTGCGATCATTGCTTTTGCTCTGATGCGTGATACCCCGCAATCGTGCGGCCTTCCGCCGATTGAAGAGTATAAAAACGACTACCCGGACGATTATAACGAGCAGCATGAAGAAGAGCTGACGGCAAAACAGATCTTCATGAAGTACGTCCTGCCCAACAAACTGTTGTGGTACATCGCTATCGCCAACGTGTTTGTTTATCTGCTGCGTTACGGCATCCTCGACTGGTCGCCGACCTATCTGAAAGAAGTGAAGCATTTCGCACTGGATAAGTCGTCGTGGGCCTATTTCCTGTATGAATACGCCGGTATTCCAGGGACGCTAATTTGCGGCTGGATGTCGGACAAAGTGTTCAGAGGTAACCGTGGTGCAACGGGCGTGTTCTTTATGACGCTGGTGACCATCGCCACAATCGTGTACTGGCTAAATCCTCCGGGAAATCCGGGCGTGGACATGGCCTGCATGATTGTGATCGGCTTCCTGATTTACGGTCCGGTGATGCTGATTGGTCTGCACGCGCTGGAACTTGCGCCGAAAAAAGCCGCAGGGACTGCCGCGGGCTTTACCGGACTGTTCGGTTATCTCGGTGGTTCGGTTGCAGCGAGCGCCATCGTGGGTTACACGGTCGACTTCTTCGGCTGGGATGGCGGCTTTATGGTGATGATTGGCGGCAGCATTATGGCGGTATTGTTGCTGATCGTCGTCATGATTGGCGAAAAACGTCATCATGCGGAAATGATGCAGAAACGAGGCTAAAAAAATGCCCGCGAAAGCGGGCATTACATTTCGATTTCGATATCGCCTTTTGCCCGGCAACAGCAGGGCAAAATTTCCCCTTCGTTGATAAACGCCAGCGGTTCCGTTAGCCAGTCCACTTGTCCTGCCACTAAACGACAGCGGCATGATCCGCAATAACCCGCACGACATTGGTACTCAACTTCAACCTGATGCGACTCTAATGCCACCAGCAGGGAAGGGTGTTCTTCCCGGCATAACACTTGTGTACCGGAAAGGCTTAACGTTACGCGGCTCATCAGAGCTCGAAGCTGCTCAGATCGTCAGTGTTCACTTCGGAATCAATCTGACCGACCAGATAAGAACTCACTTCCACTTCCTGCGGCGCAACCTGCACGTTATCGGACACCAGCCAGGTGTTGATCCACGGAATCGGGTTAGAGCGCGTTTTGAACGGCAGCTCAAGCCCTACAGCCTGCATGCGGATGTTGGTGATGTACTCAATGTACTGGCACAGAATATCTTTGTTCAGGCCGATCATGGAGCCGTCGCGGAACAGGTATTCTGCCCACTCTTTTTCCTGCAGGGCGGCCAGCACGAACAAGTCATAGCATTCCTGTTTGCACTCTTCGGCGATCTCTGCCATTTCCGGGTCGTCCACGCCGCTGCGCAACAGATTCAGCATGTGCTGAGTGCCGGTCAGATGCAGCGCTTCGTCACGGGCGATTAGACGAATGATTTTGGCGTTACCTTCCATCAGTTTGCGCTCGGCAAACGCAAACGAGCAGGCAAAGCTGACGTAGAAGCGGATCGCTTCCAGCGCGTTGACGCTCATCAGGCACAGGTACAGCTGTTTTTTCAGTGCGCGCAGATTCACGGTGACGGTTTTGCCGTTAACGGAATGCGTGCCTTCACCCAGCAGATGCCAGTAGCTGGTCATTTCGATCAGCTCATCGTAATAGTGGGAAATGCCTTCCGCGCGTTTCTGGATCTGCTCGTTGGTGACGATATCGTCAAACACCACCGCCGGATCGTTAACGATGTTACGGATGATATGGGTGTAAGAACGCGAGTGGATCGTCTCGGAAAACGCCCAGGTTTCCACCCACGTTTCCAGTTCAGGAATCGAGATCAGCGGCAGCAGCGCCACGTTTGGGCTACGGCCTTGAATGGAGTCCAGCAGCGTCTGGTACTTCAGGTTGCTGAGGAAAATGTGCTTTTCATGATCCGGCAACGCCTGGAAATCGATACGATCGCGAGAAACGTCTACTTCTTCCGGACGCCAGAAGAAGGAGAGTTGCTTTTCGATCAGCTTTTCGAAAATGTCATATTTTTGCTGATCGTAGCGTGCCACGTTGACCGGCTGACCAAAAAACATCGGCTCTTTGAGCTGGTCGTTTTTCGTCTGTGAAAAGGTGGTATATGCCATGAATAGATGTCCTGTCTTACGAAATAAAGGCGGGGATATCCCCGCCCTTCATTAGATCTTACATGCGCCGCTTTCGCAGCCATCGTCCTGAATAGAAGGCGCCATATCGTCCTGCGCATCTTCCGCACCGTCACGGGTGTTGTGATAGTACAGAGTTTTTACGCCAAATTTATAGGCGGTCAGCAGGTCTTTCAGCAACTGCTGCATCGGCACTTTTCCTGACGGGAAGCGCGTCGGATCGTAGTTGGTGTTAGCAGAGATCGACTGGTCGATAAACTTCTGCATGATGCCCACCAGCTGCAGGTAACCGTCATTATTCGGCATTTCCCACAGCAGCTCGTAGCTGTCTTTCAGCAGTTCGTAATCCGGCACAACCTGACGCAGCACGCCGTCTTTCGACGCTTTGATGCTGACGTGACCGCGCGGCGGCTCAATACCGTTGGTGGCGTTGGAGATCTGCGAAGAGGTCTCTGACGGCATCAGCGCAGACAGCGTGGAGTTGCGCAGGCCGTGGGTCTTGATGGACTCACGCAGCGTTTCCCAGTCCAGATGCAGCGGCTCGTTGACAATCGCATCCAGGTCTTTCTTGTAGGTGTCGATCGGCAGAATGCCTTTCGCGTAGGTGGTTTCGTTGAACCACGGGCACGCGCCTTGCTCTTTCGCCAGCTCGTTAGACGCTTTCATCAGGTAATACTGAATCGCTTCGAACGTTTGGTGCGTCAGATTATTCGCGCTGCCATCGGAATAACGCTTGCCGTTTTTCGCCAGCCAGTAGGCGAAGTTGATCACGCCAATACCCAGCGTACGACGACCCATTGCGCCGCGTTTTGCCGCCGGAATTGGGTAATCCTGATAATCCAGCAGGGCGTCCAGCGCACGAACCGCCAGCACCGCCAGCTCTTCCAGCTCAGCCAGGCTCTTGATCGCGCCCAGGTTGAATGCGGACAGCGTACACAGCGCGATTTCGCCGTTTTCGTCGTTTACGTCGTACAGCGGTTTGGTCGGCAGAGCGATTTCCAGGCACAGGTTAGACTGGCGCACTGGCGCAATAGCCGGATCGAACGGGCTGTGGGTGTTGCAGTGGTCAACGTTCTGGATATAGATACGGCCTGTAGAAGCACGTTCCTGCATCATCAGAGAGAACAGGTCGACGGCTTTCACGCGCTGCTTACGGATGCTGTCATCTTGCTCATATTGCGTATAAAGACGCTCGAATTCATCCTGATCGGCGAAGAACGCATCGTACAGACCCGGCACGTCGGATGGGCTGAACAGGGTGATGTCCTGACCTTTCAGCAGGCGGGTGTACATCAGTTTGTTGATCTGCACGCCGTAGTCCATATGACGAACGCGGTTGCCTTCAACGCCACGGTTGTTTTTCAGCACTAGCAGGCTTTCGACTTCCAGGTGCCACATTGGGTAGAACAGCGTCGCTGCACCGCCGCGTACGCCGCCCTGTGAGCAGGATTTCACCGCAGTCTGGAAGTGTTTGTAGAACGGGATACAGCCGGTGTGGAACGCTTCACCGCCGCGAATCGGGCTGCCCAGCGCACGAATGCGACCGGCGTTGATACCGATACCGGCACGCTGGGAAACGTATTTCACAATGGCGCTTGAGGTGGCGTTGATGGAATCCAGGCTGTCGCCGCACTCGATCAGTACGCAAGAGCTGAACTGACGAGTTGGGGTGCGCACGCCAGACATAATCGGCGTAGGCAGAGAAATTTTAAAGGTGGATACGGCGTCGTAAAAACGCTTCACGTATTCCAGGCGCGTTTCACGCGGATAGTTCGAGAACAGGCACGCGGCGACCAGAATATACAGGAACTGCGCGCTCTCGTAGATTTCGCCGGTGACGCGGTTCTGGACCAGGTATTTACCTTCCAGCTGCTTCACCGCGGCGTAGGAGAAGTTCATGTCGCGCCAGTGATCGATAAACCCGTCCATCTGCTTGAACTCTTCTTCCGTGTAGTCTTCCAGCAGATGCGCGTCATATTTGCCCAGCTCAACCATTTTCGTCACGTGATCGAGCAGCGCTGGCGGCTCAAACTGACCGTACGCTTTTTTGCGCAGGTGGAAAATGGCAAGGCGCGCGGCCATGTACTGGTAATCCGGTGCTTCGCGGGAGATCAGGTCGGCTGCGGCTTTGATAATGGTTTCATGAATATCGGAGGTCTTAATCCCGTCGTAGAACTGAATATGTGAACGCAGTTCAACCTGGGAGATAGATACGTTGTTCAGTCCTTCTGCTGCCCAGTCGAGAACTCGATGGATTTTGTCGAGATTGATACGCTCGGTAGTACCGTCGCGCTTTGTCACCAGCAGACTCTGATTCATGTGGGTTTTTACCTGTCCGTGAAATAAAAAAATATCCCCCCGCTTATCCACAGAACCGACTTGTGGCTAACTCTGTGGATAAATACTACATATAGGGGGTTTGCGATAAGAAAAACGCTATATGGTGAGTATTCTAGTAAGGAATCATTTCAGTACAAGAGTTGATTTTGACGTTAATTTCAGGTTGCTAAAGCGTAATAAACCCTAAGTCCTCGTATCGTAAGGCCTGGACGTCATGTCAATAATTTAGAAAAAAAATCTAAAATTTGATCGACTGCTGATTTCTTCAACGAGAGGTGAGAATTGCGCAACGTGATGTCGCGCAATCTTTATAAGAATAACGAATGACGTTAGTCGTTTTTTGCCGTCGTGTGCAACATATAGTTAACATCCACACCCGGCGCGAGCTTGAATTTGTCGGTCAACGGATTGTAGTGCAAGCCGGTGATGTGTTGCTCCTTCAGCCAGGTCAGATCTACCCAGCCTAATAATTCAGCAGGCTTGATGAATTTCTTAACGTCATGGGTTCCTTTCGGCACCATGCGCAGCACATATTCCGCACCCACCACCGCCATCAGCCACGCTTTCCCGTTACGGTTAATCGTCGAGAAGAAGACTTGTCCACCGGGTTTCACCAGAGCGGCGCAGGCGTTAACCACCGATTGCGGGTCAGGAACGTGTTCGAGCATTTCCATGCAGGTGACAACATCGTATTGATGCGCATGTTTAGCGGCGTGCTCTTCAACGGTTTCTTGAACGTAGTCAACCTGAATACCGGATTCAAGCGCATGCAGACGAGCAACCTGGAGCGGTTCAAAACCCATGTCCAGGCCGGTGACCGTTGCGCCTTCACGCGCCATGCTTTCGGCCAGAATGCCGCCGCCGCAGCCGACATCGAGCACTTTTTTACCGAACAGACCGCCGGAGCGCTCCGCGATATAGCCCAAACGCAGCGGGTTAATGCGGTGCAGAGGTTTGAACTCACCGTCGAGATCCCACCAGCGGGATGCCACCGCTTCAAATTTGGCGATCTCTGCATGGTCGACGTTGTGAGATACCGGGGATTTTTCGGCATTCATGGGCGCTTTTACTCCTTAATTCGCAAGAGGATCGAGTATATCAGGCTCTCCCCGCGAATAAACCATACAGGTTTACCTGTATGGGAGCGATTGTGTTATAATTTGCGACCTTTGAATCCGGGATACAGTAGAGGGATAGCGGTTAGATGAGCGACCTTGCGAGAGAAATTACACCGGTTAACATCGAGGAAGAGCTTAAGAGCTCCTATCTGGATTATGCGATGTCGGTCATTGTTGGCCGTGCGCTGCCAGACGTCCGAGATGGCCTGAAGCCGGTACACCGTCGCGTACTATACGCCATGAACGTATTGGGCAATGACTGGAATAAAGCCTACAAAAAATCTGCCCGTGTCGTTGGTGACGTCATCGGTAAATATCACCCTCATGGTGATACTGCCGTATATGACACGATCGTCCGTATGGCGCAGCCTTTCTCCTTACGTTACATGCTGGTGGATGGCCAGGGTAACTTCGGTTCTGTCGATGGTGACTCCGCTGCGGCGATGCGTTATACGGAAATCCGTATGTCGAAAATCGCCCATGAGCTGATGGCCGACCTGGAAAAAGACACGGTTGATTTCGTCGATAACTACGACGGCACCGAGCGTATTCCTGATGTTATGCCGACCAAGATCCCGAACCTGTTGGTTAACGGTTCTTCCGGTATCGCCGTCGGTATGGCCACGAACATTCCGCCGCACAACATTACTGAAGTCATTAACGGCTGCCTCGCCTACATCGACGATGAAGAAATCACCGTTGAAGGGCTGATGGAACACATTCCAGGCCCGGACTTCCCAACTGCCGCCATCATCAATGGCCGCCGTGGTATTGAAGAAGCGTACCGCACCGGTCGTGGCAAGATTTACATTCGCGCCCGCGCGGAAGTGGAAGCTGACGCGAAAACCGGCCGCGAAACCATTATCGTCCATGAAATTCCTTACCAGGTGAACAAAGCTCGTCTGATCGAGAAAATCGCGGAGCTGGTAAAAGAAAAACGCGTTGAAGGCATCAGCGCGCTGCGTGACGAGTCTGATAAAGACGGTATGCGCATCGTGATTGAAATCAAACGCGACGCGGTGGGTGAGGTTGTTCTGAACAACCTGTACTCCCAGACTCAGCTTCAGGTTTCCTTCGGCATCAACATGGTTGCATTGCACCATGGCCAGCCGAAGATCATGAACCTGAAAGATATCCTGAGCGCGTTCGTGCGTCACCGCCGTGAAGTGGTGACTCGCCGTACTATTTTCGAACTGCGTAAAGCGCGCGATCGTGCGCACATTCTGGAAGCGCTGGCTGTTGCACTGGCCAACATCGACCCGATCATCGAGTTGATCCGTCGTGCGCCAACGCCTGCGGAAGCAAAAGCAGGATTGGTTGCTCAGCCGTGGGCATTGGGCAACGTGTCTGCCATGCTGGAACGTGCAGGTGATGACGCGGCGCGTCCTGAGTGGCTGGAACCTGAATTTGGCGTGCGTGACGGTCAATATTACCTGACCGAACAGCAGGCACAGGCAATTCTGGATCTGCGTTTGCAGAAACTGACTGGCCTTGAGCATGAAAAACTGCTCGACGAGTACAAAGAGCTGCTGGAGCAGATTGCAGAGCTTCTGCATATTCTCGGTAGCGCCGATCGTCTGATGGAAGTGATCCGCGAAGAGCTGGAGCTGGTCCGCGACCAGTTTGGTGATGCGCGTCGCACTGAAATCACGGCGAATACGTCTGATATCAACATTGAAGATCTGATCAACCGCGAAGATGTGGTTGTGACCCTGTCTCATCAGGGCTATGTGAAGTATCAGCCGTTGACCGACTACGAAGCTCAGCGTCGTGGTGGTAAAGGCAAATCGGCAGCACGTATCAAAGAAGAAGACTTTATCGACCGCCTGCTGGTGGCGAACACCCATGACACGATCCTCTGCTTCTCCAGCCGTGGTCGTTTGTACTGGATGAAAGTGTATCAGCTGCCAGAAGCGAGCCGTGGGGCGCGTGGTCGTCCGATCGTCAACCTGCTTCCGCTTGAGCCGAACGAGCGTATCACCGCGATTCTGCCGGTACGCGAGTACGAAGAAGGCGTGAACGTCTTTATGGCGACCGCGAGCGGTACCGTGAAGAAAACGGCACTGACTGGTTTCAGCCGTCCACGTTCTGCCGGGATTATCGCCATCAACCTGAACGAAGGCGATGAACTGATCGGTGTGGATCTGACTTCTGGTTCTGACGACGTCATGTTGTTCTCTGCCGCCGGTAAAGTGGTGCGCTTTAAAGAGAACGCCGTACGCGCAATGGGTCGTACTGCGACCGGTGTTCGCGGTATCCGACTGGCGGGTGAAGACAGCGTTGTTTCTCTGATTATTCCGCGCGGTGAAGGCGCTATCCTGACAGTAACGCAGAATGGTTACGGTAAACGAACTGCGGAAGGCGAATACCCAACCAAGTCTCGTGGTACGCAGGGCGTTATCTCCATCAAAGTGACCGAGCGTAACGGCTCTGTTGTGGGCGCGGTGCAGGTTGATGACTGCGACCAGATCATGATGATCACTGATGCTGGTACGCTGGTGCGTACGCGTGTGTCTGAGATCAGCGTGGTAGGGCGTAATACTCAGGGCGTTATCCTCATCCGTACTGCGGAAGACGAAAACGTGGTGGGTCTGCAACGTGTTGCTGAGCCTGTGGATGACGAAGAACTTGATTCCATCGACGGTAGCGTCGCGGAAGGTGACGATGAAATCGCACCGGAAACCGAGACCGATGAAGCTGATTCTGAAGAAGCAGATTCCGATGACGATGCGGCAGATGATGCCGACGAGTAATGTCTTCTGACATAAAAAGGGCCGGATTCCGGCCCTTTCTTTTTTGCAGATAACTGAGCATTGCGGCACGCCGCGTTTACCGCTACCTTAACCACATTCTTTTAGCCTCTGACGGCGGAGCTTCGCCCCCTTGAAATACCTCGTCTCCTTTCGCACCACTCTTAAAGTCTCTCGCTATCTTTTTCGCGCGCTGGCGTTATTGCTTTGGTTACTGGTTGCCCTTTTTTCGGTGTTTTACATCGTAAATGCGCTGCATCAGAAGGAGTCAGAGATCCGTCAGGAGTTTAATTTAAGTTCCGATCAGGCTCAGCGTTACATTCAGCGTACGTCTGACGTCATGAAAGAGCTGAAGTACATTGCTGAAAACCGTCTGACGGCGGAGAACGGCATTCTGGCCACACGCGGACGAAATGACAAACCAGAAGTTCCGGATTTCGAACCGTTATTCCCCGACTCCGATTGCTCGACAATGGGCACGGCTTGGCGTGGCTCGCTTGAGTCACTGGCGTGGTTTATGCGCTACTGGCGCGATAATTTCTCCGCTGCCTACGATCTCAACCGGGTATTTCTCATCGGCAGCGAGAATCTCTGTTTAGCCGATTTTGGTCTGCGCGATGTGCCGGTTGAGCGCGAGGATGCGCTAAAAAGTTTGCACGAACGCATCATGAAATACCGCAATGCCCCGCAGGACGAACGTGGCAATAATATCTTCTGGATAAGCCAGGGGCCGCGTCCGGGGGTGGGTTATTTCTACGCCCTCACGCCGGTGTATCTTGCTAATCGCCTGCAAGCGCTGCTGGGCACTGAACAAACGATTCGCATGGAGAACTTCTTCACGCCGGGCAGTTTACCGATGGGTGTGACGATCCTCGATGAAAATGGTCATACGCTGATTTCGCTGACCGGGCCTGAAAGCCGCTTAAAAGTTGATCCTCGCTGGATGCAGGAACGCTCCTGGTTTGGCTATACGTCGGGCTTCCATGAGCTGGTGCTCAAGAAAAGTTTGCCGCCATCGTCGCTGAGCATTGTCTATTCCGTTCCTGTTGATATGGTGCTGGAACGCATTCGGATGCTCATTCTTAACTCCATCCTGTTGAATGTGCTGGTGGGGATCGCCCTGTTCATGCTGGCGCGCATGTATGAGCGTAAAATTTTCATCCCGGCAGAGAGCGACGCTCAACGTCTGGAAGAGCACGAGCAATTTAACCGCAAAATTGTCGCCTCTGCACCTGTGGGGATTTGTATCCTCCGTACGCAGGATGGGACCAATATCCTGAGTAACGAACTGGCGCATAACTATCTGAACATGCTGACACATGAAGACCGGCAGCGACTGACGCAGATCATCTGCGGACAGCAGGTCAACTTTGTCGACGTGTTAACCAGCAATCACACCAACCTGCAAATAAGCTTTGTCCATTCGCGCTATCGCAATGAGAACGTGGCGATCTGCGTGCTGGTGGACGTATCTTCACGCGTAAAAATGGAAGAGTCGTTACAAGAAATGGCGCAGGCAGCGGAACAGGCCAGCCAGTCTAAGTCGATGTTCCTCGCGACCGTGAGCCATGAACTGCGCACGCCGCTGTACGGCATTATTGGTAACCTCGATCTGCTGCAAACGAAAGAGCTGCCGAAGGGGGTTGAGCGTCTGGTCACGGCGATGAACAACTCTTCAAGCCTGCTGCTGAAAATTATCAGCGATATTCTCGACTTCTCCAAAATTGAGTCTGAACAGCTCAAAATCGAACCGAGCGAGTTTTCACCGCGTGAAGTCATGAACCATATCAGCGCTAACTATATGCCGCTGGTGGTGCGCAAACAGCTCGGGCTGTACTGCTTTATCGAACCGGATGTACCACTGACGCTGCTGGGCGACCCGATGCGTCTGCAGCAGGTCATTTCAAACTTGCTCAGCAACGCGATTAAGTTCACCGATGTCGGCTGTATCATTTTGCATGTTTCTCGCGCCGGGGATTATTTAAGCATTCGCATCCGCGATACTGGTGTCGGTATTCCGGCAAAAGAAGTGGTGAAACTGTTCGATCCGTTCTTCCAGGTGGGAACCGGGGTGCAGCGTAACTTCCAGGGGACCGGGCTGGGGCTGGCCATTTGCGAACAGCTGATCAGCATGATGGATGGCGATATTTCTGTCGATACCGAACCGGGCATGGGCAGCCAGTTTACGATCCGCATTCCGCTCTATTCTGCTCAATATCCGGTGAAAAGCCCGGCGGAAGGGTTGAGCGATAAGATGTGCTGGCTGGCGGTGCACAACGCGTCGCTGTATAGCTTCCTGGAATCATTGCTCTCGAACCGAGGCATTCGTGTCGCGCGCTATGAAGCAGGGCAAAAAACGGACCCTGACGATACGCTGATTACAGACGTTGAGGTCGATCCTTCCTGGCGGGGCAGAGCCGTGATTACGTTCTGTCGTCGCCATATTGGTATTGCCCAGGAGCGCGTTCCAGGGGAGTGGACGCACAGTGTGGCAACGCCGCATGAGATTCTGCATTTGCTGGCACATATCTACAATGTGGAAGGCGATGCCCACGACGGTGGTACCGCGCTGCCTTCGCCGCAGTCAGCTGTTGCGATGAATGATGACATGATGATTCTGGTGGTGGATGACCATCCAATCAACCGTCGTCTGCTGGCCGATCAGCTCGGCTCGCTGGGATATCAATGTCTGACTGCAAATGACGGCGTGGATGCGCTGAACGTGCTGAGTAAAAATCACATCGATATTGTGCTCAGTGACGTGAACATGCCAAACATGGACGGGTATCGTCTCACCCAGCGCATTCGCCAGCTTGGCATGACCTTGCCGGTTATCGGTGTCACCGCCAACGCGCTGGCCGAAGAGAAAGAGCGTTGTCTGGAGTCGGGCATGGACAGTTGCCTGTCAAAACCGGTGACGCTCGATGTCATCAAACAGACGTTGTCGATTTACGCGGACCGCGTCAGGAAATCGAGGGCATAAAAAAACCCGGCTAGCGCAAGCGCTGCCGGGTTTTTTATCACCAGAACGGAATCAGTCTTTATCGACTGCGCTCAGGGTAACCGAAGAGAGATAATTCAACAGGGCGATATCATTCTCCACGCCCAGCTTCATCATCGCCGATTTCTTCTGGCTACTGATGGTTTTGATACTGCGGTTCAGCTTCTTGGCAATTTCAGTGACCAGGAAACCTTCAGCGAACAGGCGCAGCACTTCACTTTCTTTCGGTGATAAACGTTTGTCACCGTAACCACCCGCGCTGATTTTCTCCAGCAGGCGAGAAACGCTTTCAGGGGTAAATTTCTTGCCTTTCTGCAATGCAGCCAGAGCCTTAGGCAGATCCGTAGGCGCGCCCTGTTTCAGGACAATCCCTTCAATGTCGAGTTCCAGCACGGCGCTCAAAATCGCCGGGTTATTGTTCATGGTCAGAACAATAATTGAAATACTCGGAAAGTGGCGCTTGATGTATTTGATCAGTGTGATCCCATCGCCGTACTTATCTCCAGGCATGGAGAGGTCGGTAATGAGCACGTGTGCATCAAGTTTCGGAAGATTATTTATAAGTGCTGTAGAGTCTTCAAATTCACCGACAACATTCACCCACTCGATCTGTTCAAGTGATTTGCGAATACCGAACAGTACAATCGGGTGGTCGTCGGCAATAATTACGTTCATATTGTTCATGTAAAGGCTACCTTGCTACAGCAAGCTTTTGACGTAGGCGTCAATGTCGCTGATGTATTTTTCTGTGCCAGAAGCATCCTTCTCACGAATAAGATGTTCCAGCGTTTCACATAACTGCTTGCCCGGAACCAGATTAAGCATGGCAAACACCCCTTTAAGCCGGTGTGCTGTCTGTGTCAGCGCGGCGAAATCCTTCGCGGCGGACTCAGTATACAACCGCTTAACATCATCTGGTACTGTATCTACAAATAGGGAATAGTATCCGCTGGCCTGGAGTTCGGCATTTTCATCGCCACCCAATGGGGACTCCAGTATCTCTTCTTGCGCCAGATTCTCTTCTATTAGTTGTAGTACAGCTTCCTGCATCGCATTGCTCATATTAAAGTTGACGCGCAGCTGACCGGGGCCGATTTTCCGCACGCCTGACTCATCATCGCTTAAAAGCAAGCCCGAGGCAGTAAGATTAGACGGATTATCAGTTAAAAAGAGATCATATTCTTGACTCGTGAGCCTTTCATCCGGGTTTATGCATGCCGCACCCCAGTTTTCCAGCTGGCGAACCACGATGTTGCGTATTTCGCTGGACGTCACATCCACCATCACGATCACATCATCCAGCAGGCGCTCTTCGTCCTCTTCCTGAGGATTTGCGTCCATTTTGACATGCAGTGAATAGCGGGTACCCAGCGACTCGCGAGCCCTAATATTCAGGTGTCCACCAAGCTTACGCGCCAGCTGATCGCACAGCCAGAAGGTGAGGGCGTTGGCTTTTCCGTAGCTATCGCTCTGCGTGTCGTTCAGGAATGGGAAGTGTAAATTATCGATTTCGCTCATCGTCACACCTTCCCCCGTATCCAGAATACGGATTGTCAGGCGGTCTTCGGCGGACTCATCCGTACCCACTTCCAGCGTAATTTTGCCGATTTGCGTGGTGGTGACGGAGTATTGAATCAGCATCAGCACGATGCGGCGTAACGCTTCGCGATCGCCATGACGTTCATCGTTGGCAGGAAGGTTGTTGTTGATCAGCAACTGCAGGCCTTTGCGCTTGATAACAGGCAGGACTTCGGGCACCACTTCGTTAATCAGATCCTGAACCGAAAATAGCGTAGAGCTTCCTTTCCATGTGTCGTTTTCAAGCATATTGGCTAACTGAATTTCATCAACCATGCGCACAAGCGTATCCGCCTGATTGGCCAACTGATGACTCTCTGGCGTGCTCAAACTCGCTGCCTGGCTGGCAAGCTCTTTCAACGGACGCTTGAACGCATCACCAATGTTTTGCATAAACGCCGCGCGGCCCTGCTGATTTTTCTCATACAGCCTCTGCGCTTGTTTCAGCTTCTTGTTCACCAGTACTTCTCTGTCCTGATCACGAATGATAAAGATCTGAGTACGCGAAGCGACCTGGCTGCGGAACTGACGAATTTCGTACAGCTCATTATTAATGGTGGCCTGAATCACCCCCTGATGCTGGTCAGCCATGGTGGTGATGTTTTGCAGATTAAGATGTGGCAACAGGTGATCGGCAATCTTGTTGCTCATAATCGTGCGATTGGCCTCCTGGTCATGCACCAGAAGCCCCAGTGGTAGCACCGATACGATCTCTTCATTCAAGGCGCGTAACACGCGTAATTCATTGTTAGAGCTTGACGACGACGTATGCTCAGTCTGACGGCCAGGCTGAAAGCGGAAGGTGGTATAACCAAACAGCGCCAGCGCTAACAGAGCAATATTGAGCAGCAGCGGCAGCAAGATGTTTTGCAGTGTGTCGAGCAATAACGTTCCAAAGGGAACCTGCCAAACCAGGCGCATACCGGTGGAATTCAGGGATGAAGAGATCTCAATCTTCGAGCCGTTAAAGGTAATGGACGCGCTTTCCGGGCCGTCTTTTTTATCCGCTGGTGTACGCATATTTTGCACTGAAGTGTCTGGCTCAAGACGGAAACTGTCCAGCGGCATATCCGGTGGAATGAGATCGTTAATCGGCAGATCAAACGCGACAACCGTCGCCAGATGCCCGGGCTGGTTAAACGTGGTACGCAGGGTGAAGTAATGCCCGTTTTGCCAGGCAAGACGGCGAAGGGAAGAGAAACTTTCGCGTTCGTCCAGGGTATTGGCCTGCTGGAGCATTTCTGCACGGCGGGAATCCACAATCGAGCCAATGGAGGACTCTTTAAAACCTGATGAGAGATCTTTCAACGGCAGCGTGGAGATCAGGATCATGCTGTTATCCTGGCCATTAAGATAGTACATCGACCAGGGGACAGTTTCCGCGCCCCAGAGCGTGTCGAGGTACGTCGAGATTCGCTGTGTCATCTCAAGCGTTGCGCTGTCATGAGAGCCAAAAATCAACGCTTCGGTTTTGCGGCGCGTTTTTTCGAGATAATAGACGTCCTGTTTGAGACGCGTTTCCTGCAAACCTTCACCCGAGGCCGTTCCCGGCGCTGCGGCGATATTGTCGTAAATCTGCCAGGTCGCGTAGCGCCAGGTGTCGATGCGCTTATGCACCGCATGGGTGATATCGACGATTTGATAGCTACGGTCTTTCAGCCAGGTGTTGACCGCGCTCTGCACCATCACTCCCATCGTCACTAACAGCACAACGATCAATAGAAGAAAGAAACGAGTGATGCTCCCAGGAAGAAGGGAGAATTTACCAGGTGCTGTGGTTTCAGACTGACTCATTAATGTGATTAACCCGTGATGGCCGCACGTAAAGACGATAGGGCAGTATAAAGGGTAATACCTGAATTTCCAGTATCGAGGCCCGGCGGGGAGAGACTTTTTCGCGCTTTATCAACGCCGCACAAAGCCGTATCGAAAGTGTACAAATGGGACAGTATTGTACAAATAATTACCGATGCCGCGAACAAATAGCACGAATTAACAAGAAATTAGGAGGCGGATAATTATCGGAAGCGAATTTAGGCGTTACCTGAGAATTAGTTAATAGTCGTTATAATTTCATTGCGGTAGCACAAAATTATTCACTTAACGTAAAGAAGGGTAAAAAAAAACCGAATGCATTGCACTCGGCTCAATTATGGATAAACAGACATTCGAAAATGAATGACGGTAATAAATAAAGTTAATGATGATAGCGAGAGTTATTTTAGAGATCTCTTGTGATTTTGTTTTGACAATCAGTGCGGTAATGTAATCTTTGATAACTCATTGATTATAATATTAAAGATGTAATTATTGATTTTAAGTGCTTTGTATTTTAGCTATTTGTGCTATTGAAAAGTTCCCTGATATTTACAATTTGAAATACCTTATGGTAAGAATGAAACATCTTCAAAGTTTTCGTATCATATTCGTATTGGATTATTCTGTATTTTTGCGGAGAATGAAGTAGCCGACTGGTTAAGAGGGTTAACCAGTAAGCAGTGGCAATTATAAGGCATATAACAGAGGGTTAATAAAATGAAAGTTAAAGTTCTCTCCCTCCTGGTACCAGCACTGCTGGTAGCAGGCGCAGCAAATGCGGCTGAAATTTATAACAAAGATGGCAACAAATTAGATCTGTTCGGTAAAGTCGACGGCCTGCACTATTTTTCTGACGACAAAGGTAACGACGGCGATCAAACCTACATGCGTATCGGCTTCAAAGGCGAAACGCAGGTAAACGATCAGGTGACCGGTTATGGTCAGTGGGAATACCAGGTTCAAGGTAACACCAGCGAAAGCGAAAACCAGTCCTGGACTCGTGTAGCCTTCGCGGGCCTGAAATTCGGTGACGCAGGTTCCTTCGATTATGGTCGTAACTACGGCGTAATCTACGACGTGACTTCCTGGACCGACGTTCTGCCAGAATTTGGCGGTGACACTTACGGTGCAGATAACTTCCTGCAATCTCGTGCAAACGGTGTAGCTACTTACCGTAACCAGGATTTCTTCGGACTGGTTGATGGCTTGAACTTTGCTCTGCAGTACCAGGGCAAAAACGGCAGCGTAAGCGGCGAAAATGACAGTGGACGCAGCACCCTGAAACAAAATGGCGACGGCTACGGTGCGTCTCTGACCTACGATCTGGGCGAAGGCTTTAGCGTCGGCGGTGCGATGTCTTCTTCTAAACGTACTGCGGACCAGAATGCAGCAGGCGTTTACGGTGAAGGCGACCACGCTGAAGTTTACAGCGGCGGCCTGAAATATGATGCGAACAACATCTATCTGGCAGCACAGTACTCCCAGACTTATAACGCAACCCGCTTTGGTAATTCCCAGGGCAGCAGCGACATCTACGGTTTTGCTAACAAAGCGCAAAACTTCGAAGTGGTTGCTCAGTACCAGTTCGACTTCGGTCTGCGTCCTTCCGTGGCTTACCTGCAGTCAAAAGGTAAGGACGTAAGCAACAACACCACCAACTTCGGCGATCAGGATCTGCTGAAATATGTTGATGTTGGCGCGACTTACTACTTCAACAAAAACATGTCCACCTACGTGGACTACAAAATCAACCTGCTGGATGAAAATAACTTCACTAAACAGGCTGGTGTAGGTACTGACGATATCGTTGCTCTGGGTCTGGTTTACCAGTTCTAAGACGCAGTCAGTCACTGAAAGGGGCCAACGGGCCCCTTTTTCTATGCTTTTTTAGGGTCTTACTGAAGACGCGTTTTGGTATACTCTTGCCGCCCAGGCATGAGGATAATAACGAATGGAAATGACTTTTTGGCGAGCCGGCATTTTGTCGGTATTTTTCTTACTTTCGGCATGCGATTCTTTATCCCCTACCACGACAGAAAATGCGCCAGCGGCAACCGTGCTGGAAGGCAAAACCATGGGAACGTCCTGGCGCGTGAGCGTCATGAATATAGATAAAAATCGCGTGGATGAACTTCGCGGTAAAATCCAGTCCCAGCTTGATGCTGACGATCAGCTGCTTTCTACCTATAAAAATGATTCTGCGCTAATGCGCTTCAACCTGTCGAACAGCACATCGCTTTGGCCTGTGAGTGAGGCACTGGCCGATATCGTTACCGAGTCCCTGCATGTCGGCTATAAAACTAACGGCGCAATGGATATCACCGTCGGGCCACTGGTGAATTTATGGGGCTTTGGACCAACAAAACAGCCGGAGACGGTACCGAGTCAGGATCAGATTGACGATGCGCGCGCGCGCACGGGACTGCAACATCTGAGCGTATTGAATCAGTATGGGCAGCAGTACTTGCAAAAAGACATTCCCGATCTGTTTGTCGACCTCTCCACTGTTGGCGAGGGGTACGCGGCGGATCATCTCGCCGCGTTGATGGCTCAGGAGGGGATATCTCGTTATCTGGTTTCCGTCGGAGGCGCACTCGTGAGCCGCGGTCTCAATGCCAGCGATCAATCCTGGCGTGTCGCTATCCAAAAGCCAACAGATCAACAAAATGCGATGCAGGCCATTGTGGATATCAACGGTCATGGCATCAGCACATCCGGCAGCTATCGCAACTATTACGAGCTGAACGGCAAGCGTCTTTCGCACGTGATCGACCCCAGGACGGGGCGCCCGATCGCACACAATCTGGTTTCCGTGACGGTGATTGCCCCGACGGCACTGGAGGCTGATGCCTGGGATACCGGACTGATGGTCCTCGGGCCGGAAAAGGCCAAAGAAGTGGTGCGCCAGGAAGGGCTGGCCGTGTACATGATTACCAAAGAGGGGGAGAATTTTAAAACCTGGATGTCGCCGCAGTTTCACGCTTTTCTGATCGACGAACAACATTAAAAAGCAAGGTTGCGGGTTTTTGTTCAGTGGCGCTCGGGCATTGTTTGAGTATGCTTGAAAGAGGAGCCTATGATGAAAAACCTGACGCTGAATACTGATGACGATCGCTGGTTGGCCGTGATGGCCCGCGATCCTGCCGCCGACAACCAGTTTGTTTTCGCTGTCCAGACAACCGGTATTTTTTGCCGCCCTTCGTGCCGGGCGCGTCATGCCCTGCGAAAAAACGTTGTGTTTTATCCCGATTCACATCATGCCCAACAGGCAGGGTTTCGCCCCTGCAAACGCTGTTTTCCCGATCGGAGCGATCCGCAAGCCCATAAGATAGCGAAAGTCGAAAAAGCCTGCCGCTTGCTCGAGCAGGAACAACCGCTGACGTTGGATGCACTGGCCGAACAGGTCGCTATGAGTGCTTTTCATTTCCATCGTCTGTTCAAATCCGTGACCGGAATGACGCCAAAAGCCTGGCAACAGGCGGCGCGTGCGCGACGTTTACGCAGCGCACTGACGCAGGGCGAAAAAATCACCGACTCGGTGCTGGCCGCGGGATTCCCGGATAGCAGCTCCTACTATCGCAAAGCGGACGAAACGCTGGGCATGACGGCAAAACAGTATCGCAATGGCGCGAGTAATGTGTCCGTGCGCTTCGCCGTGACGGAATGTGAACTTGGCCGCTGCCTTGTGGCCGAAAGTGAACGCGGGATTTGCGCTATTTTACTTGGCGATGATGACGATGCGCTGATTGACGAACTGCACACACTTTTCCCTTTGGCTCAGTCTGAATCGACTGATGGGGAATTCACGGCGCGTATCGATCGGGTTATCCGTACTCTGACGCATCATGAGAAGGCGCTGGCGTTGCCGCTGGATATTCGCGGGACCGCGTTTCAGCAGCAGGTCTGGCAGGCGTTGCGGGCGATACCTTGTGGGGAAACGGCAAGCTATCAGCAGATCGCACAAGCCATCGGAAAACCCAATGCGGTCCGCGCGGTGGCGAGTGCCTGCGCCGCCAATAAGCTGGCTATCGTGATCCCGTGCCACCGTGTGGTGCGTCATGATGGCGCACTGTCAGGCTATCGCTGGGGAGTGGAGCGCAAGGCGCAGTTACTTAAGCGTGAGGCCAACATTCAGGAGGAGTAATGCTCGATTTATTTGCTGATGAGCAGCCCTGGCAAGAGCCGTTGGCGGCGGGGGCTGTCGTTCTTCGCCGCTTTGCCGTCGCCAGTGCCGCTGCGCTTTTACACAATATTGAAGCGGTAGCGGCTATTTCACCGTTTCGTCATATGGTGACGCCGGGTGGTTACACCATGTCGGTGGCGATGACCAGCTGCGGTATACTCGGCTGGACGACTAACGATCGTGGTTATCTCTATTCCTCCGTCGACCCAGCGACTCAGCGCCCGTGGCCGCCGATTCCTGCGGTATTCAATGCGCTTTGTCATGAAGCAGCTGTCGCGGCGGGATATCCCGAGTTTCAGCCCGATGCCTGCCTGATCAACCGTTATGCACCGGGCGCAAAACTGTCGTTACACCAGGATAAAGACGAACCCAATCTGCGTGCGCCGATTGTCTCTGTGTCGTTGGGGTTGCCCGCAATCTTTCAGTTTGGTGGCTTGCAGCGTAACGATCCGCTGAAACGCCTGATGCTGGAACACGGTGATGTGGTGGTGTGGGGCGGTGACTCACGGTTGTTTTATCATGGCATTCAGCCGCTTAAGCCGGGTCAGCATCCATTAACAGGTGAATACCGCTACAACCTGACTTTCCGCCAGGCTTCCAATAGCGAATAAAAATAAGAATTATTCTTGATGTGAGCGTCGGGCAGTTTACACTGCTGGCTGTTTTTTCTTGCCCGGATCGCTTTGCATGCAACTACTTTTACTCGTCTGGCGTCAGTACCGTTGGCCGTTTGTCGCGGTGATGGCGCTTAGCCTTGCCAGCGCCGCGCTGGGGATTGGTTTAATCGCCTTTATCAACGTGCGTCTGATCGAAATGGTCGACTCTTCATTGTCGGTGCTGCCCGAATTTTTGGGTCTGCTACTGCTGCTGATGGCGGTGACGCTGGCGTCGCAGCTGGCGCTTACGACGCTGGGACACCATTTTGTTTTTCGCCTGCGCGGTGAATTTATCAAACGTATTCTGGACACTCAGGTTGAACGTATTGAACAGCTCGGCAGCGCGTCACTGTTGGCCGGGCTGACCAGCGACGTGCGTGCAATTACGATTGCTTTTGTGCGCTTGCCGGAACTGGTGCAGGGGATCATTCTCACCTTCGGATCAGCGGCTTATCTTGCCTGGCTATCGACCAAAATGTTAGCCGTCACAGCGCTATGGATTGTCGTCACCATCTGGGGCGGCTACATGCTGGTGGCGCGCGTGTACAAGCATATGGCCGTGCTGCGCGAAACCGAAGACAAGCTGTATAACGATTATCAGACGGTGCTGGAAGGGCGCAAAGAGCTGACGCTTAACCGTGAACGCGCCGAACATATTTTCAACAATCTCTACATTCCCGATGCCCGCGAGTACCGTCATCATATTATTCGCGCCGATACGTTCCATCTGAGTGCCGTTAACTGGTCAAACATCATGATGCTGGGTGCGATTGGCCTGGTGTTTTGGATGGCGAACAGCCTGGGTTGGGCAGATACTAACGTGGCGGCGACGTACTCGCTGACGCTACTGTTCCTGCGTACACCGCTGCTGTCTGCAGTCGGCGCGCTGCCCACGCTGCTTAGCGCGCAAGTGGCTTTCAGAAAGCTTAATCAGTTTGCTCTGGCCCCTTTCAGACCTGAATTCCCGCGCCCTGAGGCTTTCCCTGACTGGAAAACGCTGGAACTGCGCAATGTTATGTTCCACTACCAGGACAATAATTTTGCGGTAGGTCCGGTGAACCTGACCATTAATCGCGGGGAGATGCTGTTTCTGATTGGCGGTAACGGCAGCGGAAAATCTACGCTGGCGATGCTGCTGACCGGGCTGTATCAGCCTCAGTCGGGTGAAATTTTGCTGGATGGTAAACCGATTTCCGCTCAAAAACCGGAAGATTATCGCAAACTATTTTCCGCGGTCTTCACCGACGTGTGGCTCTTTGATCAACTGTTAGGATCGGAAGGTAAACAGGCCAATCCGGAGCTGGTCGATAAATGGCTTGAACAGCTGAAAATGTCGCACAAGCTGGAGCTTCAGGACGGTAAAATCCTGAACCTTAAGCTGTCAAAAGGGCAGAAAAAACGCGTGGCGCTGCTGCTGGCGTTAGCCGAAGAGCGCGATATCATCCTGCTGGATGAATGGGCTGCTGACCAGGACCCGCATTTCCGCCGCGAGTTCTATCAGGTGTTGCTGCCACTCATGCAGGAGATGGGCAAAACGATTTTTGCCATCAGTCACGACGATCACTACTTTATTCACGCCGACCGGTTACTCGAGATGCGTGACGGTCAGTTAAGTGAATTAACGGGTGATGAGCGCGATGCCGCCTCGCGTGATGCGGTCGCACGTACCGCTTAACGAACGCAGGGCATCGCTCTGATGCTCTTATTTCGCCCTCCCATCCATCGAGAGGGCGAAATTTCACTTAATCGCATTTTTTTTCCCTATTTTTCCTCTGTTTATTATCATTTACATATCCCCGCGCTATTCTTACTGCCAACTCATTTCATGGATTAATGATTGATGTCTGTTATAAACAAAAACAGCGCAAGGCTGCGCGACCAGGAGCGTGCCCGACTCATCTGGCTCCTGACTACGGATAAAGCCGTTACATCGACGCTATTGGGCAAACTCACCCTGGCTGAGCAATATGACGTCGGCACGCTGGCCGACGATATTGCTGAGGTAGGGGCGTTAGTGGCTCACCTGCCACCGCCGGATCTGGCGGATACCCTGGAAGCTCTGCCTTCGGAAGAGCGCCACGCACTATGGCGGCTGGTGCAGGTTCACGAGCGTGGACAAGTCTTATTAGAAGCGTCAGAGAACGTCTGGGACGATCTTATTGACGATATGAGCGACCGCGATATTCTCGAGGCCATGCAAACGCTCGATATCGATGAGCAGATCTATCTGGTACAACATCTGCCGCGTAACCTGACGGGCCGCATGCTGGCTTCGTTGCCGGCGGAAGAGCGCGCGCGCGTGCGCCAGGTGATGAATTACGCGAAAAACAGCGTCGGGGCGATCATGGAGTTCGAGGTGATTATGGTTCGCCCGGACGTCACGCTCGCCACCGTACAGCGCTTTTTGCGGCGTCGAGGCAAGATGCCGCAGAACACCGATAAACTGTTCGTGACGTCGCGTGATAAAACGCTGCTGGGAGAACTGACGCTGCAAACCATTTTGCTGAACGGCAGCCAGCGCCGGGTGAGCGAAGTGATGGAAACGCAGCCGATGATTTTCTCCCCGGAAGATGACGCAGAAAAAGCAGCGCGAACCTTTGAACGTGACAACCTGATCAGCGCCGCGGTGGTCGATTCGGTGGGCAAATTGATGGGTCGTGTCACCATCGATGAGATCGTTGATGTCGTTTATGAAGAGACCGACAACGACATGCGTGCGATGGGGGGCTTGAGCGCCGAAGAAGATGTCTACGCGCCCGTGAGTAAAGCGGTTAAAACGCGCTGGGCGTGGCTGGCGGTGAACTTATGCACCGCATTTATTGCGTCGCGCGTTATCGACGGGTTTGAACATACCATTTCGCAACTCGTAGCCCTGGCCTCCCTGATGCCCATTGTCGCGGGAATCGGCGGGAATACGGGCAACCAAACTATCACCATGATCGTGCGTGCGCTGGCGCTGCAGCATATTCAGCCGGGGAACTTTAGCTTCCTGATCTTCAGAGAGATGGGCGTTGCGCTAATCAACGGTCTGGTCTGGGGCGGGATTATGGGCTGTGTCACCTGGTGGCTCTATGGTGACATGGCGCTCGGTGGCGTGATGACGCTGGCAATGGTGCTCAATCTGCTGATGGCCGCCGTAATGGGCGTTATCATCCCTCTGACGATGACCAAACTGGGGCGCGACCCCGCAGTGGGGTCGAGCGTCATGATTACCGCTATTACGGATACCGGCGGGTTCTTTATTTTCCTTGGGTTGGCGACGATTTTCCTGATGTAGCGGCGCGCTTGAGTTTTAGCCTGGCGGGAACGATCGCCATAATGACGATCCCGCCCAGCACGCCAATCGCCAGATTGCCGGTATAAACAGTGGCAGCAACGGTCACCAGCATCACTAGCGTTTCCGCAATCGGTGCGCCTTTCACCGTTGTGGGTTGAAGGCTGTGCCAGTTAAACGTCTTAAAGGCAACGATCGCCATAATCCCGGCCAGCACGGCCATCGGGATTTTCGCCATAACGTCACTCAGGGCGGTCACCAAAACGAGCAGCACCAGCCCAGCGGCCATTGTCGAAACACGGCTGCGGCCTTTGCCCATCTCGACGTTAACGATGGTTTGCCCAATCATCGCGCATCCGGCAATCCCTCCGTAACATCCCGACATGATGTTCGCCACGCCAAGGCCAATACTTTCCCGACGCTTGCTCGAAGGCGTTGCGGTCAGCTCATCCACCAGTTTTGCTGTCAACAACGATTCCATCAGACCGACGAACGCGATACTCAATGCGCATGGCCAGATGATGCTCAGCGTTTGCAGATTTAATGGCACCAGTAATTGCGTAAAGCCCGGTAAGCCGCCGCTCATGGAGCCTTCGTCGCCCACGGTCGGCAGAATTTGCCCACTGAACACGGTGAAAAGCGTCAAAAGTACAATCGCAATCAGCGGCGATGGCACGCTTTTAATAAAGCGCGGTACCCACAAAACGATCAGGAGTGTCAGCACAAACAGGCCGACAATCAGCGGGCTTTTGGTCCAGAAATGTGGAACCTGCGCAAAGAAAATCAGCACGCCGAGGGCATTAACAAATCCGGTCATCACGGGCTGCGGAATAAAACGCATCAGGCGCGCCATACCCAGCACGCCAAATAGAATTTGAATGATTCCGGCCAGGATCACGGCAGGCAAAATGTACTGAACGCCATGCTGAGCCACCATCGGACCGATGACTAACGCAACGGAACCGGCAGCGGCGGTGACCATCGCCGGACGACCGCCCATCACGGACATTGCCAGACACAGCACCACCGACGCAATCAGACTGACTTTCGGGTCAACGCCCGCGACTACCGAAAAAGAGATCACTTCGGGGATCAGGGCCAGCGCCGTAATGACGCCCGCTAAGGTTTCACGCATGAACAGTTTTGGCGAACGCAGAACGCTCGCGACGCGGCCATCATCAGGCGTTAGGGCAGTGGATTGTGGTATTGACATAAAATTCGCAGGTTAGGGCAGGCTTCCGTGCGCGCGATCACAAAGTGCAGCATAGTAGCCAGAAAAGGCACGCTTTGCCAGTCGGCTAAACAATACCCTTATAAACATTCCATCATTAAATTTCACAATTACAATAATTTCGTAACCTTTAAACGCGAGTTGATAATTGATACCGTTGCCCCGCAGCTTATTTCACCTGCAATTCCACGTACAAACCAAGACAACAAGTAAGGCATAAATGATGAAAAAAATGACTGCCATGCTCTTTTCTATGGCGGTGGGGCTGAACGCTGTCTCTATGACCGCGATGGCCGATGCGCCGAAAGAGCAAGAAACGGATGTCCTTTTAATTGGCGGCGGCATCATGAGCGCCACTCTGGGAACGTATCTGCAAGAATTACAGCCGGACTGGTCGATGACCATGGTTGAACGCCTCGATGGTGTGGCAAAAGAAAGCTCGAACGGTTGGAATAACGCCGGTACGGGCCACTCGGCACTCATGGAACTGAACTATACACCGCAGAAAAAGGACGGTTCCATTAGTATCGAGAAGGCCGTTGAAATCAACGAAGCATTCCAGGTTTCGCGCCAGTTCTGGTCACATCAGGTCAACAGCGGCGTGATGCACGACCCGCACTCATTTATTAACACCGTGCCGCACATGAGCTTTGTGTGGGGCGATCAAAACGTGAACTTCCTGCGCGCACGCTACGCCGCTTTGCAACAGAGCAGCCTGTTCCGCGGCATGAAGTTCTCTGAAGATCATGCTCAAATCAAAGAGTGGGCACCGCTGGTTATGGAAGGTCGTGACCCAAATCAGAAGGTTGCGGCGACACGTACTGAAATCGGCACCGACGTTAACTACGGCGAGATCACGCGTCAGCTGGTTGCCTCTTTGCAGAAAAAAGATGACTTCCATTTGCAGCTCAGCACCGAAGTCCGCGGCTTTAAGCGTAACGCGGATAACAGCTGGAGCGTGACGGTTTCCGATCTGAAAAACAACGAAGCAGAACACGTCATCAAGGCGAAATTTGTCTTTATCGGTGCGGGTGGCGCAGCGTTGAAACTGTTGCAGGAAACCGGTATTCCGGAAGCTGACGACTATGCGGGCTTCCCTGTGGGCGGACAATTCCTGGTGTCGGAAAACCCGGAAGTGGTGAATCGTCACCTGGCGAAAGTGTACGGTCAGGCTTCTGTCGGTGCACCGCCAATGTCCGTACCGCATATCGATACCCGTATGCTTGACGGTAAGCGCGTTGTGCTGTTTGGGCCGTTCGCCACCTTCTCCACTAAATTCCTGAAAAATGGTTCGCTGTGGGATCTGCTCAGCTCTACCACCACGTCTAACTTTATGCCGATGGTTGATGTGGGCATGGATAACTTCGATCTGGTGAAGTATCTGATGAGCCAGGTGATGCTGTCCGATGACGATCGTTTTGCGGCGTTGCAAGAATATTATCCGCAAGCGAAAAAAGAAGACTGGCGTTTATGGCAGGCTGGCCAGCGCGTGCAAATCATCAAACGTGATCCGAAAGAAGGCGGCGAATTGCGTCTGGGGACGGAAGTGGTGAGCGATAAAGAGGGCACGATTGCTGCGCTGCTGGGTGCCTCGCCTGGCGCATCAACGGCTGCGCCTATCATGCTGCACCTGATGGAAAAAGTGTTTAAAGATAAAGTTGCCAGCCCGGAATGGCAGGCGAAACTGAAAACCATTATTCCGTCTTACGGCACCAAGCTGAACGGTAACGTGGCAGCGACGGAACAGGAGCTGGAGTTCACCAGCCGCGTTCTGCAGCTCAAGTACGAAAAACCGCAAACGGCTGCTGCTGCGCCACAAGCGCAACCGCAGTTAAAACCTCAGCCGGACGCTAAACCGGTCGCGGATATCGCACTCTGAGAATAAAAAAGCCGGGTATCATTACCCGGCTTTATTTTTAACGCACAACCGCGTTTTCGATTTTCTCTTCCGCTTTCCAGATACGATATTTCACGTCAATATTCTCAGGCGTATACACCACGATCGGCAGCTTGCTGTTATAGCGCAGCAGACTGTTATCGCCCAGATACGCCGTCACGAACTTCTGCGTTTTCGTCTTTTCCGGACAGGCCATCATGGTCGATACCGGCGAGGTGACATTATCGAAGACATAATGGTCATAGCCCCAGCCTTCCAGCGTTTTGCTTTCCAGTTTGCCGCCAAGACGATGCAGGTTGCAGTCCACTTCCAGATTCTGCCCAATCAGCAATTCAACCTTGTAACCTGACTCATCTTGTTGAGCAGGGAGTTGGATAACCTGGCGCTTCATCCCTTTATCGGCCTGTGGCCACGGGGCGATTTTTTCCAGCGGCTCATTTTTTGGCGTCTCACTGGCGAAAGCGCTGGTGTTCATGCAGGCAGCGGCGAGAAGGGCAATAGCAAATTTAGGTGCGTTTTTCACAGTCATTCCTTGTATGTCAAACGATCGGTGCAAGGCTAACATAGCAAAATGTGAAGGTTGATATTATTTACTCATATTTTCATATTGTGCAGAGTATGTGACTGGTGATTTTGCGTTTGTATGGCTGTAAATGCTGATATGGAACGAAAGGGGTGAACGTGTTAGGGTGAGCAGCAAATATTGTTATTCATCTGTGAAGGGATAAGAGACATGATGGTACGCGCTAAGCTTAATACGCCTGAAGGCCGAAAGTTTTTAGTGGCACTTTTCGTTGTGTTTATGATTGCCGCGACGTGCGTTGGCCGGGCGACGATTGTCGGGGTGATCGAGCAGTACAACATTCCGCTTTCGCACTGGACGACCAGCATGTTTGTGCTGCAATCGGCGATGATATTTGTCTACAGCCTGGTCTTTACGGTTCTCCTTGCCATCCCGTTGGGAATATTTTTCCTCGGTGGCAGTGAAAAGAAGTAATCGACTAGACATAAAAAAACCAACCTGAACGGTTGGTTTTTTTATGAAGAAATTTTGGTCGGCACGGAGAGATTTGAACTCTCGACCCTCGCCACCCCATGACGATGCGCTACCAGGCTGCGCTACGTGCCGTTTCCGTAGAAAATTATACTAACCATTTGCAGAATGAATGCAAGCCCGTGTCACGCTAACTGACTCATTTTTAATCAATTAGCGATGAACCGTTTCTCGTCCGTCAGCACCTGAAGCAGCAGACTTAACTGCGGTTTCTGGTCATGTATTTTCTCACCCTGCAGGTTATACGTCTGGTAATTACCATTGCTGCCAAGCACCAATGTCAGCGTTGGCGTCGTGACTGCCAGAGTATTTCCGCTGGCTGCCGTCACCCAGTTGTGGCGTCGCGTGGCGCTGAAAATATCCTGACCCTGTGAGTATTCATTCGCCGGTGTGCTGACGTGCAGCAACCGCTGCATCAACGTTGTCATGACGTCTTTGTGATCGGTCAACATGCTGATGCGTTGTGCAGGCGTGCCCGGCCAGTGAACAACCAGCGGGACGTGCAGGTTAGGGCGCGACCATTCCATTTCTTTTGTCTCATCACCCAGCGGCACACCGTGGCCTGCGGTAATGATCACTACGGTATTATCCAGTTTGCCGGATTCACGGAGTGCGTTAATGACGCGCGCGATCTGCGCGTCAACATCGCCAGCCGCACGGCCGTAACGACGGGCAAAGCCTTTCTGATTGCTGTCATCCAGCGTCGTGCCGTTAAACGCTATCCAGGAGAACCAGCGGTTATCTTCCTGCGCATAGCGATTCAGCCAGTTCACCCACTGATCCGCCGTTTTATCGTCGGACTGACTCTGCGCTGCAGGCAGGGAGAAGTCGGACAACAACGCCTGTCGATAAAGCGGGCTACTGAAACCGTCCGATGAGAACAGCCCCAGTTGATAACCTTGCTGATTAAGCGAGGTTATCAGGGCCGCAGGCGTACGAGAAGACAACACGCCATCCATATAACCCGCAGAAATGCCATAGAACAGACCGAAAATGCCTGCATCGGTGCTATTCCCGGAGCTCATATGCTGCGTGAAGTTAATGTTTTGCTCGGCGAATTCTGCCAGCGCAGGCATCTGTTTCTCATAGCGAGAATAATTCAGACCGTCGACGGTGATAAGCAAGACATTTTGGCCTTGTCCCATATCGCGATAGCGTAAGTCGCTTAGTGGATACTGTACCGACACGGCCTCTGGATTGCCTTGCTCGACCAGGCGACGCTGATATTCCTGCGCATCAAGCAGCCCGTGTTTTTCCAGGAAGCGACGCGCTGTCATCGGGTAGGAAAGCGGCAAGTTGGCGCGCTGCATGGTGATTGGGCGGTAGAAATTAGCATCGGCCCAAATGTACATGACATGTGAGCTGATAAACGCCACGAAAAATAGCGTGGCGACAGGTTTGGCGTAGTGACGACGACGCGTCAGGCTACGGAGTTTTTGCCAGCTCCAGGTGGCAAACAGCATCTCAATCAGCAGAATAATGGGCACGCTGATAAACATCAGCTGCCAGTCACGTGCGGTTTCGTTCTGGTCGGGGTTAATCACCAGTTCCCAGACGATGGGATTGAGATGCAGGTGGAAACGTGTGAAGACTTCGCTGTCGATAAGCAGCAGCGTCATGCCCGCAGTGGCAAGGATGGCGGATAAAAACCGCATCAGCCGCTGCGACATGACGATAAACGTCAGGGGGAAAAGAATCAGCAGGTACGTGGCGAAGACTAAAAAGCTAAAATGCCCCACCAGGCTTATCCAGGAGTAAATACGCCCGGTTAGCGTCGTCGGCCAGTCGGCCACGAATAGATAACGGCTGCCCAGCACCATGCCCAACAAAATGTTGAACAAGGCAAACCAGTGCCCCCAGCTAACCATCTGGGAGACTTTTTCGCGGTAGCGCTGACGATTCGTCACCATAAACTGTTGTTCGTTTCCCTTAATGCGCCTGATCGTTACTCACCGAGGACTGCAATGCCTGGGCGAATGATTTTGCGATCGCCTGACGTTGAGCCGGAGCAACGCTGGTATTGATAAGGTTGGTGACCATATTTCCCAAAACCATCAGAGAAAGATCGGTCGGCGTTTTGTTTTTTTCAAGTACGTTGGCCAGCTCACTGAGCAGTTGTTCAACGTGTTCATCACTATAGCGGGAATGTTGTGGCATAAATCGAAATCAGTTCGTTGATGAAAGGGCAACATATTACCGTAGCAACAGCTTTTTTTCCCCTTTTTTATCTGCTGTTCTTCTGTTGCACAGATTCGTAGGGGGTGGTTGAATACCGTCCGTCTAAAAGGAGAGTTTATCATGAGTCTGGATATCAACCAGATTGCGTTGCACCAGCTTATCAAGCGTGATGAGCAAACCCTTGAGCTGGTGCTGCGCGATTCGTTACTGGAACCAACGTCTACCGTTACGGAAATGATGGCGGAATTACACCGCGTTTACAGTGCCAAAAACAAAGCCTATGGCATGTTCAACGAAGAGAGCGAGCTGGCGCAAAGCTTGCGCTTGCAGCGTCAGGGTGAAGAGGATTTCCTGGCGTTTAGCCGGGCGGCGACAGGACGTCTGCGCGACGAACTGGCGAAATATCCCTTTGCGGATGGCGGTATCGTGCTGTTCTGCCAGTACCGTTATCTGGCGGTGGAATATTTGCTGGTCACCGTGCTGAACAATCTGAGCAGTATGCGTGTGAATGAGCAGCTCGACATCAGCTCCACGCACTATCTGGATATCAACCATGCCGATATCGTAGCGCGCATTGATTTGACCGAATGGGAAACCAACCCGGAATCTACGCGCTACCTGACGTTCCTGAAAGGGCGTGTCGGGCGCAAAGTGTCGGACTTCTTTATGGACTTCCTCGGTGCCAGCG
Organism: Lelliottia sp. GFLA7; assembly: GCF_056490165.1. NCBI lineage: Bacteria > Pseudomonadati > Pseudomonadota > Gammaproteobacteria > Enterobacterales > Enterobacteriaceae > Lelliottia > Lelliottia sp. GFLA7. The sequence goes on along the minus strand of NZ_JBWLAQ010000002.1, from coordinate 695,664 downwards.
AAGGCCTGAACGCGAAAGCGCAAAATAAAGGGTTGTTGCAGGCGCTGGATGATTTCACCGCAGAGGCGCAACTTGATAAATCTGAGCGCCAGAACGTGCGTCAGCAAGTTTACAGCTATTGCAGCGAGCAGTTACAGGCTGGCGAAGAGATTGAGCTTGAATCACTGTCAAAAGAATTAGCGGGCGTCAGCGAAGTCAGCTTCCAGGAATTTACGGCTGATAAAGGCTATGAGCTGGAAGAGAGTTTCCCGGCGGATCGCAGTACGCTGCGCCAGTTAACCAAATTTGCTGGGAGCGGCGGTGGGTTAACCGTCAATTTTGACGCCATGCTGCTGGGTGAACGCATCTTCTGGGATCCGGCAACCGACACGCTGACCATCAAAGGGACGCCACCGAACCTGCGCGATCAGCTGCAGCGCCGTACGTCAGGCGGTAAATAGCAGCCATAAAAAAACCCCGCAGCGCGGGGTTTTTTCTCAACTTGTTGGCGATTAAGCGCGAACGAAGTCGACGTGAGACAGTTTTGGCTTGAACGGGTGACGCTGAACAGCCTGAACTTTCACTTTTTCTTCTTTACCATCGATAACGATAGTCAGAACTTCAGTGTAGAACCCTTCTTTAGTCTGCTGGTTCCAGACTTTATCCTGATCCATTTCGATAGCAACTGGAGCAGCTTCGCCACCATAAATGATAGCCGGGAACTTGTTAGCTGCGCGCAGGCGGCGGCTCGCACCCTTACCCTGCACTGCACGTACTTCTGCATTGATAGTGAACATTGATTTCTCTCTGTAAATAAGTCCTGCTACAGGCGACCCAGCAGCAGGTAAGTGTTCTGCCTCACGGATGTGAAGCGGGCGGCATTTTATACTCAAACGCACTTTACATCAATCAAAAGTCCCTTTAACCCCGCAATTCATTGGCCCGGCGGAAACGCCCTTCGTAGTCGAACATCTTTTCACGTACCTGCCAGAACTGACCTTTTTTACGCGCGACAACAAAATCAGGGTGACGCAAAAACGCCTGCTGGTGCACGATATCCGCGACGGTGATCCAGCGCAACGGCACGCCAGGCGTTCGGGTATGTGGGCGGATAAACAGCTGTTCAAACGCGGTGCGCTGAGCGGGCGTGTGCAGCCGGAACCGTTCGCTGACGTCCGCGCCGTCCTCGTCGTAATAGGTGATTTTCAGCCACTCGCCTTTGTCATCCGCGCCGGGTTGCAGCGCCATTTCGGAGCAGCGCAACACCAGCGCATCTTTGAGCTTCAGCGCCGCTTTCAGCATGTCATCGGGATCGACCAAAACGGTGTCACATTCACGGCAGCGTCGCGCGGCGATATCATTTTCAGCGTTGCACTGCGGGCAGTTTTTGAAGCGGAAGCGGAAATCGCACTGTTCGCGATGGCCTTCGTCGTCCTCAAACCAGCCCTGGCAGCGGCGACCAAAATGCTCAACAAGCGTGCCTTCGGCAGTCATTTTCCCCCAAAAAGTGTTGGCAAAACCGCAGGCCGGGCAAAAAACTTGTACCGGAACGTTGCCGCTTTTGCCTTTTGGCGTCCCCACTTCCGGCGAATACAGGTCGTGCGGATTACCGGCGTAATCGAGAATCAGGCAGTCGGTTTTGCCGGGTGCCAGCCGTAACCCGCGCCCGACGATTTGCTGATACAAGCTGACGGATTCGGTGGGGCGCAAAATCGCAATCAAATCGACGTGCGGCGCGTCAAATCCGGTGGTCAATACTGAGACGTTCACCAGATAGCGGAACTGCTGCGCTTTAAAGGCTTCGATGAGCGTATCGCGCTCCGGGCCGGGCGTTTCACCGGTAATTAATGCGGCGTCATTTTTCGGCAGCAAACCGGTGATTTCGCGGGCATGTTCCACGGTGGCGGCGAAAATCATCACCCCTTTGCGCGTCTGAGCAAACTCTTCAATCTGGCTGATGATATGCGGTGTAATGCGCTGCTGCTTTTTCAGCTCCAGATTCATGTCCGCTTCGCTAAACAACCCATTGCTCTGTGCCTGTAAGCGACTGAAATCATACTGTACGACGGGCATATCCAGACGTTCAGGTGGCGTCAAATAACCATGCTTGATCATGTAGCGAAGCGGCAGTTCATAGATGCAATCGCGAAACAACGCTTTCTCATCGCCGCGCACCATACCGTGATAATGAAACTGATAAATCCAGCCTTTACCCAGACGAAACGGGGTGGCGGTCAACCCCAGCAAACGCACCTGCGGATTGACCTCTTTCAGGTGCGTGAGAATCTGCTGATACTGGCTGTCGTTGTCATCGCTGATGCGATGGCACTCATCAATAATCAGCAGCGAGAACTCACTGCGGAACAGCTCAAGATTTCGCGCCACCGACTGGACGCTGCCAAAAACCACTTTGCCGTGGCTCTCTTTACGCTTGAGTCCGGCGGCGAAAATATCGGCCTCCAGACCTAATGCCCGATATTTAGCGTGATTCTGCGCGACCAGCTCTTTGACGTGCGCCAGCACCAGCACGCGGCCACGCGCCAGTCGAGCCAACTCAGCGATGACCAGGCTCTTTCCTGCGCCAGTGGGCAGAACAATTGCAGCAGGCTCTTTGTGTTTGCGAAACCAGGCGAGCGTCGCGTCGACGGCTTCTTGCTGATAGGGGCGAAGTGTAAAAGTCATAGGTTCTCGTTTTTGTTCTCTCGCATAGAGTATGCCACGAAACTTTTTCCCTTGAGTGGCGCAGATAGGCCGCTATACTGGACAGTTCTTGACTGCTTCTTTTTCGGACATGTTGTCCGACTTCCTGCACCTTTAAGGCTAATTAGATTTCATGCGACTTGATAAATTTATCGCTCAGCAACTCAGCGTCAGCCGCGCTATTGCCGGACGTGAAATTCGCGCCAGCCGCGTTACCGTGGACGGCGATATTGTGAGAGACAGCGCGTTCAAACTCCTCCCGGAACATGACGTGGAGTTCGACGGTAACACGCTGACCCAGCAAATTGGCTCACGCTATTTTATGCTCAATAAGCCACAAGGCTACGTCTGTTCGACGGACGACCCCGATCACCCGACGGTACTCTATTTCCTTGAAGAGCCGGTCGCGCACAAACTGCATGCGGCGGGGCGTCTGGATATTGATACGACCGGTCTGGTGCTAATGACCGATGATGGTCAATGGTCGCACCGAATCACGTCTCCGCGCCACCACTGTGAAAAAACCTATCTGGTGATGCTGGAGTCTCCGGTTGCGGATGACACAGCTGAACAATTCACCAAAGGCGTTCAGCTGCATAATGAAAAAGATCTCACCAAGCCCGCAGTGCTTGAAGTCATTACGCCCACCGAAGTGCGTTTGACCATCATCGAAGGGCGCTACCATCAGGTGAAGCGAATGTTCGCCGCCGTGGGCAACCGTGTGGTTGGCCTGCATCGCGAACGTATTGGTGAGATTGCCCTCGATCCGGAGCTTGAACCCGGTGAATATCGCCCGTTAACGGAAGAAGAAATTGCCAGCGTTGGCATGCCGCCACGCTAATTTCAGGAGCACATTGTGACCACCAGGCCACACTCATCAATCAGCATCGTCTTTATCCTTGGCCTTTTGGCCATGCTGATGCCGCTGTCTATCGACATGTACTTGCCTGCGCTGCCAGTGATTTCCGCGCAGTTCGGCGTGCCGGCCGGCAGCGCGCAAATGACACTCAGCACCTATATTCTCGGCTTTGCCGTCGGGCAATTGCTGTATGGCCCAATGGCGGACAGCATCGGGCGCAAGCCGGTGATTCTGGGGGGAACGCTGGTGTTTGCCGCAGCGGCTGTGGCCTGCGCACTGGCGCAAACAATCGAACAGCTGATCATGATGCGTTTCTTACATGGTCTGGCGGCCGCGGCGGCGAGCGTGGTGATTAACGCCCTGATGCGCGATATCTACCCGAAAGAAGAGTTCTCGCGGATGATGTCGTTCGTCATGCTGGTCACCACCATTGCGCCATTGCTGGCACCCATGATTGGTGGCGCAGTGCTGGTATGGTTAAGCTGGCATGCCATTTTCTGGATCCTGGCGATTGCTGCGCTGCTGGCGTCGGCGATGATCTTCTTCTTCATCGATGAAACCTTGCCCGTAGAACGGCGGCAGAAATTTCACATTCGCACCACCATCGGCAACTTTGCCTCGTTGTTCCGCCATAAACGCGTGTTGAGCTATATGCTGGCGAGCGGCTTCAGCTTTGCAGGGATGTTCTCATTCCTGAGCGCCGGGCCCTTCGTTTACATTGAGATCAACCACGTTTCGCCGCAGCACTTCGGTTATTACTTTGCGCTGAACATCGTGTTCCTGTTCGTCATGACCATTATCAATAGCCGCTTTGTCCGTCGTGCCGGAGCGCTGAATATGTTCCGTGCGGGCCTGTGGATCCAGTTTGTGATGGCAATTTGGATGGTGTTTACCGCTTTCTTTGATGTCGGTTTCTGGGCGCTGGTGGTGGGCGTGGCAGCGTTTGTAGGATGCGTGTCGATGGTTTCATCGAACGCGATGGCGGTCATTCTCGACGAGTTTCCGCACATGGCAGGAACCGCATCATCGCTGGCTGGGACATTCCGCTTTGGGATTGGCGCGATTGTCGGCGCGCTGCTTTCAATGGCGACGTTTAACACCGCCTGGCCGATGATTTGGTCTATCGCGTTTTGCGCGACCTGTTCGATTCTCTTCTATCTCTACGCCAGTCGGCCGAGAAAATCAGCGCATTGATAAATTTAAAGGGACCAAAACGGTCCCTTTTTTGATGCGCGTCAACCAAACAGGCGTTTGTTTACCCCGTGATTGTTTCTTTTATGTAAAATCTATTTATGTAAAAAGTCACATCGTTGTAGTTAAAAAGGTTGAGTTAGATCGCAGAAACGGGTACATATAGCGCCGAAGCGAGCCTGTAACTTACAAAATAACGCCCTGAAAAATGAGATACCAAAGCCCGTAACATAAGGCTGTAAGCGGTTTCTCATCAAAAAAAAGGCAGGTCAGCGACGATGTGTTACTATAAATGTAAATAAATTGTGAAGGCTTTTTGCTTCCGGGGAAAGAACGTGAATACATTACAGCTCTCCATAGTCCATCGCTTGCCACAGAGCTATCGCTGGTTGGCGGGTTTTGCAGGTTCGAAGGTTGAACCGATTCCGCAAAGTGGAAACGACTGCGATAATTGCCTCGTGGCGCTGAAATTACTTAGCTCCGACGATGAAAATGCGTGGCCGGTCATGGAGCGCCTGAGTCAGGCCTTGACGGATATCGAAGTGGTCAGTTCTATCGTGGAATGCGAAGGTGAACCCTGCCTGTTTGTTAACAGCCAGGATGAGTTTGCCGCCACCTGTCGCCTGAAGAATTTTGGCGTTGCGATCGCTGAACCTTTTTCCCGCCAGCAACCTTTCTAAGCCTTAACGCAAGGCTAACAACTGGCGTGTGTATTCATGCGTCGGTGCGGCAAACACGCGCTGGCAGTCACCTTGTTCGACCACTTCTCCTTGACGCAGCACAATCACCTGATGGCACAGCGCGCGCACAACCTGCAAATCGTGGCTGATAAAGATATACGCCAGCTGATGCTTTTCCTGCAGTGCTTTTAGTAACGCCAGAATTTGCGCCTGCACGGTTTTGTCGAGCGATGACGTGGGTTCATCAAGGATAATCAATTCCGGTTTCAGGATTAGCGCCCGTGAGATAGCGATACGCTGGCGTTGCCCCCCCGAAAACGAAGCCGGATAACGAAAGCGAGTTTCCGGATCCAGCCCAACTTCTTCCATCACGCGAATCACCTCTTCTTCACGCTGTCGGGCGCTCAGCTCTGGCCGATGCACGCGCAGACCTTCCTCAATAATTTGCAATACGTTGAGTCGGGGGTTAAGTGAGGAATTGGGATCCTGAAAAACCACCTGCATCCGATGACGCACGGGCAACATCTGTCGCCGGTTCAAATTGTGCAGCGGTTTTCCATCAAACAAAATGGCCCCTTGTGAAGCAATTAATCGCAGCAGCGCCAGCCCGGTGGTGCTTTTTCCCGATCCCGATTCGCCGACCAAACCGAGCGTTTCGCCTGGCTGCAGTGAAAAGCTGACGTTCTTCAGCACATGATTTTGATCGACAACACGGCGGAAAATCCCCTTGCGGACAGGGAACGAGACGCCAAGCCCCTCAACGTTCAGTAACGGCGTGCTGTGAGCAGGGAGTGGCACAGGATCGCCCGACGGCTCGCTGTTAAGCAGACGTTGCGTGTAAGAGTGTTGTGGCGCGTTGAAGAGCGCTGTCGCGGTATTTTGTTCAACGCAGCGGCCTTTTTGCATGACTGCCACATTATCGGCGAGTTTTTTCACAATGCTGAGATTGTGGGTGATAAACAGCAGGCTCATGTTCAGCTCTTCACGCAACTCTCGCAGCAACTGCAAAATTTGCGCCTGTACCGTGACATCGAGTGCAGTCGTCGGCTCATCGGCAATCAGCAGTTCTGGACGGGTCAGCAGAGCCATGGCGATCATCACACGCTGGCGCTCGCCGCCTGAAAGCTGATGCGGGAAATCCGCCAGGCGTTTAGCGGCGTTGCGAATACCTGTGCGCTCAAGGCAGTCCAGAATTTCCCCTCTGGCGGCTTCTTTACGCATTCCGCGATGCAGCGACAGCACTTCGTACAGCTGTTTTTCCAGCGTATGTAGCGGATTCAGCGAAACCATCGGTTCCTGAAAGATCATCGCAATTTTATTGCCGCGGATTCCACGTAACGTTTGCTCGTCTGCATGCAGCAGCGACTGGCCGTGGAACAGAATATCGCCCTGCGGATAGACAACGGGAGGGGAGGGCAGCAGGCGCAGCACAGACAACGCTGACACGCTTTTTCCCGAGCCGGATTCGCCCACCAGCGCCAGCGCCTCTCCGGCCTGAATCTGCAGTGACAGGTCGCTCACCACCTCGCGTGTTTCACCCTGATGGGTAAACGCGATAGAAAGATTGTCGATACTGAGAAGGGGTTGCGTCATCTTATATCGCCTTATTGGGGTCGAAGGCATCGCGGACCGCTTCGCCAATAAAAATCAGTAACGAGAGCAACACAGCAACGGAAAGGAATGCCGTAATACCCAGCCAGGGAGCCTGAAGGTTATTTTTGCCCTGCAACAGTAATTCGCCCAGTGATGGTGAGCCAAGCGGCAGCCCGAAGCCCAGAAAATCCAGCGAGGTGAGCGTGGTGATCGAACTGCACAAAATAAACGGCAGGAACGTCAGCGTCGCGACCACCGCGTTGGGCAACATATGATGAAAAATAATGCTGCGATCGCTGACGCCGAGCGCCTGAGCGGCGCGGATATAATCAAAATTCCGTGTGCGTAAAAATTCAGCGCGCACGACACCGACCAGTGCCATCCAGCCAAAAATCACCGTGATACCCAGCAACCACCAGAAATTGGGCTGAACCACGCTTGAGAGCAGAATAATCAAAAATAATGTTGGCATTCCGGACCACACTTCAATAAAGCGTTGGCCCCACAAATCAATTTTGCCGCCGTAGTAGCCCTGAATCGCACCGGCAACGACACCCATTACGCTGGAGAACAGCGTGAGCATCAGCCCGAACAAAATGGAGATCCGCGTGCCGTAGAGAATACGTGCCAGCACATCGCCACCGTTCGCATCCGTTCCCAGCCAGTTTTGTGCTGAAGGTGCGGAAGGGAAAGGGGTTGTTGTCGCAAAATTAATGCTGTTCGCGCCAAAGCGGACGGGTGCCCACAGCGCCCAGCCATGACTGTCTATCTGGTCACGAAGCCAGGGATCCTGATAATCCGCAGGGGTCGCGAACGGACCGCCGAAATCGCTTTCGCTGTAGTTGTTCAACACTGGCATATACCAGCGGTCGTTAAAATGGACCAGCAGCGGTTTATCGTTGGCAATCAGCTCAGAGCACAGGCTCAGCACAAACAGCACGGCAAAAATCCACAGCGACCAATATCCACGACGATTGTGGTGAAAACGTGCCCAGCGGGCCTGGTTGACGGGGCTTAAATGCGGCATCAGCGGCCCTCAAAGTCAATACGGGGATCGACCAGCGTATAGCTGATATCGCTGATGATATTCAGCAGCAGGCCAATCAGAGTGAAAATATAGAGTGTGCCAAACATCACCGGATAATCACGTGATACGGTGGCTTCGTAACCAAGCAGGCCCAGCCCGTTCAGGGAGAACATCACTTCAATCAGCAGCGAGCCAGTGAAAAACATGCTGATAAACGTGGCGGGAAAACCGGCAATCACCAGCAGCATGGCGTTTCGGAAGACGTGTTTCCACATGATCTGTTTTTCGCTGACGCCTTTCGCACGCGCGGTGACCACGTATTGTTTGCGGATCTCATCAAGGAAAGCATTTTTAGTCAGCATCGTCAGGGCCGCAAATCCGCCAATCACCGTCGCCAGTACCGGCAGGGTAATGTGCCAGAGGTAATCGGTGATTTTTTGATACCACGGAAGCGAACTGAAATCGGCGGACACCAGCCCGCGCAGCGGGAAGATATCGAAATAGCTGCCGCCCGCAAAGAAAACAATCAACAGTACGGCGAACAGAAAGGCGGGAATAGCGTAGCCAATAATAATGAACGTACTGCTCCAGATATCGAAACGACTGCCGTTGTACACCGCTTTGCGTATCCCGAGCGGGATCGACACCAGATAAATGATGAGCGTCCCCCACAAGCCGAGCGTTATAGAAACCGGCAGGCTGTCTTTGATGAGCTGTAAAACCGAGGCGCTGCGGAAGAGACTGTTACCGAAATCAAATCGGACGTAATCCCACAGCATTTTGAAATAACGCTCGTGAAGGGGTTTATCAAAGCCATAGCGCTGGGTGATCTCGGCGATCACTTCGGGGTCCAGACCACGCCCACCACGATAGCTGCTGTCGCTGATATTCCCGGTACCGGTTTGAGCGTGACTGGCGCGCAGACCTTCGCTGCCGCCTCCCGGCAAGCCATTGCTATGGCCAAACTCAACGGCGGCAATAGCCTGATCAACCGGCCCTCCCGGCGCAATTTGCACAATGAAGAAGTTGATGGTGATAATCGCCCACAGAGTAGGGATAATCAGCAATAAGCGTCGAATCAGATAAGCGCCCATCGTTATTCCTTAGCGCCGCTCTGCAGGCAGTTTTGCGGCTTTATTGACGTCGTACCACCAGTTTTCGAATCCCAGCGAGTAAATAGGGCGTACGGATGGCTTAGAGAATTTGTCCCAGTAGGCCAGACGATCCTTAGCCATAAACCACATCGGCAGCATGTAGTAATTCCAGGTCAATACCCGGTCAAGCGCTCGGCCTAGCGGAAGCAATTTTTCTTTATCGCCTTGCGCCGCAATGATTTTGCCGATCAGCATGTCGATTGCCGGGCTTGAGACGCCTGGGGCGTTGTAGGAAGAGTTTATATATTCCGAGGCCCATGAGATGCGTAAGTTTGCGCTGGGCCATGGCTGGGCCTGCCACAGGCGCGTCATCATATCGTAGTCACGATTGCGCATTCGGTTGGTTATCTGCGCGTTATCAACCTGACGGATGTCCAGAGTGATCCCGAGTCGTTCCAGATTGTGCTGGAATGGCAGAACCCACTGATTATTTCCGCCAGAGGAGAGCAGCAGTTCAAAGGTGAGCGGTTTGCCCTGGGCATTCACCCGTTTTTGATTTTTTAATACCCAGCCGGCTTCATCCAGTAATGCGCTGGCTTTAAGTAAATTATCACGATCGTAACCGCTCCCTTTAGAGGTGGGCGGAACAAAAATGGTCGTGAAAACTTCAGGGGGAACTTCAGCTTTCAAGGGGGCGAGCAACGTAAGCTCAGCCGCGTCGGGGTAATCGCGGGCGGCATATTCTGTATTCTGGAAATAGCTGTTGGTCCTGCTGTAGGCATCGTAAAACAGCGCCTTGTTCATCCACTCAAAATCAAAGGCGAGGGTAATAGCCTGACGTACACGCCTGTCGGCGAAAACAGGGCGCTGTATATTAAATGCCAGCCAGCGAGTGTCCTGCGCTGATTCGTTTTTTTGCTCATCTTTGACGATGTAATGATTCGCAAAATTCTTGCCGATATAGCGGGTGGCCCAGTTTTTGGCGCTGACTTCCTCGCGCATATCGAATGCACCGGCTTTGAACGCTTCGAAGGCGACGTTATCGTCGAGATAGTAGTCGTAGCGGATTGTGTCGAAATTCCAGCGGCCGCGATTGACCGGTAAATTCGCGGCCCAGTAGTCTTTCACGCGCGAGTAAACAAGATATTGCCCCATCCTCCAGCTAGTGATGCGGTACGGGCCGCCAGCCAGTGGAGGCGTGGAAATCGGGTCACTCAGCTTGTGATCTTTCCAGAATGATTCCGGCATGACGGGCAACGAGAAAAGACTCAGCATGCTCTCTTTGCTGGGCTCCGCCAGTTGGATACGCACGGTCAATGGCGCAATCGCTTTTACCGTTGTTCCTTTGAATACAATACGGAACTGCGGAACGCCTTCTGTCATAAATTTATGAAAGGTAAAAGCGACATCGCTGGCTTTTACCGGCGACCCATCATGAAAACGCGCGCGGGGGTTGAGCGTGACTTCTGCCCACGAAAAGTCATCAGCGTAACGCACCGCTTCGGCGACGAGTGGATAGTAGCTTCCTGGCTCATCGTCTGAGGTGACAAAGAGCGTGTCATAGAGCGAATCGGTGCGCTCCGCGGCCACACCACGCAACGCAAAGCGGTTGAAATTATCGAACGTCCCCATTGCAGAGAGCGTGATGTTCCCGCCTTTTGGCGCAGCGGGATTAACGTAATCGAAGTGGGTAAAGTTAGCGTCGTATTTGGGTTCACCCAAAACGGCAAAGGCATAGCTCTCTTTGATGGTCTGCGCCTGGCAGGTCACGCTGAACAACGCCAGCAGTAGCAAAACGAAGCGCATAGTCATGTGCAGCGTATCCCTCTTTTATTCTGACTCACCCGCAGTGAGGCTTTCGGTTTAGCTGAATAATAAGTGACGAAGGTGCCCTTGTGAAATTATTCACTGTCTTTCACGAAATCTGGCTGCCATTTCAGAAATTGACCCAGCGGCATTGGGCGACTAATCCAGTAGCCCTGCAGGTAATTTACCCCGTGTTCACGCAACCAGGCCGCCTGTTCTGGCGTTTCAACACCTTCCGCAACCGTGACCATATTGAGCCGCCGCGCCAGCGTCAATACGGCGTCGAGCACCGGGGACGTGACGGTTTCTGTTCCGATGGCGTTCACAAAGCCGCGATCGATCTTAAGATAATCCATCGTAAAACGTTCCAGATAAATCAGCGCGCTGTGGCCTGTCCCAAAATCGTCGATGGCAATCTCAAACCCTTCGTGCTGTAGCCATTCAAATAATGGCGCGGCTTCGAGCTGATTGATCATGTCGCGCTCGGTGATTTCGAGCACCACCTGGAAGTGATCCGGGGGTAACGACGTGCCAAATTGGCGCATGTCGTCTTTAAAACTGTCGGCATGCAGATGTCCAGGCGCAATGTTAACGCCGAGTTTTGCACCTGCGGGTAGCACTGTTTGTAACTGTGGCGCATCGCGACCAATAAGCTCAAAGAGATGTAACGTCAGAGGCACAATCAGTTTCTGCGCTTCGGCAAAATTGATAAACGCATCTGGCGGGATTTCACCCATGGTCGGATGTTTCCAGCGCATCAGCACTTCGACGCCCGACATTTCCAGTTTTGCAGCATCAACAACAGGCTGATAGACCACATAAAATTGACCTTGCTTGATGGCCGTCAGGATCTCTTTGCCAGGACTCAATCGAATGGAGAGGATGTAATAGGAAAGCGTTCCCGCGGCAATGCCGCTTATCAAACCAAAAAATAACGCAAACAGGATTTCGTCGATGGTCCACGCTTGCCCGTAGAGATTGATGGTGAGCGGCACGTCGTTAAGCGTCGTACTGCGGGTGGCCGTTCCATGCAAATCGTGAATATTGACCAGGCGGTTTGAGTCGGTGGATAACGCCGTATCGCCAATAATAATCGCAATACCCGCGAATTCGTCCTGGCGCGCGGTATAAAGGAGATACGGCGTCAAATTGATATTGATCGACGTGAAGACACCGCCGCCTTTCACCAGTGGATTTTGGTACCAGATAGCGATAGCGGGATTGTGCGGCAGCATGGGCGTTCCGGGCAAAAGCGCCATGTCGATGGGTTTATTAACATTCAGCGTGGGTATGAGTTCAGCCAAAGGAGTATTCATGGCACCTGTTGCTGAAGAACAAAACGCGACGTTGTCTTTTACCAATAGAAAGGCACGAACGTTGAGGCTAAACGCGGCACGCGAGGTTAACTCATCGCGCACCTCCTGACAGCTATCCAGAATAAAGGGCTGCAAGGTATCGATGGACGTTTTAAGCTCGGAGAAGTAGCTCTCCATATACACACGAAGGTCGACGATGAGGGTGTCGAATCTCACTTCCCGCTTATGATAGCTAAGGAAAAATTGCAGCATTCCGCAGAGGAGGGCGACGAGTAAGCCCGCCAGAATACTGCCTGTCAGGACTTTACGGCTGGTGGAAAAGTAACGAGTGAACATAAACGTCAGTGTTCCTGAATGACCGTCAGTTGCGGCTTGACGGCTAAACTTACGAATTTACAAGACTATAGCCTGGATTATCTCGCTTCCCCCACTTGCAGGGGCGTGATATTACACAGGCAAAAAAAAGCACTGCCGAAGCAGTGCTTTTTTTTATTATGTCGCCAGCCAAGGGATAACCAACGACATAACAGATTAACTGCGGGTCAGAACACGGCGCGCTTCGTTATAGCGCTTCTTCCAGTATGGCTCGTTCATGCTGGAAATCGTCACACCGCTGCTGGTGGATGCATGAACAAACTGGTCGTTGCCGATGTAAATCCCAACGTGTCGACCGGTTGAACCCGCACGGAACAGCACTAAATCACCGGTACGCAGTTTCGTACGTGAAATGGATTTACCTGTTTCCTGCTGTTCGTAGGTAGAACGCGGAAGGTCTAACCCGAATTGCTCACGGAACGTACGCTGTACAAAACCGGAACAATCGATACCTTTTTTGGTGCTGCCGCCCAGACGATAACGCACGCCTTTCCAGTCAGCATACTGGTCCATAATGCGAGACTTAACGTCCAGATTACGCACCATATTCTCAAATTCATCCTGAGAGGCTTGCAGTGACGAGGCATCTTCCATGCCCACAACACGCGTCTCAGGATGCATATTCTTTGCAGTGTTTGTCGAACTACATGCAGACAGCAGTACTGCAACTGCTATTGCCGGGATTCCCCGCAAGATATATCTCAAAATCGGTTGAGATTTGACCATGTTAATTATTTTCCCTTGAAGTCCTTAACGATAAAAGTCGTTATAAAATGCCAAACGTGACGAGACTAAATATCTGCGCACAATGAGACAATTCTTTATGGTCAAATCTGTGGTCTAACGCACAAACTTATTCACTCTGAGAATAATTATCTCTGTGAGGCAAAACGAGTTCGAGATTAACTGATCGGCTTAGTCAATGCGAGCAATAATATTGCTTTTTTTATAAGAAATTGTGATAGACAAAGCGATCAACCGGGATTGCGCAAAATACCGCCAATTTAGCTTAAGATGTATGCAATGCATTCATTTACAACGTGAATGATATTACGCAGAGATGACAATGCAGCAAAAAAATAGCGGGGAATTTTCAGGGATCTAAAATGATCCCTGATGGATAGCGTTAATTTAAGTTAGTTATTTGTTTTATCTTTGTTGCATTTCCGAGGCAGGTACCGGTCGAAAAGGGCAATCAGGCGATCGCTCAACGGTGTCATTAAGCACCAGGGTAAACCAATCAACACGGCAGAAAGTGAACCGACCACAATATCAGTCAGCCAGTGAGCGCCGATCATTACGCGTGGGAAAATAAAAACCACAACAATAATCAGGGCAACCCCGAACGCCTTTTTGCCAAAATAGCGCAGCATGAATGCCGAAAAAATAAGCAACATCATTCCATGATCCCCTGGGAAACTGTCCTTCGACGCATCTTTAGTCGAAATGTGCAGTAATTCACTGACACGATTGATATTGGGGAAATAGAGCGATGGACTGGATCGCTTAACCGGCATCAGCCCTTGGGCCAGTTGGTTCACCACTACGGCAATCAGCAACATCACCAGCCCAATGGCGATGATGCGGCGTCGACAAGCGGCGTCTTCTTCTCGCCAGAAAGAGAGCATCAGGCAGCCCATAGCGAGCAATGAAAACCCATCGAAGGCACGGTTGTTGGTGATGGCCACCAGCCACAAAAAGGCTTGGCTCTTTGCCAACAACTGATTAAAGAAGAGGAAAATACCGGAGTCCAGCGGGAACCAGAAGCCATGATTCGCTGGCAGATACCAGGACAAAAACAGCGCAAAACCGGCAGCATTAAGCAGTAAAATGTATGGAAGTCGTTTAATCATCATCATCTTGAATAATTTAGTCGGTGGCAACGTTATTCGCCCGAACTTAAACGAAGCTTCAACAAGCTGGCCTGAAGCAGGTTCCAGTCGGTGTTAACCGCACTAATTAACTCTATTCGGCTATCTGGCGGTGCAACGTTCTGCGTTTCGATAAAGAAATCTGCGCCCTGACGATTGATCCGCACCAGCCCATCCTGAGTTCGCATCACACCTTTTACGCGTTCGACCGGCGCGAGCTTGGCCCATTCCAGAATACCGATTGTATCAAAGCGCGTATCAGCATCAAAAATCCAGCCACAGGCCTGATGTCCCTGGCCGCTATTGAGACTGCGGCGCCAGCGCTGATGAGCAGGCAAACTCAGCGCCGCCAGGCCTTTTTTGTCGGCATGACTGTGCGAATGCGCAGCGCTGGCAGGCAGTTCAGCTGAATTCAGACGCGGAAGATCCAGCAGCGCATTATCGATATGACCCTGGGTTGTCTGCACAAACTGGCGGTCGCCGCCAAAGTGCTGCCACCACAGGTCAAACGCTGCCCGGCTCTCGTCTGTGGCACGGTCTTCTTTATTCACCACGATGATATCTGCGCTGGCAAGCTGGTCGCGGAAGTTTTCATTTTGCACGGATTTCTCATCCAGCAACTGGCGCGGATCCAGAACACAAAGCGTGGCCCGCAGATCGATCCACGGCTCATATACTGGCGCGGTGAGCAGGTCGAGGATCTGCTTGGGATGGCCTAAACCGGTGGGTTCGATGATTAAACGGTCCGGCTTGCCCTGACGCAACAGCGTATTTAGCCCCACCTGCATCGGTAAGCCATTGACGCAGCACATGCAGCCGCCTGGGATTTCTTTGACCATCGCGCCGCTGTCAGCCAGCAATGCGCCATCAATCCCGACTTCGCCGAATTCATTGACCAACACGGCCCATTTTTCTGCCGGATCTTTATTCGCCAGCAAATGAAGAATGGAAGTGGTTTTACCGCTGCCGAGAAAGCCGGTTATGAGGTTGGTTTTGGTCACATGCGCTCCAGGAAAAATTGTAATACATAACAATTATCAATAATCCTGGCGAAAAAAGACAGCGGTGAGAAGGGGGAGGGCGAACGGAGGCTCTCTCCATACGCCCTTTACAGCAAAAAAAGTTAAATCGCGAGGGTGTCGATGACGGCCTGACGTGCGCCACGCTCTGAAATACGCTGGTAAGCGTGAGTGATTGCATCGACAAACTGAGCC
Source organism: Lelliottia sp. GFLA7 (assembly GCF_056490165.1). Lineage (NCBI taxonomy): Bacteria > Pseudomonadati > Pseudomonadota > Gammaproteobacteria > Enterobacterales > Enterobacteriaceae > Lelliottia > Lelliottia sp. GFLA7. Next base: position 679,959 of record NZ_JBWLAQ010000002.1, on the reverse strand, counting down.
TGCTGCGGCAAGTCGCTGCCAAAAATTTCCGCAAGGGCCAGTAACGCATCTACGCGGTCTGTTTCGCTGCTGGTTTCAACAATTGCTCGAATTTTTTCGCTCAGCGGATCGCGGACATCGATGGTATTCCCAGCATCATCAACGCCACTCACATAACGCATCCATCCAGCGATACCGAGTGCCAGCAGTGGCCAGGCGCTTTCACGTTGCAAATGTACGCGCGCACCTTCCAGCATGCGCTGCGGCAATTTTTGGCTACCGTCCATCGCGATTTGCCAGGTGCGGTGCTGTAACGCCGGATTGGCAAATCGGTCGATCAGACTGTCAGCATACGCCGTTAAATCGACATCGGTGATGCGCAATGTCGGAGCTTGTTCATCCAGCATCAGGCGACGAGCGGCCTCGCGAAACGCGTCGTCCTGCATGCAATCACTCACATGTGCGAAACCCGCGAGGTAACCCAGATACGCCAGGAACGAGTGGCTACCGTTGAGCATGCGTAATTTCATCTGCTCCCACGGCAGAACGTCCTGAACCATCTGAACGCCAGCGATTTCCCATTCAGGGCGGCCGGCCACAAAATTATCTTCCACTACCCACTGGATAAACGGCTCGCAGCTGATCGCGCAGGGATCTTCCACGCCTAACGCCTGAGTGATTTCTGCCAGCGATGCTTCCGTAGCGGCGGGCACGATGCGGTCAACCATGGTGCCAGGGAAACTCACGTGCGTCGCAATCCATTTGGCTAACTCTGGCGAGCGTTTTTCTGCCATCCCCAGCACCGCGTTTTTAACCACATGTCCGTTATCAGGAATGTTGTCGCACGACAGGACGGTGAAAGGCGTGAGGCCGCGTTCGCGGCGGCGATGGAGGGCTTCAACCAGAATACCGGGCGCTGAGTGCGGTTCGGTTGGGTTTTCGAGATCGTGAAGGATACGTGCGTTCTGCGTATCCAGCTTGCCTGTCGCCGGATCGATGCAATAGCCTTTCTCGGTTATGGTCAGCGAAACAATAGCTACGTGCGGTTCGCAAAATTTCTCAATAATGGCCGCCAGCGAATCGAGCTTGGCATTCAGGCATTCATGCACAGCGCCGATAACAATCGGCTGATTTCCGTCAGCGCCTTTTTCCAGCACGGTAAAAAGGTGCTCCTGTGCACGAAGCTGGCTCATCAGCACATCGCCACTGAACAGGCTAATCTCACAGATACCCCAGTCGCCCCCTTTGGCGTTTAGCACACGGTTTGTTAACAACGCCTGATGCGCACGGTGAAAAGCGCCAAAACCGAAATGAACAATGCGGGAGCGCAGTTGCTGGCGATCATACTGCGGCAGTTGCACGTGCGGAGGAAGCGAAGCGGAGGCAATTGTCTTCATGTAATACACACCTGATTAACCATTAATTAACAACGGCAGTGTAAAGTTATATGACAGCAAATTAAATTGGTAAGCCGTAAATATCCAGATTCTGTGAGTTGGATCAATCAATGCTGCCGAGCGCGTTGACCGATATTATCAAGCATGTATGGTAGTCGTCATTGCAGTAACACATATTGGTATAACAACTTTTGAGGGTGAAGCGATGGAACAAACCTGGCGTTGGTACGGGCCGAATGATCCGGTTTCTCTTGATGATGTGCGTCAGGCTGGCGCAACAGGCGTCGTGACCGCATTGCACCATATTCCAAACGGTGAAGTTTGGCCGGTGGAAGAGATCAAAAAACGTCAGGCGGTGCTGGCAGATAAAGGGCTGACCTGGTCGGTTGTCGAAAGTATCCCTGTGCATGAGGATATCAAAACGCATTCAGGACAATTTGAAACCTGGATCGCCAACTATCAGCAGAGTATTCGTAACCTGGCGACCTGCGGTATCGACACCGTATGCTACAACTTCATGCCAATTCTGGACTGGACGCGTACCGATCTCGAATATCAAATGCCAGACGGTTCCAGAGCACTGCGCTTTGATCAGATAGCCTTTGCGGCATTTGAACTACACATTCTAAAACGCCCGAGCGCAGAGGCGGATTACTCCGCAGAAGAGCAACAGCAGGCGCTGAAATGGTTTGAAGACGCTTCCGACGCTGATATCGAAAAGCTGACGCGTAATATTATCGCGGGTCTGCCGGGTGCTGAAGAGGGTTACACCCTGGATCAGTTCCGCGCGCGTTTGGCGGAATACGGCGACATCGATAAAAATCAGCTCCGTGAAAATATGGCATATTTCCTGCGGGCGATTGTGCCGGTGGCGGAAGCCTGTGGTTTACGCCTGGCCGTTCATCCGGACGATCCGCCGCGCCCGATTCTCGGCCTGCCACGCATTGTTTCCACTATTGAAGACATGCAGTGGCTGAAAGAGACCGTTGATAGCATCAACAACGGCTTCACTATGTGTACGGGTTCGTACGGCGTGCGTGAAGATAACGATCTGGTGAAGATGATTGAAGCCTTCGGCGATCGCATTCACTTCACCCATCTGCGCGCGACCTGTCGTGAAAATAACCCTAAAACCTTCCACGAAGCGGCTCATTTGGGTGGCGACGTGAATATGGTGGCGGTAGTGGATGCGATTCTAAGCGAAGAGCAGCGTCGTAAGCATGCTGGCGATGTGCGTCCGATTCCATTCCGTCCGGATCACGGGCATCAAATGCTTGACGATTTACGCAAGAAAACGAATCCGGGTTATTCTGCGATTGGCCGTCTGAAAGGGATGGCGGAAGTGCGAGGCGTGGAACTGGCGCTGAAGATGCTGAAGTATCCAGAACTGTTGTAACCAGAATTGTTGTAAAAAGAAACCCGGCAAAAGCCGGGTTTTTTTGTATCAGTCTGCGCGACCCATATAACGTTTTTCTTCAATATGGATGCGAATTTTTTCGCCTGCGGAAAGGTATTCAGGAACCTGAACGACCAAACCTGTAGTCAGCGTCGCGGGTTTGTTACGCGCACTTGCAGATGCGCCTTTGATGCCCGGTGACGTTTCTACGATTTCCAGATCAACCGTCTGCGGCAGTTCAAGCGCCAGCAGTTGGCCATCCCAGGTCAGAACCTGCATATCCGGCATGCCGCCTTCAGGAATAAACAGCAGCTCGTCTTCAATCTGATCTTTGGTGAAGATATACGGCGTGTAATCTTCTTTATCCATGAACACATATTCGTTGCCGTCAATGTAGGAGAAATCGACGAAGCGACGCGTCAGGGTCACGGTATCAACAATATCATCACCTTTAAAACGCTCTTCAACCTTCAGGCCGGTACGGACATCGGCAAAGCGCATTTTGTACAGCGTTGCTGCGCCACGGGCGCTAGGCGACTGAACATCAATGTCTTTCACAATCAGCAGTTTGCCGTTGTAGTTCAGCACCATACCTTTCTTAATTTCATTCGCTCTTGGCATTGCAGTAATCCTGTTTACTGTGAGGTAAAAAATATCGCGTCAAATTACTCGCGCGCAGGCTTTCAGGCAAGCGGAATTCGTGGCTTTTGCTATCAATACGCAAAAGGTGTTACTGTGCGCGTCATGCCTGACTGCACGGGCCTTAGTGACTCATAGAGAGCGTTTATGGATTGCCGCCCAGATTGTGGCGCGTGTTGCACCGCACCGTCCATTTCAAGTCCTATTCCTGGCATGCCTAATGGCAAGCCCGCCAACACCCGTTGCGTTCAGCTTTCTGACAATAATCTGTGTAAAATATTCGGTTCATCGTCACGCCCAAAGGTGTGCGCAGGGCTGCAGCCCGCGAAAGAGATGTGCGGTAGTACGCGTGCACAAGCGATGACCTGGCTTCTTGAACTGGAAACGCTGACCGCGCCCTAGATGTCTTTAATGCGCGTCAGGCAGCCCACTGTGATGATGCACATCACCAGTGCGAACCAGAAGACCGTGTGATAACTCCAGATTTCCGCCACAATTCCTGCTAACGATCCGGCAATTATCCAGCCCACGCGCGTGGTATTGGTGTAAAGCGTCGTCGCTGCGCCAGCCTGTCCGGGCATCAAATCCTGAAAATAGAGCATACCAATACCCGCGAGAATACCGATATAGATAGCATTCAGTAGCTGTAAAGCCAGCAACAGGGCCGGTTCTTTTACCGTAAGCATTCCGATATAAAACAGCAGACCTGCCACCACTGCGATACGCATCAGGAAACGCTTTCCGAAGCGTTTGGCATAATATCCCGCGATCAGCATGGTCGGGATTTCCAGACCTGCCGCCGTTCCCATCATGATTCCCGCCAGTTTTTCCGGCAAGTGCAGCTCATCGATAATAAACAGCGGCATATTAATGATGTAGAGACTGTTAGTCCCCCACATCAGCGTACAGATGATAAACAGGAGCAAGGCGTCGCGACGGTTACGCCGTGGGGCTTCCAGCGTACCGGTTGCCAGTTTTGGTTCTTTGCGCATCGACGGCAGGAAAAACCACACCATCGCGCCACACACGATAAAAGCGGCCGCTGCACTGAGATACATCACGGTAAAGCCAAACCCCATCGCCAACGCGTAAGCCAGCGGGGGGCCGATCACCCACGCCAGCGAGACCTGTGCTCGTAAAATGGAGCTGAACATCACTGCTTCACGGCCCGTACGATCGGCATGTTCACGTGCGAGGGCAAACATTTGCGGGTTGGCAGTCGATCCAAAGCTACTGAGAAATACGCCGACAAATAGCAAGACAAAATAGTTGCGGTTCCAGGCGAACAGCACGCACGCGAACACGCCCAGCAGGCAGCAAAAAACGATCAGACTTTTGCGGTCACCTTTTCTGTCCGAGCGGCCTGCCAGGAACTGGCTGACCAGAATGCCAATAATCGCGCTCCCGGTAAAAAAGAAGCCGACCATAGCCGGACGGGCATGGACTTCATTAGTCAGAAATAAGCTCAGCGTTGGCGTTTGCAATGCACCGGCAATACCGGTGAGAAAGGCAACAATCAAAAACGCCGATGACGTCAGATCAAATGGCTTTGGTGAGGCGGCAGCGGGGGTGTTGTGCATGTTTCTATATCAGTGATGTGAAGAGGGGCGGAGTTTACGCCGCTTGTCAGAAAATAAACAGGTGATGCGGTCAATTATCCCACAACTAAATCAAAATAGCATTTCAAAAAGATATGTTGCTGAACGGTGCTGAAGCGAAGCGGTAGACGTCACCCATCCATCAGCAAATGTAAGCCAATCGTTGAAGAAATGTGCTGCACTTCTAAATTATGAAACAGAAAAGGTAACTTTCCTTGCAAGCTCTGGCATAAAGCGCAAGACTCCTTGAAACGTTTCAGCGCTATCTTATCTATCTAACAGAGCAAGTTAGCGCATTTTTTCTCATTAAGGCTGAAACGATTCAAGTTCAGCGAGAGAGGAGAACCATGTTCAAGTTAACAGTGCAAGACATCCATCCGGGCGAACAGGCCGGTAATCAAGAAGAGGCCATTCGCAAGATTGCGGCGAGCCTTGTGCAGGCCGGTAACGTTGCTGAAGGCTACGTTGATGGCATGCTGGCGCGTGAGCAACAGACCTCAACCTTCCTCGGTAATGGTATCGCGATTCCTCACGGCACCACGGATACCCGCGATCAGGTACTGAAAACCGGTGTTCAGGTTTATCAGTTCCCGCAGGGCATTTTGTGGGGCGAAGGACAGGTGGCATACGTCGCCATCGGTATCGCCGCAAGTGGTGATGAACACTTGGGCTTACTGCGTCAGCTGACGCATGTGCTGAGCGACGACGCTGTGGCTGAACAGCTGCAGTCAGCGACCACGGCTGAAGAGCTGCGTGCGCTGCTGATGGGTGAAAAGCAGAGCGAAGCGCTGAAGCTTGATAACGATACGCTGACGCTTGATGTTATCGCCACCGACCTGGTGACGTTACAGGCGTTGAACGCGGGTCGCCTGAAAGAAGCCGGTGCGGTTGAGACGGCCTTTGTAGCCCGCGTGATCAATGACAAGCCGTTGAATCTCGGTCAGGGTGTCTGGCTGAACGACAGCGCAGAAGGCAATGTCCGCAGTGCAATCGCGGTGAGCCGTGCAGCAACCTCTTTTGATGTGGATGGCGAGCAGGCTGCGTTGCTGGTGACGGTCGCGATGGCGGATGAACAGCCGGTTGCGGTGCTTAAACGCCTCAGCGACTTGCTGCTGAACAATAAAGCTGACCGCTTGCTGAACGCAGATGCTGCCACGTTGTTGGCACTGCTGACCAGCGACGACGTATCAACCGATGACGTGCTCAGCGCCGAGTTCGTGGTGCGTAACGAGCACGGCCTGCATGCCCGTCCGGGCACCATGCTGGTCAACACGATCAAACAGTTCGACAGTGAAATCACCGTGACCAATCTTGATGGTTCCGGCAAACCGGCAAATGGCCGCAGCCTGATGAAAGTGGTCGCGCTGGGTGTCAAAAAAGGCCATCGCCTGCGCTTCACAGCGCAAGGTGCTGATGCTGAACAGGCGCTGAAAGCGGTTGGCGACGCCATCGCTGCAGGTCTGGGGGAGGGCGCATAATGAGCAGACGTGTCGCCACCATTACATTGAATCCCGCTTACGATCTGGTTGGTTTTACGCCAGAAGTGGAACGCGGTGAAGTCAACCTCGTACGAACCACTGGCCTGCACGCCGCGGGTAAAGGCATCAACGTTGCCAAAGTGCTCAAAGATTTAGGCATCGACGTCACCGTGGGCGGTTTCCTGGGTAAAGACAACCAGGATGGTTTTCAGCAGCTGTTCAGCGAGCTGGGCATTGCGAACCGTTTCCAGGTCGTTCAGGGCCGTACCCGTATTAACGTTAAGTTGACAGAGAAAGACGGTGAAGTGACCGACTTTAACTTCTCCGGCTTTGAAGTGACCCCTGCAGACTGGGAGCGCTTTGTTAACGACTCTCTGACCTGGCTTGGTCAGTTTGACATGGTGTGCGTGAGTGGCAGTTTACCGTCTGGTGTGAGCCCGGAAGCGTTCACCGAATGGATGCTGCGTCTGCGTAGCCAGTGTCCATGCATTATCTTCGACAGCAGCCGCGAAGCGCTGGTTGCCGGTCTTAAAGCGTCTCCGTGGTTGGTTAAACCCAACCGTCGCGAACTTGAGATCTGGGCGGGTCGTAAACTGCCAGAATTAAAAGATGTTATTGAAGCCGCTCATGCGCTGCGTGAACAAGGTATCGCTCACGTCGTGATTTCTCTGGGTGCGGAAGGTGCGTTGTGGGTTAACGCGTCTGGCGAATGGATTGCCAAACCACCGTCGGTGGAAGTTGTGAGTACCGTGGGCGCAGGGGATTCCATGGTTGGCGGCCTGATCTATGGCCTGCTGATGCGTGAATCCAGTGAACATACTTTACGTCTTGCAACCGCTGTTGCTGCCCTGGCCGTAAGCCAGAGCAATGTTGGTATTACCGAACGTACCCAGTTGGCCGCGATGATGGCGCGCGTCGACTTACAACCTTTTAACTAACAGCAGGAGAGGCATAATGAAAACGCTGCTGATCATTGATTCCAGTCTTGGACAGGCTCGCGCCTATATGGCGAAAACGCTGCTGGGCGCAGCGGCACACAAAGCGCATGTTGAAATTGTCGATAACCCAAATGACGCTGAACTGGCGATTATTCTGGGCGACAAAATGCCCGCTGACAGTGCGCTGAACGGCAAAAAAGTGTGGCTGGGCGATATTAATCGCGCCGTGGCACATCCAGAATTATTCCTGAGCGAAGCAAAAGGCCATGCGGCGATTTACAGCGCGCCGATCGCCGATGCAGCTGTCTCTGCAACGGGTCCAAAACGCGTTGTGGCAATCACCGCCTGCCCAACCGGCGTGGCACATACCTTTATGGCGGCTGAAGCCATCGAAACCGAAGCGAAAAAACGCGGCTGGTGGGTGAAGGTTGAAACCCGTGGTTCTGTGGGCGCTGGCAATGCGATTACAGCTGAAGAAGTGGCTGAAGCGGATCTGGTGATTGTGGCGGCAGATATTGAAGTGGACCTGGCAAAATTTGCCGGTAAGCCGATGTATCGCACCTCAACCGGCCTGGCGCTGAAGAAAACGGCACAGGAGTTTGATAAGGCGCTGGCCGAAGCTAAGCCGTATCAGGCATCGGCAAAATCGCAATCTGCAAGCGAAGGCAAGAAAGAGTCCGCGGGCGCTTATCGTCACCTGCTGACGGGTGTTTCTTACATGCTGCCGATGGTGGTGGCGGGCGGTTTGTGTATCGCGCTCTCTTTTGCCTTCGGTATCGAAGCGTTTAAAGAGCCGGGCACGCTGGCTGCAGCACTGATGCAGATTGGCGGTGGTTCAGCGTTTGCGCTAATGGTGCCAGTGCTGGCGGGTTACATTGCATTTTCCATTGCTGACCGTCCAGGTCTGACGCCAGGTCTTATCGGCGGCATGCTGGCAGTGAGCACCGGCTCAGGCTTCATCGGCGGTATTATCGCCGGTTTCCTGGCGGGTTATGTAGCGAAAGCGATCAGCTCTAAGCTGAAGCTGCCGCAAAGTATGGAAGCGCTGAAACCGATCCTGATCATTCCACTGATTTCCAGCCTCGTGGTGGGTCTGGGCATGATCTACCTGATTGGTAAACCGGTTGCTGGCATCCTTGAAGGTCTGACCCACTGGCTGCAAACCATGGGTACTGCGAACGCGGTACTGCTGGGCGCAATCCTGGGCGGCATGATGTGTACCGACATGGGCGGTCCGGTAAACAAAGCGGCATATGCCTTTGGTGTTGGTCTGCTGAGTACCCAGACCTATGCGCCAATGGCGGCAATCATGGCCGCGGGTATGGTGCCACCACTGGCATTGGGCCTGGCAACGATTATCGCACGCCGTAAGTTTGATAAAGCGCAGCAGGAAGGGGGCAAAGCGGCTCTGGTTCTCGGTTTGTGCTTCATCACTGAAGGTGCCATTCCGTTTGCCGCACGTGACCCAATGCGCGTTCTGCCTTGCTGTATCGTTGGCGGCGCGGTGACGGGGGCTATCTCCATGGCAATCGGCGCAAAACTGATGGCACCACACGGTGGTCTGTTCGTTCTGCTGATTCCTGGTGCGATTACGCCGGTCCTGGGTTATCTGTTCGCGATTATTGCGGGTACGCTGATTGCTGGTCTGTCTTACGCGGTGCTGAAACGCCCGGAAGTGGAATCTGCAGCGGTAGCTAAAGCAGCATAAGATCGTTGAATCAATAAAAAGCCGGGTGCTAATGCGACCCGGCTTTTTTTATGCCGCTTGTTCAGCGGTCTGCTGTGCTTTCAGCCAGGCGATTTCTTCCGCCCAGATATCCGGATTAACCGTCTCCAGCACCATGGGAATGCCGTCAAAACGCGGGTCCTGCATAATAAAGCGGAACGCATCGTGACCAATATTGCCTTCGCCGAGGCTGTGGTGGCGGTCAACACGGCTGCCAAACGCGCTTTTCGCATCGTTCAAATGCATACCACGCAGATACTTGAAGCCGACAATACGCTCAAATTCTGCAAAGGTTTTCTCGCACTCTTCCTGACTGCGCAGATCGTATCCCGCTGCAAAGGCATGACAGGTATCGATGCACACGCCCACGCGCGTTTTATCTTCCACGCCATCGATAATTGCTGCCAGATGTTCAAACTTGAAACCCAGATTACTGCCTTGCCCGGCGGTGTTTTCGATAACTGCCGTGACGCCTTCCGTTTGTGCCAGCGCAATGTTGATGGATTCCGCAATGCGTGCCAGACAGGCGTCTTCGTCGATTTGCATCAGATGGCTGCCCGGATGGAAATTCAGCAGCGTCAGGCCAAGCTGTTCGCAACGCTGTAATTCATCCAGAAACGCCTCACGTGATTTATCCAGCGCTTCCTGAACCGGATGGCCCAGATTGATGAGATAACTGTCGTGCGGCAGGATCTGCCCCGGCCCGAAGTTATACTTTTCACAGGCGGCTTTGAAATCATTAATTATTTCAGGAGTGAGCGGCGCAGCGCGCCACTGGCGCTGATTTTTGGTGAACAGGGCGAAAGCGGTCGCCTCGATTTCGGCGGCGCGGATGGCGGCATTCGCAAGACCGCCTGCTGCGCTGACGTGCGCTCCAACATATTTCATAAAGGGACTCCTGTTAACCCGAAACGCTTATGATAGCGGGTTAACAGGAGAAGGATGTAGTGCTTTATGCCATCACACTATGGACTGCCAGGTTGATAGCGCCCCCGCCGACAATCAGCCAGACAAAGAGCATTAATGCCATCAGCAGGGGTTTTGCACCTGCTTTTTTCAGTGCGCTGACGTGCGTGGTGACGCCGAGCGCCGCCATCGCCATCGCCAGCAGCACGGTATCCAGCGTGACCAGCATATCAACGATTGTTTTTGGCAGCAGATGGAAGGAGTTAAACACCGCCACGGCGATAAACAGAATCGCAAACCATGGAATGGTGATTTTACTTTTTTCTCCTTTCCCAGCGGGCGTCAGCTGTTTAACGCGCGCGGCCAGAATAATCAGGAACGGTGCCAGCATCATCACGCGCAGCATTTTGGCAATGACCGCTGAATTTTCCGCCTCAGGGCTAATGGCGTGACCTGCAGCGACAACCTGCGCCACTTCGTGCATCGTTGAACCGATATAAATGCCGTACGTTTCAGGCGTAAACCAGTGCGCAACAAGCGGATACATTGCTGGATAAAGGAAAATCGCCAGCGTACCGAAGATAACCACGGTCGCGACCGCAACCGTCACTTTGCTGGATTCCGCTTTGACCACCGGTTCCGTCGCGAGCACTGCCGCGGCCCCGCAAATACTGCTGCCCGCACCAATCAGCCAGCTGGTTTTTTTATCCAGACCGAAGACTTTTTGGCCGATAAAGCAGGCCAGTAAAAAGGTGCTGGTCAGCGTCAGCACATCAATAGCAATCCCGCTGACGCCGACATCCGCAATCTGCGAAAAGGTGAGGCGGAAACCATAAAGAATAATGCCCAGACGCAGCAGGTGCTGTTTGGCGAAAATTACACCGCCATCGCAAGATTGCGAAATCTGCGGATAAACCGTATTACCGACCACCATGCCGAGCAGAATAGCCAGCGTGAGTGCGCTAAACCCTGCGCCAGCGACGGCGGGAATACTGCCGCCCCATAATGCCGCGCCGGTGATGGCGGCACTGAGCGCAAGCCCCGGAACGTAATGCCACACTGAACGATGATTGTGTAGGGTGATTGCTGTCATAACCTTCTCCTCTCTCTGGTTAAAAGATTACGGCGCTCTGGCTTAAAAATAAAATTGATTATATATTTATAATTAATCTTTATAAGTGGTAAGCAACCATGCACATTACATTGCGTCAGCTTGAAGTTTTTGCCGAAGTGCTGAAAAGCGGGTCGACGACTCAGGCCTCTGTGCGCCTGGCATTGTCACAGTCTGCGGTGAGCGCAGCGCTGACCGATCTTGAAGGTCAGCTTCGCGTGCAGCTTTTTGACCGGGTAGGCAAACGCCTGGTGGTGAATGAACATGGGCGACTGCTGTACCCGCGCGCGCTGGCGCTACTGGAGCAAGCGGTTGAAATCGAACAGTTATTCCGCGAGGAAAACGGTGCCATTCGTGTATTCGCCAGCAGCACCATCGGGAACTATATTCTCCCGGAAGTGATTGCCCGCTATCGTCGCGATTTCCCGACGCTGCCGCTGGAGATGAGCGTCGGCAATAGTCAGGACGTGATTAACGCTATTATTGATTTCCGCGTGGATATTGGGCTTATCGAAGGGCCGTGTCATAACGTCGATATTATTGCCGAGCCGTGGCTGGAAGATGAGCTGGTGGTCTTTGCGTCTCCGGCTTCTGCGTTGTTGCAGGGCGACGTCACGCTGGAACGCCTGGCGCAAGCCCCGTGGATTTTACGTGAACACGGTTCCGGCACGCGCGAGATCGTCGATTATCTGCTGCTTTCGCATTTGCCGCAGTTTCATCTGGGGATGGAATTAGGGAACTCCGAAGCCATCAAACACGCCGTGCGACACGGTCTGGGAATCAGCTGTTTGTCGCGCCGGGTGATTGCTGAACAGCTTGAAAGCGGCTCGCTGGTGGAAATCCCCGTCCCGTTACCTAAGTTGGTGCGCACGTTGTGGTGTATTCATCATCGCCAGAAGCATCTCTCCAGCTCTCTTCAGCGTTTTCTGCGTTACTGCAACAATTAGCCATCTCCATCTCCACTCGGAGTGGGGGAGGAATCTCAGCGTTACTTATAATCCTGGGCCAGTCATGAAGCTCTCTTATAACTGCGCATTTCTGCCGGAAGGAACGCGGATCGTCTGCTACAATCGCGCCTCATTTTTAAAATGGACAGCATTTTCACATGGTTTCAGAAAATAAAACCACAGAAGCGCCCGCGCTACGTCGCGAACTCAAGGCGCGTCACCTGACAATGATCGCCATTGGCGGATCGATTGGTACAGGTCTTTTTGTTGCATCCGGTGCAACCATTTCAGCGGCAGGTCCTGGCGGCGCGCTGTTTTCGTATATGTTGATTGGCCTGATGGTGTACTTCCTGATGACCAGCCTGGGCGAACTGGCGGCATACATGCCGGTCTCCGGCTCCTTTTCGACTTACGGTCAAAAATATGTAGAAGAAGGCTTCGGCTTCGCGCTGGGCTGGAACTACTGGTACAACTGGGCGGTGACTATCGCTGTTGACCTCGTGGCCGCGCAGCTGGTGATGAACTGGTGGTTCCCGGACACGCCGGGCTGGATCTGGAGCGCTATCTTCCTGGCGGTGATTTTCCTGCTGAACTACATCTCCGTACGTGGTTTTGGTGAGGCAGAATACTGGTTCTCCCTGATCAAAGTGACGACCGTGATTATCTTCATCATCGTCGGCGTGGCGATGATTGTGGGCATCTTTAAAGGTGCGGAGCCTGCGGGCTGGAGCAACTGGGAAATTGGTGATGCGCCGTTTGCCGGCGGTTTTGCGGCCATGATTGGCGTGGCCATGATTGTGGGTTTCTCTTTCCAGGGAACGGAACTGATTGGTATTGCTGCCGGTGAATCCGAAGATCCGGAGAAGAACATTCCGCGCGCAGTGCGGCAGGTGTTCTGGCGTATTCTGCTGTTCTACGTGTTCGCGATCCTGATTATCAGCCTGATCATTCCTTACACCGACCCGAGTCTGCTGCGTAACGATGTGAAAGACATCAGCGTTAGCCCGTTCACGCTGGTGTTCCAGCATGCTGGTCTGCTCTCAGCGGCGGCGGTGATGAACGCGGTTATCCTGACGGCGGTGCTTTCTGCGGGTAACTCCGGCATGTACGCCTCAACGCGTATGCTGTACACCCTGGCGTGCGACGGTAAAGCGCCACGCATTTTCGCCAAATTGTCACGCGGCGGTGTGCCGCGTAATGCGCTGTACGCCACAACAGTGGTCGCGGGTCTGTGCTTCCTGACCTCCATGTTTGGTAATAAGACGGTCTATCTTTGGTTGCTGAATACGTCCGGGATGACGGGCTTCATCGCCTGGCTGGGGATTGCCATCAGTCACTATCGTTTCCGTCGCGGTTACGTTATGCAAGGGCACGATATTAACGACCTGCCGTACCGCTCAGGATTCTTCCCGATTGGGCCGATCTTCGCGTTCATTCTGTGTCTGATCATCACGCTCGGTCAGAACTACGAAGCCTTCCTGTCAGACACCATTGACTGGGGCGGCGTGATGGCGACGTATATCGGAATTCCGCTGTTCCTGATTATCTGGTTTGGCTACAAACTGACAAAAGGCACGCGGTTCGTCAGCTACAGTGAAATGGACTTCCCTGGACGATTCAAAAAATAATCGCATTTCCTCTCTTTCGAACCCGCTCAACTGAGCGGGTTTTTTTATGTCTAAAGTATGGAGAAAAGACATAATTGTTAACAATTTAATTGATAATAGTTATCGTTTGCTTTATCGTTACGGCAATTTTTAAAAGGATGAAGCCGTCAACGTCGCGGGCTTTTAGACGATGACGTGACTGCCGAACCTGCACAGAAACACACTTCCGACCGGCCAAAGAAGCAGGCGGAGCGCAATGCATTGTGAGCAATAACGATTTGATATTGTTGTGTTTACCTCATGGAGAAATGGAATGTTTAGGTTGAATCCCTTCGTAAGGGGAGGACTTTGTGTGTCCGCACTGTCCCTTGCCCTGCCTGTTATTGCTGCGGAATCTGGCGACACGATGGTTGTCACTGCGTCGGCCACCGAACAGAATCTCAAAGATGCACCCGCCAGTATCAGCGTCATTACTCAGCAAGATCTGCAACGTAAGCCGGTCAACAATCTGAAAGATGTCCTGCGAGAAGTGCCTGGCGTGCAATTAACCAGCGAAGGGGATAACCGTAAAGGCGTGAGTATCCGTGGACTGGACAGCAGCTATACGCTGATTCTGGTTGACGGCAAACGTGTCAGCTCGCGCAATGCTGTATTCCGCCACAACGATTTCGATCTCAACTGGATCCCGGTTGACGCCATTGAGCGTATCGAAGTGGTTCGCGGGCCAATGTCATCGCTGTATGGTTCCGATGCGCTGGGCGGCGTGGTGAATATCATCACCAAAAAAATTGGTCAAAAATGGACGGGTACGCTGACGGCGGACACCACTATTCAGCATCACCGCGACCGTGGTGATACCTACAACGGCCAGTTCTTTACCAGCGGTCCGCTGGTGGACGGCGTGCTGGGCCTAAAGGCCTACGGAAGCCTGTCTAAGCGTGAAAAAGACGATCAGCAAAAATCGTCTACTACCGCGACCGGCGAAACGCCGCGCATCGAAGGCTTTACCAGCCGCAACGGGAATGTGGAGTTCGCCTGGACGCCAGACGAAAATCATGATTTTACCGCAGGCTACGGCTACGACCGTCAGGATCGCGACTCCGACTCGCTTAACAAGAACCGTCTGGATCGCCAGAATTATTCTCTGAGTCACAATGGCCGCTGGGATGTGGGTAACAGCGAGCTGAAAGTTTACGGCGAAAAAGTCGATAACAAAAATCCGGGAAACAGCAGCCCGATTACCTCAGAAAGCAATGCCGTGGACGGCAAGTACGTGTTGCCGCTGGGTGAAATCAACCAGTTGCTGACTCTGGGCGGCGAATGGCGTCACGATAAGCTTGAGGATCCGGTCAACCTGACGGGCGGCAACAGCAGTAACACCTCGGCCAGCCAGTATGCGCTCTTTATCGAAGACGAATGGCGTATCTTCGAGCCGCTGGCGTTGACCACCGGCGTGCGTATGGACGACCACGAAACCTACGGCGATCACTGGAGCCCGCGTGCGTATCTGGTCTATAACGCGACCGATACGATGACGGTGAAAGGCGGCTGGGCGACGGCCTTTAAAGCGCCGTCATTACTGCAGCTTAGCCCTGACTGGACCACCGGCTCATGCCGCGGCGCATGCGAAATTGTGGGTAGCCCGGATTTGAAACCCGAAACCAGTGAAAGCTTCGAACTCGGCCTTTATTACGCCGGAGAAGAGGGCTGGTTAGAAGGCGTTCAGGCCAGCATCACCACCTTCCAGAACAACGTGGATGACCGTATCAGCATTACCCGTACCGCCAACGTTAATGATGCGCAAAGTTACCCGAACTATGTTGGGCTGAACGGCGACGGCGAACCGATTTTCCGCTATTACAACGTCAATAAAGCGCGTATTCGTGGGGTAGAAACCGAGCTGAAATTCCCGCTGGCAGAAGACTGGAAAATGACGCTGAACTACACCTATAACGATGGGCGTGATATCAGCAACGGCGGTAATAAGCCACTGTCCGAACTGCCGTTCCATACGGCTAACGGTACGGTTGACTGGCAGGCGACCCAGGCATGGTCATTCTACGTGCAGGGTAACTACACGGGTGAGAAACGTGCCGTTACCGACGGTGAACCCACGCCGGGTGGTTACGTGGTCTGGAATACGGGCGGAGCGTGGCAGGCAACGAAAAGCGTTAAGCTGCGCGCCGGCGTGCAAAACCTGCTGGATAAAGATCTGAGCCGCGACGATTACAGCTATACGGAAGATGGCCGTCGTTACTTTATGGCCGTCGATTATCAGTTCTGATGGATGAAATGCCCGGTGAGCGAAAGGCTACCGGGCATAATGCTAGCGCTTACTTGAACAAATGCTCCGCATGGAAGCGGAGATGATCTTCAATATACGATGCGATGAAATAGTAACTGTGATCGTGACCCGGCTGAATGCGCAGCGTCAGCGGCCAGGCTTTCTGGCGTGCCACTTCTGCCAGTACGGCTGGCTGGAGCTGGTTAGCGAGGAACTGATCCGCATCGCCCTGATCGATAAGCGTTGGGATGGCATCTCCCGGCTGACTCGCCTGCATCAGTACGCAACTGTCCCACTCCTGCCATGTATCTGAATCCTCACCCAGATAGTGTGAAAACGCTTTTTGTCCCCACGGTACCTGAGTCGGGTTCACAATTGGGGCAAACGCTGAGACGCTGGTGAACGTGCCAGGATTTTTAAGCGCCATAATGAGCGCGCCGTGCCCGCCCATCGAATGCCCGCTGATCGCACGCCGGTCACCGACATCAAATTCAGCAGTAATCAGCGCAGGCAGCTCATCACGAAGGTAATCATACATCCGGTAATGGCTTGCCCACGGCTGCTGAGTGGCATTCAGATAAAACCCTGCGCCTTTACCTAAGTCGTAGCCCGCGTCATCGGCAACCTTATCGCCACGCGGGCTGGTATCCGGCATGACAAGGGCAATGCCCAGCTCGGCGGCAACACGCTGCGCGCCCGCTTTGGTGGTGAAGTTTTCATCATTGCAGGTCAGGCCCGAAAGCCAGTACAGCACCGGCGGTTTTGCCTTTCCGATGGTCGGCGGCAGAAAAATACTGAATGTCATCGCGCAGTTCAGTGTCGTGGAGTCGTGCCGCCAGCGCTGCTGCCGACCTTCAAAACAACGGTGCTCTTCGAGCAGTTCCATGCAAGGCTCCTTAATTCATACAGGTATTCATTAAACCCATAATACATATTATTCATTCACCTGTGAGTAACTTTCACTTCCGCTGTTGCCCGATATACTGCATCATAAATTTACTTAAATTTAACATTTGGAGTGATCATGGCGCTGCGTATCGCGCTCAGTGGATTTGTGGTGCTTGTGGTCGCGATGGGGATAGGGCGTTTTGCCTTTACGCCTCAGGTTCCGCTGATGATCGCGGCGGGACAGCTGACGCTGACCAGCGCTGGATTAGTGGCCGCCATGAATTATCTCGGCTATTTAGTGGGTGCATGGGATGCCATGCGTGCGCATCGTTTTGTCGAAGGGCGCTTGTATCTGGGGATCGTGGGCGCCGTGGCGCTGACGCTGCTCTCCGCCGTGGCGGATAACGCCATTGTTCATGGAATAATACGCTTTGTTATCGGCTGCATGAGTGGCTGGTCGATGGTGTTGATCGCCGCCTGGACCAACGAACGGCTGGCACATTCCGGTAAGCCGGGTCTGAGCGCGGCGGTGTTTGCGGGTCCAGGCGCGGGCATTGCGCTCAGCGGCTTGCTGGCCGTTTACATTCAGGCGCGATCGCTTTCAGCCGGTGCCGCCTGGCAAATTTATGGCGTACTGGCGTTGATTTTAATTGTGTTGGTGGCGCGCTATTTACCGCGTGGCGGACAGCTACATCGCCCCGGCACCGCACCCGAACCGTTGGTACTGACACAGGACCTGCGCCGTTTGGTCTGGAGCTACAGCCTGGCCGGATTCGGGTATATTCTGCCGGCGACCTTTTTGTCACAGATGGCGGCGCTGCGTTTTCCGGGAAGCCTGTTTGCCCAGTTTGTCTGGCCGATTTTTGGGTTAGCAGCAGTCGTGGGGATCGCGTTGAGTATCGCGCTGCGCCATGTCTCAACATCAAACCGGCGTTTGTCCATCGTGCTTTGGTTGCAGGGATTAGGTGTTTTTGCCGCATGGTTAATGCCGGGGATTACCGGTCTGGTGACAGGCGCATTGCTGGTTGGCGGCGGGTTTCTCTGTGCCGTTCAACTCTCGCTGCTGTGTGGCCGCGAGCTGGCGCCCACTCATACCCGTTATATGGCGGGACTCTTGACCACGGGTTACGCAATAGGCCAACTGGTGGGCCCTGTGACATCAGCGATTTCTACCTGGCTGACCCACCAACTGGAGCCTGCGCTGGGGCTGGCGGGCGTCGCCCTTTTCGTTGCCGGGGCACTGGTCTGGAACCGTCAGGCTGAAAGGCAACGACAATCGCAATAATTATCGCCGTGAATACTGGATTATGTGCGCCACCTCACGCACAATGAGCGCACACTTTTGCCTCAATGAGGGTAAAAGGCAGCCACACCTGCAGGAGTAAAATAATGCCATCACTCAGTAAAGAAGCCGCTCTCGTCCACGAAGCGCTGGTAGCGCGTGGTCTTGAAACCCCGCTGCGTCCACCGGTCAACGAACTGGATAATGAAACACGCAAACGTCTTATTGCCGGGCACATGACCGAGATTATGCAGTTGCTGAATCTCGACCTGAGCGACGACAGTCTGATGGAGACGCCGCAACGTATCGCCAAAATGTATGTCGATGAGATTTTCTCCGGCCTGGATTACGCGAATTTCCCAAAAATCACCGTCATCGAAAATAAAATGAATGTCGATGAAATGGTGACCGTGCGCGATATTACGTTGACCAGCACCTGCGAACACCACTTTGTGACCATTGATGGTAAAGCAACCGTGGCGTATATCCCTAAAGATACGGTGATTGGCCTGTCTAAAATTAACCGCATTGTGCAATTCTTTGCCCAGCGCCCGCAGGTTCAGGAACGTTTGACGCAGCAAATTCTGACGGCACTGCAAACGCTGTTAGGGACCAACAATGTGGCTGTATCCATTGATGCCGTGCATTATTGCGTGAAAGCACGCGGCGTACGTGACGCCACCAGTGCAACGACCACGACCTCTCTTGGCGGCCTGTTTAAGTCGAGCCAGAATACCCGTCAGGAATTTCTGCGCGCAGTGCGTCACCACAACTGATCGGAAGGCAGGATAAATGGAGCGTAATGTCACGCTGGATTTTGTACGTGGCGTTGCCATTCTCGGTATCCTGCTGCTCAACATTAGCGCCTTTGGCCTGCCAAAGGCAGCGTATCTCAACCCTGCCTGGTATGGCGACATCACCCACAGCGACGCCTGGACTTGGGCGATTTTAGACCTGTTTGCGCAGGTCAAATTCCTCACGCTCTTTGCGTTACTTTTTGGTGCGGGTCTACAGATTTTGCTCAAGCGCGGCAAACGCTGGATTCAGTCTCGCCTCACGCTGCTGGTGATCCTCGGGTTCATCCACGGTCTGTTTTTGTGGGATGGTGACATTCTGCTGGCCTATGGTTTAGTCGGACTAATTTGCTGGCGCATGATCCGCGATGCGCAGGATGTTAAAAGCCTGTTTAATACCGGCGTGATGCTGTATGCCATTGGCATTGGCGTCCTGCTGCTGCTGGGGATGATTTCGGGGGGCACCACTAATCGTTCGTGGATCCCTGGCGCGGCATCGCTCCAGTATGAGCAATACTGGAAGTTGAAAGGCGGTGTCGAAGCTATCAGCAATCGGGCGGATATGCTCGGAGACAATCTGCTGGCGTTAGGGGCGCAATACGGCTGGCAACTGGCGGGCATGATGCTAATCGGTGCCGCGCTGATGCGCAGCGGTTGGCTGAAAGGGGAGTTTAGCCTCAGGCATTATCGCCTCACGGGAGCCGGACTGGTTCTGCTGGGCGTGGCGATTAATTTGCCTGCTGTGATTGCCCAATGGCTGTTGGGCTGGGATTATCGCTGGTGTGCCTTTCTGTTACAGGCCCCGCGAGAGCTGAGTGCGCCGTTCCAGACCATCGGCTATGCGTCGCTTATTTTCGGGTTCTGGCCGCAGATAGCGCGGTTCAAATTAGCCGCTGGCGTTGCATGCGTTGGACGCATGGCCCTCAGTAACTACCTGCTGCAAACCTTAATTTGCACGACGCTTTTCTATCGATTAGGCCTGTTTATGAAATTCGACAGGTTACAGCTCATGGCGTTTGTGATCCCCGTGTGGATGGTCAACATGCTCTTTTCCGTTATCTGGTTGCGCTATTTCCGTCAGGGCCCGGTGGAATGGGTATGGCGTCAATTAACCGCACTTGCTTCGGGTGTCGCATTGACTAATACATCCAGATAACGATCTGGATCACAATCATTAACAAAACGGATGTAACCGTTTTCATCTGTGTGAGCTTCTTCACGTAGTCCCCTCTCCGTCACTGCCAAAATAGGCTCCTTGCTAAACACAGGGGGTGTCTGTGAGTTGCTGCAATCCTACAAAGTGTGGTGAATATGATCACCATTCGTGACGTGGCCCGCATCGCGGGTGTTTCTGTTGCTACCGTTTCTCGCGTCCTGAACAACAGTGCGCTGGTGAGTCCTGAAACGCGTGAAAACGTGATGAAAGCGGTCACGCAGCTGGGCTATCGCCCTAACGCTAACGCGCAGGCGCTCGCGACTCAGGTGAGTGACACCATCGGCGTCGTGGTGATGGATGTTTCCGATGCGTTTTTTGGCGCACTGGTTAAAGCTGTGGACGTTGTGGCCCAGCAGCACAATAAATATGTGCTGATCGGCAACAGCTATCATGAAGCCGAAAAAGAGCGTCATGCCATTGAAGTGCTGATACGGCAGAGATGTAACGCCCTGATTGTTCACTCAAAAGCATTGAGCGATGAAGAGCTTGCTGGTTTCATGGATCAAATCGACGGGATGGTGTTGATTAACCGCGTTGTGCCGGGCTACGCCCATCGCTGCGTGGCGCTGGATAATGTCAGCGGTGCCATGATGGCCACGCGAATGCTGCTGAATAACGGCCATCAGCGCATCGGATATCTGGCCTCAAGCCATCACATTGAAGATGACGACATGCGGCGCGAGGGCTGGCAGAACGCGCTGAAAGAAGCGGGAATTATGCCTCTCGATAGCTGGATTGGCACAGGTGCACCGGATATGCAGGGTGGGGAGGCCGCTATGGTCGAACTGCTCGGACGCAATTTGCAGCTTACGGCAGTATTTGCCTACAACGACAGCATGGCCGCAGGGGCGCTTACTGCACTAAAAGACAATGGAATTGCAGTGCCACAGCATTTGTCATTGATTGGTTTCGATGATATCCCGATTGCGCGCTACACAGACCCTCAGCTGACCACGGTGCGATACCCCATTGCGTCTATGGCGCGTCTCGCCACTGAGTTGGCGTTACAGGGCGCCGCAGGGCAGCTTGATCCGAGCGCAACACACTGTTTCATGCCAACTTTAGTCCGTCGTCATTCAGTTGCTATTCGGCAAATTGTGGCTCCGATCACTAACTGATAACGATGAGTGATGTAACCGTTTTCAATCTGTGAGTAAATTCACAGTATCTTAACAAGGCGCTGACTATGATGTCAGCGTTTTAGGAACTGAAACGCTATGTAACGGTGATTAATCACTTTCACCATAGTCAAAGTGCCGCAAACAACCATAAAGCGCATTTCTGGAGCGTTACCGAACACGGAAGAGAGAAATTTTATAAGTGAACTTCGGCGGTCAGTAACGTTTATTTAACATCTGCCTGCCGATCGTTATTCACAAGAAGAACTACCCTGCATAAAAAAAACCGGAGATACCATGAATAAGAAGGTGTTGACTCTGTCTGCTGTTATGGCAAGCATGCTTTTTGGCGCAGCAGCGCACGCTGCGGATACCCGTATTGGCGTGACTATCTATAAATACGACGACAACTTTATGTCTGTTGTGCGTAAAGCAATCGAAAAAGATGCTAAAGCAGCGCCAGACGTCCAGCTGCTGATGAACGACTCCCAGAACGACCAGTCCAAACAGAACGACCAGATTGACGTTCTACTGGCGAAAGGCGTTAAAGCCCTGGCAATCAACCTGGTTGACCCGGCTGCGGCAGGTACGGTTATCGAGAAAGCGCGTGGCCAGAATGTGCCAATCGTCTTCTTCAACAAAGAACCTTCCCGCAAAGCGCTGGACAGCTACGACAAAGCCTTCTACGTGGGTACTGACTCTAAAGAGTCCGGTATTATTCAGGGCGATCTGATCGCTAAACATTGGGCAGCAAACCCGAACTGGGATCTGAACAAAGATGGTCAGGTTCAGTTTGTTCTGCTGAAAGGCGAGCCGGGTCACCCGGATGCTGAAGCGCGTACCACTTATGTTATCAAAGAGCTGAACGACAAAGGGCTGAAAACTCAGCAACTGGCACTTGATACCGCGATGTGGGATACCGCAATGGCGAAAGACAAGATGGACGCATGGCTGTCTGGTCCAAACGCTAACAAAATCGAAGTGGTTATTGCGAACAACGATGCGATGGCAATGGGTGCGGTTGAAGCGCTGAAAGCGCACAACAAATCCTCTATTCCAGTCTTCGGTGTGGATGCATTGCCAGAAGCGCTGGCACTGGTGAAATCTGGCGCAATGGCCGGTACGGTTCTGAACGATGCGAACAACCAGGCGAAAGCCACCTTCGACCTGGCTAAAAACCTGGCCGCTGGCAAAGGTGCAGCAGATGGCACTACCTGGAAAATTGAGAACAAAATTGTACGTATCCCTTACGTGGGCGTAGATCAGTCGAACCTGGCTGAGTTTGTCGGTAAATAAGTTATTGATTGCATGTTCTCACAGGGCGCAATTCGTTGCGCCCTTTTATAACGCGATATGCGAGGCCGTCAAGGTATAATTATGGTCAGCACAACTACTCAGTCGTCACGCGAATTCTTGTTAGAAATGAGCGGTATTAACAAGTCGTTTCCGGGCGTTAAGGCTCTCGATAATGTTAATTTAAAAGTGCGTCCTCACTCTATTCACGCGTTGATGGGAGAGAACGGTGCAGGTAAATCAACATTATTAAAATGCCTTTTTGGAATCTATCAAAAAGATTCTGGTAGCATCCTTTTTCAGGGGAAAGAGATCGACTTCCATTCAGCCAAAGAAGCGCTGGAAAATGGTATTTCGATGGTTCACCAGGAACTGAACCTGGTACTTCAGCGTTCTGTCATGGACAATATGTGGTTGGGGCGTTATCCAACCAAAGGCGTATTTGTCGATCAGGACAAAATGTACCGTGATACAAAAGCAATTTTCGATGAGCTGGATATTGAAATTGACCCACGCGCACGCGTAGGGACATTATCTGTATCACAGATGCAGATGATCGAAATTGCAAAAGCGTTCTCCTATGATGCGAAAATAGTCATCATGGATGAGCCAACATCTTCATTAACGGAAAAAGAGGTCAATCACCTTTTCACTATTATCCGTAAACTGAAAGATCGTGGCTGCGGCATTGTTTATATCTCGCATAAAATGGAAGAGATTTTCCAGCTGTGCGATGAAATCACTATCCTGCGTGACGGTCAGTGGATCACCACCCAGCCTCTTGAAGGGCTGGACATGGATAAAATTATAGCCATGATGGTGGGGCGTTCTCTGAACCAGCGCTTCCCGGACAAAGAGAACACGCCGGGCGAAGTGATTCTTGAGGTGCGCAACCTCACGTCGCTGCGACAGCCGTCTATTCGTGATGTCTCTTTCGATCTGCACAAAGGCGAAATTCTGGGTATTGCCGGTCTGGTCGGTGCAAAGCGTACTGACATTGTGGAAACCCTGTTTGGTATTCGTGAGAAAGCCGATGGCACCATCACGCTGCACGGTAAAAAAATTAATAACCATAATGCCAACGAAGCCATTAACCATGGTTTTGCGCTGGTGACTGAAGAGCGTCGTTCGACGGGTATTTACGCATATCTCGATATTAACTTTAACTCGTTAATTTCTAATATTCGTAACTATAAGAACAAAGTCGGTCTGCTGGATACGTCCCGAATGAAAAGCGATACCCAATGGGTTATCGATTCAATGCGCGTGAAGACCCCAGGACATCAGACGCAAATTGGTTCGCTGTCCGGCGGTAACCAACAGAAAGTCATTATCGGTCGCTGGTTATTAACCCAACCTGAAATTTTAATGCTGGATGAACCCACGCGCGGTATTGACGTGGGCGCCAAATTTGAAATTTATCAGCTTATTGCTGAGCTGGCCAAAAAGAATAAAGGGATCATTATTATTTCTTCCGAAATGCCGGAATTGTTAGGGATCACAGATCGTATTCTGGTTATGAGCAATGGTCTCGTTGCCGGAATTGTTGACACCAAAACGACAACGCAAAACGAAATTCTCCGTCTTGCGTCTTTGCACCTTTAAGATCAGGGGCTCCTCATGAGTGCGTTAAATAAAAAAAGTTTTCTCACTTATCTGAAAGAAGGCGGAATTTACGTCGTACTTTTAGTATTACTGGCCATTATTATTTTCCAGGACCCTACGTTCTTAAGTTTATTAAACTTGAGTAACATTCTTACCCAGTCCTCAGTGCGTATTATTATCGCATTGGGTGTGGCGGGTCTGATTGTGACTCAGGGTACTGACCTGTCAGCGGGACGTCAGGTGGGCTTAGCGGCTGTTATCGCCGCCACTTTATTACAGTCCATTGATAATGCGAACAAAGTATTCCCGGAAATGGCCACCATGCCTATCATTCTGGTGGTGCTGATTGTGTGCGTTATCGGTGCCATTATCGGTCTGATTAACGGCATCATCATCGCGTATCTGAACGTCACGCCGTTCATTACGACGCTGGGCACGATGATTATCGTTTACGGGATCAACTCCCTGTATTACGACTTCGTGGGCGCATCACCGATTTCTGGTTTCGACAGCGGCTTCTCTACCTTCGCGCAAGGCTTTGTCGCGCTGGGCAGCTTCCGCCTGTCATACATCACCTTCTATGCGCTGATTGCGGTCGCGTTCGTCTGGGTGCTGTGGAACAAAACGCGCTTCGGTAAAAACATCTTCGCTATCGGCGGTAACCCTGAAGCCGCGAAAGTGTCTGGCGTTAACGTTGCGCTGAACCTGCTGATGATTTACGCATTGTCCGGTGTGTTCTACGCATTCGGTGGTTTGCTTGAAGCGGGCCGTATCGGCTCTGCAACGAATAACCTCGGCTTCATGTACGAGCTGGATGCAATTGCTGCCTGCGTCGTGGGCGGCGTCTCGTTCAGCGGTGGTGTGGGTACGGTAGTAGGCGTGGTCACCGGTGTAATCATCTTCACCGTTATCAACTACGGCCTGACGTATATCGGCGTGAACCCTTACTGGCAGTACATCATCAAGGGCGCGATCATCATCTTCGCCGTCGCCCTGGATTCACTGAAATACGCTCGTAAAAAGTAATCGCAGAAGTCCAAAAAAAGCCCGCTGAGATAGCGGGCTTTTTTGTTTTCTTATTTCTTGTCTTTTATCTGTAGATCCAGAAGTTGCTCGGGTGTTACTGCCGGATAATCCTGCGCGCCTTCGGGCACTTCGTGCAACTCAGGGATAGGCACCAGCGGACCTAAGAAGCGTGGTTCACGCTTGAAGAGATACAGGTCGGCGAGCGCACCAAAGCGAGCGCCAAACTCACGTACGCGGACGCTGAGCATATCTTTTGGAGACGGTACGGCGTAGCACTGGGCCTGAATGCCCATATGTAGCGCAATAAAGAGCGCACGCTCGCAGTGGAAACGCTGAGTGATGATAATGAAATCATTGGTATCAAATACTTTGCGCGTACGCACGATAGAATCCAGGGTACGGAAACCGGCATAATCCAGAACGATATCAGCGGGGTCGACACCTGCGGCAATCAAATCTTTGCGCATGGTCATGGGTTCGTTATAGCTCTGCTGGGCATTGTCGCCGCTTAACAGCAGGTAATTCACTTTGCCGCTGTTGTAGGCATTTAGCGCGCCCTGAATGCGGTAGCGGTAATACTGATTGATCACGCCGGTACGATAATATTTTGCCGTCCCCAGCACCACGCCAACCTGTCGATAAGGCAGGTCCTGTAAATCGTCAAAAATATAAGGGGCGGTTTTCCAGCTCATCCAGCGGTCGAGGCCGAGCGCAGCCAACAGCAGTATGCCGACCAGGACAGACAGGCTGTAAAACACACGCTTTAACATGAAGATGACTCGTCCGTGGGTGAAATTTCACTCAGGCTACTTTACCCGCCTGGGAAGCGCAAGAAACTGCGATTTGATTGAGGGGATTTTCATCAGTTTCGCGGGCATTTCTGCCCGCAAAGAAGGATTACGCCAACAGGGTGCGATCAATGTTAGAACAGCCCAGCGCTTTCAGGGTTGCCGCGGTGGCATCCCACTGAATCAGAGGTGCATCAGCTTTTTCAGCGAGGATCGCGCGCTGAATATCTGGATAATCGTAGCCGTTCAGGCTCAGTAAATTCAGGGCACCTTGCAGCGGTGGCAGGGTTGGGTTAAATGCGGCGTTCTCGGCATAACTGCCAGAGAAAATACGGCCATCACGGCACTCCAGCGCAACGCCACTCGGTGACTGGCTGTACGGCGCGTGACTTTTATTGGCGGCGGCAATGGCAGACTGCGTCAGTTCATCGCCCGTTAACGCATAACCGTGGTTCTGCTCATCCATCAGCAGCGTTTTGATGTCGAGGTCTTTCGGACCAAAGGCATCCGGCAGGTAATCACCCAGGGTATGCGGCTCACGACCCGGCAGATTAATGCGCAGTTCCAGACCACTGTTCAGCTCATTCATAAACTGGCGACAGTGACCGCAAGGGGTGTAGTTAACGGTGATGGCTTTCAGAGCGTGTTCACCGCGAAGCCAGGCGTGACTAATCGCGCTCTGCTCGGCGTGGACAGTTTGTTGCATCGTCGCGCCCAGGAACTCCATGTTCCCACCGAAATACCAAGTGCCACTCACGCCGCGCGCGATGGCGCCAACGTTGAAGTGGGAAAGGTCAGCTCTTGCGCAGGCGGCAGCCAGCGGGAGCAGTGCGAAAGCCAGCGCGTCTTCGTCCAGTCCCGTAGCCTGTTTAAGCATCGTGACCTGCTCAGCCGTCAGCAGGGCGGGGAAGTGCTCATCCGCCAGAACCGGAGCCAGGGCTGATTGCAAATTCTCGGCGAGCTGGGCGAAAGCAGATTGAAAACGTGGGTACATGGCAATGCCTCATAAAGGTTAATGGATCGGTAGTTTACGGAGCCACTACCGCTTTATATGTGATCCAGTTCTCATTATGTATGCAACTTATGAAATCAAAATGAAAATTGCGCGACGCATCGCAAATTTTAGCCCACCACGGCCAGAATGATCGGGAATAAGAACGGTGCAATGAGCGATGTCATGATCCCACAAATCACCAGGGCTAAAGAGCTAAACGCGCCTTCCTGATAATCCAGTTCCGCACAACGCGCTGTGCCGAGCGCATGCGATGCGGTTCCCATAGCCAGCCCACGCGCCGCTTTGGTTCGAATGCGCATTAAATTGAGCAGCGTGTGTCCAAATACGGCACCCAAAATACCGACAAAAATCACGCACATTGCGCTAATAGCGGGAATGCCACCAATGCTGCCACCCACCGCCATCGCAATCGGCGTGGTCACGGATTTCGGTAATATTGAGGCGGCGATCTGCGGCGAAGCGCCCATCAGCAGGGCAACTGATGTCCCTGTCACCATCGCGACTACGCTGCCAATCAGGCAGATCGTGATAATGGATTTCCAGCGTGCGCGGATCTGGTGAAGCTGTTCGTAGAGCGGAAAAGCCAGGGCAACGACCGCAGGCTGCAACAGATCGTTCAAAATTTTGCTGCCCGCAAAGTAGCGCTCGTAAGGAATATGGGTGATCAGCAGGAAGGGAATAATCACCACCATGGCGACCAACAGCGGGTTGAGCAGCGGCATTTTAAAACGGGCGGCAAGTTTCCGGGCGGCGAAGAAAACCACCAGCGTCAACGGCAGTGACCACCAGATATTGGCCATCATTTTTGGTTTCCTTTTTGCCCTACCACTTTACGTTCGCCATGCACCAGATGTGAACTCCAGCTCACCACCAGGAACACCACCAGCGTGCTGATGGCGCATGAGACCACAATCGGACCAAACTGGGCTTTCAGCACATCGTAATACTGCATCACCCCCACGCCGATCGGCACGAACAGCAGCGCCATATAGCGAATCAGCACGAAGCATCCCGGGTTGACCCACTTTGCGGGCAGAATTTGCAGTGCCAGCAGCAAAAACATAATCAGCATGCCGATTATGCTGCCCGGAATGGTGATAGGCAGCAGGGATGCGACGAAAATTCCTGCATAGAGGCAAGCGTAAATAAGGATAAACGCGCGCAGATATTGCCAGACAGTATTGAGTGCTTTGATCATGGTGAAAGTCCTTGATGAAACGAATTCATCATACAATTAAACCTGGAAACGTGCTACGGATCACATCATGAAATTTGAGCATACCAGACATTCCTATTTGGAACGTCAGGCACTTCCCCAGAATTAAGGGTAAAGACGATAGAAAACAGTGTAGTACTGGGTGGTTTTTCGGCGGTAATGATATGATAAATCTCCCCCTCAGGCAGGAGATCACCATGCCAGAATATTTCATTTTCAAAAAGGGCAGCGCGGTTCACGCACGACCAGCAGCCGATATTGACGCCGCGTCTACATTAAAAGAACAGGGCTACGAAAAGCAGTTTGAAGAAATTATTGCTTCAGATGAGAAAAGCGCCCTTGCGCGATTTGCTTCCATTAAGAAAGAAGAAAAACTGACAGTGCACGCGTTTATGACGGGGCCCGCCATCATTTCGCTGGTGCTTGCCATCGTGGTGGTTATTGGTTTTGTGTTTACGTGATATAGCCTCGGGACGTGCGTTAATCAGCCCTTTCCACGCGCCAGGAGAGCGGCTACCATAGCGCGTCTTTTTTCACAGGTATTGAGAATGCGTGTATTACTGGCGCCGATGGAAGGTGTGCTCGACTCACTGGTGCGAGAGCTGCTGACCGAGGTTAATGATTACGATCTCTGCGTCACCGAGTTTTTGCGTGTGGTCGATATGCTGTTGCCCGCAAAGTCGTTTTATCGACTCTGCCCGGAATTGCATCGTCAGAGTCGGACGACGTCAGGCACTCTGGTTCGCATTCAGCTTCTAGGCCAATACCCCGAGTGGCTGGCGGAAAACGCTGCGCGCGCCGTGGAGCTGGGCTCTTATGGTGTGGATCTCAACTGCGGCTGCCCGTCAAAAATGGTTAACGGTAGCGGGGGCGGCGCAACGCTGCTTAAAGATCCTGAGCTGATTTATCGCGGCGCGAAAGCGATGCGTGAAGCCGTGCCTTCTCATCTGCCCGTCACGGTAAAAGTGCGTTTGGGCTGGGACAGTGGCGATCGCCAGTTTGAGATTGCGGATGCTGTTCAGCAGGCCGGTGCGACCGAACTGGTCGTTCACGGGCGTACCAAAGAAGACGGCTACAAAGCGGAGCGCATTAACTGGCAGGCGATCCGCGACATTCGCCAACGGCTGAATATTCCTGTTATCGCCAACGGTGAAATTTGGGATCACGAAAGTGCGCAAGCCTGTCTACACGCAACGGGCTGTGACTCGGTGATGATCGGGCGCGGTGCCCTCAACATTCCAAATCTGAGCCGGGTGATAAAATATAACGACCCCCGTATGCCGTGGCCTGACGTGGTGACACTGCTGCAAAAATATACCCGCCTCGAAAAGCAGGGTGATACCGGGCTCTATCACGTTGCGCGTATCAAACAGTGGCTGAGTTATTTACGCAAAGAATACGATGAGGCGCTGGGGTTATTTCATGAAATCCGCACGCTGCAAACGTCAGCGGATATTGCCCGCGTCATCCAGTCCAAATAAAACCCTCTTTCCGGTGAGACTGATCACGATCTAAATCACATTTTTACGCGTGACGCATTGAGGCCATGAATGAAAGTGATAGAGTGACAAAACTGGATTGTTACTGCTACGGCAGGCAAAACCTGATTTTCTGGCATTTGTCGGAGGTCAGGTTTTTTTGTTTCTAGGGTTCCAATGAAAATCGCCAAAATTCTTAATAATAATGTGGTGGTTGTTCTGGATGAGCATGGGCGTGAGCAGGTCGTGATGGGCCGTGGGCTGGCCTTCCAGAAACGCGTCGGTGAAGATCTGCATGCAGATAAAATAGAGAAAGTGTTCGCGCTGCAAAGCGATGAACTGGTCGGACGGCTTGGGGAATTACTCAGTCAAATTCCTCTTGAAGTGATGACCACCTGCGATCGCATTATTGGGCTGGCGGCGCAGCGACTCGGAAAATTGCAGGATAGCCTCTACATCACGTTAACGGACCACTGTAACTTTGCCATCGAGCGGCAAAAGAAAGGGGTCGCTATCAAAAACGTATTGTTGTGGGAAATTCGACGTCTGTATCCGAAAGAATTCGCCCTAGGCCAGGAGGCTCGCGCCATTATCGCCAAACGGTTGGGTGTCCAACTCGCCGAAGATGAAGCCGGTTTTATCGCCCTGCATCTGGTGACGGCACAGCTCAATAGCGAAATGCCGGAAGTGATGCACGTGACCCGCGTGATGCAGGAAATCTTGCAGCTGGTGAAATATCAGCTGCAGCTGGAGTACGACGAAGAGTCACTCAGCTATCAACGTTTTGTGACGCATTTGAAGTT
Organism: Lelliottia sp. GFLA7; assembly: GCF_056490165.1. Classification (NCBI taxonomy): domain Bacteria; kingdom Pseudomonadati; phylum Pseudomonadota; class Gammaproteobacteria; order Enterobacterales; family Enterobacteriaceae; genus Lelliottia; species Lelliottia sp. GFLA7. The sequence continues at coordinate 649,431 of NZ_JBWLAQ010000002.1, read as the reverse complement.
CTTTGCCCAACGAATGCTGACCCGTACCGTGGTGCAGGACGACGATGTGTCGCTGCATACAGCGGTGAAGGATAACTACGCTAAAGCGTGGAAGTGCGCTGAGAAAATTGGGCAGCACTTGCAGAATAGCTATCAGCGCGAGCTGACGACCGAAGAAATTATGTTCCTCGCCATTCATATTGAACGGGTGAGAAAAGAAGGGCGTTAAGCCCTAAAAATGGATTGTTACTGCATAACGCAGGCAAAACCTGAGCGCGGCTTCTGAGAGGAAGACGTTCTCGGGTTTTTTTATTTTTATACTCAGTCAACCGGTGCCTGCGGGCATCAGATGTAAGGAAATCGACATGGAATACCAAGCTTTGGCGAAGGATATTCTTGCCCACGTTGGGGGCAAAGAGAATATCGTCAGTCTGGTTCATTGTGCCACCCGACTTCGTTTCAAATTAAAAGAGAATCAAAAGGCCGATGCGCAAGGGCTGAAGCAAAATCCGGGCGTGATTATGGTTGTCGAAAGCGGCGGTCAATTTCAGGTGGTTATCGGTAATCACGTTCACGACGTCTGGCAGGCGGTGCGAGCAGAAGCAGGCCTGACGGACGATACCCCCGTTGCGTCGGATGAACAGGGTGATAAAGGCAATCTGCTGGGCCGTCTGATTGATATCGTTTCCGGTATTTTCACCCCGTTTCTCGGCGTTCTGGCGGCCTCCGGTATTCTGAAAGGGTTGCTGGCGCTGGCGGTGGTCTGCGGTTGGCTCTCGACCGACAGCGGAACGTACAAAATCTGGTTCGCGGCAAGCGATGCGCTGTTCTTCTTCTTCCCGCTGGTGCTGGGCTATACCGCCGGTAAAAAGTTTGGCGGCAATCCGTTTATCACCATGGTTATCGGCGGGGCGCTCACGCATCCGATGATGATTCAGGCATTTGAAGCCAGCCAGCAGGTGGGCGCGGTATCAGAGGCATTCATGGGGATTCCCGTGACCTGGTTTAACTACAGCTCCTCGGTTATTCCCATCATTCTTGCCGCGTGGGTGAGTTGCTGGCTGGAAAAGCAGAGCAGCAGATTGTTACCGCCGTCGATGAAAAACTTCTTCGCGCCGCTCATCTGTTTAGTCGTGACCGTCCCGCTGACGTTCCTGATTATTGGTCCCGTCGCAACCTGGCTGAGCCAGATACTGGCGAACGGCTATCAGTGGATTTATGTTCTGGCACCGTGGCTGGCTGGGGCGGCGATGGGGGCACTGTGGCAGGTCTGCGTGATCTTCGGGCTGCACTGGGGGCTGGTGCCACTGATGATCAATAACCTGGCCGTACTGGGCCACGACTCAATGCTGCCAATGCTGCTGCCTGCGGTGATGGGGCAGGTGGGGGCCGCGCTGGGTATATTCCTGCGTACCAAGGACGCGCGCCAAAAGATGCTAGCGGGTTCCTCCGTCACCGCAGGGATTTTCGGCATCACCGAACCGGCTGTATATGGCGTAAACCTGCCTCTGCGACGCCCGTTTATCTTCGGCTGCGTGGCTGGCGCAGTGGGTGGCGCGATTGTAGGTTTTAGCGATACGCACGTTTACTCCTTTGGCTTTGCCAATATCTTTACCGTGGCGCAGATGATCCCGCCGGGTGGCGTGAATGCCACGCTTTGGGGCGGCATTATCGGCACGCTGGTGGCGATGGTCTTGAGCTGCGTCATGACCCTGGTCGCCGGAATGCCTAAAAGCGCAGCGCAGGATGATCAGGTGATAACCGCAGACGATAACGAAGTTTTGGCCCCAATGAGCGGAACGGTGTTGGCGCTTGATCAGGTGCCCGACACCACCTTTGCCAGCGGCTTGCTGGGACAAGGCGTGGCGATTATTCCTTCCGACAACAAAGTTATTGCCCCGTTTGCAGGCGAAGTGGCGTCGTTGTTCCAGACCAAACATGCCATTGGCCTGCTGAGCGAAAGCGGGATTGAGGTGCTGATCCATGTCGGTATCGACACCGTGAAGCTCGACGGCAAGCCCTTCACCGCGCATGTCACCGTGGGAGACAAGGTTCAGCCCGGCGATCTGCTGCTGGAGTTCGATCGTCAGGCCATTATTGACGCCGGATACGATCTGGCGACCCCCATTATTATCAGTAACAGTGACGATTACCGTGATGTGGTGACCGTGGCGGCAACGTCCGTCAGTGCCGGAACACCGCTATTAAACGTAAGCCATCAATAACAGGAGAACGTGATGAAAACTTTCCCGGAAACATTTTTGTGGGGCGGCGCGGTTGCCGCAAACCAGGTAGAAGGCGCTTATCTGGAGGAGGGTAAAGGCCTGTCGACCTCTGACGTACAGCCGCAGGGTGTATTTGGCAAGGTGGTCGAGCGCGTGGAGGGCGACAGCGGCATTAAAGATGTGGCGATTGATTTCTATCATCGCTACCCGGACGATATCAAACTGTTCGCCGAAATGGGTTTTAGCTGCCTGCGCGTGTCGATCGCCTGGACACGTATCTTCCCGAACGGTGACGAGCAGCAGCCGAACGAAGCTGGGCTGGCATTTTACGACAAGCTGTTTGACGAGCTGGCGGCGCACAACATCACGCCGCTGGTGACGCTGTCGCATTATGAAATGCCGTGGGGACTGGTGAAGCAATACGGCGGCTGGGGCAGTCGTCAGACGATCGGCTTCTTTGAGCGTTACGCGCGTACCGTATTTGCGCGTTACAAAGAGAAAGTGAAGCTGTGGCTCACGTTCAATGAAATCAATATGTCCCTGCATGCGCCGATGACCGGCGTCGGCCTGCCAGAAACCAGTAGCAAAGCGGACGTTTATCAGGCGATTCACCATCAGCTGGTGGCGAGCGCGCTGGCGGTGAAGGCCTGCCATGAGATTATCCCGGATGCCAAAATCGGCAACATGCTGCTCGGCGGCCTGGTTTACCCTCTGACCTGTAAGCCAGAAGATGTGCTGGAAGCCTTACAGGAAAACCGCGCGTGGCAGTTCTTTGGCGACGTACAGTGCCGCGGAGCGTACCCGGGCTATATGCTGCGATTCTTCCGCGATAATGGGATTACGCTTGAAATCACCGATGCCGATCGCGAAGCGCTGAAAGCCACCGTCGATTTTATCTCCTTCAGCTACTACATGACCGGCTGCGTGACCACCGACGAGGAACTCAACCAGCAGGCGCGCGGCAATATTCTGAGCATGGTGCCAAATCCGCATCTGGCGAGTTCCGAATGGGGCTGGCAAATTGACCCCCTTGGCCTGCGTACGCTGCTGAACGTGCTGTGGGATCGTTATCAGAAGCCGCTGTTTATCGTTGAAAACGGTTTGGGTGCGAAGGATAAGCCGGACGCTGACGGCGTGGTGCAGGACGACTATCGCATTCGCTATCTCAACGACCATCTGGTGCAGGTGCGCGAGGCGATCGACGACGGCGTGGACGTGATGGGCTACACCAGTTGGGGACCGATCGATCTAGTGAGCGCATCGAAAGCTGAGCTATCTAAGCGTTATGGTTTTATCTATGTCGATCGCGATGACAGCGGCAACGGTACGCTGGCGCGCAGCCGTAAGAAAAGTTTCTATTGGTATCAAGAAGTGATTGCAACCAACGGGGCGTCGCTGAAAGCCCAGTAATCACAGGACATGCCCGTCAGGCGTAATACCTGACGGGCAAAATCATCAGAAAATCATCTTAAAGACGCCCGTCACGACCAGTAAACCAATCAAGAAAATAATCAGAACCACCCACAGTAAAATCTTCATTCCCTTCTCCCTCGCCAATTGAGCTTAAGTGAATAAAGTGTAGCAGCCTGAACGGAAGGCTGATTTATAACTGCCATAAATAATGAATTTTCATCTATTTAGAGGGTGTATATTTTTCTGGTTATGTGAATGTATGACAAAGTGCGGATTGCCACGGGTTACTAAAAAAAAGGTCAGCATCAAGCGTAATTTGCGCCTTTCTTTTTATGTGAATGACGTCATGAAACGTTCAATTGTTTTCTCTTTAAGCTTACCTCTCTCTTGCATCCTCGCCGCCTGTGCGCCGCACCACGACACGTCTGCATCGCTGGCTCAGCAAATGCCGGCGACGACAATCAACACTCAGCTGGCGCAGAGCCAGTGGCCACAAAACACGTGGTGGAAGGCGTATAACGATCCACAACTGGATTCGCTGATTGCCCAGGCTCAGGCCGATGCACCGGATATGCAAATTGCCCGTCAACGCATTGCGCTGGCGGAGGCGCAGGCAAAACTGGCCGCATCGGCGGATGGTCCTCAGCTTGATTTCTCCGCAAATGCCGAACGCCAAAAAATGTCGGCAGAAGGATTAATGGGGCCCTTTGCCACTACCGACCCGGCTGCGGGAACGACGGGCCCGTGGTATACCAACGGTACGTTTGGCTTAACCGCCGGATGGGATTTGGATCTGTGGGGGAAAAATCGCGATCGGGTTGAGGCTCGCATCGGGAAAGTGAACGCGCAGAAAGCCGAGATGGAGCAAACCCGGCAATTGCTCGCGAGCAGCGTTGCCCGTCTTTACTGGGAGTGGCAGACGCAGAACGCAATGGGCCACGTATTGGCGGCGATTAAACAAGAACAGGGCAATATCATTGGTGCCGATCGTGAGCTTTATGAGAAAGGAATCACGTCGTCCGTGGAAGGGGTAGAAACAGACATCAATTCCAGTAAAACGGATGAACATCTGGCGGAAGTGAACGGCAGAATGAAAACCATTGAAGCCCGCCTGCAGGCGCTCACACACGCATCATCAATAGCGTTAAAACCGCACGCATTGCCGACGGTGGAGGCTTCTCTGCCCGCGACGCTGGGATATGAACTGCTGGCACGCCGTCCCGATCTTCAGGAGGCGCACTGGTATATCGAATCGTCGCTGAGTGAAGTCGATGCCGCAAAAGCGGCCTATTATCCGGATGTAAATCTGATGGCTTTCCTGCAACAGGACGCGCTGCACTTAAGCGATCTGTTCCGCTCATCGGCACAGCAAATGGGCGTTACGGCAGGATTGACGCTGCCGATTTTCGACAGCGGAAGGCTCAACGCCAATCTGGATATCGCTCAGGCGCAAAGCAACCTGAGCGTGGCAAATTACAATAAAGCCGTGATCGACGCGGTTAACCAGGTAGAGCATGCCGCCAGTGAAGTCGAAACATTGATGCATAAAAACCAGCAACAGCAGCACGTCGAAGCCGACGCCGCACGCGTGGTCGCGCTCGCGCAGGCCCGATTTAACGCCGGGATCATTGCCGGTTCACGCGTCAGCGAAGCGAAGATCCCGGCGCTGCAGGAGCAAATAGCCGGGCTGGCGCTGAAGGGACAATATGTTGATGCGACGCTGCAACTGACGGCGGCGCTGGGCGGCGGTTATCACCAGAGTTAATCAGTGAGCATTATCTATACTTAACTCTTTGTGATTTCTCCGGAGGTGAGTATGGCTGCAACAAATCGAGTCGCCATTGTAACCGCATCAGATTCAGGGATCGGCAAAACCACGGCGTTGATGTTAGCTGAGCGTGGTTTTGATATTGGTGTGACCTGGCATTCCGATGAAAAAGGGGCGATGAAAACCTGCCGCGAAATTGAGGCTCGGGGTCAGCGCGCCGAAGCCATCCACCTGGATCTAAGCGAACTTCCACAGGGTGCAAAGGCGATCAAATCTCTCATCGCCCGGTTTGGTCGCCTGGATGTGCTGGTCAACAACGCCGGGGCAATGACTAAAGCGCCGTTTCTGGATATGGCATTTGACGACTGGCGGGCGATATTCACCGTCGACGTGGATGGGGCGTTTTTGTGCTCGCAAATAGCGGCCAGGCAGATGGTGAAACAGGGGCAGGGCGGGCGGATCGTCAACATTACGTCCGTGCACGAACACACGCCGCTCCCTGACGCCAGCGCCTACACGGCGGCTAAACACGCGCTGGGGGGCTTAACGAAATCAATGGCAATGGAACTGGTGCAGCACAAAATTCTGGTAAACGCCGTCGCGCCTGGGGCGATAGCGACGCCGATGAACGACATGGATGACAGCGAAGTTCAGGAAGGGTCAATGCCAGAAATCCCGCTTGGACGCCCGGGGCACACCAAAGAGATCGCCAGCCTGGTGGCCTGGCTCTGCGACACCGACGCCAGTTACACCACCGGACAATCATTTGTTGTCGATGGCGGATTTATGATCGCAAACCCGCAGTTTAAACCGGCAGAATGATATCTTCCCCTCTCTTACCGGGAGAGGGGAATACCTCACTGCACTGATTTACTCACGCTCTTTATCCCGGTATTTCAGCCACAGCCGAACCGCAATCACCGCCACCGCGAACACAATCACCCAAATCCAGTGTTTCAAATGCTGATCGAGATCGTGCAGCCAGGGGCCGATCACTTCACCACCGACGTAACCCAGCGAGGTAAAAATCAACGCCCAGGCGATAGCACCAATGATATTCAGCGGCAGGAAGATTTTCGGTGGCAGTCGGCTGGCCCCAATCAGCATCGGGCCGATAATGCGAAAGCCGTACATAAACCGCGTTCCGATAACGAACAGATAAGGGTGGCGCTGAATCAGGCGTTGCGCGCGGTTAATCTTCTTTTGATGTTTCTTAAAACGTTTCAAAAGCGCAGGACCAAAGCGTAATCCCAGCAGATAAAGCAACTGATCGCCAATCATGCCGCCTAGCGCAACAGCGGCAACCACCAGCGGGAAGCGCAGTAATCCCTGATGGGCAGCCACACCGCCAAGCAGGGTAATGGTTTCACCTTCTGCCACGCTGCCAATCACCAGGGCAACATATCCGTACTGTTCAATCAGATTATTGATATCCATAAGATAAGCGTAGTCTCCCTCAGTGAATCCGTTTTAATCATACACCCTGCCAATCAATGGTGTCGCAACCAACACCGTTCCATATCCGTGGCATTTTTTGAACTGTACAGAAAATAATCGAAACCCTGCATTATACTGACAGTATCGCTTGCGGGCTGACAATGAGGGGGCTGTATGAACCATGTCTGGGGACTTTTTTCCCATCCCAATCGTGAAATGCACGTTATCAGAAGTGAGAACGAAACGGTCGCGCATCATTACACGCACCATGTCCTGCTCATGGCGGCAGTCCCGGTGATATGCGCGTTTATTGGAACCACGCAAATCGGCTGGAATTTTGGCGATGGCAACATCGTAAAACTGTCCTGGGTGACTGGCCTGGCACTTGCGGTGATCTTCTACGGCATCATGCTGGCGGGCGTGGCGATCATGGGGCGCGTCATTTACTGGATGGCGCGTAACTATCCGCAGCGCCCATCATTAACGCTGTGTATGGTTTTTGCGGGGTACGTGGCAACACCGCTGTTTATGAGTGGCATTGTGGCGCTCTATCCGCTGGTCTGGCTGTGCGCGCTTATCGGCACTCTTGCGCTGTTTTACACCGGTTATCTGCTGTTTGTTGGCATCCCGACCTTCCTGAATATTAATAAAGAGGAAGGGTTAAGTTTCTCGGGATCGACGCTGGCTATCGGCGTACTGGTGCTCGAGGCGCTGCTGGCGCTGACGGTGATCCTGTGGGGTTACGGCTATCGCCTGTTCTAACCTGAATGCATTGCTGGCGTAAATGCCAGCAATGCAGCATCTGTTCACGATTCTTCGCTGGCGACATGCGCCCGGCACCGCTATCATGCCTTTGCCAGCCTGTGTCCGCGCGTTTTCACAGGAGGCGTACGTCATAACGTGCATGAATAATTATCAGAAGTTTCCCCCATGCTGAAATTCCGAGTTTCATTACTTAGCCTTGCGCTGATCCTGGCGGTGCCCGTTGCCGTACCTGCGATCGCGAAAACACCTGCACTGACGACTGCCGCTCAACCGGAAATTGCTTCTGGTAGCGCGATGATTGTTGATCTGAACACCAACAAAGTGATTTATTCCAGTCACCCGGATCTGGTGCGTCCGATTGCATCGATTACCAAATTAATGACCGCGATGGTGGTGCTGGATGCACGGCTGCCGCTGGATGAGAAACTCAAGGTTGATATCAGCCACACGCCGGAAATGAAGGGGATTTACTCTCGCGTGCGTTTGAACAGCGAAATCAGCCGTAAAAATATGCTGCTGCTGGCATTGATGTCCTCGGAAAACCGTGCGGCAGCAAGCCTGGCACATCATTATCCTGGCGGTTACGACGCGTTTATCCGTGCGATGAACGCGAAAGCGAAATCACTGGGAATGAAAAATACGCGTTTTGTGGAGCCGACGGGTTTGTCGATTCACAACGTGTCGACCGCACGCGATCTGACCCAAATGCTGATCGCCAGCAAACAGTATCCGCTGATCGGACAGCTCAGCACCACGCGTGAAGAGATGGCCACGTTTGCGAATCCGGCTTACACGCTGCCGTTCCGCAATACTAACCATCTGGTTTATCGGGAAAACTGGAACATCCAGTTAACCAAAACGGGCTTTACCAATGCGGCGGGTCACTGTCTGGTGATGCGGACCGTGTTTAACGGTAAACCGGTGGCGCTGGTGGTGATGGATGCCTTTGGTAAATACACCCACTTTGCAGATGCGAGCCGTCTGCGGACGTGGATTGAAACCGGCAAAGCCCAGCCAGTACCGGCGGCAGCGCTGAGCTATAAAAAGCAAAAAGCCGCGCAAATGGCCTCGGCTTCCTCTTCGGCGGGTGAACAAACCGCGCAGAACGATTAATTATTCCGGCAGCGTCCAGTCACCGTCGTTGAGTGGACGCTGCATGATCAGCGTATCCCGCCAGTTCCCTTTCTTGTAGCCCACGCTTCTGAGCTGTCCGGCCACTTCAAAACCATGCTTTTTGTGCAGGCGAATAGAGCCTGAATTGTTGTGTCCGTCACCCACCACCGCGATGATTTGTCGCCAGTGACCTTGTTCGCAGCGGGCAATCAACGCATCCATCAGCGCGCTGCCAAAACCCCGGCCGGTAGCGCTGGCATCAACATAAATCGACTCTTCAAGCGTATAGCGATAGGCAGGGCGAGCGCGATACAGCGAGGCATAGCAATAACCCACCACCACACCACGATAAAGCGCCACCAGCCAGGGCAACCCCTCGGCGGCGATGTCGCGCATGCGCTGGCGCATTTCATCAATGGCGGGAGGGACTTCTTCAAACGAGGCGCGACCGTTCAACACATGCCAGGCATAGATTGCGGCAATCGCGTGGACGTCGTCAGGCTGGGCGTCGCGCACCTCAACTTCACTCGCAGATAAGATCTCAACGGCCGACATGGCGGGCTTTCTCCTGGAAGAAAAAAGCCGGAGAAACGTTTCTCCGGCGCGATGTCGATACTCTAGTACGATTGATGCGTGCTTAACAATATTTTCAGTGAGGCTTTACGGCTTGTTCAGAGGCTTGCGAATCTGCATCTTCTGAATCGACCGCTTCACGCCAGTATTTATGCTTTGTCGTTTTACCGATGCCGGGGTTCATGCTGTTTGTCGGATCATTCTCGCGATAAAAACGCTTAAGCGTATCGGGCGCTTCATACAAATGGCCGACATTATGTTCAGCAGGGTACTGCGCCCCGCGCGCGCGCAGCAGTTCTAGCATTTCGTCTTTCAGGGCATGCGCATCGACACCCTTTTTGACGATGTAATCCTGATGGAAAACATGGCACATAAAGTGGCCGTAATAGAGTTTATGTACCAGCTTACGGTCGATCTCAGGCGGCAAATGTTCAAACCATTCGGTATCGTTACGTCGCAGGGCAATGTCCAGCGCCAGAATGTCTTCGACCTCTTCGGAATGGACGGCCTGATAGCGAATCGCCGCGCCTGCCGCCGCAAAGCGGTGTAAAAACGCCTTGCTGCCTTCCTCCGGCGTACAGGCGAAGAAATCGCCTTCGGCAGTTTTGAAGAATGCGCTTAGCCAGGTTTGTGCTTCGGCAATGCCGTCGCCCGCCATCTTCAACAGCAGATGGTGTTCGTATTTATCCCGCCAGCTTTTCATGCGCGGCGGCAAGTGTGCCGGGAAGGCGTGGCCCAACTTCTGCATAAAACGATCGGTAAAATGCGGTTTAAACAGCGAGACTTTACCCAGCATCGCGTCGGCGCGGCCTTTCATGGTGAAAAAGAACGGCATTTTATCGGTGCCGAGCTTGTCGATCATCAGGAAGGTGTCTTTGCCGTAGCGCTCAGCGATATCGTAAATATCACGGTGCATATATTCGCCCGCCACCGGCAGATTCGCAAATTCGCCCAGAATATGGCGACGGATTTCCGTCAACACGTCTGGCTGGTTGGTGCCAATATAAAAGACCTGCTGTTTCTTCTCAGCGGGGAAGGTGTCCAGACGCACGGCGAAGACCGCCAGCTTGCCCGCACACCCGGAGGATTCAAACAGACGATCCGGATCGGCGTTGTAACGCGCCGGGGTATCGGCTTCGATATCCCGCACGCGGGTAATGTAATCATGATCGTGGGCGTGACGACCGTCGTGCTGAACGTCAGCGTCTGTCACGCGCTCGTCGTCGAGCTTGCTGAGGATCTGCTCAGGCGTGACGCCGAGATTGATGCCCAGATGGTTCACCAGCGTCAGCTTGCCGTTTTCGTCGATACGCGCATACAGCGACATTTCGGTGTAAGCCGGGCCGCGCTGCACCAGCGAACCGCCGGAGTTATTGCAGATCCCACCGACTACCGATGCGCCAATGCAGGATGAACCAATCACGGAATGCGGCTCGCGACCGAGTGGTTTCAGCGCTTTTTCCAGTGAATAAAGGGTCGTGCCAGGATACGCCAGCACCTGCTCACCTTTATCCAGCACATGCACTTTATCGAGTCGCAAAGTGCTGATAATGACGATATCACGGTCATAATCATTGCCGTTTGGCGTGGAGCCTTCCGTCAGACCGGTATTCGCCGCCTGCATCAGAATGATTTTGTCGGCTTCGACGCAGGCCGCCAACACGCGCCACAGATCCAGCAGCGTACCCGGGAAGACCACAGCCAGCGCCTCGCCCTGACCGGAACGAAAACCTTTGCGATAACGAGCCGTTTTTTCCGGGTCAGTCAGCAGGTGAGAGTGGCCGACCAGCCGCGACAATTCGTTAATGAATGCGTTGTGATGTTGAGTCCGAACAGAAGTCATTTTCCACTCCTTGTGGTGGGGCAAATTTCTCGCTGTAAAGCATAGCGCGATTAACTATTAAGCGAACAAGTATTCATGAGAAAAATCAGAGAATAACCCTGCAACGTTTTAAGGGTTTGTGGCACACTGCGCTTTTCGCACGGTCTGGCCGAGTTTTCCGGCGGTTGATGATGAGAGAGTACAACAACATGAAATGGCTTTGTTCTGTAGCTGTCGCAGTAGGTCTGGCGCTGCAACCCGCGCTCGCTGAAGATCTGTTTGGCAATCACCCGTTAACCCCGGAAGCACGCGATAAATTCGTCAACGAATTGCTCACGAAAATGACGGTCGATGAGAAAATCGGCCAGCTGCGTTTGATCAGCGTCGGACCGGATAACCCGAAAGAAGCGATCCGCGACATGATTCAGGAGAGTCAGGTCGGGGCGATTTTTAACACCGTGACCCGTGAAGACATCCGCAAAATGCAGGATCAGGTAATGCAGCTAAGCCGCCTGAAAATTCCTCTATTCTTCGCCTACGATGTGGTCCACGGCCAGCGTACCGTTTTCCCCATCAGCCTCGGTTTAGCGTCCTCTTTCAATCTGGATGCGGTCAGAACCGTTGGGCGTATTTCTGCCTATGAAGCGGCGGATGACGGTCTGAACATGACCTGGGCGCCAATGGTCGACGTCTCCCGCGATCCGCGTTGGGGTCGCGCATCAGAAGGTTTTGGCGAAGATACTTACCTCACCGCGACCCTGGGTAAAACCATGGTAGAAGCGATGCAGGGTAAAAGCCCGGCGGATCGCTATTCGGTAATGACCAGCGTTAAACACTTTGCGGCGTATGGCGCAGTCGAAGGCGGTAAAGAGTACAACACCGTGGATATGAGTCCGCAGCGTCTCTTCAACGACTACATGCCGCCGTACAAAGCCGGGCTGGATGCCGGTAGCGGCGCGGTAATGGTGGCGCTGAACTCTCTGAATGGCACACCGGCGACCTCAGATTCCTGGCTGCTCAAAGATGTTCTGCGCGATCAGTGGGGCTTTAAAGGCATCACCGTTTCCGATCACGGCGCGATTAAAGAGTTGATTAAGCATGGCGCGGCTTCCGATCCAGAAGACGCGGTACGCGTGGCGCTCAAAGCCGGTATCAACATGAGCATGAGCGACGAGTATTACAGCAAATATCTGCCCGATCTGGTGAAAACCGGCAAGGTCACGATGGTTGAGCTGGATGACGCCACGCGTCATGTGCTGAATGTGAAATACGACATGGGCTTGTTTAACGATCCGTACAGCCATCTGGGACCGAAAGATTCCGATCCGGCGGATACCAACGCGGAAAGTCGTTTGCACCGCAAAGACGCACGTGAAGTGGCGCGCGAAAGTCTGGTGCTGCTGAAAAACCGTCTCGAGACGCTGCCGCTGAAAAAATCCGGCACCATTGCGGTCGTTGGTCCTCTGGCTGACAGCAAACGCGACGTGATGGGGAGCTGGTCCGCCGCCGGTGTGGCCGATCAATCCGTTACCGTGTTGACGGGGATTAAAAATGCGCTGGGCGAAGACGGCAAAGTGGTTTATGCCAAAGGCGCGAACGTCACCAACGATAAAGACATTGTGACGTTCCTGAACCAGTATGAAGAGGCGGTGAAAGTTGATCCGCGTTCTGCACAGGCGATGATCGACGAAGCCGTCAACGCGGCGAAACAGTCTGACGTGGTGGTTGCAGTCGTCGGTGAAGCGCAAGGCATGGCGCACGAGGCGTCCAGCCGTACGGATATCACTATTCCACAAAGTCAGCGCGACCTGATTACTGCGCTGAAAGCCACCGGCAAACCGCTGGTGCTGGTGCTGATGAACGGTCGTCCGCTGGCGCTGGTCAAAGAAGATCAGCAGGCTGACGCGCTGCTGGAAACCTGGTTTGCGGGTACCGAAGGCGGTAACGCGATTGCTGATGTGCTGTTTGGCGATTACAACCCGTCGGGCAAACTGCCGATGTCCTTCCCGCGCTCGGTCGGACAGATTCCGGTGTACTACAGCCATCTCAATACTGGCCGTCCTTACAATGCGGATAAGCCAAACAAATACACATCGCGCTACTTCGACGAAGCGAATGGCCCGCTGTATCCGTTCGGCTATGGTCTGAGCTACACCACCTTTAACGTTTCTGACGTGAAAATGTCTGCACCGTCTCTGAAGCGTGACGGAAAAGTGACGGCCAGTGTAGAAGTGACCAACACCGGTAAGCGCGAAGGCGCGACGGTCATCCAGATGTACGTTCAGGATGTAACCGCGTCGATGAGCCGTCCAGTGAAACAGCTGCGCGGCTTCGAAAAAGTGGACCTGAAACCGGGCGAGACGAAAACCGTCAGCTTCCCGATTGATGTGGACGCGCTGAAGTTCTGGAATCAGCAGATGAAGTATGACGCTGAGGCTGGCAAGTTTAACGTCTTCATCGGAGTGGACTCTGCTCGCGTGAATAAAGGCGAGTTCGAACTGCTGTAATTTCTCCTGCCCATGAATCCCCCGCCAGTCGGGGGATTGTTCTTACCTTATGCTAAAAACGCATTTTGTCGGTTAAATCCCCCGTTTTAAACTACGCTTTTCTCTCAAGCCTCTGATAAAGGCGATAAAAAAATGAGGACAGCGGAATGACAATCTCAAAGCGAGTTTTAGGCTCTGCGGCGTTACTGGCGGCACTGAGTCTGCCCTTACAGGCGGCTGAGCCGGTGAAGGTCGGATCGAAAATCGATACCGAAGGAGCCTTGCTCGGCAATATTATTCTTCAGGTCCTGGAAAGCCACGGCGTCAAAACGGTCAATAAAGTGCAGCTTGGCACAACGCCCGTCGTGCGCGGTGCGATCACCTCTGGTGAGCTGGATATCTATCCGGAATACACGGGCAACGGCGCATTTTTCTTCAAAGATGAAAACGATGCGGCGTGGAAAAATGCCAGCGCAGGCTACGAGAAAGTGAAAAAACTCGATGCCGAGCAGAATAAGCTCATCTGGCTGACACCAGCCCCGGCCAACAACACCTGGACCATTGCCGTGCGCAAAGATCTGGCTGAGAAAGGCAAACTCACGTCCCTCGACGATTTAAGCCGTTATCTGAAAGACAAAGGCGATTTTAAACTCGCCGCATCGGCAGAGTTTATCGAACGTCCGGATGCGTTACCGGCCTTTGAAAAAGCGTACGATTTCAAACTCGACCAGAAACAGCTTCTGTCCCTGGCGGGCGGTGACACCGCTGTGACGATTAAAGCCGCAGCGCAGCAAACTTCGGGCGTGAATGCCGCGATGGCGTACGGCACAGACGGTCCGGTTGCCGCGCTGGGGCTGCAAACGCTCACCGATCCAAAAGGTGTCCAGCCGATTTATGCACCTGCGCCGGTTGTGCGTGAAGCGGTGCTGAAAGCCTATCCGCAGATCGGTGACTGGCTGAAGCCGGTGTTTGAAACGCTTGATGAAAAAACGCTGCAACAGCTCAACGCGAGCATTGCCGTGGAAGGGCTGGATGCTAAAAAAGTGGCGGCAGATTACCTGAAGCAAAAAGGTCTCGTGAAGTAACAGGGAAAAGTGGTGCCGATAAAATGTCATAACCGCGTATTGCTGCTGCTGGCGTGCTTGGCGCTGGCAGCGTGCGCGTTGCCGTTCGTGAATTTTGCGCCTAATCGTCTGGTCTCTGGCGAAGGGCGTGCGGTCTGGCAGATATGGGCGTTTTCGCCCATTTTGTTGGGGCTGTCTCTTGTGCTGATGGCGTTGCTGTCGTTCTGGCGGGGGCGTCCGTCGCTCATTCTGACGTTGTTACTCTGCGAATCTCTTTTCGCGTTACTGGTGTGGAGTGCCGGTCTGGCCGCCACGCATCTGAGCACGGTTGAAAGCCCGCTCGCACGAACGTCAATCGGTAGCGGATTGTGGCTGTGGATAGCCTTGTGCCTGCTGGGCTGTAGCGATGCGATTCGCCGACTCACTCAACAGCCGCTCTGGCGCTGGCTACTGAATGCGCAGATCTGGATCTTGCCCGTGCTTATCGTGTTCAGCGGCGAGCTGAATTCGCTTTCGTTACTGAAAGAGTATGCCAATCGCCAGGATGTGTTTGATGACGCGCTGGTCCAGCATCTCACCATTCTCTTTGGCACGTTGATTCCGGCGCTGTTGATCGGCGTACCCATTGGCATGTGGTGTTACCGTCATCCCACGCGTCAGGGTCCGATTTTCGCGGTGCTGAACGTGATTCAGACCATCCCTTCTGTGGCTCTTTTTGGTTTGCTGATTGCTCCGCTCGCCGGGCTGGTGAAATCCTTTCCTGCACTCTCTTCGTTAGGTATCGCTGGAACCGGACTGACGCCTGCGCTGATAGCGCTGGTGCTGTATGCGCTGCTGCCATTGGCGCGCGGGGTTCTGGCAGGATTAAGCCAGGTTTCGCCGGATGTGCTGGAAAGCGCCAGTGCAATGGGCATGAGCCAGAGTCAGCGTTTCTGGAAGGTGCAGCTCCCGATTGCCTTGCCGCTCCTGCTGCGCAGCCTGCGCGTGGTGACGGTACAAACCGTCGGCATGGCGGTGATTGCCGCGCTGATTGGTGCCGGCGGTTTCGGGGCGCTGGTTTTCCAGGGGTTACTCAGCAGTGCGCTGGATTTGGTTTTGCTTGGCGTCATTCCAACGATCGCGTTGGCGGTGGTCATTGACGCCGTCTTTGCCTTGTGGCTCGCCCTGCTGAAAGGGAGAAATCATGATTGAATTTCATAATGTGAATAAGCATTTTGCCGGGCAGCCCGCGGTGCGCAACCTGAACTTACGCTTTGAAGAAGGGGCATTTTCGGTGCTGATTGGTACTTCCGGCTCCGGGAAATCCACGACGCTCAAGATGATCAACCGGCTGGTGGAGCATGACAGCGGGATGATTCGTTTTGCCGGGGAGGAGATCCGCAGCCTGCCGGTGCTTGAGCTGCGTCGCCGCATGGGATATGCCATTCAGTCGATTGGCCTGTTCCCGCACTGGACGGTGGCGCAGAACATTGCCACCGTGCCGCAACTGCAAAAATGGTCGCGGCAAAAGGTCGCCGAACGGGTGGATGAGCTGATGGCGCTGCTGGGCCTTGAGCCGCAGTTACGCGAGCGTTTTCCGCATCAGCTTTCCGGGGGGCAGCAACAGCGCGTGGGCGTGGCGCGGGCGCTGGCGGCAAATCCTCAGGTGTTGCTGATGGATGAGCCGTTTGGCGCGCTGGACCCGGTCACGCGCGGCGCGTTGCAAACCGAGATGACGCGTATTCACCGCATTCTGGGCCGTACCATTATCCTGGTCACGCATGATATCGACGAAGCGCTGCGCCTTGCTGACCGACTGGTGTTAATGGACAACGGTGAAGTGGTGCAGCAGGGAACGCCGCTGGAGCTGCTAACCCGTCCGGCGACCGATTTTGTCCGTGAATTCTTTGGCCGCAGTGAGCTGGGCGTTCGGCTGCTTTCTCTGCGTACGGTTGGGGAATATCTGCGTCCCCAGAATCACAGCGTGACGGGCGATGCACTTCAGATTCAGATGAACCTGCGTGATGCGCTTTCAGCGTTTGTCGCCCGGCAATGTGAAGTGTTACCGGTGGTGGATGAACACGGCGCACCATGCGGTACGCTGCATTTTCGCGATCTGCTGGCGGGGGAGGTGGCGCATGAAGTGGATAAGTGATCCGCTGCTGTGGCTGGTCGTAGTATTTGTCGCGCTGCTGGGATGGATGCCGCATAGCGGTGCGCTTTTTGGCGCGCTATTTCCTGAATTGCCCCGACCGGTCTATCTGCAGGAGAGCTTTATCAGCCTGACGCTGGCGCACTTCTGGCTGGTGGGCGTGTCGAGCATGATAGCGATTGTGCTGGGCGTTGGTGCCGGTATCGCGGTGACGCGCCCCGCAGGCAAAGAATTTCGTCCGCTGGTCGAAACCATTGCTGCCATTGGTCAGACGTTTCCGCCGGTGGCGGTGCTGGCAATTGCTGTTCCGGTGATCGGGTTTGGTCAGGAACCGGCGATTATTGCGCTGATTTTGTATGGTGTGTTGCCGATTTTACAGGCGACGTTGGCGGGGCTGACGGCCGTTCCCGCGGCGGTGGTGAGCGTCGCAGAAGGCATGGGCATGAGCGCCGGACAGCGGCTGAGAAAGGTTGAACTGCCGCTTGCTGCCCCAGTGATTCTGGCGGGGATCCGAACATCAGTCATTATTAATATCGGCACGGCGACCATTGCATCAACCGTAGGGGCGAATACGTTAGGCACGCCGATTATCATCGGTCTGAGCGGATTTAATACCGCTTATATTCTGCAAGGTGCGGTGCTCGTTGCGCTGGCGGCGATTGTGGTCGATCGCGGTTTTGAGCGACTGGCGCGGTATATCAGCCGACACCGCCACGCACGATAAATGAGTAACCGGCCAGCATGACGCCGCCGATGCCGCTGATTGCCATTAAGGCGAAGAGAGTAATGGCGGCCACTTTGGTTGCCTTCATGATGTGCTCCTTTTGTTAACCGTCCAATTATACGGTGAAGCACGTCTGTTAATGAACCATTAAATGCCGTGAAGGTGAATTACGGGCCGAGAGTAATAACCGGATAACCATGCTCTCGCCATTCGCTCAGCAGCTGCTGCTGAGCGGCCGTCGGAATATCACCGCACCAGACAAGCAGCGTTTGCCCTTCGAACAGCTCTGGACGAAGCTGCGGCAAGGAGTGCGCCAGCACGTCGACGCGCCAGCCTTGCTGAGTCGCAATCCACGCCTCAAGCCACAGGCGAGTGGTGTCGTGAACATTCCAGCCAACGACCAGCGCATCTTTGCCACTTTTCTTGCGTGCCGATGAGAGGCACACAGAGATGTAATTGATAAGCACGCCATCCAGCATGCTCAGCAACGTCTGCAATGTCGGTTGCTGGGACTGAAGACGACGGCGAAGCGGGATAAAGAGGTGTGCGATCAGCGTCTGGGCGGGATAATCGCGCCCCTGTTCCTTGATCCAGGTGCGCAACCGCTGAAGATTGCCGGCCTGCAGGAACCGAAGCAACGTCTCCTGATGCTCGCGCCACTCATTTTGACAACCGGGGTCGTGCTCGGTTAACAGCGCCTTGACCTTGCTGACCTGTACGCCATTATCGATCCAGCTTTTGATTTCGCGGATACGGTCAATATCCGCGTCGTTAAACAGGCGGTGTCCACCGTCGGTTCGCTGCGGTTTCAATAATCCGTACCGTCGCTGCCAGGCTCGCAGTGTCACAGGATTGATATCACAGAGCAGTGCCACTTCACCTATTGTGTACAGCGCCATGTTCGCCCCCTGGCTTGCGCGTCCCCAGAATAACTGTAGACGCTGATTCTCGAACCAGGAAGAATCGACCGTTTTTTGTACAAATAATGCGAAGGATGGACTATCTCCGGGTAAACGATGTGATACCGGGCACGAATTACACCTTTTTTGGATTGCTTCAAAGAAAGTTAACGTGCATCAGTGTATGTTACGCGTTTTTGGAAAGTGCGGTTTTCGGGTATGTACGAATTTAATCTGGTGTTGCTGCTGCTTCAGCAGATGTGTGTGTTTTTGGTCATCGCGTGGCTGATGAGTAAAACGAGGCTGTTTATTCCGCTGATGCAGGTGACCGTTCGCCTTCCGCACAAACTCCTTTGCTACGTCACTTTCTCCATTTTCTGCATTCTGGGGACCTATTTTGGTCTTCATATCGAAGATTCTATCGCCAATACTCGCGCTATCGGTGCCGTGATGGGCGGGTTGCTCGGCGGTCCGCTTGTCGGTGGGCTGGTGGGATTAACCGGCGGATTACATCGCTACTCGATGGGTGGGATGACGGCGTTAAGCTGTATGATCTCCACCATTGTTGAGGGATTGCTCGGTGGTCTGGTTCACAGCTACATGATCAAGCGTGGTCGCCCGGATAAAGTCTTTAGCCCGTTAACCGCCGGGGCGATTACGCTGGTGGCCGAACTTGCCCAAATGCTGATTATCCTGCTGATTGCGCGTCCCTTTGAAGATGCGCTGCATCTGGTCGGGAGCATTGCGGCACCGATGATGGTGACAAATACCGTGGGTGCGGCGTTGTTCATGCGTATCCTGCTCGACAAGCGCGCCATGTTTGAAAAATACACTTCGGCATTTTCTTCAACCGCGCTAAAAGTCGCCGCGTCGACAGAAGGCATTTTGCGGCAGGGTTTTAACGAAGAGAACAGCATGAAAGTGGCGCAGGTGCTGTATCAGGAGCTGGATATTGGTGCCGTCGCCATTACCGACCGCGAGCGTTTACTGGCATTTACCGGAACAGGCGATGACCATCATTTGCCGGGTAAACCCATTTCGTCCGCTTACACTCTGCGGGCGATTGAAACGGGCGAAGTGGTCTATGCCGACGGCAACGAAGTGCCTTATCGCTGCTCACTGCATCCCCAGTGCAAGCTCGGCTCTACGCTCGTTATCCCGCTTCGGGGTGAAAATCAGCATGTAATGGGGACCATCAAATTATACGAAGCCAAAAACCGCCTGTTCAGCTCCATCAACCGCACCTTGGGCGAAGGGATTGCGCAGCTGTTATCGGCGCAAATCCTGGCCGGGCAATACGAGCGTCAAAAAGCGCTGCTGACGCAGTCAGAGATCAAATTGCTGCATGCGCAGGTAAATCCGCATTTCCTGTTTAATGCCCTGAATACACTGAAGGCAGTGATCCGCCGCGACAGTGACCAGGCTGCACAGCTGGTGCAGTTTCTGTCGACCTTCTTCCGTAAAAATTTGAAACGCCCGTCGGAGATTGTCACGTTGGCTGATGAGATTGAGCATGTGAATGCGTATC
The DNA here is from genome assembly GCF_056490165.1 of Lelliottia sp. GFLA7. Taxonomy (NCBI): domain Bacteria; kingdom Pseudomonadati; phylum Pseudomonadota; class Gammaproteobacteria; order Enterobacterales; family Enterobacteriaceae; genus Lelliottia; species Lelliottia sp. GFLA7. The sequence continues at coordinate 629,504 of NZ_JBWLAQ010000002.1, read as the reverse complement.
TGCAAATCGAGAAAGCGCGATTCCAGTCGCGCTTGCAGGTGTCGTTATTTGTGCCGGATGAACTGGCGCATCAGCATCTTCCGGCGTTTACGTTGCAACCGATTGTTGAAAACGCGATTAAACACGGTACGTCCCAACTGCTGGGCACCGGTGAAATCAGCATCACGGCCAGCCAGTTTAATCATCATCTGGTGCTGGATATTGAAGATAATGCCGGGCTTTATCAGCCTGCAGCCGTAGCCGGTGGGCTGGGAATGAGTCTGGTCGATAAACGCCTGCGTGCGCATTTTGGCGATGATTGCGGAATCACCGTCGCCTGCGAGGCAGACAGCTTTACCCGTATTACCCTAAGATTGCCGCTGGAGGAAAACGTATGCTAAGAGTGCTGATTGTTGATGATGAGCCGTTAGCGCGGGAAAACTTGCGGGTTCTGCTCCAGGAGCAGAACGATATCGAAATCGTGGGCGAATGCGCGAATGCGATTGAAGCTATTGGCGCAGTGCATAAATTGCGCCCTGACGTACTGTTTCTGGATATTCAGATGCCGCGCATTAGTGGCCTGGAAATGGTCGGAATGCTCGACCCCGAACACCGCCCGTATATCGTTTTTCTGACGGCGTTTGATGAGTATGCGGTGAAAGCGTTTGAGGAACATGCGTTCGATTATTTGTTGAAGCCGATTGAAGAGAAGCGGCTCGAAAAAACGCTTAACCGTTTACGCCAGGAGCGAACCGTGCAGGACGTCTCGCTGCTCCCCGAACATCAGCAGGCGCTGAAGTTCATCCCCTGCACCGGACATAGCCGAATTTATCTCCTGCAAATGGACGACGTGGCTTTCGTCAGCAGCCGCATGAGCGGCGTTTTTGTCACTAGCGCTGAAGGCAAAGAAGGCTTTACGGAGCTGACGCTGCGCACGCTCGAAAGCCGTACGCCGCTGATACGCTGTCATCGGCAGTATCTGGTGAACATGGCACATCTGAAGGAGATCCGTCTGGAAGAGAACGGCCAGGCCGAGCTGGTATTACGCGCAGGGCAGACGGTGCCGGTGAGTCGCCGCTATCTCAAGAGCCTGAAAGAGGCGATTGGACTGTAAAACTGGTACACTGCGCCCATCGCAATACCGAAAGTTGAAGGCATTATGTTAAGTAACGACATTCTTCGTAGCGTGCGCTACATCCTGAAATCTAATAACAACGATCTGGTGCGTATTCTCGCACTCGCCGAAGTGGAAACCACGCCGGCAAATATTACCAGTTGGATAACCAAAGAAGACGAAGAGGGGTTTGTTCGCTGCCCGGACATCATTCTCTCGTCGTTTTTGAATGGCCTGATTTACGATAAACGCGGCAAGGCAGAAGACACGCCTCCGCTGTCGCCAGAGCGTCGGGTTAACAATAATCTCGTTTTGAAGAAATTGCGTATCGCATTTTCCCTCAAAACTGATGATGTGATGGCTATCATGACCGAGCAGAATTTCCGCGTGTCGATGCCGGAAATTACCGCCATGATGCGTGCGCCGGATCATAAGAATTACCGGGAATGCGGCGACCAGTTTTTGCGTTATTTCTTACGCGGGCTGACCAATCGCTTGCACAAGAAAGCATAAAAAAAGCCGGAGATAATCTCCGGCTTTTTTATTTATTTCACCTGCTGACCAGGCTTGGCGCCTTCATCGGGGCTTAACAGGAAGATGTCTTTCCCGCCAGGACCTGCGGCCATCACCATCCCTTCAGAGATGCCGAAACGCATTTTACGCGGCGCAAGGTTAGCGACCATCACCGTCTGACGACCAATCAGTACCTGCGGATCAGGATAGGCAGAACGAATACCGGAGAAGACGTTACGCTTCTCACCACCCAGATCCAGCGTCAGGCGCAGCAGTTTGTCGGAGCCTTCAACGAATTCCGCATTTTCAATCAGCGCAACGCGCAAATCGACTTTCGCGAAATCATCAAAAGTGATGGTTTCCTGAATTGGGTCATCCGCGAGCGGGCCCGTCACGGGAGCGGCTGCCGCTTTCACTTCTTCTTTCGACGCCTCAACCAGCGCTTCGACTTGTTTCATTTCGATCCGGTTGTAGAGCGCTTTAAAGGTGTTCACCTTGTGGCTGAGCAACGGCTGCTGAATAGCATCCCAGGTCAGTTCGGTGTTCAGGAACGCTTCTGCACGTTCAGATAGCGTTGGCAGAACGGGCTTCAGATACGTCATCAGCACACGGAACAGGTTGATGCCCATGGAGCAAATCGCCTGCAGATCCGCATCGCGGCCTTCTTGCTTCGCCACCACCCACGGTGCCTGCTCATCGACATAGCGGTTAGCTAAATCGGCCAGGGCCATGATTTCGCGTACGGCTTTGCCGAACTCGCGCGCTTCCCACGCTTCGCCAATGGTCGTCGCTGCGTCGGTGAAGGTTTTATACAGCGCAGGGTCAGCCAGTTCAGCCGCCATGACGCCGTCAAAACGCTTGCCGATAAAGCCTGCGTTACGGGACGCCAGGTTCACCACTTTGTTCACGATGTCTGCGTTTACGCGCTGGACGAAGTCTTCCAGATTCAGGTCGATATCATCAATGCGAGACGAGAGCTTCGCGGTGTAGTAATAGCGCAGACTGTCGGCGTCAAAGTGGTTCAGCCAGGTGCTGGCTTTAATGAACGTACCGCGAGATTTGGACATCTTCGCGCCGTTGACCGTGACGTATCCGTGCACAAATAAATTGGTTGGCTTGCGGAAACCGCTGCCTTCGAGCATGGCCGGCCAGAACAGGCTGTGGAAATAAACGATGTCTTTGCCGATGAAGTGATACAGCTCGGCATCGGAATCTTTTTTCCAGTATTCGTCGAAGCTGGTGGTATCGCCGCGCTTGTCGCACAGGTTCTTGAACGAGCCCATGTAGCCAATTGGCGCATCCAGCCAGACGTAGAAGTATTTGCCTGGCGCGTCAGGAATTTCAAAGCCGAAGTAAGGCGCATCGCGGGAAATATCCCACTGTTGCAGACCGGATTCGAACCACTCCTGCATTTTGTTCGCGACCTGTTCCTGCAGTGCACCGCTGCGTGTCCACGCCTGCAGCATTTCACTAAAGGACGGTAGGTCGAAGAAGAAGTGCTCAGAGTCGCGCATCACTGGCGTCGCGCCAGACACCACGGATTTTGGCTCGATAAGCTCGGTTGGGCTGTAAGTTGCGCCGCACACTTCGCAGTTATCGCCGTATTGATCCGGAGATTTACATTTCGGGCAGGTGCCTTTCACAAAACGATCCGGAAGGAACATGCCTTTTTCTGGATCGAACAGCTGAGAGATGGTGCGGTTTTTAATAAAACCGTTCTCTTTCAGACGGGTGTAAATCAGCTCAGACAGCTCACGGTTTTCGTCGCTGTGCGTGGAGTGATAGTTGTCGTAGCTGATGTCAAAGCCAGCAAAATCGGTCTGATGCTCCTGACTCATTTCGGTAATCATCTGCTCTGGAGAAATACCCAGTTGCTGTGCTTTCAGCATGATTGGGGTGCCGTGGGCATCATCCGCGCAAATGAAGTTTACCTGGTGGCCGCGCATTCGCTGGTAACGGACCCAGACATCAGCCTGGATATGCTCCAGCATGTGGCCGAGGTGGATTGAACCGTTTGCGTACGGCAGTGCGCACGTTACCAGAATTTTTTTCGCGACTTGAGTCATAGTGGGCATTACTTCTTTTAACTGTAAAAAGGGCTTTTGATGTTACCCGAAAGGCCATAACTACGCCAAGAATTAAGGGCATCAATCCATAAATGAATAATTGTGACCACTGGGGTAAACTTGACGGTGACGAGCACTTTTTCAGAACAACAACAAAGGAGTCGGGATGAGTTCTCAATCCCAGGCCAAATCACCGGAAGCCTTACGAGCAATGGTCGCCGGGACGCTGGCTAATTTTCAGCATCCAACACTGAAACACAATCTTACGGCGCTGAAAGCGTTGCACCATGTTGCATGGCTGGATGACACCCTGCATATCGAAGTGCAGATGCCGTTTGTCTGGAGCAATGCTTTCGAAACGCTAAAAGAGCAGTGCAGTTCAGATCTGCTGCGCATCACAGGCGCGAAAGCGATTGACTGGAAATTGACGCACAATATTGCCACGCTAAAACGCGTCAAAAACCAGGCAGGCGTGAATGGTGTTAAGAACATTATCGCCATTAGCTCTGGTAAAGGCGGAGTAGGGAAATCCTCTACCGCGGTCAATCTGGCGCTGGCGCTGGCAGTTGAAGGGGCAAAAGTCGGGATTCTTGATGCCGATATTTACGGCCCATCTATCCCGAATATGTTAGGCGCGGAAAATCAACGCCCAACCTCACCGGATGGCACCCATATGGCGCCAATCGTTGCTCACGGACTAGCGACCAATTCCATCGGCTATCTCGTCACCGATGATAACGCGATGGTGTGGCGCGGCCCGATGGCCAGCAAAGCGCTGCTGCAGATGCTGCAGGAAACCCTGTGGCCGGATCTTGATTATCTGGTACTGGATATGCCGCCGGGCACTGGAGACATTCAGTTGACGCTGGCGCAAAACATTCCTGTTACGGGGGCTGTTGTCGTGACCACGCCGCAGGATATCGCGCTGGTCGACGCCAAAAAAGGCATCGTCATGTTCGAGAAGGTTGAAGTGCCGGTTCTCGGTGTTGTCGAAAATATGAGTATGCATATTTGCAGCAACTGCGGGCACCATGAAGCGATCTTTGGTACCGGTGGCGCTGAGAAATTGGCTGCGCAGTATCACACACAGCTTCTGGGGCAAATGCCGCTGCATATCACGCTGCGCGAAGATCTGGATAGGGGGCAGCCAACGGTCGTCAGCCGTCCTGACAGCGAGTTTGCCGAGATGTATCGCCTGTTGGCTGGGCGCGTCGCAGCGCAGCTTTACTGGCAGGGTGAAGTCATTCCGAGTGAGATCGCCTTCCGCGCGGTGTAAACCCGCATCTTACAGGCTGCCTTTCAGGGTAGCCTGTAATGCATCAGGTAATATTCTCCGTCCGGAGAATCTCCCGTCGCTTCGATATGCCAGCCGTGTCGTTGATAAAACGTCACGGCGCGCGCATTTTTGACCAGACACTTCAGAGCACCCGTACTGGTGAACCTTTTCTGTACGTGCGTTAACAACGTGCTTCCCACGCCTGAACGCAGCAGTTGCGGATCGACAAAAAGATTGTGCAGAAAATTATCGTTAGTCCACACTGAAGCAAATCCAACCCGGTGACCGCAATGGATAGCGACCCAGATTTGCTCATCACGCGTAGCCGCATCGAAATCGTCAAGTTGCCATTCATCGCTATTAAGCCACGGCCAGGCAACTCGACGAGAATGCAGAAAGAGTGTCCGCAGGAAAGGACGATCGCTTTCCTGCCAGGGTCTTACGATGATCGAATCAGCGGTGATAGAAAATATCCCCGTTATAAGCTTTATAAATTTTACCATCCGTGTCGCCGATCAGGACGTAGTTTTCGCCCATGTAGGTCCAGTGTGTCCCTGCATCCGGTGCCGGAAGATTACGCAGTTGATATTGCTTGATGGTGTACTCAGGCGTTTGGTACTGCGCCGGGGCGGTGTCACCAATTTTAAATTTTGTAAAGTCGGCGATGAACTCTTGTTCTTCATAGGCTTGAATGCCTGATGGTGCAGCTGTTTGTGGGGCAGAATAAGCCGCACTGGTCAGTGACATCAAGACACCCAAAAGCAGCATTTTACGCTTAGTCATTTTCTCTCCGCTTAGACTTTTACTGTTAACTCAACCCACTGTCTCATGCAGTGTGGCCAACAGCCTATTTTAAATGTCATGGCTGCGCTTGTTCGATAAAAAATGTAACAAATTTGGGCAGGTTTGCACATGGAATGATTCATTTCTCGCGGGAATGCATTGGTGCGAAATGAATCATATAAATTATTATCTACGAGATGCATTTCGGGAATGGATAAAAGTATAAAACTGGACACAGCAGTGAATGAATTTATTAACACGACGTTCTAGTATTCAAAATTCATGCGAATACCCTGCATGGTTTTATAGCTGACAGTATTTTGGCTTGCAATGGATTGCTAAAACATCTCCTGGTTTGTTTTTTGTCCATTACCTGATAAGGGTTTAATTTAACTTTTTGATAAGCTTTAAATTAAATGTGTCACTTGCTTGTCATTTATAAGCAAACCCTAATAATTTCTTAGAAAGAAAGACCTCGCTATTTACATGAAAAATAAAATATCGCTGCCAATTTTAACACTGCTAATAAGCCATTTAACAGGATGCGCTGTTTTACCTGGACAACAACTTGTCTTGTCAGGAAAAAATGTCATTCCTGCGACGGATGAAAATTTTAATATTAATGAAAAAGTCGATGTGTATACCATTACGCCTTCTCTCATTGATGCGCTACGTCCAACGACGTTGAAATCTCAGTCAAATCCTAGTCTGGATGCGCGATTAAAGAGTTGGGAATATCACGTTGACGTCGGGGACATCCTCACGATCACCGTCTGGGATCACCCGGAACTCACCACACCCGCGGGCCAATATCGCAGTGCAAGCGATACCGGTAACTGGGTCGCATCAGATGGGTCTATTTTCTACCCTTATATTGGCAAATTACACGTTGCCGGTAAAACGGTGTCTCAAATTCGTGAAGAGATTGCGGCTCGCCTGGATTCTGTGATCGAAAGTCCGCAAGTGGACGTCAGCGTGGCGTCCTTCCGCTCTCAAAAAGCGTATGTGACCGGTGAGGTCATGAAATCCGGGCAACAACCGATCACGAATATTCCGCTGACTGTGATGGATGCAGTAAACGCAGCAGGGGGATTGTCTCCTGATGCTGACTGGCGCGATGTTGTGCTGACGCATAACGGCGAGGACAGCCATATTTCGCTTTATGCGCTCATGCAACATGGCGATCTCACGCAAAATAAACTGCTTTATCCGGGCGACATTTTATTTGTCCCACGCAACGATGCGCTGAAAGTTTTCGTGATGGGAGAGGTTGTCAAACAGAGCACATTCAAGATGGATCGCAGCGGAATGACGCTCGCGGAGGCTTTAGGAAATGCCGGTGGACTCAATCAGGATATGGCGGATGCAACAGGCATTTTTGTTATCCGCTCGGAAGCCAAAACCGCGAAATCTGGAAAAATTGCCAGCATTTACCAACTCAATGCAAAAGATGCTTCGGCTCTGGTACTGGGTACTGAATTCCAGTTACAGCCTTACGATATTGTTTACGTGACAACTGCCCCAGTATCGCAATGGAATCGCGTCATTTCCCAACTCGTTCCGACAATCAGTGGTGTACACGATCTGACTGAAACCGTTCGCTATATCAGAACGTGGCCGCAGTAATGATTAACTCCATTTTGGTGGTATGCACCGGAAATATATGCCGCTCGCCTATTGGTGAGCGGTTGTTACGCCAACAAATGCCTGGTTTAACCGTGGCATCGGCTGGCGTGAGTGGCCTGGTCGGTCACTCAGCGGACGCACGAGCCCAGGAAGTTGCCGCATTACACGGTATTTCGCTTGAAGGTCATATCGCGCAAAAACTCAGCCTCGAGTTGATGCGCGCTTACGACCTTATTTTGGCGATGGAACCGGAACATCTTAACCATATCTCATCAATTGCGCCTGAAATCAGGGGCCGCTCGCTTCTCTTTGGGCAATGGCTGCAACCTCGGGAAATACCCGATCCGTTTCGTAAAAGTCATGAAGCGTATGAATACGTATTTGATCTGCTTGGCAGGGCGAGTCAGGAATGGACTCAACGACTGAGTCACTAAAGGAATCAAGCACCAATGTCTTCACATACTACAAATGGTTATGCCGCAGCGACTGAAAATCAGGAGGTTGATCTCATTCGTTTGCTGGGCGTAATAATCGACCATCGCCTGCTTATTCTATGCATTACCTTCCTGTTTACCGTGATTGCAGGGCTATATGCGTGTGTGGCAACGCCGATTTACAAGGCAGACGCCATGGTGCAAATCGAAGGTAAACAGGATAACAGCCTGCTTAAAAATCTTGGCGAATTGAACCCGGAACTTTCCCCCGATGCGTTGCCTGAAATCCAGTTGCTCAAATCACGCATGATCCTCGGCAAAACGGTTGACGATCTCCATCTGAACTATGACGTAAAAAATTATTATTTCCCCGTGTTTGGGCGTCTCTGGGCGCGGATGACGGGGCGCAAACTGGCCACGTTGAGTCTGATCAATTTACATATACCCGCTGCGAAGGGTAAGGCTCAGCCGCTGACGCTGACAGTGCTGGATTCAAAGAACTATCGTATTGAAGGTGATGATTTTCAAGGCGAAGGCGTGGTGGGTGAGTATTTTCAAAAGAATGGCGTGTCACTCTGGGTAAACGTCATGGATGGGTCACCCGGAGCGCAGTTCATCCTAAATGAACAATCGAAGCTGGAATCTATCAATGCCCTGAATAATCGGTTTGCTGTCGTCGAAACGGCTAAGCAAAGTGGGGTGCTTAATCTGTCGCTAACGGGTCCAGATCCCGACTTGATTGCCAGGACGTTGGACAGCATTACAGAAAATTATTTACGCCAAAACATTGATCGTCAGGCTGCGCAGGATGCGAAAAGTCTGGCATTTTTACAGCGGGAATTGCCACAAATCCGGGCGGATCTGGATGTGGCCGAGGAGCGGCTCAATAGCTATCGTAAACAGCGTGATTCCGTTGACTTAACGCTGGAGGCAAAATCAGTCCTGGAGCAGATCGTTAATGCTGATAACCAGCTGAATGAACTGACGTTTCGCGAAGCGGAAATCTCTCAGCTTTTCAAAAAGGATCATCCGACTTACCGGGCATTAATGGAAAAGCGGCAAACACTTGAAAGTGAAAAAGCACGCCTTAATAAACGTGTGACCTCGATGCCTTCAACGCAACAGGAAATATTGCGCTTGAGCAGGGACGTTGATTCCGGCCGCGCGATTTACCAACAGCTCGTGACGCGCCAGCAAGAGCTCAGTATTTCGCGTTCGAGCGCAATTGGTAACGTCCGGATTATTGACTCAGCAGTAACACAGCCTGAACCGATTAAACCTCAGAAAGCATTAATCGTGCTAATAGGGGGGCTGTTGGGCTTTGTCCTTTCTGTGGGCATCGTCATGGTGCGTATGGCAATGAAACGGGGTATCGAAACGCCTGAGCAACTCGAAATGCAGGGGATAACGGTTCTTGCAACGCTGCCGCGTTCCGTATGGCTGTGGAAAAAGACCCGTTTGCGGGGTAAGCGTTTCATCAGCGAACGCTGGAATCACAAAACAAGAAATGTGCCTTTCTTGCCTGTGGACCGGCCAGTAGATGTCTTTGTTGAGGCTATTCGCGGTCTGCGCACCAGCCTGCATTTCACCATGATGGAGGCTAAAAATCGCGTCATCATGCTGACAGGCCCCACGCAGGACTGTGGTAAGACGCTGGTGGCGACGTCACTAGCCGCCATCGTTGCGCAAGCTGGACAAAAAGTGTTGTTTATCGATGCCGATATGCGCAAAGGTTATGTTCATCAGATATTTTCGCTCGCCAACAGTCGCGGTCTGGCTGATGTGTTGATGGGAAAAGTGGAGTATCAGGACGCCATACAGCACTATGCGCCCGGTGGCGTCGATGTGCTGACCTGCGGCCAAGTTCCGGCTAACCCTTCGGAGTTGCTGATTGGGGACTGTTTCCAGCAGTTACTGAGATGGGCCAACGAATATTATGAGATGGTTATCGTTGATACTCCTCCAATACTTGCTGTCACGGATGCTTCATTAGTGGGACGAAGGGCCGGCACGACATTGCTGGTGGCGAGATTTGGTATGACCAGCGTAAAAGAGATGCAGGCATGCGTTAAACGCCTTCATCTAGCTGGCGTGTCTATCGAGGGTGCCATTCTGAATGATGTTGTTAAATCCGCGGCCATTTATTACACAACGGGTTACAGTCAGTATGAGTACAGCCAGTCGGCCGAAAAGTAAAAAATGAATGACGTGTTCTGAGCCAGCGGGCGGGAAATTTTCAGCGTCGGAATGCGGGTAGACGGGACTTTCGATTGACTATTATTGTGCCCCTCTCCAGGAGAAAAGGGGCACAAGCAAGATTATCTTGCCAGGATTTCTAGCGCAGTGCGTTCTACCAGCGAAAGCAGCACTTTGACATCATCCAGCGTTACCGTTGGATTCAGCAGAGTTAGCTTCAGGCAAGTCACACCGTTGTGCTCGGTCACCCCGACGTTTGCACGACCAGAATCCAATAGCGCATCACCAATTTTCTGATTCAACAATGCAATAGCCGCATCATTCAGATCGTGCTCGGGACGGAAGCGGAACAGCACGCTCGCCAGCTGCGGCTGCATGACCAGTTCCAGTGCATTTTGGTTCTGCACATACACAGCCACTTCCTGTGCCAGCGTAACGCCATGATCGATAATCGCGGCATACTGCTCCTGACCTAACGCTTCCAGGCTCATCCACAGTTTCAGCGCATCAAAGCGACGCGTGGTCTGTAATGATTTGGACACCAAATTCGGTACGCCTTGCTCTTCGTCGAACTCAGAGTTCAGGTATGCCGCCTGGTAACGCATCAGCTCGTAGTGACGCGCTTCCTTCAGCAAAAACGCACCGCAGCTGATGGTCTGGAAGAACTGCTTGTGGAAGTCCAGAGTGATGGAATCCACCAGCTCAATGCCGTCCAGATAATCACGGTACTTTTCGGACATAAGCAGCGCGCCGCCCCATGCCGCATCGACATGCACCCAAATCTGCTGTTCTGCAGCCATCTCAGCAATTGCGCGCAGTGGATCAATCGCACCCGCATCGGTAGTACCCGCTGTTGCCACGATTGCCAGAATCTGCTCGCCGTTCGCATTGCAGTACGCAATTTTTGCGGCCAGATCGGTCAGATCCATACGTGAACAATCGTCAGTTTTCACCTGGATGACAGACTGATAGCCCAGACCCAACAGCGCCATATTCTTCTGCACTGAGAAGTGTGCATTTTCAGAACATAACACGCGGATTTTGCGCAGATCGCCAACCAAACCGTCCTGCTGGATCGAATGACCTTTGGCCGCAAAGAACGCATCGCGTGCCAGCATCAGCCCCATTAGATTGCTCTGGGTACCGCCGCTGGTAAATACGCCTGCATCGCCGGACTGATAGCCAACACGGGTACGCAGCCAGTCGATCAGCTTCATTTCAATAATGGTCGCTGAAGGACTCTGGTCCCAGGAATCCATGCTCTGGTTAGTGGCGTTAATCAGCACTTCCGCCGCCTGGCTGACTACCAGACTTGGGCAATGCAGATGCGCTACGCACTGCGGATGGTGCACTGACAGACTGTCTTTCAGGAAATACTCAACAGCACGCGCGATAGCCGCTTCGTTGCCGAGACCTTTTTGCCCAAAATTCAGGGAAATATTGTCGCGCAGTTCGGCAACGCTTTTCCCCTGATACATTTCAGACTGCTGTAGCCACTGCATCACCGCCTGAGAGCTTTGCTCGATAGCCTGCTGATAGGCTTCGATGCTCTGTGCCGACGACGACAGAATTGGGTTTGAATCAGACATCGTATTCACTAACTCCGTTTACGCGGGGCGAACGCCCGCAGCAAGCAGGGCCTGCTCGAATTTATCCAGGAAGACTTTCAGCTCTTGCTCGCTGATAAGCAAAGACGGCAACAGACGCAGCACAACGCCATCGCGGCCACCACGTTCCAGAATCAAACCTGCTTCGAAGCATTTTTTCTGGATCAGCGCAGACAACTCGCCATCGCCCGGGAAGCTGCCCATATGGTCAGGCGCTTCGTTTGGTTTCACGATCTCAATACCGATCATCAAGCCTAAACCGCGTACGTTGCCGATCACCGGATAGCGTTTCTGCAATTCAGCCAGTTGGCCTTTCAGCCACTCACCCTGTGCAGCCACTTTGTCGGCAATGTTCTGGTCTTTCAGGATTTTCAGCGTCGTCAGGCCGGTCGCCATCGCCAGCTGGTTACCACGGAAAGTACCGGTATGATGACCTGGCGCCCAGGCATCAAACTGCTTTTTAATACCGAGAACGGCCAATGGCAGACCGCCACCGACTGCTTTAGACATGACGATGATATCTGGCTCAATACCGGCGTGTTCGAAAGCAAAGAACTTACCAGTACGTGCAAAGCCCGCCTGAACTTCATCGAGGATCAGCAGAATGCCGTGTTCCTGAGTCACTTTACGGATGCGCTGCAGCCACTCAGCCGGAGCCGGGTTCACGCCGCCTTCACCCTGAACGGCTTCCAGAATTACGGCCGCAGGTTTACGCACGCCGCTTTCAACGTCGTTGATCAGGTTATCGAAATAGTAAGTCAGCGCTTTCACGCCCGCGTCACCGCCAATCCCCAACGGGCAGCGGTACTGGTGCGGATAAGGCATGAACTGCACTTCTGGCATCATGTTATCGACCGCTTCTTTCGGTGACAGGTTACCTGTCACGGACAGCGCGCCGTGGGTCATGCCGTGATAGCCGCCGGAGAAACTAATAATGCTGCTACGTCCGGTTACTTTTTTCGCCAGTTTCAGCGCGGCTTCAACGGCGTCAGCGCCAGATGGGCCGGTGAACTGCAGGCAATATTCTTTACCCTGGCCTGGGAGCAGGGAGAGCAGGTATTCAGAAAACTCGTCTTTCAACGGAGTTGTCAGATCCAGTGTATGTAACGGCAAGCCGCTGGTAATGACATTTTGGATGCTTTTCAGCACATCAGGATGGTTATGGCCAAGCGCGAGGGTGCCAGCGCCTGCAAGACAGTCAAGGTATTCTTTATTATCTGCATCGGTAATCCATACGCCGTCGGCTTTAGTAATTGCTAAAGGCAGCTTGCGAGGATAACTCCTGACGTTCGATTCAAACTCGGCCTGACGGGCCAGATAGGTTTCGTTGCTTTTATGGGCATCTACAGTGTCAATACGGACTTTATCCGTCATCATATCACTCCTACAACCGAGGCTGTTTATACGCCTCGATTGAATAAATAGTTAGTTAAGGATGGGTCAGGTAAAAAACGCGGCCAATATAGAGCCTTTTGGCGCGTGGCTCAATGGTTAATTTGTTTACTGTTTTGTTACAATGTAAAGGTGTTGGCGAAGGGGGAGTAACACAATGTTTTTACTGTGATTTTAGTGTGTAAGAACACAGAAAAAAATCTCACAGATTTATATACTCAAAAGCCGCGCTGATGAAATCGAAAAAGGCGACTTTTCAGCCGCCCATGCGTTACTTCTGAACGACCTGAAGTAATCCATTGTCTCTGCCATGGGTTTTATTCCATGACGCGTCTGTAATTCCGTTTTCATCAAGGGTAATAGAAAGAACATATCCCGCGCCTTTAATTTCGTAGGCATTGGCATTGAAACGTTTTACTGTGGCTTTTTTGCCGTTAATGGTGGCAGTAAAGAAACCATTGCTGACCGTGGCCTTAATACCGTTTGCCGAGAATGACGCTTCACGTAGCGGATCGGCAACGTGTGCGGCCTGTGCATGTTGTTCAACACCATGATGATGATGCTTATTATCGTATTGCTTTGCGTATTCATCTGAACGTTTGTACGCATTCTGGAGTGCTGCCGCGCGGCTAACGTTTTGATTATCATGCTCAACTTTATAACACGTATCCAGGCTGACGCCGGTATTTGTGCAATTGGCAATACGTTGCGATTCTGTCGTACAACCCGAAAGCGCCGCGGCGCAGACCAAAACAGCTAACATCATCTTCTTCATTCATTGACCCTAATATTATTTATTTTTTTATCAAACGATACTGCGGAATAACCTGACTGTTTGCAGGTTATTTATATTGGCGAAACACGCTAAGTGAAATATTCATTTTTCAGATGACAAAATAATAAAATTTCAGTTATTCATTTATGCAATTGCCAGCCATGCTGATAACCGTGTTTTTATATATCACACCGATGAAAACCCCTGTGGCGACAAGGGAAATTGATACGATTGCCGAGGCAATAATAAGCTTTAACATTTGCTACCACATTATCAGGATATCATTCAGTTTATAGCGTCTCTTACAGAGAAACGAAGTAGTTACCTTGCACAACTATCCAGTAATTCGCACCCTTTACATTTGATTTAGATCACGAAAAATACGAATGAATAGGGACTTGAGAATTATCTGTGTGATCACATAATTCGTTGTTTTAATTAATTTTATTTTGTTTTAAATAGACTACTGAGTAGAGTGGGATACGTGTTTAGGTCTTAGGTTTATATTATTTATCCCTAAAAAATCAATGACATTAAATGTCTACATATATAGGGGGTAACTCAATCTAAATAGGCCAATAATAATAAATGTTTACAGCATTTTCATGACCAGAAAAGAGCGGTCCAGGAGGCTTGCATTCGATAATTACTTCCTCTACGCTGCCCATATTACTGAAGTTTTAGGTAATTTGACTCGGGGTGCCCTTCTACGTGAAGGCTGAGAAATACCCGTACCACCTGATCTGGATAATGCCAGCGTAGGGAAGTCAGGTGACTGTTAAGGTTATCGCTTCTTCTCGCAAGGCAGGAGCGAAACATGCAGCCTGACCGACTCGATTTACACGCCTTACATCACTTCCGCACGCTTTCCCCGCTCATACACTGCATGACCAACGATGTGGTGCAAACCTTTACGGCCAACGTTTTGCTGGCACTTGGTGCGTCCCCCGCGATGGTGATTGAAGCCGAAGAAGCAGAGCAATTTGCAGCGATGGCTGATGCCTTACTGATCAATGTTGGCACGCTGACCGCGCCGCGCGCGCAGGCGATGCGTCGGGCAATCGAACGTGCCGTGGCCGCTGGAAAGCCCTGGACATTGGATCCCGTGGCCGTGGGCGCGTTGTCGTATCGCACCCGTTTTTGCCAACAAATCCTCTCACTCAAACCTGCGGCGATACGCGGTAATGCCTCTGAAATTCTCGCGCTTGCCGGTATGAGCGCGGGGGGGCGAGGCGTTGACACCATCGATACCGCTTCCAGCGCGTTGCCTGCCGCGATTGCTCTTGCCCGACAAACTCACGCCATTGTTGCTGTGACGGGCGAAGTGGATTACGTCACCGATGGGCAACGTACGCAGACCATCACTGGCGGCGATGTGATGATGACGCGCGTCGTGGGGACAGGCTGTGCGCTCTCGGCTGTTGTCGCGGCAAGCTGTTCATTGCCAGGTGACCGGTTGAACAATGTTGCCGCCGCATGCGGGTTTATGAAGCAAGCCGGTAGCGTTGCCGTCAAAGAAAGCCGCGGGCCAGGAAGTTTTGCCAGCGCGTTTATTGACGCGCTCTGGAACCTGGAGGCGCAGGCATGAGACGTATTAACGCATTAACCATTGCTGGCACGGACCCGAGCGGCGGCGCGGGGATTCAGGCGGATCTGAAAACCTTCTCAGCCCTTGGAGCGTATGGCTGCTCAGTCATTACCGCACTGGTGGCGCAAAATACGCGCGGCGTGCAGTCGGTGTATCGTGTGGAACCGGATTTTGTCGGTGCCCAGCTGGACTCTGTGTTCAGCGATGTCCGCATTGATACCACCAAAATCGGCATGCTGGCCGAGACTGATATTGTTGAAGCGGTCGCGGAGCGCCTCAAACACTATCGCGTCAAAAACGTGGTGCTTGATACGGTGATGCTGGCGAAAAGTGGCGACCCGCTGCTTTCCCCTGCGGCTGTCGAAACCCTGCGAAAACATCTTCTGCCGCACGTCGCGCTGATCACGCCAAATCTGCCGGAGGCGGCAGCGCTGCTGGATGCGCCTCAGGCCCGCAATGAGCAAGAGATGAAAGAGCAGGGGGGCGCGCTTCTGGCGCTCGGCTGCGAGGCAGTGCTGATGAAAGGCGGTCATCTGGACGATGCTGAAAGCCCGGACTGGCTCTTCACGCGTGAAGGTATCCAGCGATTTACCGCTCCACGCGTCATGACCAAAAACACCCATGGCACCGGCTGCACGCTGTCGGCAGCGCTGGCTGCACTCCGCCCGCGTCATGACAATTGGGGGGATACGGTGCAGGAGGCCAAAATTTGGCTGTCGCACGCGCTGGAAAAAGCAGACAGCCTTGAAGTCGGTCACGGTATTGGCCCGGTTCACCATTTTCATGCGTGGTGGTAGTGCCTCGAACGCATATTCTGGATAAGAATTTTCGGCCGGGAAAAAAAGGGGATAAATGCATACCCGGTTAATCGCTCAGCGACTGCTGAAGCGATTGATATGCTTTTGTGTACGAGGCGTAATGCCTCGCGCGTCGGCGCAGTCGCCACCACGGTGACTGACGACGCGCACTGCAACTGTATTTCCCAGTGTGACTGCATCAGCAAAGCCCCGCCCGCCGCTACGTGCCCGGTATTTGCGCTGTCGTATAACCACGCGCCGTAGATAAACCATTGAAGTACTTTTGTAGGGAATAACCGCTCAATGTAACCGTTTTGATGTACACCAAACGCGCCAGGACGGTGTGCTGAAAAAAAGCGTAGGCGGTGGAAATTCTGTTGTGTCAGTACCAGGCTTAGTCTGCCCATGAAAATTTGGGTTTGGTTCACTCGATCCGACATGACGTCGGAACTTACGGGAGCATCACTATGACTGATATTGCGCAGTTGCTTGGCAAAGACGCCGACAGCCTTTTACAGCATCGTTGTATGACTATTCCAGCCGAACAGCTCTATCTGCCGGGCCATGATTACGTTGACCGCGTCATGATTGATAACAACCGGCCACCGGCAGTACTGCGGAACATGCAGACGCTTTATAACACCGGACGCCTGAGCGGAACCGGTTATCTGTCGATTTTACCGGTTGACCAGGGCGTGGAGCACTCCGCTGGCGCGTCATTTGCGGCGAATCCGCTCTATTTCGATCCGAAGAATATTGTCGAGCTGGCGATAGAAGCGGGCTGCAACTGTGTTGCGTCGACCTACGGCGTGCTGGCTTCGGTATCACGCCGCTACGCCCACCGCATTCCTTTCCTCGTTAAGCTGAACCACAACGAGACGCTGAGTTATCCCACCGAATATGACCAGACGCTCTACGCCAGCGTGGAGCAGGCTTTCAACATGGGCGCGGTGGCGGTTGGGGCGACGATTTACTTTGGTTCTGAGCAGTCGCGTCGGCAGATTGAAGAGATCTCAGCGGCCTTTGAACGCGCGCACGAGCTGGGTATGGTAACCGTGCTGTGGGCGTATCTGCGCAATAATGCGTTCAAAAAAGACGGCGTGGACTATCACGTTTCTGCGGATCTTACCGGCCAGGCCAACCATCTGGCGGCCACCATCGGCGCGGATATCGTGAAGCAGAAAATGGCCGAGAACAACGGCGGCTATAAAGCGGTGAATTTTGGTTACACGGACGACCGCGTCTACAGCAAACTGACCAGTGATAACCCTATCGATCTCGTGCGCTACCAGCTCGCGAACTGCTATATGGGCCGTGCAGGGCTTATCAACTCCGGCGGTGCGGCGGGCGGTGAAACCGATTTAACCGACGCGGTGCGCACGGCGGTTATCAACAAACGCGCGGGCGGCATGGGGCTCATCCTCGGTCGCAAAGCGTTTAAAAAGACGATGGCCGATGGCGTTAAACTGATTAATGCCGTGCAGGATGTCTATCTGGATAGCAAAGTGACGATTGCGTAAATTTCCCCTCACCCTAACCCTCTCCCCGTGGGAGAGGGAACAGTTCGGTGCGTTCTTTTCTCCCTCAGTTTTCCTCTCACGCTTATCCTCTGACATGGAGAGAGGGCGCTGATCAGTGCTTTTCTCCCCCTCCCCGTTTGAGAGGGAGCTGTCCTGTGCGTTCTTTTCTCCCTCTCCCTGTGGGAGAGGGTTGGGGTGAGGGCATCAGACCGCACAGTTAAAATCCGAAACCTAATTTCATTTCAGCCAAACTCCCCTCCCGATCCACTTCACAGTTCTCTGTCCTTTTGTGAAAAGTATCACTCCCTCCCGTGCATATGCACAATAAATGGTCGATGCTTAGCGGAATTTGTCTAAGGCCGTGGATGAATTTTGCGCTTAAAGTTAGTTTCGAAACAGCTTTTCAAATTACGACGTCGCTATGACCTCTGTTGTGTTAAGGACTGATAATGAAAATTGAATCTGTAAACGTCACCGTCTTCCAGTATCCCACGCGTCGGGTGTCCGACACCGCCGGGCACTCACATCCTGGACCTGAAAGCATGGCCAAAATGGCGATGCTGACGATTACCGCAGACGATGGCACCAAAGGGTATTCATTTGCACCGCCGGAAGTGGTGCGCCCTTTTGTTGTGAACACTTTCTTTCGTAAAGTGCTGGTCGGCCAGGACGCGTTCAACCGCGAGCGCATCTGGCAGGATCTGGCGCACTGGCAGCGCGGCAGCGCCCATCAACTCACCGAACGCGCCCTGTCGTTTGTGGAGCAAGCGCTGTGGGATCTGATCGGTCGCAAACTGAATATGCCGGTCTGGAAACTGCTGGGCGGCTTCCGCGATAAAGTGCCTGCGTACGGCAGCACCATGTGCGGTGACGACCTGCCGGGCGGCCTCTCGACGCCGGACGAATATGCCAGCTTCGCTGAAAAACTGGTCGCGCGCGGCTATAAAGCCATCAAACTACACACTTGGATGCCGCCGGTTTCATTCGCACCCAACCCAAAAATGGACGTCAAAGCCTGCGCTGCAGTGCGTGAAGCGGTCGGTCCGGATATCGACCTGATGATCGATGGCTATCACTGGTACAGCCGGACTGAAGCGCTGTACATCGGTAAAGAGCTGGAAAAACTCGACTTCGCCTGGTTCGAAGAACCGATGGAAGAAGAGAGCATGTCTTCTTACGCCTGGCTGGCAGAAAACCTGTCCATCCCAATCATTGGCCCGGAAAGTCTGGGCGGAAAACACCACAGCCGTGCCGACTGGGTCAAAGCAGGTGCGTGCGACATCTTACGCGCGGGCGCAAACGGTGTAGGCGGCATTTCCCCAACGCTCAAAGTGGCGAACCTTGCCGAGTCGTTTGGTATGGATTGCGAGGTTCACGGTAACGGCGCGGCGAGCCTGGCAGTTATCGGCGCTATCAAGAACTGTCGCTGGTACGAACGCGGTCTGTTGCATCCGTTCCTGGATTACGATGTGCCTGCCGCTTACCTCAACAGCATCGTCGATCCGATGGATGAAAACGGCATTGTCAGCCTGCCGACCGGCCCAGGATTGGGCGAAGACATTAATTTTGCGTATATCGAAAACAATACCGTCAGCCACGACTGACACATAACGATATCTCACCCTACAAACGGTATACACAGATGAACAAAAACTCCCTCACGAGGGCGTGTTTACTCGCGCTCTCGCTGATGATGGGGAGCGGTGCGGCGTACGCAAAAACGCCGCCCGACCAGCTCATCATCGGTATGAATATGAACAACTTGCTGACGCTCGACCCGGCCGCCATGACCGGGAACGAAGTGGTCGGCATCGTGGTGAATCTCTACGATTCGTTGGTTGAACTCGACCCGAATCAACTCACCAATGTCAGGCCCGCGCTGGCCAAAAGCTGGGACATTGCCCCTGACCGCAAAACTCTGACCTTCCATCTGCGTGATGACGTCAAATTCCACTCCGGCAACCCGCTCACCGCACAGGACGTGGTGTGGTCAATGCGTCGTCTGCTGCATTTGAATCTGGCGCAGGCGTCGGTGTGGAAATCCTATGGTTTCAGCAAGAAAAATATCGACCAGCAGGTCAGCGCGCCGGACGACTACACGGTCAAGATCGTGTTGCCGAAAGCCAATGACCCACAGCTGGTGATTTACTCTCTCGGCGCGCTGGGCAACCTGGGCGTGCTCGACAGCAAAACGGTGCAAACTCATGAAGTGAATAACGACTGGGGCAACCGCTGGCTGACGACGAACGAAGCCGGGTCCGGGCCGTTTATGCTCGACACCTGGCAGGCGAAAGACGTACTGCGCATGCAGCGTAATCCGCACTACTGGCGCGAACAGCCGAAGATGAACCGCATCGTGCTGCGCCATTTTCAGGAATCGCAAACCCTGCGCCTGATGATTGAAAAAGGCGATCTGGACATTGCCAACAATATGGCCGTTTCCGACATCAACGCCCTGCGCAAAGACCCGAATCTCACGGTTGAAGCTGTGCAAAAAGGGACGGTGTATTACGTGGCGATGAGCATGAAAGAGGCGCATTTCGCGAATCCTAAAGTGCGTGAAGCGGTGCGTTATCTGATTGATTACCAGGGCATCAACAAGGCGCTGATGCCGGGATATGGCGTGCTGCACCAGCGGCCGATCAAAGCCGGAATGCCGTCGACGCTGCCGGACCCGGGCTACAAACTGGATATCCCTCGCGCCAAAAAACTGCTGGCGGAAGCGGGCTATCCGGACGGATTCGACACCACGCTGCGTGTGCTGGCCGATCAGCCGTTTTTGAATATCGCCATCGCGGTGCAGTCCACGCTGATGCAGGCGGGGATTAACGCCAAAATCATTACCGGCACCGGGAATCAGATTTACGGCGCCATGCGCGAGCGTAAATTCGACCTGCTGGTCGGGCGCGGCGGCAGCGGCGTAGAGCCACATCCGCATTCCAGCCTGCGGGCGCTGGTTTACAACCCGGACAACAGCGACGAAGCGCGGCTGACCAACTTCCAGGGCTGGCGTACCAGTTTCTACGATAAACCGCTGAATGAGATGATCGACAAAGCGCTGCTTGAGCGCGATCCGAAACAGCAAATTGTCGATTACCAGCAAATCCAGGTGCGTTACGACGAGCTGATCCCGGCGATGATTCCGCTCTCGCAAATGGTCGATTCAGTGGTGGTGCGTAATGAAGTCAAAAACTTCCAATCGCACCCGTCAGCCACCACGTTCCTGCGTGAAGTCTACAAAACCGGAGGTGACAAATGAGCGTTGCGATCCTCTCTCCCGGCTCCCGTACCCGTCGTTTTTCAAAGCGACTGACGCAGGTGCTGATCACGCTGTTTGGCCTGCTGGTGCTGACGTTTTTTATCGGCCGCGTCATGCCGGTCGATCCGGTGCTGGCGATTGTCGGCCCGGATGCGGACCACAGTACCTATCAGCAGGTGTATCAGCAGTTAGGCTTTGATAAGTCGCTGCTGACCCAGTTCGGCATTTATCTGAACAATCTGCTGCATGGCGATCTTGGCAATGCGCTGCTGACCGGCAAACCGGTAACCGACGACATTATGCGCGTCTTCCCGGCCACGCTGGAGCTGGCCACCATGGCGATTATCGTCGGCGCAGGGCTTGGCATTCCGCTGGGCGTGCTGGCGGCGGCGCGTCGCAACAGTATTTCCGATTACGTGGTCCGCATTATCAGTCTGGCGGGGTATTCCACACCGATCTTTTGGGTCGGCATGATGGGGCTGCTGCTGTTCTACGCCTGGCTCGGTTGGGTGGGCGGTGCCGGACGGCTTGACCTGGGGCTGGACGGTATCGTGCCGCGTCGTACCGGATTAATGACCGTCGATGCTCTGCTGGCGGGTAACAGCGCGGTGTTCTGGAACGCGATTAACCATCTGGTATTGCCTGCGTCATTGCTCGGTTTTCACTCGCTGGCTTACATCAGCCGTATGACCCGCAGCTTTATGCTGGCACAGCTGTCGCAGGAGTTCATTATCACGGCGCGCGTTAAGGGTTTAACCGAGCGTCAGGTTATCTGGAATCACGCGTTCCGTAATATTCTGGTACAGCTCCTGACGGTTGTGGCGCTGGCCTATGGTTCATTGCTGGAGGGCGCGGTGCTGATTGAAACCGTCTTCTCCTGGCCGGGCTTTGGTTCGTATCTCACCGGCAGTTTGCTGCTGGGCGATATGAACGCGGTGATGGGCTGTGTGCTGTTGGTGGGGCTGATCTTCGTGATGCTCAACCTGCTTTCCGACATGTTGTATCAATTCTTCGACCCGAGGACGAAATCATGACCGTTTCTCTGGATACGCCGCTGGGGGCGCGCAACAGCGAAAGCCGCCAGCGTATCAAACGTACGGCTCTGCGGGCCGCAGGATTTGTGGGCAAAATGGCGCGCAATCCGCTGACGGCGATTGGCGGCGGAATTGTTCTTCTCCTGCTGATTGTCGCGGCGTTTGCCCCGTGGATCGCCCCGTACAATCCACTGGTTCAGGATCTCAACAACGCGCTGGTCGCCCCGAACGCGCAGCACTGGTTTGGCACCGACGAATTCGGTCGCGATATCTTCAGCCGACTGGTTTATGGCTCGCGTATCACGCTCTATATCGTGCTGCTGGTATCGGTCACCGTGGGCCCGTTGGGCCTGCTGTTGGGCGTTACCGCCGGATATTTTGGCGGCAAAGTCGATGCGGTGCTGATGCGTGTAACCGACATTTTCATCTCGTTCCCAAGCCTCGTACTGGCGCTGGCATTTGTCGCCGCGTTGGGTCCTGGGCTTGAGCACGTGGTCATCGCGATTACGATCACCGCCTGGCCGCCGATTGCCCGTCTGGCGCGTGCCGAAACGCTCTCGTTGCGTCAGGCTGATTTTATCTCCGCCGTGCGTTTGCAAGGGGCATCCGCGCCACGCGTGCTGTGGCGACATATTGTCCCGCTGTGCCTGCCGTCGGTGATTATCCGTATCACCATGAACATGGCCGGGATCATCCTGACCGCCGCCGGGCTGGGCTTCCTGGGCCTTGGCGCACAGCCGCCGGAGCCGGAGTGGGGGGCGATGATTTCCAGCGGGCGCACCTACATGATGGAGTGCTGGTGGGTAGTGACTATTCCGGGGCTGGCGATTTTGATCAACAGCCTGGCGTTTAACTTCTTAGGAGATGGCCTACGTGACATCCTCGATCCTCGCAGCGAATAATGCACCTCTGCTCGACGTGCGCGATCTCCACGTCGACTTTATCAACGGCGGCGCGGTCACCAATGCGGTGCGCGGCGTCTCC
Source organism: Lelliottia sp. GFLA7 (assembly GCF_056490165.1). Lineage (NCBI taxonomy): Bacteria > Pseudomonadati > Pseudomonadota > Gammaproteobacteria > Enterobacterales > Enterobacteriaceae > Lelliottia > Lelliottia sp. GFLA7. The sequence continues at coordinate 606,561 of NZ_JBWLAQ010000002.1, read as the reverse complement.
TTCCAGCTCGGACGAGAAAAGCTGGCGATTGTCGGCGAATCAGGTTCCGGTAAATCCACGGTAGGGCGGGCACTGTTACGCCTTCACCCGGCGAAAGCCCGCATTAGCGCCACGCGTATGCAGTTTGGCGATGTGGATCTGCGCAGCGTCAGCGAGGCGCAAATGCGCGGCATCCGCGGCAAGCGCATCTCGATGATCATGCAGGACCCAAAATATTCGCTCAATCCCGTGGTTTGCGTCGGTGACCAGATAGCCGAAGCCTGGCTGACGCACCATCCCGGGCGCAAAGCCGAGGCCAAAGCCAAAGTGCTGGAGATGCTGGATGTGGTGCGCATCCGCCAGCCGGAACGGGTGTATCACCTCTATCCGCATGAGATTTCTGGCGGTCAGGGACAGCGCATCATGATTGCGATGATGCTGATCACCGATCCGGATCTGGTGATCGCCGATGAACCGACCTCTGCGCTCGACGTGTCGGTGCGTTTGCAGGTGCTGGGGTTGCTGGACGATCTGGTGAAATCGCGTGGTCTGGGGCTGATATTTATCAGCCATGACATCAACCTGGTGCGCAGTTTCTGCGACCGTGTGCTGGTGATGTACGCCGGGCGGGTGGTGGAGTCTATCGCCGCCTGCGATCTGCACAACGCCAAACATCCGTACACGCAGGGCCTGATCAACGCGCTGCCGGAACTTAACCATCGCCGTCCGGTGCTGCCGGTCTTGCAGCGCCAGACCAGCTGGCTCACCGAGTAAGGAGCAGAGATGATCGAGATTAAACACCTCAACCTCGCGTTTGGCGAAGGTGAGAAGCGCAATCAGGTGCTGGATGACGTGAACATTCACGTTAAGGAAGGGGAGGTTTACGGGCTGGTGGGCGAATCGGGTTCCGGCAAAACCACGGTGCTGAAATGCCTCGCCGGGCTATTTACCCACTGGGACGGCGAGCTGGCAATCAACGGCAAACCGCTGGAGAAACGCATCACCCAGGAACGCTGTCGTCGCGTGCAGATGGTGTTCCAGGACCCGTACGGCTCATTGCATCCGCGCCACACCATCGGGGACATTCTGGAAGAACCGCTGCAAATTCAGGGCATGAATGACCGGGATCGTCGCATCCACGGCTTGCTGGATAAAGTGGGGCTCAATCGGGCCTTTCGCGACCGCTATCCGCACCAGCTCTCAGGCGGCCAGCGCCAGCGCGTGGCGATTGCCCGCGCGTTGATTCTGGAACCGCAGGTGCTGCTGCTGGATGAACCGACGTCAGCGCTGGACGTGTCCGTGCAGGCTGAAATCCTGAACTTGCTGGCAGACTTGCAGCGCGAATCCAATCTCACTTATCTGATGGTGACGCACGATCTGGGGGTTATTGCGCATTTGTGCCAGAAAGTGGCCGTGATGCAGTACGGCAAAATTCTCGAGACCTTAACTGTGGATGAATTGGTGGCCGGTAACGCCAAAACCGACTATACCCGCATGCTGGTGAATGCCAGCCAGCAGTACAGTCGTGAGATGGCGCGCGAAGTGGCGGTGTATTAAAACGCTTTATTCCCCTGCGGGAGAATGCAATTTCGCGCGCAGGGCGAAAACATCAGCGCAAAAGCGGACAATCTGGCGGCAGTCGACAGTTCAGCGCTCGGGGCAACAGCGAAATACGGAAATGTTCCCCGCTCAGCGGCTCGCCGTCCAGATTAAACGTCATACCGTGTGGGGCGATAATTTCAAACCACTCGGACTGACCGTCGAGAATATTGGGGCTTTCTTCCGGATTGGTCAGCGTGGTGAACAGCGCAGGCAGTAATCCATCACTGGTAAAAATACGCAGCTGCAGCAAACCGTCGTTAATCAACGCGTCGGGACAAAGTTGCTGTCCGCCACCTGCTTGACGCCCGTTGCCGATGCCAATCACCAGCGCATCGCCCTGCCAGTGAAAATTCTCGCCGTTAATTTCACAGCGGTCGGGCTTCAGCATATCCATCCGCATCAGACCATGAATCAAATACGACACGCTGCCGAGCGCCGCTTTGAGTTTTTCCGGCGTTTCGCTGGTGATACGCGTGCCAAAACCGCCCGTCGCCATGTTTATAAAGCAGGTTTTATCATTAACCTGGGCAATATCCACCGCTGCGGCTTTACCCACAATCGCCAGTTGGAGCGCTTTATCCAGGCTTTCCGGGATCCCTGCGCTGGTGGCAAAATCATTGGCCGTTCCGAGCGGTAAAATCCCCATCGCCGGACGCTCCGCCGCATCTCGCTCGATAAGCGCGGTCGCGATTTCATTGATTGTGCCGTCGCCACCGCCTGCTATAACGGTCTCAACGCCCAACTGGCAGGCTTCTTCGATATAACGCGCAGCGTCGCCTTTTTCCCAGGTGACGCGAACGTGAATAATCACGCCGTTATCACGCAGCTCAGTAATTGCCTCGCGCAGCAGTTCGTTACCGGCACTTTTGCCGTTGAGGATCAGTAAACTTTCCGGATATGTCGCCATCCACGGTGCTCCCTATTTAGCTCTATCAAGAGTGTATCTCAGGGAAGGGAAAAGCGCGTAAGAACAGGATGAAAGGGACACAATATGTTCCTATTCGATTTGTGATGTTGATGACGTGACTGCTGGATTTGCGCCAGGCATTGATGTTGCTAAAATTCGCACTGTATGAATTAACGGGGAGCAGGTCACGAAGGCCGTCTGTTTGTTGTTTTTTTCGTTCGCTGGTGCAAAGGAGCGGTGAATACGTTTCCAGATCTGCCACGTAGCCAGGTACGGAATCTTCTCTCCACGACATTTTCCCTGTGCCCCAGAGACAGCGCTATTATGTGGTAATGTCGACGTCGAACCGATTCTGCTTTGAGGATTGCCCTATGACCGCCTTTTATCAACATACAGCCACCAGCCTTGGCGGCCAGATTATCTCTATGAACGACTACGCGGGTAAGGTGGTTCTGGTGGTTAATACCGCCAGCCGGTGTGGGTTCACGCCACAATATGGCGGCCTTGAAGCGCTTTACAATAAATACGCCGCCCAAGGTTTGGTGGTGCTTGGTTTCCCCTGCAACCAGTTCGGAAAACAAGAACCCGGCGGTGCCGACGAAATTGCGCAGACCTGTCACATTAACTACGGGGTAAGCTTCCCGATGTTCGAGAAAGTCGAGGTCAACGGAACCGCAGCGCATCCGGTGTTTCGTTATCTCAAAAGCGAGTTGCCCGGCGTACTGGGTGGGCGGATCAAGTGGAACTTCACGAAATTCCTGATTGGACGCGACGGTAAACCGCTCAAGCGTTTTGCACCGATCACCGCCCCGGAGAAAATGGAAGCCGCAATCCGTGATGCGCTTGGAGTTTAAGTATTCGTTGATTCGAACTTTTCGACTGTAGGGCGCTCGCGAAAAAGGCTGGCGGCTAAATGTCACCTTACATTCTCGAAATGCGTGTTTTGTTTGAAATAGTTTGCTGAAGGCAAAAAAATAAGCCTGCGTAAGGGCGTTTATACACCCTTACAGCAGGGGCTTTCAGCGGTGCAATGCGGGTTTGCGCGGCACAAAGGACCACTGAAAACCATTATAAATCACTCAAGTGTGGACACTGTGTGGACACTCTGAGCGTCAGTGCCACCGCGTAAAGGGTTGAGCGTTATCGCGTCCTGCAGGTATTCAGGGGCGAAGTGTGCATAGGTCATTGTCTGCTCAATCCTTGAATGCCCGAGAATCCGTTGAAGCGTGATAATACTGCCTCCGTTAATCATAAAGTGAGTAGCAAAGCTGTGACGCAATGCGTGTGTAGCCTGACCCGGTGGCAGGTCGGGTTTCAGCTCTTTCATCAGCCGTCTGAACGCTGGATAGTTAGCCTCGGTGAAAAGGAAACCACGCTTACCTTTTGTGATCATTGTTGCCAGCTCCTTAGATATCGGAACGGTTCGCGGCTTGTTGGTCTTTGTCTTAACAAACGTGACGCGATTTTGAATGATGTTTTCCGCTTTCAGTTTTGCTGCCTCGCTCCACCTCGCGCCGGTGCTAAGGCAAAGAATCGCGATTTTTTTATTATCCCCGTCTACTTTGGAAAGGAGCTCGGCGATCTCTTCTTGTGTGAGATATCCAGTTTCCGGTTTATCTTCCTTCAACCTTTTCAGGCCTCGGAAAGGATGCTCCCCGAAAAATAGCTCTGCATCTATCAATGCGGTAAACATCCCGCTAAGACAGGTCAAATCGCGATTTATACTCGATGGTTTGATACCTTGAGAACGCCGTACCGAGCTGTACTGGCTTATCAATGATTTTGTAATCTGAAAGGCACATGGGTCATTGGTTATCTTGATGAACAACTCAATCTTGCCCAAGTAATCTCGACCGTGAGTCTCATGCTTACCTTTCAACTCCCACCAGATTTTTGTCAGTTCTGACAGATGCCGCTTATCTGTCGGTTTTGCCAACCATTCTTTGTTGTGATGGTTGTACTGAGTATGCTTTTCGAAAGCGATAGCTTCGCTTTTCTTATCGAACTTTCTGCGGATGCGCTTTCCGTTGCGCCCTGCAGGTCTGACGTCCACTTCATATCGACCATCATCGAGCTTTTTAACAGACATAAAGCCTCCCGATGATGTTACTGCGTACTTCAATTTCCTGATTTACATAACAAAAACTCACCGTGCATTTACTGCACAAATAAGCGCCGTAAATGGTTAGCCAGTTTTCTGGTCTGAGTGGGGTGACGTTGTTGTCTGCTGCCCAAAGTGCGCGAGAGCCGGTGCAATTTGCCCAGCTTCAGGTGTTATTTGATCCGTCATAAACCACATGGTGTATTTGGTAAAACGCGGGTGTTGAAGGATTTTCATAATTTGTTCAACACCAGGTTTTTTATCGCCGGCTTCGTAACTACAAAATGAACCATAAACAATCCCAGTCAAGTCACTGAATTGCTTTCTGTTTAACCTCTCTGACTCTCTGATTAGCTTGATTTTTTCATGGATCTGTATTGACATAAAATCACCTATAGTTGAATATTGTCACCTATCGTAGATTTATCTATCTAGTGGGTGAATCTCCATTGAGCGCAATTAAACCCCATTAAGAGCAATTAATGGCACTAAAGGAGAATCGTAACAGATGAATAAACAGCTTGTAAGTGCGACAGATGCAGTCCCTTACCAAGAGTTCGCGAGACTCATTGGCAAGACCCCGACTGCGGTTCGGGGAATGATTGATAAAGGCAAGTTACCAATTATTAAAATGACTGATCCCCAATCAACTAGTGGAACCGTTGGTGAATACTGGATTTACCTTCCAGCCTGGAACAACGGAATGAAACTTGCCTATGAAAGCCGCCCAAAAGAGATTCGTGAAGGTTGGCTAATGTGGCTCGGATTGGGAGAGCCAGCATGAAAAATGAACCTCGTTGCATTGCTCAGTTACTCCGCAGGGAAAGCCCTAACCCCATGAACTTCACTATCACTCACGGGCGCGGCCGTAAGGGCATCATCATCCGCACACGTAAGCCTGGCGTTATTGAGACGCTTCGCCGCCTGGTCAAAAAAAGAGGGCTGTGGTTATGACCGTCATGACTCTTGATGTGATCCAGAAACAACCAGCGGCGCTTCGGGGTCTGGTCGGTAAGTACCTGGCTCTACCACGCTGGCAGGACACCTGTGATTTTTACAATCAAATGATGGAGCGCGAACGACTGACCGTTTGTTTTCACGCTCAATTAAAACAGCGCCACTCAGTCATGCGCTTAGAAGAAATGGACGAAGCAGATCGCGAGCGTCTTGTCTGTGCTCTGGATGAACTGAGATTCGCATTCAGTCGGTTTCGCCAGCATGGCTCGACTAAGGCAACCTTCATTAGCCGTCTTACGGTTAGTCAAAGACGTTCTCTTTTCCGCCATGCAGGTCTTACGGATCAGGAGTTCAGTATGCCGCACTGGCGATTGAACGAAGAGGACTGCTACTGGCGCGACAAACTATTCCGCGCTTTGCGAGAGCTGTTTAGCCTTTTCGAGTACGCGCCAACCATTTTAACCGCGGTAAAACCTGAGCAGTATTTACATTAATTAATCTGGATTCGTTTTATTACGCGCCTTACAGCGTGGGGACTCCTTTTGTCTGGAGATAGGCAAATGCAAAAACAAAATACAGCGCAGCGGGGCATGTATTCGGTACTTCTGGCGCAGGCAGTAAGCGAAGCACAACGCGACACAGCGACCCGTTTCTCTTCTCAGTTCGACGGTCTTATCGCGCACATCAGTAAGTCAGAACTAAACCGCACCGAGATTATCGAGTTATTAGGTCAGGAGTCGGAAAAGTTACACAAATCGATTTTCGGAAGAGCGGATTAACAACTTTTAACAGGAAGTAAAAATGAGCATACGCATCGAGATAAATAACCAGTACGTCATTACTAGCGACCGCTATCAATTTATTTTGCAGGAAAAGAAAACCGCTACATCCGGCAAGAATGAAGGTAAGGAATGGCTGGATGTAGTGGGTTACTACCCGACAATTTCTAAGCTCGTTTCCGGTCTTGTCTTGCATGACCTTTTAACGGGAGACGCCACTCGTTTCTCGGCGCTTGAAACTCAGATTGAGCGCGTAGCGAAGCAATGTCTGGATGCCTTCACTTCAAATGGCCGCTGAACCTCGGGGGCGTATTGCCCCCTCGCCACCGCCTCCTTTCTCGAAGCACACCGATGATACATTCGTCGGTGCTTATCCCTGGAATGCTCCACGCTCTGCAATTGGCCGTGACAGACCCCTTACACGTGGCGAATTCCGTCAGGTGCAAGGTGTTTTAGGTAAAGTTAATCGCCTGCCATACGTCTTAAAAACGTTGTTCAACTCTCGGTATGACTTTATCCGTCGTACTAAAAGCCCACTTCATGGTTTCTATTTCCTTAAGAACACCGTTGAGCAAAGGGTGGGGCCGCGTCTTGAGCGGGTCAATCAGCTTAACGGAATGAACGAGACCGCCTCGCTACTCTTCATGAGCGAGCGCGAAAGCTATTCGCGTTTACCTGGTATGAGTGACAAGGCGCTCAAAAAGTTTGCTGCCCGTATCGCTTCGCAGCTCTATGTTGCTTATGAGGAATTAAGCGACGCTTGGGCAGATGCTCACGGCGGTAAAGAGACTCTTTTCACCGATGAGGCGCAGGCGCATTTATATGCTCACGTTGCCGGTGCAGCGCGTGCATTCAATATCACCCCGATGTTCTGGAAAAAATACCGCAAAGGGCAGATCACGATTCGCCAGGCATTTTCCGCTATTGCTCGTCTGATTAACGATGAATGGTGGATTAACCAGTTTAAGGCGCAGCGTATGCGCTGGCACGAAGCATTGCTGATTGCAGCCGGTGAGGTAAATAAAGACCGTTCTCCATACGCCAGCAGAACGGCGATCCGCGACGTGCATTCTCGCCGCCTGGCTAACCTCGAATACCTCAAATCGTGCGAGCTGGAAAACAAAGTTACCGGTGAGCGCATCGATCTCATCAGCAAAGTCATGGGAAGTATTTCAAACCCTGAAATCCGTCGTATGGAACTGATGAACACTATTGCTGGCATTGAACGCTATGCGGCCGGTCAGGGTGACGTTGGGATGTTTATCACTATCACCACGCCGTCGAAGTATCACCCGACGCGTCAGGTAGGAAAGGGCGATAAAAAGACAGTGCAACTTAATCACAGCTGGAATGAAACCGCCTTTACGCCGAAGGATGGACAGCGGTATTTGTGCCGTATCTGGAGCCTGATGCGTACAGCTTTTAAAGATAACGATTTGCAGGTCTACGGGATGCGCGTTGTCGAGCCGCATCATGACGGAACGCCGCACTGGCACATGATGCTTTTTTGCAAACCAGAGCAACGCAAACACATCACCGAAATCATGCGCCGGTATGCCTTAAAAGAAGACGGCGATGAAAAGGGTGCTGCAGCACAGCGCTTTGAAGCGAAGCACCTCAATCAAGGTGGCGCAGCCGGTTACATCGCAAAGTACATTGCGAAGAACATCGATGGTTACGCGCTCGATGGTCAGGTCGATCACGACACAGGCAAGCCTCTCACTGATACCGCCGCAGCTGTAACCGCATGGGCGTCAACGTGGCGTATCCCGCAATTCAAATCAATTGGCCTGCCGACGATGGGCGCATATCGCGAGCTGCGCAAACTGCCTCGCGGGGTGAGCATTACTGATGAATTTGATGAGCGCGTCGAAGCGGCCAGAGCTGCAGCTGATGAAGGTGAATTTGACCTGTATATCGCAGCGCAGGGCGGGGCGAATGTTCCACGCGATAGCCAGACCGTCCGTGTGGCTCGTAACGTAACTGACGAGGTCAACGCCTACGAAGAGGATATAGAGAGAGTCGTGGGTATCTACGCGCCGCACTTAGGCTCTGAGCTGGTACATGTTACCCGGACAGCCGAATGGCGCATCGTTCCAAAGCTTTTGGCCGTTGAGCCTTTGACTTTAAAAAGCGGCATTGCCGCGCCTCGGAGTCCTGTCAATAACTGTGGAAAGCTTACAGGCGTTGGTGATCCAGTTATGACACTTACACCGTCTGAGCATGCTGTAGCGGTGCTGAATGTGATTGAGAGTGGCGTTATCGGATGGTGTGATGCTGATTTAGGGGTGCATTAAGGAATTGAACTCAGAAGCGTAATCGACAACAAAAACATATCCCTCGCATTACGCTTTGAGCTTGCTACGCAAGGCATTACACCGCAGTGGTGGCAAAGTGGTTTATGGCGAAAAGGATTATTATATCCGACAGTAAATGATCGGAGGGGCGCGGATGTAACTCTCTGAATTTTATGTGATGCACTTGTGTAGTCATGTTGTTTTGTGAACTCCATCCAATGTAGTTAATGTTTACGGCTTCAAATGTTGTAAATGCCTAAAATGTGGTTTAGAGTGTTCTCATGCCAACGACTAGGAGTATCTCCAGTCATAAATGTTGGCCTCTACAGGCCTTTATATAGTGTTGCTCTTGTACTGCCTTCTCTTTCATATGTATAAGAGAAGGTATGTACAAGAAGTAAGGTCTGTGAAAGATAGGAGGTCTAGGGTGAGAAATAAGAATTAGAGAGTTCATCTTGGAATCCATTCAACTCAAAAAAAAGCCCAGCCAACAATGAAACCCCTTAGTCTCGAAAAAGCCTTCAGTATTGCATTCTTTGATAAAGATTCTTTTGAAAATTTTCTCTTATTTGAGCCGGTTCAGCATGTTAAATTTAATTCGTTTGAGCAAAGGCTAATTGCTGAGCCTACCTCTAAGCTTAAAGAGTATCACAAATTCATTAATGAATTTATTCTTTCATATTTGAAAGTGAATAAAGAGGTCGTTTTTTCATACAGAAAAGGAAGTAGCACTTTTGATGCTGTCAAACTTCATTCAGCAAGCAGAGTCTTTTTTAATACTGACATTAAAGGTTTTTTCCCCTCAATTACCCGTGATTTTGCACGCTCAGTACTAATTAATAATTTATCTGTAGTACCCATCTTCGATTTAGAGACCCATCTTGATAAAATCTTGGATTACATAATTGTTGATGATTCTTTACCCGTCGGATTTCCTACCTCTCCGGCTTTAAGCAATGCATGCTTGTATGATTTCGATGTTGCTATGCAGAAATACTGTATTGATTATGACATTATCTATACTCGCTATTCAGATGATATAATTATTTCATCTGTTAGTGATGATGGGCTAAATGATATTTTTTCTGTAGTTAATGGTTTGTTAAATAAGTTTGGTAATGGGCATTTTAAGCTTAATGCTGCAAAAACAAAGCTGATAAGAAAAGGTAGTAAAATTAAATTGCTCGGGATGGTTATACTGCCATCTGAGGTCGTGTCTGTAGATATAAAAGTAAAAAGAAAGCTAGAGCATTTAATTCATTTTTATGTCAGGGATAAAAATAAATTTATAGACTCTGTTGTAAATGACCCTAAAATTAGGACTGATGGGTTAAACGAAAATGAGATTTTAGATAAAGGTGTTAATGCAGTTTCAGGGACTTTGAATCATATAAATACAATCGACAAGAGTTATCTGAATAAGCTGAAGAAGAAATACGGCAACACGATTATTGATATGCTATTCTATAAGAACGTAAATTAAAATGAAAATAAACATTGAAATTTCTAAAATCCAGCATGTTGAGCGTATGTGTTTTGCTATTGATCTTTCTGAATGCAAATTAACTTGCATTGTTGGGAAGAATGGCGCTGGGAAAACCACTTTAATTAAAGCAATCAAAAATTTACAGTCGTCGGATACATTCATCAAAACATCCTCAAGATATATTTTTAATCCTGAGAGTAGTATAAAATACAAGGTTAATGACGAAATCGTAATCTATAATTATGACGAAATATTGAGGGTTATTGATACTAAGCAGTTAATTCCTGAGGATATTAGAGCCAATCTATATGTCGAATTGCCTATTCCTCATGGAATGCGCTTTAATAACTTCCCTACGCTTAGTAAAATTGACACCGAGCTTAGAAAGAGTATTGCGTTTGAAAACTATGAAGAACCGGTAGATTTGATAAATATACTGAATAAAGTTTATCAATCAACATCTTATAATAATTTGAAATCATTCGCTGTAAAAAATGAAGTCTTTTATTTTAGGTTGAACAATAATGGCACGTATATTAGAGAGGACTATTTTAGTTCTGGTGAGTATTTTATTTTAAACCTCTTTAGAATGATTGAACTCAAGCGAAAATTCATTGTAATCGATGAGATTGATATATCGTTGGATTCATCCGCTCAAGTCCATCTAATTGCTGTCTTAAGAGAATACTGCCAAAGGCATTCGGTAAATATTGTTTTTACTACGCACTCCTTAGCATTGATGCAAACATTGAATGAAGATGAGTTGTTTTATATGTGTGAGGGTAATGCAGAGACAACAATTACGAATCGCTCTTATAATTATATCAAAAGTACATTGTTTGGATTTAAAGGCTGGGATAAGTACATTCTTACCGAAGATGAGGTTTTGCAAGCGTTTCTTGAGTACATTATAGATGTCTCTGGTAATGATTATTTTTATAAATATAAAATAATATACGTTGGTGGTGGGACTAATGTCATCGACTTGATGCGCCGTAATGAACGTGAATCTTTTCTGACCTCCCCGCAAGATGTAATTTCAGTGCTGGATGGTGACCAGCTTGGATTAAAACATGCCAGAGGAAATAACACGTTATGCATTCCATTTCAGAGCGTAGAGAAAGATTTTTTTCAGGCTTATGAGGCGGATCATTCTATTCCCAGAGTTACGATCAAAGGAACTGATAAACATGACAAGCAAGTCTATCGTGGTGTAGTTAAGACGTATAATAACGGTTGGGATGCGAATAAGGTTTTTGAATATTTAGAGCGCTTAAAGCCCCAACAGTGTGAAGACTTTAGACAGCAAATTAGAGCATTTCTGACAAGGGGTATTTAATAAAAATAATTCAATCTTCATTAACATGATGTCATGCATCCCTTGCTGCATGAAAGTGCATTTAATTATCTTGATGAATTGTCATAACTAGCGCTACGGCGGTAGTGCCTTGAAGCTCCTTATGCTCCTGCATTAAAAGCAACCCCTTAAGCGGGCAGGCGTGGCGGGGATAGCATTGCGCGCCAGATGTGATGTCAGCATTTAATTGTGTGCGCCTGCGAGCCTCCTGACGGCACTGCCGCTTCGCTGGCCTGTGACGGGGCCGACTGATAAATGCGTTGCGTGTGGCGCGTCTGAGGCGGTCTGTGATGATGCCGCCCGGAGGCGGCACTTTTGGCGGGTTTTATTCTGATTCGAGGCTGTAATCTTTAAAGCGGATCACCTCCATTCCGAGCCAGTCGTTTACCTCTTTGAAACGCTCCTGCAGTGGTGACAGCTCGTTACGCACAAACACCTTCGCCACCTTCTCGACATCACCCATTGAGCCGATGTTCTCGGGCTTGCCCCCCATCAGCTGGAAAGGCACGCGGTGCGCATCGAGCAGGTCAGCGGCGCTCACCTTTTTGATATTGAAAAAATCATCCTTCGTGGCGACTTCACTCAGTGGCACGATCTTAATGCCGTCCGGTTTCCCGTTGGGCGCATAGAAAAACAGGTTTTTAAAATTCCCGAGTCCTTTTGAATTACGCATCGCATCACGCAGCGATTCGACGTCGGTGCTGCTTTGCGCTGCGTCGGTTACGTACATGATGTAACCCGCGTGCGCGCCGTTCTGGTAATACTTGCGACGAAACAGCGTCGCCGACTCATTCAGCCAGGCGGAATTAAGTGCGCTCAGGTATTCCGGCATCCCGTAAAGCTCCTGATTAATATCGGGCTCAAGCAGGTGGAACACCGAGCCGGGCGCAAATTCGTGCGGGTGCGTGAAGCTCGAAACATACCAGTAAACGTCATCCTCGACGCCACGGCGGGTGTATTTGGCCGGGGAGGTTTCCAGCTTTAAAAGCTGGCCGGTGACGCTCATGCGCTTCTCAAGATAGCCGTTGGCAAAGACCAGATAATCGAGCACAAGGCGGCTGAAATCCTGACGGGACAACAACGGGTGCGGGATATAGGTGCTCGCCAGAATGTTACGTTTCACGTAAATCGGTGAGCTGTGATGCACGGCGGCGCGCAGGCTTTTCGCCAGCCCCGAGAAGTTGACCGGCGGCTCGTACCATTTCCCGTTATGAATACACTCGACATAATCGAGGATGTCACGCCTGTCCATCACGGCGGAGGGCTCACCAAAGGTGAACGCCTCCATTTTTTGCGGTGCGCTGGCGGTCGTGGTGGTCGGTTTAAATTTTGGTTTTGCCATCTTAATAAATTTCCAGAATAGAGTTTGAATGCATCCCGCTCCCGGCGGAAAGCGGTTCGTTTAGCAGGGCGTGCATGGTCGCCCACGCGATATCCGCGTGGCTGGCTTCCTCGCTGCGACTCGCTTCATAGGTTGAGCTGCGCCCGCTGCTGGTCATGGTTTTGCGGATAGCCATAAACGACTGCGTGATGTCGGTTGCACCGGCGTCGTATTCCAGACACCCGCGTCGGATGGTGTCTTTGGCTTTCAGCACCATCGCGGTCTTCATTTCAGGCGTGTAGCGGATGGCGCGCGCTGCCGGGAAGAACGAGCGCACGAGCTGGTAAACACCCTGGCCGATGCCGGTCGCATCGATGCCGATATAGTCGACAGTGTATTTCTCTGTCAGTGACCGGATGGCCTCGGCCTGCGCCGCAAAATCCATCCCTTTCCACTGGTGACGCTCAAGGATGCGGAACTTGCCCCCGGCAACCAGCGGCGGAGCCAGTACCGCGCAGCCTGCACTATCGCCGGTGTGTGACGGGTCGTAGCCAATCCAGACCGGACGCCAGTTAAACGGACGGTCGGCAAATTGTTCGAAGTCCTCCCATTCTTCCATCGCGTCGACCATGCAGCGCTGCAGCTCCTCGAACGGGAATACCGACGCCTTGTCGTCAACGAACTCGCACATAAACAGGTTGCGGAAATCGTCGGCACTGTTTTCCTGTCTAAGCTGGTCGAGGTTAAACAGGGTACAGCCCCCGGCGAGCGCGTCCTCGATGGTGACAATCTGCCGCCACTGACCATCCGGGCACAGCACGCCACCGGCAAGCGCCTTGTGGCTGATATCAATGTCGACCCGTTCGTCGCGGTTGCTGCGCCCCCGGTTAAACAGCTCGCCTGACCAGAACGGATAAGCGCCGTGTGCCAGCGTGGACGGGGTTGAGAAATAGGTGGTGCGCAGGTGCGACTGCGACGCCATGCCCGACGCCACTTTGCGCAGACGCTGAAAATTGGGTATCCAGAAAATTTCATCGACGTACAGGTCGCCGTTGTGGCTCTGCGCGGTGTTGGAGTTGGTCCCGAGGAAAATCAGCTCTGCGCCGTTGTTGCCGATGACAATCGGGTCGCCCGACAGGTCAACGTCGACCAGACGGGCAAAGGCGATGATGTATTTTCGGAACACGTAAGCCTGCGTTTTACTGGCTGACAAAAATATCTGGTTTTGCCCGGTTTTCAGCGCGCGCAAAAGTGCCTCGCGCGCAAAGTAAAACGTTGCGCCAATCTGGCGCGATTTGAGTATGTGGCGAATACGGTGCGCGATGCCTGCCTTATGCCAGTTGAGCTGATACTCAAACGACTGGTCGAGGAAAATATCTTCCAGCTTTTCGATAGCCTCGTCGCTGAAATAATTGCGTTTCGGCTTTTTGCGATCTCCCTTGTTGCGGTTTGCAATGTTGGGGTTTAAATCCACTTCATTTCCGGTCTGGCCGTAGCGATTCACGCGCGCGAGCCGCTCCATCTGACGCGACAGAAAATCAGCGACTTTAAAGTCATGCGGCGTCAGGTCGGGCTTTGCGTAGAGCTGAATCAGCCGCGCCTCTAATGTCGATTCGACACGATTAATCGGCGCGGTTTCTTCCCATCCGTCGCGCTGTTTCCAGCTCTGCACCGTCGGGCGTTTCACCTGCAGCATGTCGGCAATTTGTGGCACGGCGAAACCCTGCCAGTACAGGAGGCGAGCCTGTCGTCGTGGGTCATTCAGTAGTGATAAGTCAGTCGATATTGTCATTCTCACCTCGTTTTATTGGTACGAGGCAAGGCTAAGGAAAACGCGGAGCGTATTCGCTAAGCCCCTGTTGTGTCAGGGGTCGCACTTCTGCAAGCGGTGGCTGATGCGGGTCGGAGTCGGGAAACTAAGCCCGAACCGAAAAACCCAACATCAGGACACCTGAACAATGGCAAAGAAAGTAGTTTCTAAGTGGTTTCGCATCGGCGTCGAGGGTGACACCTGCGATGGCCGCGTGATTAACGGCGATGACATTCAGGACATGGCTGACACCTTTGACCCGCGTGTCTATGGCTGTCGCATCAATCTGGAACATATCAAAAGTCTCTGGCCTGACAGCCCGTTTAAGCGCTATGGCGATGTGACGGAAGTCAAAGCGGAAATCATCAGCGATGACTCTGCACTGAACGGCAAAAAAGCGCTGTTTGGCAAAATCGCCCCGCTCGACGAACTGGTGAGCATGGTGCGTACCGGTCAGAAGGTTTACACCTCGATGGAAATTCGCCCGAATTTCTCAAATAGCGGCAAGTGTTACCTGATTGGCCTCGCCGTCACCGATGACCCGGCAAGTCTCGGCACGGAATACCTCGAATTCTGCAGCCGTGCCACGCAGAACCCGCTCGCCGGTAAAAAAGACCAGCCTGACGATCTGTTTTCTGTTGCCACGCTGGCTGAGCTGGAATTTGAAGATGTCCCCGACACCGTGCTCAACAGCCTGACCGACAAGGTCAAGGCCATTTTCAGCCGCAAGCAGGTCAGCGACGACGCGCGTTTTGCTGATGTGCATGAGGCTGTGACGGAAGTCTCTGAACTGGTGCAGGTCAACCTCAGCGCGACTGACCAGCGCATCGCGGAGCTTGAGACCAACTTAGCGCAGTTTAAGCAGGACGTGACGCGCAAGGCAGACGAAAGCGCGCAGGCGTTTACTTCGCTAAAAAGCGCCCTCGATAACACAGAAAGCCATAGCCAGCCGCGCCGCGAGAAGTCGAAAGGCGGGACGGGCGACGAGCTGCTGACTAACTGCTGATAACGCGCCGGGCGCTGTACGGCCTGAAACCCCATTTTTAGAAAACAGGAATAACAATGCGTAAAGAAACCCGCTTTAAATTTAATGCCTACATGTCCCGCGTTGCGGAGCTGAACGGCGTTTCCACTGATGACGTGGCGAAGAAATTTACCGTCGAGCCGTCGGTCACGCAAACCCTGATGAACACCCTGCAGGTGTCATCCGCGTTTCTGACCAAAATCAACATTGTGCCGGTCGACGAGCTGAAAGGCGAAAAAGTCGGGGTGGGTGTCAACGGCACGATTGCGAGCACCGCTGATACTGCCGGGGATGATGAGCGCAAAACCGCCGATTTCACGGCGCTTGAATCCAACAAATACGAATGTGCGCAAATCAACTTTGATTTCCATATCCGTTACAAACAGCTCGACCTGTGGGCGCGATTCCAGGACTTCCAGACCCGTATCCGTGACGCGATTATCAAGCGACAGTCGCTCGATTTCATCATGGCCGGTTTCAACGGTATCGAGCGCGCGGAAACCTCCAACCGCAAAACGCATCCGATGCTGCAGGATGTGGCGGTGGGCTGGCTGCAGAAGTATCGCAATGAAGCACCGGCACGCGTCATGTCGAAAATCACTGATGCAAACGGCGATGTGGTTTCGGCGGTGATCCGCGTGGGTGAAAACGGCGATTATGCCAACCTCGACGCGCTGGTGATGGACGCCACCACCAACCTGATTGACGAGATTTATCAGGACGACCCGGAGCTCGTGGTCATCACCGGTCGCAAGCTGCTCGCGGATAAATATTTCCCGATCGTCAACAAGACGCAGCCAAACACCGAATCACTGGCCGCTGACATCATCATCAGCCAGAAGCGAATCGGCAACCTGCCAGCCGTGCGTGTGCCGTACTTCCCGGCGGATGCGCTGATGATTACGCGCCTCGATAACCTGTCGATTTACTTCATGGACGACGCGCACCGCCGCGCCATCATCGAGGAGCCGAAAAAAGACCGCGTCGAAAACTATGAATCGATGAACATCGATTATGTGGTTGAGGCGTATGCCGCCGGTTGCCTGATTGAAAATATCAAACTCGGTGAGTTTGCCGCGCCTGCTGACCAGAACGGCGGAGAGTAAGCCATGACGAGCCCCGCAGCGCTTCACATGATGCGGGTCTCGGCCTCTGAAACTGCACAGCGGGGTGCTGCTCCGCTGCGCAATGCAACTGCCTATGAGCAGATGCTCGTTAAGCTGGCCGCAGACTGTCGCACATTAAAACAAATCCGATCCAACGAGGGCAAGGCTGACAAAAAGCGCGAACTGCTGCCGTTTTATCTGCCGTGGGTGGCGGGTGTCCTTGCGAATGGCAAAGGGGCGCAGGATGACATTGTCATGACCGTTATGCTCTGGCGTCTCGATGCGGATGATATTGCCGGTGCGCTTGAGATTGCCCGTTACGCACTGACGTATGGCCTGACGATGCCTGTCGGCGGCCATCGTCGCACCACGCCGTATCTGCTGGCCGAAGAAGTTGCGCTTGCTGCGCAGCGCCTGCGCGATGCGAATCAGTCACCTGAGCTGGCGCTGCTGCTCGATACCCTCGCCCTGACTGAGCGTGCAGATATGCCCGATATCGTGCGCGCGAAGCTGCACAAAATCACCGGCTACCTGCTGCGCGACAAAGGTGAACTGCCCGAGGCACTGGCGCACCTGCAGCGTGCGATCCAGTTAGAGCGAACTATCGGCGTGAAAAAGGATATCGAACAGCTTGAGCGCCAGCTTAAACCGAAGCCCGAGCCCGCGCCCAAAACGACTAAACCACGCACGCGCAAACCTGCCGCTAAACCGGCGGCACGGCGCGGACGTCCTCCTAAAGCGGCAAAAGCCACAGGTTAACCGAACGCTCCCCGAGCCGGGCGGCACGCCGGTCAATGCGGGTATTGATTACCCTGTCTGCGACCGGCGTCCACCGCCCACCTATTTTCCGAGGTTGTCATGACGACACTGATTATTGAGCCCAAAACAACGCCGCAGGACGAGCCGGGCGTGGTGATACCGCCACCGGGCGTGAGCGAGCCGGTGATTAAAAATACGGGCTTTTTCCCTGATGTAGACCCGAAGCGCGTGCGCGAAGAAATGCGCCTTGAACAGACCGTTTCCCCTGTGCGCCTGCGCCGGGCAATTAAGACCGCTATCGCGGAAACCAATGCGGAGCTGCGCGACTGGCGCGACCGCCAGCTCGACGCCGGTCACGCCACGCTCGCGGATGTCCCGACCGACGAGCTCGACGGCGAGAGCGTGCGCTGCTTCCACTATTTCAACGCCGTATGCGCGATGACGACCGCCACTCTTTACGAGCGTTATCGCGGCGTGGATGCGACCAGCAAGGGCGACAAAAAGGCCGACAGTATCGACAGCACTATCGATGAAATGTGGCGGGATATGCGCTGGTCAGTGGCGCGCATTCAGGACAGGGCGCGCTGCATTGTGGGGCAAATCTGATGAAGGTCTATGCGATGCAGGGTGACACCCTCGACGCGATTTGTGCGCGCTATTACGGGCGCACCGAGGGCGTGGTCGAGACGGTGCTGCAGTCGAATCCGGGGCTGTCGGAGCTGGGCGTCATCCTGCCGCACGGCACGGCGATTGAATTGCTCGAAACCGACAGCGCCCCGAAAACCGAGACGGTGAATCTATGGGACTGAACATGGAAAAAATCACGACGTTTGTCGCCTACTGGCTGGCCATGGGGATGGCGTATTTCGGGGCGATGTCCCCCGAAAAGCTGGCGCTGTATGTCGGCGGTTGCTGCGCCATTTTTACCGCGCTGACGAATTACTGGTTTAAGCGCAAAACCTATCGCTATCTGATTTCACTCGGACTCGATAAGGGGGCTATTCGTGAACTCAATCATTAAAAAATGCAGTGTGGCCGCTGTGCTGGCGCTGGCGGCGCTGATGCCTGACTTTCGTCTGCTGAATACCTCGCCCGAGGGGCTGGCGTTACTCGCTGACCTCGAAGGATGTCGCCTGACACCTTACCAGTGTAGCGCGGGTGTGTGGACGTCAGGCATCGGCCACACTGCCGGTGTCGTTCCGAAAGGGGATATCACCGGGCGACAGGCGGCGGCGAACCTCGTCGCGGATGTGCTCAATACCGAGCAGCGACTCGCGGTCTGTGTGCCGGTGAAAATGCCGCCACGTGTCTATGACACGCTGGTGAGTTTTGCCTTCAACGTCGGAACTGGCGCGGCCTGTCGCTCGACGCTGGTCTCGTTTATCAAACGTCAGCAGTGGTGGCAGGCGTGCGACCAGCTTACACGCTGGGTGTTTGTGAACGGCGTCAGAAACAAAGGGCTGGAGAACCGCCGCGCGCGGGAATGGGCTTACTGCATGAAAGGAGTGCCTCAATGAAAGCGTTGTTATCTTCTCTGATTTTTAATGTCTTGATTGCCGTTCTGCTTGTACTGGGTTTTTACAATCCCGACAGTGTGGCCGTTAATTTTATAGCCATCTGGGCGCTATTTGGCTGTCTGGTTTGTATCGGAGGAAGTGTGCTGGCTGCTGTCAGCTATGAGGACTGGTTTGCGAGTCAGTCTGACCCTTACCGAACGCCAAAACACATGGCTATTTTTAGGTCTCTTATCGGAAAGCCCCGCCCACTATGGCGTCGATTTTGGTCTCTGATTCTTTCTGCTGGTACGGTTTTATGCCTGCTTACCGGGGGCAAGGTGTTTATCGCATTCACGTACTTACTTTGGCTGATCCTGTTCAACATGGTTCGTTGTTCGTACCGTCGGCGCATTAAGGAGGCTGGCTTGTGTCCAGAATCATTGTGATATTGCTTGCCGCCGGTCTGGCGCTGGCGTCGGTGCTCTGGCTGCGTCATGAGAACGGCAATTTACGTCGCTCATTCGACAGGGCGAATAAAGTCGCCACCGAACAAAAGACGACTATCGGGATGCTGAAAAATCAGCTTGCCGTGTCGCAACGTATCGCCAGGACGAATGAGACTGCGCAGGTCAGGCTCAGTGACGAACTGACCGCTGCCGGTGAGCAGGCGGTAAGGCGCGAACAAACTATCACGAGGTTGCTCAATGAAAACGAGGATTTACGCCGCTGGTATCGCGCTGATTTGCCTGATGCTGTGCGCCGGTTGCACACCCGCACCGCCTGCGCCTCCGCCGGTCACTGTTTACAACGCCTGCCCGAAAGTGAGCCTCTGCCCGATGCCGGGAAGCGAGCCGCTCAGTAACGGCGATTTAAGTGCCGATATCCGCAGGCTTGAGCATGCGCTCACGGCCTGCGCGTTAAAGGTCGAAACCATCAAAGACTGTCAGGATAAAACAGATGCAGAAAATGAAAAGCCTGCGCAAGGCGCTCACTGACGCCGTACCGCAGTTAAAAACCAATCCCGAAATGATGCGCATCTTTGCCGACGAGGGGAATATCGATGCGCGTCTCGCGGCCTCGCTGTCGCACGAAAAAATTTATACCCTGAATGTGATCGTGTGTGATTTTGTTGGCGACCCTGATTTGATTTTCGTGCCGGTGGTGGCATGGCTGCGTGAGAACCAGCCGGATATCTGCACCACGGATGAGGGGCGGAAAAAAGGCTATCGATTCCAGATGGATTTAAACGACGGTGACAACGTCGATATCAGTATCAGCCTGCAGCTCACCGAGCGCACGCTCGTCAGGGAGGATAACGGCGCGCTGCACGTCAGCTATGCGCCTGAGCCGCCCCTGCCCGAACCGGTGACGCCGCCAACCGAGCTTTATCTCTTTGGTAAACTCGTGAGCAAGTGGAATGAGTGAATTAAAGCCCTTTGACGATAAGCTGGCCGGATTGATTGGCGCACTGTCACCGTCAGGCCGTCGAAAGCTGGCCGGTGAAATTGCGAAGCAACTGCGCAGGTCGCAACAGCAAAGAATAAAACAACAAACTGCCCCGGATGGCACGCCGTATCAGGCGCGAAGGCGTCAGCCGCTCAGGGCAAAAAAAGGGCGTATTAAAAAGGCAATGTTTCAGAAGCTGCGAACCAGCCGCTACATGAAAGCCAGTGGCCGCAATGATACTGCTGTGGTGGAGTTTACCGGTAAGGTGCAACGTATCGTGCAGATCCATCAGTACGGACTTAAAGACAGGCCAACCCCTAATAGTCAGGATGTTCAGTATCCACAGCGTGAGTTGCTGGGATTTAGTCGTGCTGATAAAAAATATATTGATGAGCTGGTAATTGACTATCTAAGAAATAATTCTTTCCTTCATTAGTTGCGGATGGTAAGCATTCTCTTGGTTCTGTGGTGAGTGAATACTAAAGCTTGTATGTTTTTTAAAAGTGGTGCTAAGCTTAATTTACTTCATCTGAAGTAAATCGTTGGTACGCACCTTTTCTGATTTTTCAGAAGTCTGTCAATTTATTGATGGACTTTTTTTTAGTTTCCATGCTGGTCAGGGAGTAATTGCTAATTAAGGTTGGAAATGTAAACTAAGCCGATGTGACAAAAATATGAATTTTCCCTTTGGTATAAGCATGGCTGACACAAAACTTCCTTATTGTGATCATGCGGTCATGAAAAAACACATGCTTGTTAAAAAACTTGACTCCCATGAAACAATTTTCTATTTTCTAAATGTGGTGAATCCCCCTATGCGGCGGGTCGAACCAGACACCAGTGCGGTATGCTCGCGCTTCTTTGGTCTGGCAAAGAAGCACCGGGAGGCACCCGGCACCACGATTTAATTCCATTATCACATTTCGTTTTTCTCACGTTCCAATATTTACTCTTGTAATAATTATTCTGGATGGGTTTAATCTTTTTTAATAATTTTTAATAAAAAGAGCGGAGTGGGCGACATCACCGTCGTCCGCTAAAATTTTATTTCTTAATGTCTTATTTTGCAGCATTATTATTTCCTGATTAGCTTTATGGTTCAATCGAAATTTATTTAACTTATGGCATAGGTTGATTTATTTGGTTTTTTTAAATGCTGCCAGATTGTAGGGGGATGATTTACTTGTGTGGTTTCTAATATTTCAATTACTTAAAAATAAGAGGTGAGCAGCGAGGGTTCGAAAGTTTTTGATTTGGCACAGTATCAGTATGTTGTTTGATGTATCTGCAAACTGCATTTAATTGTCGTTGGTTATGTCAGGCGGCATTCTATCTCCATGAACACATTAAATTCACTTCAGGATATCGCTCGCGCGATCCGCAACCTTATCCGCACCGGTATCGTGACCGACGTCGACCCCGTCGAGGGGCTTTGTCGCGTCCAGACCGGCGGGATGCAAACCACCTGGCTTAACTGGCTGACTTCGCGCGCCGGTCGCTCGCGAGTGTGGTGGGCTCCGTCCGTTGGCGAGCAGGTGCTGATTCTGGCTATCGGTGGCGAGCTCGATACCGCCTTTGTGCTGCCCTCCATCTTCTCTGATGACCATCCTGCGCCGTCTGCCTCGCCGGATGCGCTTCACATCGCCTTTCCTGACGGGGCGGTTATGGAGTACGAGCCTGAAAGCGGGGCGCTCACCGTGTCCGGTATCAAAACCGCCGATGTCACCGCGTCGGATTCCATTACGGCAACCGTGCCGCTGGTACTGGTCAAAGCCTCGACCCGCATCACGCTCGATACCCCCGAAGTGGTCTGCACCAACAAGCTCATTACCGGCTCGCTCGAAGTGCAGAAGGGCGGGACGATGAAAGGGGATATCGAGCACACCGGCGGTAAATTTACCTCCAACGGCGTGCAGACGGATGACCACGACCACGGCGGCGTGAAGCGCGGCGATGACAGAACGGTGGACACTAAATGACGGTGCGTTATCTGGGTATGAACGGCCACACCGGGCTCGCGATTTCTGAGGTGGAGCACATCCGGCAAAGCGTGCGCGACATTCTGGTCACGCCGGTTGGCTCGCGCGTCATGCGCCGTGAATACGGCTCGCTGCTGTCTGCGCTGATTGACCAGCCGCAGACCCCGGCGCTGCGTCTGCAGATTATGGCCGCGTGTTACTCCGCTATCCAGAAGTGGGAGCCTCGCGTCACCCTGTCGACCATTACCTTTGAACGCGGGGAGGCTGACGGGGCGCTGTATGTCGATATGACCGGCACGCGTGCCACGTCCGGCCAGCCTTTTTCACTCACCATTCCACTGAGTTAAACATCATGCCTATTGTCGACCTGAACCAGCTCGCTGCGCCCGATGTGGTGGAGGAGCTGGATTATGAAACCATTCTGACCGAGCGCAAGGCGACACTCGTCTCGCTCTATCCAGAAGACCAGCAGGAGGCGGTCGCGCGCACCCTGACGCTCGAATCTGAGCCGATTGTGAAACTACTGCAGGAGAACGCTTACCGGGAGGTTATCTGGCGTCAGCGCGTCAATGAAGCGGCGCGCGCAGTGATGCTGGCGTATGCCGCCGGGGCTGACCTCGATGTGGTTGCCGCCAACAACAACACCCTGCGCCTGACGGTCATCCCGCAGGACGACACCACACTCCCGCCGACGTCGGCCGTGATGGAATCTGACGCCGATTTGCGCCTGCGTGCGCAGCAGGCGTTTGAGGGGCTGAGCGTGGCGGGTCCGGTCGGGGCGTATGAATATCATGGACGCAGCGCCGACGGGCGGGTCGCTGACGTGTCGGTCGAGAGTCCGACGCCTGCCTGTGTCACGATTTCTGTGCTGTCCCGCGAGGGTGACGGGACGGCCAGCGCTGACCTGCTGGCGGCGGTTGAAAAGGCGCTCAATGCCGAAACCGTGCGCCCGGTAGGCGACCGCGTGACCGTCCGGTCGGCTGAGATTGTGCCGTATGAGATTGACGCGACGCTTTACGTTTACCCCGGCCCCGAATCGGAGCCTGTCCGACAGGCTGCAGAGCAGAAACTCAAAAGCTATATCAGCGCGCAGCACCGCCTCGGGCGTGATATCCGCCTGTCTGCCATTTATGCCGCGCTGCATGTTGAGGGGGTGCAGCGTGTCGGGCTTGATTCCCCGCTGGCCGACATCGTGCTGACCCCGTCGCAGGCATCGAACTGCACCGGCTACCAGATAACTGTCGGGGGCTCGGATGACTGACCGGCTGTTACCCGCTGGCTCGTCGACGCTTGAGGTCGCCGCCGCTGCTGCGCTGGCTGAGATTCAGCGCGTGCCGGTGTCGCTGCGCACCCTGTGGAACTGGCGAACCTGTCCGGTGAATCTGCTGCCGTATCTGGCGTGGGCGCTGTCGGTCGACCGCTGGGATGAGACGTGGCCGGAGGCAACTAAACGCAGCGTCATCGCCTCCTCGTTTTTCGTCCATCAGCACAAAGGCACGATTAGCGCCCTGCGTCGGGTGGTGGAGCCACTTGGTTTTCTGATTGAGGTGCGGGAGTGGTGGCAGCTCAACGAGGAGCCTGGCACATTCCGGCTCGTTGTCGGCGTACTCGACAACGGTATCACGGATGAAATGTATCAGGAGCTCGAACGCCTGATTCACGATGCGAAACCAGCAAGTCGCCACCTGACCGGGCTCGCTATCTGCCTGAGTACCGCCGGAGAGCTGTATATCGGCGCGGGGTGCTATCACGGTGACGCGCTGACCGTTTACCCCTACACCCCCGAGGAGATTGTCGTCGGTGGTGAATATTTCCCGGCCTCGGCCATCCATTTAATCGACAACCTGAGAGTGAACGCATGACAGCGAAATATTTCGCCATTCTGACGAATCAGGGCGCGGCAAAACTGGCGAATGCGACCGCGCTCGGCACAAAACTCAACCTGACACAATTAGCGGTCGGGGACGGTAACGGCATCCTGCCGACGCCAGACGCGGCACAGACGAAGCTGATTAACCAAAAGCGCATCGCGCCGTTAAACATGCTGAGCGTTGATCCGAACAACTCAAGCCAGATTATCGCGGAGCAAATTATTCCCGAGAATGAGGGCGGTTTCTGGATTCGTGAAATTGGTCTTTACGACGATGACGGTGTGCTCATTGCCGTGGCGAACTGTCCCGAGACCTACAAGCCGCAACTGCAGGAGGGGAGCGGCCGCACTCAGACCATTCGCATGATTCTGATTGTGTCAGCCACGTCTGCGATCACCCTGAAAATTGACCCGTCGGTGGTGCTGGCAACTCGTAAATACGTTGATGACGCTGTTATCGAGGTGAAGGGCTACGCTGACAAGCTCTTGAAAAATCATGAGGCAAAAGCTAACCCTCATAACCAGTATCCACTTATCGAGAATGCGCTCAAAGAAATGGCTGATGCCGGTCTTATCGCAAAGGTTCTCGAAAACCTTGGTTTGAAAGAAGCGGCAACGCGTACGGTTGGAACTGGTCAGGGACAGATTCCCGATATGTCAGCATTCACATCCGGCGCTGGATGGGTGCGCTTTCCCGATGGGACTACAATCCAGCGCGGAACAGCAGGTTTTGCGACGGGTGTGAATAATCAGTACGTCACCCTACCTCGTGCTTTTTCCTCTGCAGATTTCAGGGTTGCTACTGTCTGGAATGATGTCGGGGTTTCGCAGGGAGGTGCGGGAGCTCAGGCTCCCGCAGATATTGGACTCGGGACGGGCTCAAAAACGACCACGCGCTTTGGGTTGTGGCAGGGCGGAGCCGGTGGATTTAACGTGGACTGGATTGCAGTTGGGGTATCGTAATATGAAAGCTGAATATGTATGGAGTCCGTCCCTCGCGGGATTCTATCCGATGAATGAAAAAAAACGTCTTGTGGCGGCGGGTAGCTGGCCGGAGGATGGTGTAGATATCACGTCGGAAGAATATGCAGCATTGTTTCCTGCGCCTTTGGGAAAGTACATTGATACTGTTGACGGTCGCCCCGGCTGGGTTGATATGCCACCGCCCACTGCAGAGCAACTGCAGCAGGCAGCACAATCAAAACAAGCTGGCCTAAGGGCAAAGGCTGATTCGGAAATTAACTGGCGTCATGATGCTATGGACGCAGGTATAGCGACAGAAGATGAAACGGCTGCGCTGGCCGAATGGAAAAAATACCGGGTTTTGCTGATGCGAGTCGATACAACAAAACCCGTATGGCCTATTCTTCCGGGCGTGCAGGCCAGTTAATATCAGGTGCGGTGAAGGTGTCGACGGCCTTCACCGCTTTAATGTATTTCATCCAGACCGTTAATTTTGCCTTATCCGCATCATCGATAATTCCCAGCGAAAGCTCAGTACGCCAGTCAGCAGTAAACTGGTCTGCCTCAGCAAGAAGAAAGCGCCGCTCCTGCTCGGCATCAGCAATTTGTCCAGATTTGAGCGCTGCCGCATCCTTCACCCATGCCTTGCCATTCCATTTATCGTATTGCGTTGATGAAGGTGCTGCTAGTGTGAAACCTTCATGAATACACCCAATATAATCCACGACAGAAGATTTACGGTCTGATGTTGAATACACCGTTTTCTCGCGATGGTCTTCCTGCGACTCCCAGCGCTGGCCGGTAAATACCTGGGCAAATCCTGCAATTTCTTCCCCCGGAACAATGTCGGTGCTGCAACCGGGCATGCTCACACCGATATTGATAAATTCATCCGACCAGCCAGTGTACTCACCGGTGATGTGATCGAAATAATAAGCGCGAATATCACCGGGCGTTGTCGCGTGTCCGTCTTCGCCAAAAACAGGTTTCATTATTTAGCCCTTACCAGAAGGTTGAATGCGATGTTGCGGGAGCGGGTTTCTGTTGCGGTTCGCGCCACGCGAGAAATATCAAAGCTATAGTTGGCTGCACCGTAACCACCATTCGAGGAAGGTGCTAGCCCTGTGGTTAAAGCAGAGTCGGATATTGCAAAGGGTCCACTGTAAGCAACATCCCTGAACATCTGTAAGCGACCGATAGTGCCAGTAATATTCTGGAGCGCATCCAGTTGAGCTGACAACAATGCTCGTCCGGCATCCACGCCCCGACCATCATCCCAAATACGAAGAAACTCACCGCGAGCCTCAGGAAGCAGTAGCGCAGGGAAAACCAGTGCGAGTTTTGGGTATGTTGCTGCCGAGAAAGTAGCGCCGTTGAACTTCAAAAACACCATGCCAGCCCATTCGTCCATGACGGTATTGGGCATTGCAGAAGATGGCCATAAGAACGGCACGCCAATTGCCGGAGCGCCTGCTCCTAAACCAACCTTTTTGAAAATGATCATTCAGCGACCAGGTGGCATCATTACAGGCTTTTGCCGGGTAAATAACGATGCTAATTGGTTACGTGCGCGTATCAACAAATGACCAGAACACAGCCCTACAGAGAAACGCGCTTGAAAGCGCAGGATGTGAACTGATTTTCGAGGATAAAATGAGCGGTAAAACCGCAGAAAGACCCGGCCTGAAAAAACTGTTTCGGGCACTTTCTGAGGGGGATACGCTTATGGTGTGGAAGCTGGACAGACTCGGGCGCAGTATGCGAAATCTGGTCTCACTGATTGAGGATTTGCGAAGCCGGGGCATTAACTTCAGAAGCCTGACAGACAGTATCGACACCAGTACCCCAATGGGGCGTTTTTTCTTCCATGTTATGGGGGCTCTGGCTGAAATGGAGCGTGAGTTGATCGTCGAGCGAACTTGCGCAGGGCTGGCGGCGGCTCGTGCTGAGGGGCGTATCGGGGGGCGACGTCCAAAACTGAACCCCGAACAATGGGCGCAGGCCGGGAGGCTAATCGCCGCCGGTGAGTCACGCCAGCGAGTCGCCATGATTTTTGATGTGGGTATTTCCACGCTTTATAAAAAATTTCCGGCCACAAATCCCGGCTCGTCGTTGTGTCAGACATTGCCGAACCCTCACGATTAGACGGTCTTTTACGGTATCAGGAGAATGGCACTCACCCCAAAACCACGGAGTTAAACGGATGAGTGACTATCATCACGGCGTGCAGGTCATCGAGATTAATGATGGCGTGCGCACCATTTCCACCGTCTCAACGGCCATCATCGGCATGGTCTGCACGGCCAGCGATGCGGACGCAAAAACCTTCCCGCTGAATGAGCCGGTGCTCATTACTAACGTGCAAAGCGCCATCGGCAAAGCAGGTAAAAAAGGCACGCTGTCGGCGTCCCTGCAGGCCATCGCTGACCAGTGTAAACCGGTCATTGTGGCCGTGCGCGTGGCGGAAAGTACCCATGCAGACCCGGAGGAAGCTAAAGCCGAAACGATTTCCAACATCATCGGCACGACCGATGAGAACGGCAAATACACAGGCCTGAAAGCGCTGCTCACGGCGAAAACTGTCACCGGCGTTAAGCCGCGCATTCTCGGCGTGCCGGGGCTGGATTCTCAGGAAGTGGCGACCGCGCTCGCTTCAACGTGTCAGAGCCTGCGCGCCTTTGGTTATATCAGCGCGTGGGGCTGCAAAACCATTTCCGAAGCCATCGACTATCGCGAGAATTTCAGTCAGCGCGAGCTGATGGTCATTTTCCCTGATTTTCTGGCATGGGACACCACGGCGAATGAAACTTCAACCGCCTGGGCGACGGCGCGCGCACTCGGTCTGCGTGCCAGAATCGACCAGACGGTCGGCTGGCATAAAACCCTGTCTAACGTCGGCGTGAACGGTGTCACCGGTGTCAGCGCCTCGGTCTCATGGGATTTGCAGGAGCCTGCCACCGACGCGAATCTGCTGAATCAGGCCGGTGTCACCACACTGATTCGCAACGACGGCTTTAAGTTCTGGGGAAACCGCACCTGCTCGGATGACCCGCTTTTCCTGTTTGAGAACTACACCCGCACCGCGCAGGTGCTGGCTGACACGATGGCGGAGGCGCACGCGTGGGCGATGGATAAGCCCATCACCGCGACGCTTATTCGTGACATCGTTGCGGGTATCAATGCCAAATTCCGCGAGCTGAAAAACAACGGCTATATCGTCGATGGCGCGTGCTGGTACGACCCGGATTCAAACGATATTGCGACCCTCAAGGCGGGGGAACTGAATATCGATTACGACTACACCCCTGTCCCGCCGCTGGAAAACCTGACCCTGCGCCAGCGCATCACTGATACCTATCTGGCGATCCTGTCGGACTCGGTCAACAGCTAAGGAGCTGCAAGCATGTCACTACCGCGCAAGCTTAAATATCTGAACATGTTCAACGACGGTCTGAGCTACATGGGCGTCGTGGAATCCGTCACCCTGCCAAAGCTGACCCGCAAATTTGAGAAGTATCGCGGCGGCGGGATGCCGGGCTCGGTGTCGATTGACCTCGGCCTCGATGACGACGCGCTGTCGCTTGAGTGGACGCTCGGCGGTCTGCCGGACATCGACCTGTGGGCGCAGTACGCCTCGCCGGGTGCTGACAGCGTACCGCTGCGTTTTGCAGGCTCGTATCAGCGCGACGACACCGGCGTAATTTCTGCCGTTGAGGTGGTAATGCGTGGCCGTCACAAAGAGTACGATGGCGGCGAGAACAAGCAGGGTGAAAGCGGGACGACCAAAATGTCGACCGAGCTCGCCTATTACCAGCTCACGATTGACGGCAAAGAAGTCATTGAGATTGACGTCATTAACATGGTGCTGAAAGTCGACGGCGTTGACCGTCTGGCGGAACACCGTAAGGCGATTGGCCTGTAACCCCCTGAACCGGTCAGCGAGGCTGGCCGGTCTCTTAATTTTGACGAGAAAAAGCTGATGGAAAATATCAACGAAACTGCAGTAACCGAAACCGTAAATCCTAACGTCGTGATCCTCGATACCTCGCTAATGCGCGGTGAGCAGAAAATCGAGCAGGTGACGTTAACCAAACCGAATGCGGGAACCCTGCGCGGCGTGTCGCTGGCGGCGCTGGCACAATCGGATGTCGATGCACTGATTAAGGTGCTGCCGCGCATGACCTATCCGGTGCTGACAGAACACGAAATTATTCGCCTCGACGCGTCCGATCTGCTGTCGTTCGCCGGTAAGGTGGTCGGTTTTTTGTCACCGGCTTCGGCTCGTTAACGTTCCCTGAAAACCTGTCGGTCGATGATCTGATGGCGGATATCGCAGTGATATTTCACTGGCCGCCGTCAGAGCTGAATTCCCTGAGCCTGACCGGGCTCCTGACATGGCGCGACAAGGCGCTGCAACGTAGCGGAAACCAACATGAGCAATAACGTCAGACTTGAGGTGCTGCTGAACGCAGTCGACCGGGCAAGCCGACCGCTTAAAGCTATCCAGACCGCCAGTAAATCCCTGTCGGGCGATATCCGCACTTCACAGAAATCCCTGCGCGAGCTCAATGCGCAGGCATCCCGCATTGACGGATTTCGAAAAGCCAGCGCGCAGCTTGCCGTGACCGGGCAGTCGCTCAACAAGGCAAAGCAGGAAGCGGCTGCGCTGGCCGTCCAGTTTAAAAACACCGAGATACCCACGCTCGCACAGGCGCGCGCACTGGAAGCGGCGAAGAAATCTGCTGCCGACCTGCAGCTCAAATATAACGGCCTGCGTCAGTCCGTGCAGCGTCAGCGCACCGAGCTCACACAAGCGGGGATTAATACCCGCCAACTGTCGGGTGATGAGCGGGGGCTCAGGTCGCGAATCAGTGAGACAACCGCGCAGCTTAACCGTCAGCGCGACGCGCTGGCGCGGGTCAGCCAGCAACAGGCCAGACTCAGCGCGGTGAAAAAACGCTACGAATCCGGACAGCAGCTCGCCGCCGGGGCGCGCAATGCCGGGATGGTCGGCGTCGGTGTGTCAACTGCCGGGCTTTACGGGGCGTCGCG
Organism: Lelliottia sp. GFLA7; assembly: GCF_056490165.1. Taxonomy (NCBI): domain Bacteria; kingdom Pseudomonadati; phylum Pseudomonadota; class Gammaproteobacteria; order Enterobacterales; family Enterobacteriaceae; genus Lelliottia; species Lelliottia sp. GFLA7. Next base: position 576,270 of record NZ_JBWLAQ010000002.1, on the reverse strand, counting down.
CTTCATCGCGCCGGGCATCGTATTTGATAAACAGATGTCAGGCACGCAGGCGATCCTCGGGCTTGATAAAAGCGATGACAAACTCGCGGCCATTCGTCAACAGGCGCGTGATATCGGTGCGACCACGGCCTTTTCGCCGGGTGACGTCGCGCGCACGCAGACCACGCTCGCACGCTCGGGCTATAACGCTGACGACGTGCTGGCCGCGACCGGTTCAACCGTCAACCTGAGCCTTGCGGCTGATGTCGATATTGCCGAAGCCGCCGACATCATTACCAACATGCAATCGGCGTTTAACCTGTCCACCACCGAGATTGAGCGCGTCGCGGATGTGATGACCAAAGGTTTTACGTCGTCGAATACTGGCCTTGTCGAGCTGGGCGAGGCGATGAAGTACGTTGCGCCGATTGCGGAGGCCGCCGGGGCGAGTATTGAAGACACCACGGCGATGCTCGGGATTCTGGCGGATAACGGGATTAAAGGCTCGATGGCCGGGACCGGGGCGAGTGCCATTTTCAACCGTCTGCAGGCTCCGATGGGTAAAGCGGTCGATGCTATCTCAGAGTTAGGCGTGAAAACCCGCGACGGCAAAGGGAACATGCTCCCGGTCGAGAAAATCCTCAAGGATATTCATAAGTCCTTTGCGAAAAACAAGCTCGGGACGGCGGAGCAGGGCGAATACCTGAAAGTCATCTTTGGTGAGGAGGCGATGAAGGGGGCGATTAAACTCGTCGCCGCTGCCGGTGACGGGTCACTGGCGAATAAGCGCCAGCAAATCGGGGATTCAAAAGGAACCACGGAGCGGATAGCCAAAATCCAGACCGACAACCTCGACGGGGATTTGAAAAACCTGCAGTCGGCTTATGAAGATTTGCAGATTGAGGTATTCGATAAAGAGAACTCCGCATTGCGCCGCCTGACGGTTTCCGCGACCGATATGCTCGGCAAGGTTGCCGCCTGGGCGAAAGCGAATCCTGAGCTGACGCAGACCATTTTCAGTGTGACTGCCGGTGCGCTGGCGCTGGTCGGTGTGCTGGGCGGAATTGGCCTGATTGCTTGGCCGGTCATCGCCGGGATTAACGGGATTATTGCTGCTGCCGGTCTGCTGAGTGTGATTTTCACCACGGCCGGGACGGCCATTGTCACGGCTATTGGGGCAATCAGTCTGCCGGTGGTGGCCGTGGTGGCGGCTGTCGTGGGCGCTGCCTTGCTCATCTATAAATTCTGGGAACCGATAAGCGCCTTTTTCTCGGAGGTGGTGGCGGGGATTAAAACAGCTTTTGATTCACTGTCACCGGTGTTTGACGCTATCGCGGAAAAGCTCGGTGCGGTCTGGAAATGGTTTACTGACCTGTTTGCGCCGGTGAAATCCCTGCAGGATATTTTCGAGCGCTGCAAAAATGTCGTGGTGGCCTTTGGTCAGGGGCTGACCGATGCGCTGATGGCTCCGCTGAATATCTTTAACAGCCTGAGCGGAAAGGTTAGCTGGTTGCTGGAAAAGCTCGGGGTCATCAAAAAAGAATCGAGCGACCTCGACCAGAACGCCGCGAAAACGGATAAGACCGCCGCCGGTGGCGGGTATGTCCCGGCAACAGCGGATTATGGCGGCTATCAGGGTTATCAGCCGGTGACGGCTCCCGCAGGCCGCTCGTACATCGACCAGAGCAAAAGCGAGTACAACATCACCCTGCAGGGTGGCGTTGCACCGGGGAGTGACCTCGACCGCCAGCTCCGCGACGCCGTCGACAAGCTCGACCGCGAAAACCGTGCGCGCCAGCGCTCCAGCATGAGACACGATTAAGGAGAACATTAAGCATGTTAATGGTGCTGGGCTTTTTTGTGTTTGAACGGTGCACCCTGCCGTATCAGTCGATGCAGTATTCGAAAGATTACCGCTGGGCGTCAAACGACCGTATCGGCAAGCCACCGGCGTATCAGTTTCTCGGAGAGGGGGAAACCACGCGCACGCTGTCGGGTGTGCTTTACCCGGAAATCACCGGCGGTCGTTTGTCCTTGCTGGCCGTCGAACTGATGGCCGACGAGGGACGGGCGTGGCCGCTGATTGACGGGAACGGCATGATCCACGGGATGTATGTCATCGATAAAGTGACGCACACCCACAGCGAGTTTTTCAGCGACGGTGCGGCGCGAAAGATTGAGTTTAGCCTGTCGCTGAAACGCGTCGATAAGTCACTCGCGGCCATCTATGGCGACCTGAAAACGCAGGCCAGCAATCTGGTCACTGATGCCGGTAACTGGCTGGGAGGGCTGACGGGATGATAACTGACATGAATATTCAGGCCGGAGCGCGTATCGCGCCTGCGTATATGCTCACGCTCAATGGCGCGGATATCACACAGAATTTTAGCGACCGGCTTATCGGGCTGACCATGACCGACAATCGAGGATTCGAGGCTGACCAGCTCGATATCGAGCTCGATGATACTGACGGGCTGGTCGAGCTGCCGCCGCGCGGGGCAAAGCTGACGCTGTGGCTGGGCTGGCAGGGCTCCGCGCTGGTGAATAAGGGGAGTTTTACGGTCGATGAAATCGAGCACCGGGGCGCGCCCGATACGCTGACCATCCGGGGGCGCAGTGCGGATTTTCGCGGGACGCTGAATTCTCGCCGCGAGCAGTCATGGCATGACACTACGCTCGGGGTGATTGTCGAGACCATCGCGCAGCGTAACAAACTGACGGCCAGCATGGCGGATACCCTGAAAGCCATTGCGATCCCGCATATCGACCAGACGCAGGAATCCGACACGGCGTTTTTGTCCAGGCTTGCGGAGCGTAACGGCGCATCTGTCTCGGTAAAAGCCGGAAAACTGTTATTCATTAAAGCCGGTCGTGGGATGACGGCCAGCGGCAAACCCATCCCGCAAATGACCATCGAGCGGGGTGACGGCGACCGGCATCAGTTTGCCATTGCTGACCGTGAGGCTTACACCGGCGTGACGGCGAAATGGCTGCACACCAAAGACCCGAAACCGCAAAAGCAAAAGGTGAAGCTGAAACGCAAGCCTAAAGAGAAACACCTGCGCGCGCTGCAGCATCCGAAAGCGACCAAAACCACCGCAAAGGCCAAAGCCAAAAAGGAGCAGGAAGCGCGAGAGGGTGAGTATATGGCCGGTGAGGCTGACAACGTGCTGGAGCTTACAACCATCTACGCGACAAAGGCGCAGGCGATGCGTGCCGCTCAGGCAAAGTGGGACAAAATACAGCGCGGGGTGGCGGAGTTTTCAATCTCGCTGGCTATTGGCCGTGCAGATTTATTTCCTGAAACGCCGGTAGCGGTGAAAGGCTTTAAGCGCGTGATAGACGAGCAGGCGTGGATAATCAGCCGCGTGGTGCACAGTCTCAACGGGAACGGCTACACGACGGGCTTAGAGCTTGAGGTCAAGGTTTCTGACGTGGAGTATGAGAGCGAAGAAACAGAAAGCTGAACTGTTTATATGTGTTTGTTTTGTATGGTTAAAATGAGTAAAATGCATGCATCGGAAACGTTCAAAGGTGCTCATCATGTTTCACTGTCCTAAATGCCATCACGCCGCTCATGCTCGCACGAGTCGCTATTTTTCAGACACGACAAAAGAGCGTTATCATCAGTGCCAAAATATCAACTGCAGTTGCACCTTTGTCACGACCGAAACCCTTTCGCGTTTTATCGTTTCACCGGGTGAGGTCGTGCCAGCACCACCACACCCGACAAGCTCAGGACAGCAGCAGATCCACTGGATGTGACCAACGAGAAAGCCCCGCAATTGCGGGGCTTTTTGTATCTGTTAGATTTGTGCTGTTAATCACATGACCGTCTGCAAAGTGCCACAAACGGACATTGATGAATGCATACCACGTGTTTTCATAAGGGGAGAATCTTTATATTTTTTCCTGATTAACGCGGGATGAGAGTTCCTGATGGCTTTCCTTTCGTTCGCTGTATCGGTCTGCCAGATATTCAACATGACCTTTAAGTAACAGAGTAATTTTGAACAACTCTTCTGCTACATCGACGATACGATCATACCAGGATGAGGGTTTCATTCGCCCGTTTTCATCGAACTCCTGCCAGGCTTTTGCCACTGAGGACTGGTTGGGGATAGTGAACATTCTCATCCATCGGCCAAGAATGCGCATCTGGTTCACGGCATTAAAGGACTGCGAACCGCCACAGACCTGCATTACTGCAAGTGTTTTACCCTGCGAAGGACGAACCGCGCCTTCACTTAAGGGTAACCAGTCGATCTGCGCTTTCATAACCGCGCTCATAGATCCGTGTCGTTCCGGAGAGCTCCACACCATCCCGTCACACCATCTGACCAGACCGCGGAGTTCCGTGACTTTAGGGTGCGTGTCCGGCGCATCATCTGGCAGGGGTAAACCGGAGGGGTTAAAAAATTTCACCTCCGCGCCCATCACCGTCAACAGGCGGCCTGCTTCCTCCGCGGCAAAGCGGCTGTATGAGCGCTCTCTTACTGAGCCATACAGGATCAGAATCCGTGGTGGCTGTTGAAGGTGCAGACGTTCAACGATGTGTTGATCAAAGCATGCAGTATTCAGCGCAGGAAATTGTTCCATTTTTCTCCTCCAGAGCGGACAGGTTATTTTAAAGCAAACACATATGCTTTATCATATGTGTATTCTAAAGGGAACGGAGTGACAAATGCTACAACCTGTTCAGCTTTTCAAAATTCTGTCGGATGAAACCCGCCTCGCCATTGTGATGCTCCTTCGGGAATCCGGGGAGATGTGCGTCTGCGATATCTGCGCGGCTACCACCGAGTCACAACCTAAAATCTCACGTCACATGGCTATTTTGCGCGAGGCCGAGCTCGTCCTCGACCGTCGGGAAGGGAAATGGATCCACTATCGCCTGTCACCCCATATGCCTGCCTGGGCAGCTGGAACGATCACTACGTCTTGGGAGTGTCTGCGTGAAGATGTGCGTGAATGGCTGGAAAAATCTGCTTGTACTTCCTGCTAAGACAATAGTTCACATGCATATAAACATATATATAGGGGTCTGAAATGTTTCTGGCAGGGAGTATCTTTGTACTGACACTGGTACTGGTGATCTGGCAGCCCAGAGGCCTGAGTATTGGCTGGAGCGCGAGTATCGGGGCAGTGCTGGCTCTGGGAACCGGTGTTATCCATATTGCTGATATTCCCGTTGTCTGGAATATCGTCTGGAACGCGACAGCGGCATTTATTGCGGTGATTATTATCAGCCTGCTGCTTGATGAGTCCGGTTTCTTTGAATGGGCCGCACTACATGTCTCCCGTTGGGGAAACGGGCATGGCCGCCTGCTGTTTACATGGATAGTGTTGCTCGGTGCCGCTGTTGCGGCGTTGTTTGCCAATGACGGCGCCGCGCTGATCCTGACGCCGATTGTAATTGCGATGTTGCTCGCCCTGGGATTCAGCCAGGGCACTACCCTGGCCTTTGTGATGGCCGCAGGGTTTATTGCAGATACGGCCAGCCTGCCGCTCATTGTTTCTAACCTGGTGAATATCGTCTCGGCGGATTTCTTCGGTCTGGGCTTCACCCAGTACGCCTCTGTTATGATCCCCGTGGATGTGGCAGCGATTGTGGCCACGCTGGTCATGCTGCATTTATTCTTCCGCAGAGATATCCCGGCGACGTATGACGTTTCGCTGCTGAAAATGCCTGCCAGTGCGATAAAAGATCCCGCAACCTTCAGAGCGGGCTGGATTGTCCTGTTATTGTTGCTTATCGGTTTCTTTGTTCTGGAGCCGTTGGGGATCCCTGTCAGTGCAATAGCGGCTACTGGCGCAGTAGTGTTGTTTGTGGTGGCGAAAAAAGGTCATGCCATTAACACCGGGAAAGTCCTGCGCGGTGCACCATGGCAGATCGTTGTTTTCTCGCTGGGCATGTACCTGGTGGTCTATGGCCTGCGCAATGCAGGACTTACGGATTACCTGTCTGGCGTGCTGAACCTGCTGGCAGACAAAGGTTTATGGGCAGCGACGTTTGGCACTGGCTTCCTGACTGCATTCCTCTCATCAGTGATGAACAATATGCCGACGGTGCTGATTGGCGCGCTGTCGATTGACGGGAGTACGGCGACCGGCGTCGTCAAAGAGGCAATGATTTATGCCAATGTGATTGGCTGCGATTTAGGTCCGAAAATTACCCCTATTGGCAGCCTGGCTACCCTATTGTGGCTGCATGTGCTTGCCCAGAAAAATATGACGATCTCCTGGGGATATTACTTCCGTACCGGCATTGTCATGACTGTGCCAGTGCTGTTTGTCACTCTGGCCGCGCTGGCGTGGCGGCTCTCTGTCACCTTGTAATGAGATACTGATATGAGCAACATTACCATCTACCACAACCCGGCCTGTGGCACTTCACGCAACACGCTGGAGATGATCCGTAACAGCGGTAACGAACCGACCATTATTTACTATCTTGATACGCCACCGACCCGGGATGAGCTGATTAAACTTATTTCAGATATGGGGATTACGGTACGCGAACTGCTGCGTAAGAATGTTGAACCTTACGCCCAACTGGGTCTTGATGAAGAGACATTTACTGATGAGCAGTTGATTAATTTTATGCTTCAACATCCGATCCTGATTAATCGGCCGGTAGTAGTGACACCGCTTGGCACGCGTCTTTGCCGCCCTTCGGAAGTAGTGCTGGATATTCTACCGGAAGGTCAAAAAGGAGCTTTTACCAAAGAGGATGGTGAGAAGGTCATTGACGAAGCGGGGAAGCGGGTTAAGTAATCTGCCCGTTTTATAGTATCGGGCGCCTGTTTACTCTATGCGGGCGTCCGCTTCTCGCTCATAGCAGACGGTCAAAAGCATGCTCGTTACTGACTAAATATGATTTATCTATCAGCCTCAGTTAAAACAAAAGCCCCGCATATGCAGGGCTTTAGCTATCGATGTGGTCAATGCGTGGACGCTACCAGAAATAAATCCTTTTATTTCATTGGCTTAATCAAAAAAAATAAGCCTGCGTAAGGGAGATTACGCAGGCTAAGGAGGTGGTTCCTGGTACAGCTAGCATTTATGGGTTATGTTTTTCAGCGGAAGGGATAATACCCGTAACAAACGAAGCGGTATGTGATCCGTTTCTAAGAATCTTCCGGCTGTGAAAAATAACCCTAATAAACTATTTATTGTGCGGATTACGGGTGCTTTCACCCGCGAAATTGCGCATCAGCAGCGCATATTCCAGCTCCACTTCTTCCGGTACTGGCAACCACACGGTGTGCCCGTCACCAGGCGCCACCGTGATGGTCTCGCCTTTGCCGTTTTCCATGTGTTCCAGCGTAAAGTTGATGTTCCCCTGCGGGGTCATCAGCTCAAGGCTATCGCCCATGGTGAATTTGTTTTTCACCGCGACGGCGGCTAAAGGGCCTTTACGCGCGCCGGTAAAATCACCGACAAACTGCTGGCGCTCGGACACGGAATAGCCATGCTCGTAGTTCTGGTAATCGTCGTGCGTGTGGCGACGCAGGAAACCTTCTGTATAGCCGCGATGCGCCAGGCCTTCCAGCGTTTCCAGCAGGCTGGTATCAAACGGTTTACCGGCTGCAGCGTCGTCGATGGCTTTGCGATACACCTGCGCGGTGCGTGCGCAGTAGTAATATGATTTGGTGCGGCCCTCGATTTTCAACGAATGCACGCCCATCTGGGTCAGACGCTCAACGTGCGCAATCGCCCGCAGATCTTTTGAGTTCATGATGTAGGTGCCGTGCTCGTCTTCGAACGCCGTCATGTACTCGCCCGGACGCTTTGCTTCTTCAATCATAAACACGCTGTCGGTCGGCGCGCCCACGCCCAGCGTTGGCTCAACGTTTTTCACCGGAATCGGTTCGTGCTGATGCACGATATTACCCACATCATCTTCTTTGCCTTCCTGGACGTTATATTCCCAGCGACAGGCGTTGGTGCAGGTGCCCTGATTCGGATCTCGTTTGTTGATGTAACCCGACAGCAGGCAGCGGCCAGAATAGGCCATGCACAGCGCGCCGTGAACGAAGATTTCTAGCTCCATTTCCGGGACTTGAGTACGGATTTCTTCGATCTCTTCGAGCGACAGCTCACGCGACAGGATCACGCGGGTCAGGCCCATTTGTTTCCAGAATTTCACCGTCGCCCAGTTCACGGCGTTCGCCTGCACGGATAAGTGAATATCCATTTCCGGGAAGTTCTCGCGCACCAACATGATTAAACCCGGATCCGACATAATCAGCGCGTCAGGACCCATTTCCACGACCGGCTTGAGATCGCGAATAAACGTTTTCAGCTTGGCGTTGTGCGGCGCAATGTTCACCACGACGTAGAATTTTTTGCCCAGAGCATGCGCTTCGTTGATGCCGAGCTGTAAATTCTCGTGATTGAATTCGTTATTACGCACGCGCAGTGAGTAACGCGGCTGGCCCGCATACACGGCATCTGCGCCATAGGCGAAAGCGTAACGCATATTCTGCAGCGTTCCCGCCGGGGAAAGGAGTTCTGGTTTAAACATGTTTGTTCTCGTTCTGATGACAGGTCAGATCCGCCTGCACCAGGTGCAGCGGTGGGGAGATCCCGTACTTTAAGGGCGGGCATTGTAGCGCTGCGGGGGAGGGAGGTAAACCTTTTACCCGCTAGCACTTGTTTCAACGCGCTTTGCCATGCTGTCAGTAACGATAACCACTCAGAACATCCATAGCTTATGCACCCAACACCAGCTTGCCACCCGCGCTGAGGCTTCTCACAAACCGGCTAAACGTGGGTTATCACCGCCGTCCATACGAAAAATAATATTCTGTAAAATCAATCACGAAATCGTCTTGACCTAAAGTTAACTTGAGCTTTTAAGATGCACGTTCTGAACTCAACCTGGGACATATTCTGCATATGAAAGATATTGATGTTGGTTTCACGCACGTTGCGTTTGTCGTCAGAGATTTAGACAAGAGCGTTGCTTTCTATCAGCGCTATGCCGGTATGGAAGTTGTCCATTCGCGTGAGCCTGGCGTTCCGGATGCGCGTAAAGTGGCGTGGTTAAGCGATCATACTCGCCCCTTTGCGCTGGTTCTTGTGCAGGCAGACAAGGTCACCGATACCCCGTTGGGACAATTTGGTCACCTTGGCGTTGCCTGCGCGACCCGCGAAGAAATTGATCGTAAAACGGCGATGGCGCGTGAAGAAGGGTGCTTACGAAAAGAGCCTCAAGACTATGGCGAGCCGGTTGGCTACTTTGTCTTTTTTGCTGACCCGGACGGTAACACTCTGGAGCTCTCTTTCGGGCAGCGTGTCGGGCTGGAAGCCATTCGCAACGCGTGATCTCAACGAATGCGCAGCGCCGGGGACAACGCTGGCAGAGCTGCGCTCTCGATTATTGACGGGGGTAATACGTTAATTTTCTCAGTCTGGATCAACGCATGAATGAGGTTGTCGCACAGGCGTAAGACGGGCACTATGCGTAATGCCTGAGTCAATAATAAATAAGGGATTTTAATGTTCCGAAAATCGACTGCGATGACTTTACCTCTGCTGATGACGTCGGTATTCCTGCTGACAGGGTGTCCACCCCCACCGGATCTCACACAGTGGCAGCGCCCAGATACGGATATCAACGGCGTGCGCGACGCGATGCGTCAATGCGGTGAGCAAATTGATGGCCCTAAAATTCCCAAATCGGATAATGAATCTGTGCTGTATTACCAGTGCATGGAGAAGCAGGGTTTTACCCGTAAAGACGGGTTCAAAATTTGCAGCATTCGTGTTTACCGCGATACGCCAGCCTGCATCACGCAAGATCAGGGGCACCCCTTGAGCCAGAGCCAATTAGACGCGCTGCCTTTTGTCTCAGACCGCGGTTTCCATCCCATTAGGCCCGATTCTGGTGTGAGTCCGTCTTCATTGATTTCCTGGCGGAAAGCGGGGGCTTCGCTGCATTTTTCTCATGAACTTGAAAACGACAAACAAGCACTGGCGGTGATGTATCAGTGCGGTTATCCGCAACCTCTCGGTTCGGTGCCTTACGTACCGACGCTACGTAAAGCTGCGAATGTTCAGCAATGTATGTTGGATAAAGGTTTCGAGCCGAAAAAAAATCTCAATTTAGTCTGCCGTAATTATCCGCAAGTCACGGGCTGCTCTAAAAAATAAGGCTGCCGCAGAATGCCTCCCAGAGAAACGGTATTAACACTCTGGGGTTTTCTTTCAGATATAATCTATTTGGTTGATGAGTTTATATATTCGTAGAGAAATATTGATAATTAAATTTTTATATCGTAATTCAGTGTTTGAATAGCGGTTAAAATTCTGGCTGAAGGCATTTCGTTAAGTCCATATCTCTTGACCATCGGATGTCAACCACACAATCCCGGCTGGCGCTTTGACTAAAAACCACAGTCCAAACTCATCAAGATCATCATTCTCGTCTTCTGATGAAAAAGGTGGCCAGGAATGGTGTAATAGCGCCAACTGCTCTGAAAGCGTACCTGTCAAAAATAGGCCATTTCTTGCAAGCTTAATGACTTTCTTTTCTAATAATTGAGTCAAAATATCAAAGAGGATCTTTTTTCTGAATAAGCCATCGTCGGAATAGGCGATGCAGTCGATGCGAACGTGTTGCCACATTGCCCCCATCGACAGACCATAACAACTTTTAATAACGGATGAGTATAACGCGTTGAAATTTTCCATTACTTATCCCTCAATTATATCGTTCTTGCGAGCTTGTCATTTGATGATACTTTAATGGGAATTGCAACGATCTCCTCTGGCATGCGATAAACGGGGAAATATTCTCCGCATCACTCGTGAGAAACTGTAAGAATCACCTGAACGTGTATAAGATTTATTTTTAGCACGCGATGAATAAGGGAATGTGATGTGTACCGTCGACGAATTAAAAATGAAGTATCCAGACGCAAACGCGTGGCAAATTGGTGATAGCCCGGAACTGGCTAATGCGCTTGCCGATCTTGTTATTAAAGGTCTAAAAACGGCCTCATGCGGCTCTTTGACCGCTTACCAGCAAGAAGCATTCGCACCCAGGATTGGGAGTCACAACATCATCCTTAATGGTGAGGGCGTACCGGTATGCGTTATCAGATTAGTGTCGATGCGACTGGTGCGTTTTTGCGATGTAACTGCTGAGTTTGCGCGGAAAGAAGGTGAGGGCGATTTGAGCCTTGCGTACTGGCGGAAAGAACATCAGCGGTTTTTTATGCGGGAAGGTTATTTTGCTGAAGATATGGAGCTGGTTGCAGAAGAGTTTGAGGTTGTTGAGGTGCTGTGACCCAAACAACGTCTATCTGTCAGCTGCGGCGTTTGTCAAAAGTTGTTTGATAAATAGCCTGACGTGAAACCGCTGACCAAGGCGGTCTCAGTTCTCCATGGCCTTATCCCTTCAAAATGCTACCAGGCCATCTCCCGTTCTATTTAATGAATGATATCAGTCTTCTTCGCATTTGGTCTAAAGCAACGTTTATATACACCCCCTTACTTTCTGAGCAACGTCGACAGCCTATTTTTCGCCCAGACATCCAGGAGTTCACTATCGTCTTTAAGAACACGTGATCATTTGAGCATGAGTTTGCAACGATAATGACCACTCCTGGCACTCAATGGACAGCCCTGGAGCCACGATGTCTGGTTGGAGCAAGCAAAGGATTTTACTCCGGGTGAGGAACAGCGCGTCAGGGCTCGCCATCCAAGTCAGGATTGGGCTTGAGTGCGACCCGCGATGACTGCCGAAAGGAGCGCGGCAACCGCTAACCCACTGGCCAGCCAAAGCGTATCTCTCAACGTAACTGTGTCGATGAGTTTTCCTCCCGCCCACGCCCCTAATGCAATCCCGATATTAAACACCGCGACATATAGCGCACTTGCTATCTCCACTGCACGGGGGGCGACTTTCATCATCCAGGTCATCAGCCCGACCGACAGCCCACCGTATGCCAGGCCCCAGAATATTAAGGTCGACCCACCGCCAAGGATTGTGTGCCCTACGGTTAAGAACAGCAGTGGCGTCAAGACCAGCCCTGTTGCGATAGCAACCACAGTCAGTGTCGTATAGCGTGCCGCGCAGATCCCCACAATGAAGTTACCAACAATGCCGGCGATACCATAAGCGAAGAGGATCGCGCCTATCCATTGTGGATTAAATCCTGACACTGAGATTAAAAGCGGGCGTACGAAGGTAAAGGCCACAAAGTGGCTTGTGACAAGCAACAATGTCAGCAGCAACCCAGTCAGTAATTTGCGGTTACCCAGTTGCGCAATGAACTGGTTGATGTGAACAGATCCGCCAACGGGTAGCGTCGGAATAACCGAAAGATGGAGTGCCAGCACCAGCGCGCTGAAAAGTGCCATGCATCCAAATGCCCAGCGCCATCCGATAGCGTCGCCAATAAATGCCCCGAGAGGGACACCCAGCACGGATGCAGCAGCCACGCCGCCAAAGATAATAGATGTCGCCAGGCCTATAGCATTTTCCGGAACCAGACGCGCCGCTAGTCCGCCTGCAATAGCCCATATTCCGCCCATGCAGAAACCTACAACTGTGCGTGCTGCCAGCATAATAATCAGGTCCGGAGCCAGCGCTGAAGCCAGGTTCGCTATTACCAGTAACGCCAACAGACCACACAGTATCAAGCGTCGGTCTACTCCACCCGATGCAATAACGACGAACGGCGCGAATAAGGCTGCCAGCATGGCAGGCAGGGAAATCATCAGCCCCGCGTTTCCTGTAGAGATATTGAGCGTCCCGGCGATAGCTGTCAGCAAACCCACCGGGAGCATTTCCGTCGTCACAACAGAGAACGTCGCCAGACCAACAGCGATGACCGGCATCCACGCACTGCGAACAGAGGGCAGAGTTGAAAATGTGTTCATCATTCAGATCCTTAAGTGTGCATCGCCTCAGGCGCATTTATCCTGCTTCTGGAAGGTCAAATAGCTGAAAAAAGCCATCAGTATGACGACGACTGCGGCACAGACTGCTACGGTGAATCCACCTCGCGCGCTACTGCTGTCAACAACCTGACCGGCTAAAGCTGCACCCAGCGCAACCCCTACATTTAGGCCAGCCAGCAGCCAGGTCATCCCTTCGGTTAACTGACGGTCAGATACCTGGCGTTCGATGAGCGACATAGCCACGATCATGGTTGGGGCGAAAAAAAGACCCGCCACCAGGACGGCTATCGCCAGAGCGGTGAGGCTCGTGACCAGAATCAGAGGGAGGGTAGTTGCGGCGGTTGCCAGCCCGCCCAGCAATAACAGCCGAGAGAGTGGCGTCTTCAGCTTTAACGAGCCATATAGCAACCCCGCGAGACACGAACCGACGGCATAAGCCGACAAAACCAGGCTCGCCGCTGCCGGATGCCCCAGCTGTTCGGCATAGGCTACGCTCACGATATCAACCGTGCCGACAATGACGCCCATCGCCACCATGAGAATCGTTAACAGCCGTACGCCCTTCATCCGAATCACCGATCCCGATTCAGGGGCGTCGCAAGAGAACGCCATAACGGGAGGTTCTGTACCACGCTGGATAACCAGGGCAAGAACGCCAAAAAACAGTAAAAGTGCCGCGAGGAGCAGACCCAACTGGGGAAATAGTGCAATGGAAAGGCCAATCGACAGAGGCGGGCCAATAATAAACGTCAGTTCATCCAGTACCGTTTCAAGCGAATAGGCTGTCTGTAAACGGGGCTGGCCTCTGTACAGTGCAGTCCACCGTGCCCGTACCATGGCGGACATACTCGGCATAAACCCCGCCAGCACAGCACCGACAAACAGAAATCCGTTGGCAATACTCCAGTGGGATCCGGCTATCAGGATGAAAAATCCGCTGATACTGATAGCCGCAGTCGCAGGCAAAACGCGGGACTGTCCATAACGATCCACGTATCGGGAGATCTGCGGCGATAGCAGGGCATAGGCCAGAACAAACGTCGCGGAAATGGCCCCGGCCAGCCCGTAGGCACCGTGTTTCTGGGAGAACAGCGTGATAATGCCGATGCCCGCCATTGGCAAGGGGATTCGCGCAAGCAGACCCGCAACTGCAAAACTTGCCGTGCCAGGTTCAGAAAAAAGATCTCGATACAGATTAGCCATCTCACCCTCCGTGAGCATTTACTTGCCACAACGCGGTGGCGCGACGACAATACATACAGTGCGTATGAATAAGAGTCTATATTCATACGTGCTGTATGTAAATAATCATTCACTCCGTATGTAAGGAAGTCATTATGGTTCGTCGTACCCGTGCCGAGATGGAAGAGACAAGAGCCGCGCTGTTAGCAATGGCCCGGAAAGTTTTTAGAGAACATGGCTACGCAGAAACCTCAATGGACGACCTGACTGCACAGGCAGGGCTAACCCGAGGGGCGCTGTATTATCATTTCGGTGACAAAAAAGGCTTGTTGGCAGCCGTCGTGGATCAGATCGACGATGAGATGGATCAGCGTCTGCAGACAATTTCTGATAACGCTCAGGACCCATGGGATGGTTTTTGCAACCGGTGTCGGGCGTATCTCGAGATGGCGCTGGAACCTGAGTTTCAGCGTATTGTTTTGCGCGATGCAAAAGCGGTATTGGGCGGCTCCTCCCCTGAATCGCAACGCTATTGTGTGCAATCCATGCAGCGTCTGATTGGCAATTTGATAGATCAAGGTGTCGTTGACGACGCCGATCCGCAGGCGCTAGCTTCATTGATCTACGGCAGCCTGGCAGAAGCGGCGTTCTGGATTGCAGACGGTGAAGAGAGTGATAATCGGCTAACGCAAGGCATTACCGCCTTGAATTTGCTCCTTCGTGGATTGCGACGGGCAGGTTGAAACTCATAACGGAACGTGATGTCAGGCGTTTCAAATTTGGGAAAAAACGGACTGGAGATCGGTCAGTCACTCTACAGGCAGCAACGGGACACGCGGCTTTTAATGCGGTTTTAAAAATGACGTAACAGCCGAAAGTGGTCACTGTTCGGCTGTAAACAAAGAATCAAAGGCCGAAAATAGCCTCAATCTCAATTGAGAGATCGGGTGAAAAGAGGCGGCTGACTTCTACGAGCGAGCTGGCAGGCAAGTGGTCACCGTAATTTCGGTACAGCACGTTACGCAGCGCATCGATCTCGCCGAAAGACGTAATGAATATCGTCACTTTGAGCAGTGCGGAGAAATCAGCGCCTTCCGCGCTGACGATTTTCCTGAGTTGGCTGAATATCTCTTCAGCCTGCTCTGCGATGCCTTTATGGTGCGCCGGTGTGCCAAACGCAGTCAGTCCAGAAATATAAAGTGTTTGACCATGCTTTACTGAATGGACATAAGGCGCCTTTATTTCACCTAATTCGGGATAATTCTTTCGTAACACATTGCTCATGCTGAAAGCCTTTTTGTGAAGCGACAAACATCAACCTTATCATGCCCCTGTTAAAGCGGAACGCATTTTGCCAGAAGAAAATTGGCTGATTTATAATCATCTGTTGTTATGCCAAATCAAACATCATCCAGTGAATGAATGCTTAACTGCATACTCTGCTTTGCTGACAGGAGTATTGGAATGATTGATCACACCGGTTTCAGCGTCACTCATCTTGAAGACAGTAAACGGTTTTACACGCGCGTTCTGGCGAGCCTGGGCCATATTATCCGGCGTGAATTCCCGGAAGCCGCGGTTGGTTTTGGCCCTGCCGAAGCGGATGAAGGCGCAGATCCGGGAGGGGGTTTCTGGATAACGCAAGGCACGCCCTCAACGCCCCGAATGCATCTTGCCTTTAGCGCAAAAAACAAAGAACAAGTGGATGCCTTCCACCGTGTTGCCCTCGAAGCAGGGGGGAAAGATAATGGCGCGCCGGGATACAGACCGCAGTATCACTCTGGGTATTACGCCGCGTTTGTTCTTGACCCTGATGGCTACAATATTGAAGCGGTTTACCACGAGCCAGACTAACGACTCACGTTATCACGCTGTGACTTCCGAAGAAGCAAAACCCGCCAGACGGCGGGTTTTCATGAAGGATGTGTCAGGCAATTCTGCACGCATCCGCTTCCCATCGATACCCCACGCCATACACGGCGCGAATAAATGACTGGTCGGCGTCGAGCGCTTCGAGTTTACGCCGCAGGTTTTTGATATGGCTGTCGATGGTACGGTCGGTGACCACGCGATAATCGTCATACAGCTGATTCAACAGCTGTTCGCGGGAGAACACTTTTCCCGGTTCGTGCGACAGCGTTTTTAACAAACGAAATTCCGCCGGCGTCAGATCCAACAATTTGCTGCGCCAGCTGGCCTGAAAGCGGCTTTCGTCGACAATCAGCGGGCTTTCCGCATCCAATACCTGCAGTTCACGCTGCGGCTTGCAGCGGCGCAAAATCGTTTTGACGCGCGCCACCACTTCACGCGGACTGTACGGCTTACAGATGTAATCATCCGCGCCGATTTCCAGCCCCAGCAGGCGATCGATCTCTTCGATTTTGGCAGTCACCATCACAATCGGCACTTCGGAAAAACGGCGGATTTCACGGCATAGCGTCAGACCGTCAGTACCGGGCAGCATCAGATCCAGCAGGATAAGATGGGGCGGCGTCTGGCGCACATACGGCAAAACCTGATCGCCGTGGCTGATAAGCGACGGGGCATAGCCCGCCGCACGCAAATAGTCGATTAACAGTTGCCCAAGCTTAGGCTCGTCCTCCACGATCAAAATGCGTGGCGTGTTTTCGTCAATGGGTAACTCAGTCATGCTTCTCTCGATAAATCCCGTTCCAGCGGTAACTCTACTGTAATGCTAACCCCGCCAAAAGGCGAATGGGCGGCGCGAATTGAGCCGCCGTGCGCTTCAATGATATTCACGCAAATCGCCAGCCCTAAACCGGACCCGCCGCTGGCGCGATTGCGGGAACCTTCGGTGCGATAAAAACGCTCAAACAGTTTTTCCAGCTGCGCGTCTTGCACGCCGGGTGCGGTGTCCGCGAAGGTCAGTGCGAAAGACCGGTCATCCAGCACGCCGGAAATGTGCAACGCGCCGCCGCTGTCGGTGTAGCGCAGGCTGTTTTCGAGCAGATTATTGAACAACTGCATCAGCCTGTCAGGGTCACCAAACACCACGGCGCTATCCGGCAATGACAGGTCGATCTTCAGATTGCGGCTGGCGAAGCGCTCGCGGAACGCGCCGGTAGTGACTTCCAGAATATTGATCACGTCCACCGGTGCTTTTTGATAAGCCAGCGCGCCTTCGTCGGACATCGACAGTTGATGCAGATCGTTCACCAGCTTGGTGAGCGTACCCACTTCCGCTTGCAACGACGTCACCGATTCCGGCGTAAACTGACGCACACCGTCCTGAATCGCCTCCAGCTCGCCGCGCAAAACCGCCAGTGGTGTACGCAGTTCGTGGGAAATATCGGCCATAAAGTCGCGGCGCATCTGCTGGTTTTTCTCCAGCGTGCTGGCGAGCTGGTTAAAATCCTGGGCTAGTTTGCCGATCTCGTCCTGGCTGCGCGTATCCACGCGCGTGGTGAAATCGCCCGCTGCCAGCTTGTGCGTGCCTTCAACCAGTCGTTTCACCGGGGCCAAAAGACCGCGCGCCAGCGGGAACGTCGCCAGCGCGGCAAGCAGCGTGGAAAGGGCGACAATCAGCCAGCTGGTCTGGCGCTGCTGGCGATCAAAGTTGATATCGGTATTGCGTGTCAGTCGTTCGACGGGCGAGGCAATCACCCAGCCAACGGGCGTGCCGTTAAAGGTAATCGAGCGCTTTGTGCCGTCAGGCGGAACCGGCGCGCGCGGGCCAACCAGCACGTGTTTGTCCTGATCGATGACCCAAAACTGGGTGCGCCAGCCGTGCGGCGGCATGCCCGGGCCGGGGCGGTCGTCGTCGTTATCATGCTCAAGGGAGCGCAAAATCTGGAAAACAAAACGGTCGTTATTGCGTAAAAAGCGCCAGTCACCGTGCAGGGCATACTGATCGGCCAGGGCATCGCTCAACCCCTGCAATCGCTGCTCGTTGCCGCGCTTAATGTAGTCAATAAAGCCGCGCTCGAAGCTGATACGCACCGCCCAGTGCATGGTGATCAGCAGGACGATGCAGGTGGCGAAAATGGCCAGAAACAGTTTGCCAGTAATGCCGGGACGCCAGAATTTCATCGTTCACTCCTTTTGCGTCGGCCGATGACGACGTTCTTGCTGGTATCATTCGGAACCCGGGCGAAAATCAACGCGGGCAGGGCGATAATCACCGCCATGCTGAGATAGGTGTACAGGAAAACGTGATGAGCACCGGCGGTGTCGGCGCCCAGATGTTGCTGACCATACATTCCGAGCAACAGCCCCGCGACGGTGACGCCGACGCTCATCGAGAGCTGCATAATCATCGACAGCAGGCTGTTGCCGCTGCTCGCCAGTTCATCGGGTAAATCTTTCAGCGTCAGCGTGTTCATGGACGAGAAGCGCGTCGAGTTAATCATCCCCTGGAAGAACAGCACCAGCGGCAGAACGTAGTACCAGCCCATCAGCGCCACGGCCATAAATACCAGGCTTATCAGTGCCAGACCAAGCGTGCAGACGACCAGCACCCGGCGATAGCCAAAGTAATTCACGACCTGCACCACGATGCGCTTCATCCCCATACTGCCGAGCACCATTGGGATCATCATCAAACCGGCGTGGAACGGCGAAAAGCCCAGCCCAATTTGCAGAAAAACCGGCGTCATAAACGGCAGCATGCCGCTGCCGAGGCGTCCGACGAAGCTGCCAAACAACCCGATCCGATACGTGGTGTTGCGGAAAAGCGCCAGGCTGAACAGCGCGCGGTCATTGTCACGCGCGTGCCATAGATACCAGAGGATGGAAGCGATCCCGATAACGATCAGCAGACACAGCGTGAGCGTGGAGATCCCCAGCCCTTTTTGCCCATCGAGCGCCAGCGTGAGCGTCGCCATTCCCGCAGCCAGCAGCACGAAGCCGAAAATATCAAAGCGCCGCGTCTGCATTTTGTAGTTCGGCATCAACCATAAAGTGGCAATCGCACCGACAATACCGACCGGCAGGTTAATCAGGAATATCCAGTGCCAGGAGGCATACTCGACCAGAATCCCGCCCAGCGCCGGGCCGAGCAACGGGCCGACCTGACCGGGCAAGGTGACGAAGGTCATCGCCGCCATGTACTGCTCGCGTGGGACGATTTTCATCACCGTCAGTCGTCCGACGGGCACCATCATTGCGCCTCCTACGCCCTGTAACACGCGCGACATCACCAGCTCATTCAGCGTATCGGCCTTTGCGCAAAACAACGAGCCGAGGGTAAACAGGACAATGGCGGTGAAAAAGATGTTTCGTACGCCGATTTTGTCCGCCATCCAGCCGCTCGCAGGCAGCATCACGGCCACTGTCAGCACATAGGAGACAATCACCATGTGCATATGCAGCGGGCTTTCCCCGAGGCTTTTCGCCATCGAGGGGAGGGCGGTATTGACGATCGTCGTATCCAGCGACTGCATGAAAAAGCCGAAGGCGACAATCCACAGTTGCCAGCGCACGTTGTTAGGGAGATCGGTCATTTACTCGGTTACCGTCGTTCTGTTTTTACGCGAAAAACGCACTCGCAAGCGGTCGAAGAACAGATACACCACCGGCGTTGTATAAAGCGTCAATAGCTGACTCATCACCAGCCCGCCAACGATAGTGATCCCCAGCGGCTGGCGCAGTTCAGAGCCGTCACCGCTGGAAATGACCAGCGGCAGCGCGCCAAACAAGGCTGCCAGCGTGGTCATCATGATCGGGCGAAAACGCAGAATGCAGGCCTGGAAAATGGCATCATGTGGCGTCATATTTCCGTTGCGCTGCGCGTCGAGGGCGAAATCGACCATCATGATCGCGTTTTTCTTCACGATACCTATTAATAGCATGATCCCGATAAGGGCGATGAGGCTAAAGGGCGCATCGAACAACTCCAGCGCCAGCAACGCACCGACGCCCGCCGATGGCAGAGTCGAAAGGATTGTCAGCGGATGCACGTAGCTTTCATACAAAATGCCCAGCACGATATAGACCGTCGCAATTGCCGCCAGAATCAAAATCACCTGCGAATTCATGGTGTCCTGGAACACCTGTGCGGTACCGGCAAAACTGCCGCGCACGGTAGACGGTACGCCAAGCTGCGTCATGGTGCGGTTAATCGCGTCGCTGGCTTCGGATAACGACGAGCCGGTCGGCAGGTTAAAGGAAATCGTCGAAGCGGCAGACAGCCCCTGATGGTTCACCGACAGCGGCGCATTAGCCGGTTGCCAGCTGGCAAAATAGGACAGCGGGATCGATTTGCCGTCGTTGTTAATGACGTACATTTTATCCAGCGCGCTGATATCCTGGGTGTAGCGCGGATCGACTTCCATCACCACTTTGTACTGGTTCATCGGCTGATAAATAGTGGATATCTGCCGCTGACCAAATGCGTTATTCAGCAGGCTATTGGCAGCTGCAACGTCAATCCCTAACCGCGACATGGTTTCGCGGTCGTAGGTCAGGTTCATCTCCGCGCCGTTGTCCTGTTGGTCGGAGTTCACGTCTGCCAGCTCCGGCAGTGCCGCCAGCGCTTTACGGATTTTGGGCTCCCATTCACGCAGCGCCGCCAGGTCGTCGGACAGCAGCGTGTACTGATAGCTCGCATTCGACTGACGTCCACCGACGCGGATATCCTGAACGGCCATCAAAAACAGGTTTGCGCCCGGCTCTTTTGCCAGTTTGCCACGCAGGCGGTCGATCACCTGCTGGGCGGTTTCGTTGCGCTCCCTGCGCGCCTTCAGGGTAATAAACATCATTCCGCTGTTCACCCGCGAGCCGCCGGTAAAACCGGTGACGTTATCCACGGCAGGATCTTCGCGAATAATCTTCATGAAATCCTGCAGCTTCACGCGCATCGCCTGGAACGAAATGCTCTGGTCCGCCTGAATACCGCCCATCAGCACGCCGGTGTCCTGCTCCGGGAAGAACGTTTTGGGGATGGTGATGTACATCCAGACGTTCAGCGCAATGGTTCCCACCAGCACCAGCCCAACAATCCGCGTATGGTTCAGCACCCATTTCAGCGATTTGCCGTAGCCTTCCTGCATCGCCACCAGCACGCGGCCAAAGCCTTTATTGCGCGGCTGTGAATGCGGCTTGCTGCGTTTGAGCATCCAGCCGCACATCATCGGTGTGAGGGTCAGCGAAATCACCAGTGAAATGCCAATCGCCACCGAGAGCGTAACGGCAAATTCGCGTAATAATCGCCCCGGTAATCCGCCCATCAGCAGCAGCGGCAGGAAAACTGCCACCAGCGATACGCTCATGGAGAGCACCGTAAAGCCGACTTCGCGTGTGCCCTGCAATGACGCTTGCAGCGGTTTCATACCCGCTTCCAGATGGCGAGAAATGTTTTCCAGCACCACGATGGCGTCATCGACGACAAATCCGGTGGCGATGGTCAGCGCCATCAGCGACAGATTATTGAGGCTGAAATCGCACAGGTACATGGCGGCGAACGTGCCGATCAGCGAGACCGGCACCGCCACGGCAGGGATCAGCGTAGCACGTCCCGAACGCAGGAACAGGAACACCACTAGGATCACCAGCGCAATCGAAATCACCAGCGTCTGTTCGACTTCTTCCAGCGAGGCGCGAATCGTCGGCGAACGATCCTGCGCGATTTGCAGATCAATAGCCGCCGGAATCGTCTCCTGGAGTTCCGGCAGTCGGGCACGAATGCTATTCACCGTCTGGATTATATTGGCTTCCGGCAGCTTGCGGATCATCAGCAAAATGGCCGGTTTGGCGTTGGTCATCCCGGCGTTACGCACGTCCTGGACGGAATCGGTGACGCTCGCCACATCGCTCAAACGCACCGCTGCACCATTGTTGTAGTGAATAATCAGCGGCTGATATTCGGCGGCGGTTTTGAGTTCGTCGTTAGTCTGGATTTGCCAGCGATGGCTGCTGTCCTCAATCGCCCCCTGCGGTTTGCGCACGTTGGCATTGCTGATGGCGCTGCGCACATCGTCCAGCGACACGCCCTGATTAAACAGCGCTTCCGGATTTAACCCCACACGCACGGCAGGCAAGGAACTGCCGCCAACGTCTACGTCGCCCACGCCGTCAATCTGGGCGATCGTCTGCGCCAACTGGGTGGAGGCGAAATCGTACAATTCACCCTGCGAATAGGTGTCCGAGGTGAGCGTCAAAATCATGATCGGCGCATCGGACGGGTTCGCTTTGCGATAGGTTGGACGGCTCGGCATTCCGCTCGGCAACAGGCTTTGCGCGGCATTGATTGCTGCCTGCACGTCGCGCGCCGCGCCGTTGATATCGCGATTAAAATTGAATTCCAGAATAATACGTGTGCTGCCCAGCGAACTGCTGGAGGTCATTTCGTTGACCCCGGCAATGCGCCCAAGCGAGCGCTCCAGCGGTGTAGCAACCGAGGACGCCATGGTTTCTGGCGAGGCGCCTGGCAGCGAAGCGCTGATCATGATGACCGGGAAATCCACCTGCGGCAGCGGCGCTACCGGCAGAAGGCGGAAGCCGAGCACGCCGCACAGCGTGATGGCGACCGCAATCAAAATCGTCGCGACCGGGCGGTAAATGAAGAGGGCGAAAAACTTCACTTACGCCTCCTCTTCACGTTTCGGGAAACGGGCTTTCATCTTCAGCGCCAGGGTGTCAAACAGCAGATAAATCACCGGCGTTGTGAACAACGTCAATACCTGGCTCACCAGCAGACCGCCCACCATGCCAATCCCTAACGGACGGCGCAACTCCGCGCCGACGCCGGTACTGAGCATCAGCGGCAGCGCACCCAGCAGCGCCGCCATGGTGGTCATCAGGATCGGACGAAAACGCAGCAGGCAGGCCTGGAAAATCGCGTCGCGCGGTGCCATGCCCTGTTCGCGTTCGGCGGCGAGCGCAAAGTCGATCATCATGATGGCGTTTTTCTTGACGATACCGATCAGCAAAATGATGCCGATAATGGCGATCACGTCCAGCTCGCTGCCGGAAAGCATCAGCGCCAGCAGCGCACCAACGCCTGCGGTCGGCAGGGTCGACAGGATCGTCACCGGATGGATAAAGCTTTCATACAGCACGCCCAGCACGATATACATCGCCACCACGGCGGCGACAATCAGCCAGATGGTGTTGCCGAGCGCGGCCTGGAACGCCAGCGTGCTGCCCTGGAACTGAGTCTGAATATCCGTCGGGAAGTTGAGCGTTTTTTCTGCGTTCAGAATCGACTCAACCGCTTCGCCGAGCGAATAGTTATCCGGGACGTTGAACGAAATGGTGGTCGACGGGAACTGATCCAGATGGTTAATCGACAGCGGCGCAAACCGCTGTTCAACCGTCGCAATAGCGCTCAACGGCACAATGCCGCCGTCTTTGCTGGTGAGGCGCACCGTATCCAGCGCCGTAAGCCCTGGCGTTTGCTCGGTGTTGTGCTCCAGCACCACGCGATACTGGTTGGCCTGGGTGTAAATCGTGGAGATCAGCCGCTGACCAAAGGCGTTATACAGCGCGTTATCGACATCGGCCATGCTGATACCCAGACGGCTGGCGGTGTCGCGGTTGACGTTCACGTATGCCGCCAGCCCTTTATCCTGCCAGTCGCTGCTCACGTCTGAAAGTTGCGGCAGTTCCTGGAGTTTAGTGACAAGTTGTGGAACCCAGGTGCTGAGCGCCTCCAGGCTGGTGGCCTGAAGCGTAAATTGATATTGGGTGCGGCTCACCGTGGTATCGATGGTGAGATCCTGCGTCGGTTGCAGGTATAGCTCAACGCCCGGCACTTTGGCCACTGCGCTTTGCAGGCGCTCAATCACGGTATTGACGCGGTCATCACGATCATCCAGGGACTTTAGGTTGATCTGCAAGCGTGCGCTGTTCAGCGACGGGTTAGTGCCGTCGACGCCAACAAACGAGGTCAAACTTTCGACCGCCGGATCTTTCATGATAACGTCCGACACCGCCTGCTGACGCTGCGCCATGCTGGCAAAGGAGACCGACTGCGGTGCCTGCAGCGTGCCCTGGATAATGCCGTTATCCTGAATCGGGAAGAAGCCTTTAGGGATAACAATCCACAGCATCACGCTTAACGCCAGCGTCCCGAGCGCTACGCTTAGCGTTGCCCACGGATGGTTGAGCACTTTTTCCAGCATGCGTCCGTACGCGGCAATAATGCGTTCAAACATGCGCTCAGACGCGCGCGAAAAGCGGTTTTGCTTGCGCAGCGATTCGGCGCTCAGCATGCGGGCGCACATCATTGGCGTCAGCGTCAGCGACACCACGGCGGAGATCAAAATTGCTACCGCCAGCGTCACCGCAAATTCGCGGAACAGCCGACCCACAATATCGCCCATAAACAGCAGCGGGATCAGCACCGCAATCAGCGAGAAGGTCAGGGAGATAATGGTAAAGCCGATTTCGCCCGCGCCCTTGAGCGCGGCTGCCAGCGGCTTTTCGCCTTTTTCGATATAGCGCGAGATATTTTCGATGACCACGATGGCGTCATCGACCACAAATCCGGTGGCGATGGTCAGCGCCATCAGCGTCAGGTTATTGATTGAGAAATCGAGGAACACCATCACCGCGAAGGTGCCGACGAGCGACAGCGGCACGGCGACAGCGGGAATAATGGTTGCCGGGACGTTGCGCAAGAACACATAGATGATCATGACCACCAGCGCCATCGCCAGCATCAGCTCAAACTGCGTGTCGCTGACGGAGGCGCGAATGTTGGTGGTGCGATCGGAAAGCACTTTTACGTTTACGGATTTTGGCAGGCTTTCAATCAGCTGCGGGAGCATTGCGCGGATGCTGTCGGCGGTGTCGATAATGTTCGCGCCAGGCTGGCGCTGAACGTTCATCACGATCGCTTGCTCTTTATTAGCCCATGCGCCGAGCCAGCGGTTTTCAGCCCCTTGTTCAACGGTGGCGACATCACCCAGGCGAATCGGTGCGCCGTTCTGGTAAGCCACAATCAGCTGGCGATATTCATCGGCGGACTGCATCTGATCGTTCGCAGAGAGCGTGACCGCGCGGGTCGGGCCATCCAGCGAGCCTTTCGCCGAGTTGACGTTGGCGCTGACGATCGCTGTGCGGATGGTTTCGCTGGTCAGCCCTAGCGCTGCAATCGCCTGCGCGTTGAGTTTGACGCGCACGGCTGGACGCTGTCCGCCGGAGAGCGTCACCAGCCCGACACCGGACACCTGAGAAATCTTCTGCGCCACGCGCGTTTCGACCATATCTTCCACCTGCGTCATTGGCATGGCGGAGGAGGTGACGGCGAGCGTCATGATCGGCGGATCGGCGGGATTCACTTTGCTGTAAACCGGCGGATTGGGCAGGTCAGACGGCAACAGATTGGTGGCGGCGTTGATCGCGGCCTGTACCTCTTGCTCGGCGACGTCGAGCGGGAGCGTCAGCTGGAACTGCAGCGTGACCACAGACGCGCCGCCAGAGCTTTGCGAGGACATCTGTTTTAAGCCGGACATCTGCCCAAACTGGCGCTCAAGGGGCGCGGTAATGGCGGAGGTCACCACGTCCGGGCTGGCGCCAGGATAGAGGGTGATCACCTGAATCGTTGGGTAATCGACTTCGGGCAGGGCAGAGACCGGCAGGAAACGGTAGCCGATAATCCCCGCGATCAGGATCGCCACCATCAACAGCGTGGTGGCGACGGGGCGCATAATAAACAGGCGTGACGGCCCACCTGTCGAACTGGGTGGTAACACCTGCATCAGGAGTTCGCTCCCTGTTTGGCGTATTCGCGACTCGCGGGTTTTTCGCTTGCCGTGGTGGCGCTGTGCGCGTCCACCACTTCCACTTTCGCGCCTTCCGTCAGACGATCGATCCCGTCAGTCACCACGCGGTCGCCTGCGGAGAGACCGGCGCTGATCACCACCGTCTGGCTGTCCTGAATACCCGGTTTCACGAGGTGTTTGCTGACTTTATTGTCGCTGTTCAGCACCCAGACAAAATTGCCTTCGTTACCCATTTGCAGCGCCGCCGTTGGGATCACCACTGCGTTTTCTTCCGTAGCGACCAGCATGCGGGCGTTGACGAACTGGTTAGGGAACAGGGCGTCATCCTGATTGTTAAAGCGTGCTTTTACCTTGATGGTGCCCGTCGTTGCATCAATCTGGTTATCCAGACTTAGCAGCGTACCATCACTCAATTTTGCTTTGTTAGTGCGATCCCAGGCTTCGACCGCCAGCGGTTGGCCTGTTTTCTGGGCCTGAACGACGGTCGAGATTTCGTTTTCGGGCAGCGTAAAGACTAAATCGATCGGATGAGTTTGGGTGATGACCACGATACCCGTGGTATCACCGCTTGAAATCTGATTGCCGATATCCACCTGTTTGAGGCCGACGCGCCCGTCAATCGGGGCGGTGATTCGGCTCCAGTCGAGCTGCAACTGCGCGCTGGCGACAGCGGCCTCGTCCGTTTTAATCGTGCCCTGGGCTTCGCTGACCAGTGATTGTTGGGTATCGAGTTCCTGACGAGACACCAGATTGGTTTTCACCAACTGCTGATAACGGGCTAAATCGCGGCGGGCGTTAGCCAGCGTGGCTTTGTCTTTTGCGAGCTGTCCCTGCGCCTGAGCCAGCGCCACTTTGAATTGGCTCGGATCGATTTCGGCCAGCAAATCGCCCGCTTTCACCTGTTGGCCTTCCTGGAAGTGAATCGCCATCAGTTGACCGTCAACGCGGCTGCGCACGGTGACCGTGTTGGCCGCGGTGACCGTACCGAGTCCGGTAAGATACCGAGGAACCGACTTGCTGACGGCCGTGGCAGCCTGCACCGGTGCAAGTGCGCCACCGCGCATGCCGTGACGGCCACCTCCAGCGGGACGCTGTTGCTGCGTTGTCGCCTCATTCGACGAGGAGTGACTGTGCCAGTACCAGGCGGCGGCAAGCGCTACCACAATGATACCTGCGGCGATTGCCCAGCGAGATGTGTTACTGCCTTTCATCGTTATACGTTCTCATCCTGAATACTTCGGGGAATGATACTAGTTTAGACACGTAACGCCGCGGAAAAATGGAGGAAATATGAAGGACTGTCTGGAATTGTCTGAATGAAGGCAGGTGTACCTGGACGGTCCGATGCCTATATTCTGGCTATGCCTGTCAGATTTGATGAAGCCTTAAAAATGAAAACCTGCATGACTGGCTCCCTCTCTCTTGAGGGAGAGGGCTGGGGTGAGGGGGAATATGCGGCTCTGTTGTTCGTTCCGTTCACTTCATGATTTCTGCTCATCTGAACAGTTGCACTTGTGAACGAGCCAGGGTGGCTCAATCGCCACCACCCTGGCGACCCCGGCTCCCGGCAAGAAAATCGCCGCTACGCGGTGCCCTCGATTTATTTCCTTTGGCTTCGGGTCGGGCGCGATGCAGCGTCCCTGCAAGTCGCGCCCTCTCGGCGCATCCATGCGCCTCGCCCCGGCCATAGGGAAACATCTCGGCGATTTACAGCCGGACTAAGGCCACGCTTCGAAACTCTCGAATTCCTTTACTATTCAATAGCTTCTGGTTTCACTCACTCTCAAAAGAAGGTGAGAGGGTGACGCAATCCGGCAACTGTTAACTAAACATCACTTTCGCCCATCGGGCCAGCCCTGCGGTTACCGAGCCAAAATCATCGCCGCCAGCAATAGGAATGCCCGGCAGCTGTTCCGCCAGCGCTTTTTTGATCAGCGGTGAACGGGCGCTACCGCCGGTCAGATAGATAACGTCGGGCTTCTCGTTGCCGTTTTCCAGCGCCAGCTGCACCTGTTCCAGAATGCGTTGCAGCGGTTGAGACAGCGCGGTTTCAAGCCCATGCTGCGAAATCGCAGTGGCCAGTTCATCACTGATAAACGGCAGCGTGACGGCGTGTTCTGCTGCGTCAGAAAGTGCAATTTTGCTCTCTTCGGCGCTACGCACCACGCGATAGCTCAGACGCTGACGCCAGACTTTATGCAGTAACGCCACTTTCTCACCGTCCTGTGCGTCGCGCATCAGATCGTTCAGAAAACGGCCGTTGGCGGTGCTGTAGAAATCACTCTGCGCCGGGACGTCGTTAATCGCGACGGCGTTCCACCACGGGAGAATAGGCAGCGCGGTGCCTTTTTCGGTCTGTCCGCCCATGCCGAGCAGCGGCATCAGGCTTTTAAATGCCAGCGCGATATCCAGATCGTTACCGCCCACGCGGCAACCACTGTGGCCTAACAGGCTGTTTTCGCGATCGCGGCGCGTGTGCCATTCAGGGCCCATCAGCAGCAAGGAACAGTCGGTGGTTCCGCCGCCGATATCGACGACCAGCACGCGTTTTTCTTCACGCAGCGTGGCTTCAAAATCTAGACCGGCAGCCACCGGCTCATACTGGAATACGACGTCACGGAAACCCGCACGGTGCGCAGCACGCTCAAGAATACCCTGCGCCTGATGGTTAGCGTCATCGCCGCCCAGGCCCTGGAAGTTGATTGGGCGTCCGATCACCGCCTGGGTGATCGTTTCCGTCACCTGCGTTTGCGCCTGGTGACGGATGTGCAGCATCATGGCGCAGACCAGATCTTCAAACAGGGCGACCTGCTGCGGCTTGAGTCCGCTGGCACCGAGAAAGGATTTTGGCGATTTGACGAAGTAAACTTCTTCGGGATCTTCGATGTACTGGCCCAATGAGGCTAATCCGAACTGGACGCTCGACGGCGTCACATCAATATCTTCTTCGCGGTTAAAATTCACGGCACGACGCAGCAGCGCCTGTGTTTCCGTCGCGGTGGCGGGAACCTGATGATGGCGATACAGCCATTCGCTCACCGCCTCACGCGTCGGTGCGCACAGCATCGACGGCAGCAGGGTGCTCTCTTTTTCCATTTTCAGCAGACGTGGCTGATCGTTGTCCATCACTGCCACTGAGCAGTTTGCCGTACCGTAGTCAAATCCAATAAACACTGACGAAGTCCCCATGCCGTTGAGAAGGGGCGAGACTTTAGCGAAATGTCACGCTCGCGACAACTGGAATATGAAAGCAAGGCAGCGCACAGAAAGACGGTTTATGCTGAGGAGCAGATGAAAAGGAGCAGCGATGTATACCCTGAAATGGCAACCGCCTTATGACTGGCAATGGATGTTTGGATTTCTGAGTGCGCGTGCGGTGGTGGGCATCGAAACCGTCACTGACGCCTATTACGCACGGAGTTTCGCGTATGACGGGCATCAGGGGGTGTTTCGCGTCACGCCTGATGTGGGCAGTTGCACGTTACGCGTCACCCTCAGCGAAGGGTTAATTCCCGTTGCGCAGGTCTGTCTTGAGCGCATTGAGCGCCTGTTCGATCTTAGCTGTGACCCGCAGGAGATAGCCGCGACGTTAGGCGACCTGGGGGCGGCTCGGCCTGGATTGCGTTTACCTGGGTCAATGGATGCCTTTGAACAGGGCGTGCGGGCGATTCTCGGACAACTGGTGAGCGTAGCGATGGCGGCAAAACTGGCGTCTCGGGTGGTGGCGTTGTGCGGCGAACCGCTGAAGGATTTTCCTGAATACCGTTGTTTCCCGACGGCTGCGGCACTTGCAGGCACCGATCCGTTGGCGCTCAAGGCGCTGGGAATGCCCGTTAAACGCGCAGAGTCGCTGATTCATCTGGCGCAATCGGTCGTGGAGGGGACGTTTCCGCTGCGACCGCCGGAGGATATTGACGCGGGAATAAAAGCGCTGCAAACCCGTCCGGGGATAGGGCGCTGGACGGCGAATTATCTGGCGTTGCGCGGTTGGCAGGCGAAAGACGTATTTTTACCGGATGATTATCTGATTAAGCAGCGTTTTGCCGGTATGACCCCGGCGCAAATTCGCCGTTATGCCCAGCGCTGGCAGCCGTGGCGTTCCTATGCTTTGCTGCATATCTGGTACACCGACGGCTGGACACCAGACTTGCAACCGCCTGATGAGTAAGGATTTCGGACTAATTGATCGCGAAATAGCTGGTATTAAGCAGCAGCTCTAGCGGCTGCGGCTCGGCAATGCAGTCGCCGTAGATATAATCGATACCAATTCCGGAAAGCGTATCCATCATCAACGGCTGGTTACTTGGCCCGGCGATGGTTTTCATGCCGAGTCGTTGGGCGTGGCCCTGAATGATAGAAACCATCATTTCGTCCATCAGGTTACCGTGAACGTTGGTGACCAGTTCAGGATCCAGCAACAGATAATCAGCCATGTGCGGAGTGAGATGATTAAACACATCCATGTTGCGCCCGACGTGACACAGCACGATTCGGCATCCCGCCAGACGGAGTTTTTGTAAGCCATTCTGAATGTGAACGTCCTGGTTTTGCAGGGTTTCAACCGGGATAACCAGATGCAGCAAGCGCCCCTGCAGAGGACTTTTTTCCAGTAAGTCGAGCAGTTCGCTCACCAGCGTCGTGCTGGACAGCCCTTCAGCCGAGAGCGGCAGCGCCACACCCATTCCCTTGGTAGCGACTTGTGTGGCGAAAGTGCGGAAAAATGTCTGGAAGATGCGGCGATCCAACGCATGTAACAGATCCGGCTCCATCAGACCTGAACGGAACGCCTGTTCTTCGACAACGTCACCCTGGCTGGTCCACAGTCGCAGGGAGATGAGCCAGAAGTTACTGCTTTCCGGGATGCGCGGAGAGGCTACGCTACGGCCCGTCATCAGCAACTGATTGTCTTTGATCATATGCCACTGCTCATCCAGCGACATCATGCCCCGCGCGCTGTGAATACGTTCCTGCTGCGGTTCGTACACCGTCACCACGCCACGGCCATTATTCTTGGACGCGTAGCAGGCGATGTCGGCCTGAGACATCACTTCCGCAACCTGATAGTTGCTGTCATCAAGCAG
The DNA here is from genome assembly GCF_056490165.1 of Lelliottia sp. GFLA7. NCBI lineage: Bacteria > Pseudomonadati > Pseudomonadota > Gammaproteobacteria > Enterobacterales > Enterobacteriaceae > Lelliottia > Lelliottia sp. GFLA7. The sequence goes on along the minus strand of NZ_JBWLAQ010000002.1, from coordinate 545,423 downwards.
CGTAATCCCGGCGCTGGCACCGATGCGATGCAGACGACCTTCCCACATAAACTGGTAATCGTTGATAGCGTGAATGATACGCCCGGCAATGTAGCGCGAACTTTCCACGTTGCAGTCCGGAAGCAGCAGACCAAATTCATCGCCACCCAGACGGGCTAACACGTCGCTGGAGCGCAGCATGCTGAGCATCAGCGACGAGAGCTCGCGCAGCAGCGCATCACCTGCGGCGTGTCCTGCGGTATCGTTCACCGCTTTGAAGCGATCGAGATCGATAAACACCAGCGCGTGGCGTTGATGCGTGTCATGCACGGTTTGCAGAAGACGCTTTAAATGGCTTTCAAAACTGACGCGGTTAGCGAGGTGAGTGAGGCCGTCATGCGAGGCGCTGTAGCTGAGCTGGCGCAGCATTTTACGTGACTCGGTGACATCCTGAATGACCAGAACGGAACCGATGTTTTGTCCGTCCAGCGTGCTTAATGGGGTGATACTGTAATGAATATCGAACGTGCCGCCGGTGCGACTGTGCAGCACGACATCCTGATTAATGTCGGAACGTGACATATCGCCGCTGTGAATGTTTTCCATCGGCGGACCGTTTTCGCTGAACGTAATGTGTAACACGCTCAAAATCGGCTGACCCATCGCTTCTTGCTGCGTCCAGCCGCTCATTTTCTCGGCAACGGGGTTCATAAAGGTGACGTGCATATCGACATCAGTACAGAGTACCGCTTCACCGATGGAGTCGAGCGTGATGTGCAGACGCTCTTTTTCCTGGAACAATGCTTCGTTAAGTTCCTTAACTTCGGTCATGTCCATATTAATGCCGAGCAGCCGTTCGACTTCGCCTTGCTTGTTCAGCACCCGATTCGCAAGGGAACGGATATGACGCACGCCTTCTTTCACGCGGATGCGGAACTCAAGCTTAAAGGGCACTCGGGCCATCAGCGAATCGCGAATAACCTGCTCGGCGTACGCGCGATCTTCGGGAATAATACTATCGTTCCAGAGCTGCCAGGTCGGCTTGATGTGCGCCGGGATTTCGTACATCTCGAACATGCGTTTGTCCCAACTGATAACGTCAGGCTGCAGGTCCCATTCCCAGATACCAATGCCGCCCGCTTCGTTCGCCAGCGTAATACGCTCCATCAGGCGCTTATTCACCCATTCGGTGTGTTTGAGGTCATTAATGTCTTCGATTTGCGCAATAAAATAGAGTGGTGACCCGTCCGTATGACGCACAACCGAGACGGTCAGCAGCGCCCATACGACTTCGCCGTTACGGGTGTAATAGCGCTTCTCCAGCGAGTAGCTATTAATGTCACCGCGCGCCAGTTGCTCCAGGCTCTCAAGATCGGTATGTAAATCTTCAGGCCAGGTCAGTTGCTGAAACGTGAGGGACTGCAGTTCGGTCTGGGAATAGCCAAGAAACTCACAAAGGGCTTTGTTGGTCTGCAGCCACTGGCCATCAATCCCGACCAGCGCCATGCCAATCGCCGAATATTCCATGGCATTGCGAAAACGTTCTTCGCTTTCGGTGATGTGCTTACGTTCGGCACGAAAGGCGTACATCACCATGGTCATGACGTTCGCGGGAAGCAGCATCATCAGGAACGGCAACCACGGTGCGTTAAGCATGACACCGCTATTTTGAGTGGTCATGGGGGTGGGATTGGTCGCCATCATCAGTGACACCATCATTACCGTGACCAGAAAAACAAGGAACGCTTCGAGCCGCGGGAGGCGTACGGCACTCCACATCAGCAATACGATGACGCAGGTAAACGGCCACGGAAGGAATGTAATCGCAACCCAACACAGCACCAGCGTGACCGCCATGGTGACGAGCGTTTCAAGCAGCAGTTTTGGGTTGCGATGGCGCAGTAAATAGTGCGGTTTGAAAAGCAGTCCTAGCGGGACAAGCGCCAGCGCACCAATAGATTCCGATAATACCCACACCAGAAAGTTACGCAGTGGCTCCTCGCTGGGAACTAAAAGCCAGGCCAGCACACCCCCCAGCAACGGCGGGATCGCGGCGCTGCCGATCGCCAGACGTATCCAGTCGCCAAGATTTTTTAAGGGGTTATACCAGGGCAACATTTTACGCAGCAGCAACGCGCCCACAAATGCTTCGATAGCATTTATCGTGGGGTACAAGACGTTAAGCGAATCCCAGCTGAACAATAATCCTGTAGCGAGAATATTCCCCAGGGAACAGGCGAGGGCAATACCCGGCCACATTTTTCCGGCATGGCGGTAAAACGCGACCATCATGATTGAGGTCGGGAACCACAACGGTGCCAGCAACGTTCCGAATCGAGTCAGTTCGAGCGAGAAAAGGGTAAATATGAACGTTACCAGACCAAGACTGACAAGCCGTAGGACTGGATGTGGGGTAGTAACCAAAACGCGCTGGTATTGTTTATTCATTACCGCTTTATCCAGGGACGCCATGCCGCCAGGAACTAGGTCCGGACGAGTTGAAATTTGAATTTGGATTATGCTAGTACAAACAATTTACAATTCATATGCCGACTGCTCATAATTTGCCATCATAGAGTTATTAAATACTTAGTCTGCAGAAATTTCATCATGAATGCGTTAAATTTGACCATCAAAATTTGTGTCAGGGAGAAATGAACGACTTTGGAATGACTCACGCATTAGCTGCGCTTACGACTAGTATCACGCAAGCGAAATCCCTATAATTGCGGCGTTTGACGCTCCGGCGTCGTCCTTCCTTTACATCCAGGTTAATCAGGTCGCTAAATTTATGACTGATAAGTCCCATCAGTGCGTCATTATCGGCATCGCCGGCGCATCGGCTTCAGGTAAAAGTCTTATTGCCAGTACGCTTTATCGTGAACTGCGCGATCAGGTTGGTGATGAACACATCGGCGTCATTCCCGAAGACAGCTATTACAAAGATCAATCGCATCTGTCGATGGAAGAGCGTGTAAAAACCAACTACGACCATCCCAATGCCATGGATCACAGTCTACTGTTCCAGCATTTACAAATGATCAAAAACGGCACGCCTATTGATCTCCCGGTCTACAGCTACGTTGATCACACGCGTACGCAGGACACCATTCACATCGAACCGAAGAAGGTCATCATTCTGGAAGGCATTTTGTTGCTGACCGACGCGCGCCTGCGCGAAGCGATGAACTTCTCCATTTTCGTCGATACACCGCTGGATATTTGTCTCATGCGTCGTATCAAACGTGACGTCAACGAGCGTGGCCGTTCGATGGATTCCGTCATGGCGCAATATCAAAAAACGGTACGGCCGATGTTCCTGCAGTTTATCGAACCGTCTAAACAATACGCCGATATCATCGTGCCGCGTGGGGGTAAAAACCGCATTGCCATCGATATTCTGAAAGCGAAAATCAGTCAGTTTTTTGAATAATTCGCGCAAATTGTGTACCGTTCAGAAATAACCTGATTTGCCCTGAGGCCAGTATGGCTTCAGGTTCTGATGCACCAAAGGAGAAAGTGGCATGCGTCTTTGTGACCGTGATATAGAAGCCTGGCTGGACGAAGGCCGTCTGTCTATCACCCCGCGTCCACCCGTGGAGCGAATTAACGGCGTGACCGTTGATGTGCGTCTGGGCAATAAATTCCGCACGTTTAGCGGCCATACCGCTGCTTATATTGATTTGAGCGGGCCGAAAGACGAAGTCAGCGCCGCACTTGATCGTGTAATGAGTGACGAAATCGTGTTGGCAGAAGGTGAAGCCTTTTATCTGCACCCCGGCGAACTGGCGCTGGCGGTCACATTTGAATCCGTCACATTGCCTGCCGATTTGGTTGGCTGGCTGGATGGACGTTCTTCTCTGGCGCGTTTGGGATTAATGGTTCATGTCACCGCGCACCGTATCGATCCAGGTTGGTCAGGTCATATTGTGCTGGAGTTTTTCAACGCCGGGAAACTGCCGCTGGCATTGCGTCCCGGAATGATGATCGGTGCGCTGAGCTTCGAGCCGTTAACCGGCCCGGCCGATCGTCCTTATAACCGCCGGCAGGATGCAAAGTATCGCGATCAGCAGGGCGCGGTTGCCAGTCGTATCGATAAAGACTGAATTTAGGCCGTTCACCGAGGATGCCATGAGAAGAGCTCTTACGACGCTGATGATTTTGCTGGTTGTGCTGGTTGCTGGCCTTTCGGCGTTGGTTCTGCTGGTTAACCCCAATGATTTCCGCAGCTATATGGTGCGGCAGGTCGAAGCACGAAGCGGGTATGAACTGAAGCTTGATGGGTCACTTCGCTGGCACGTTTGGCCGCAGCTCAGCATTCTTTCCGGTCGCATGTCGTTGACAGCGCCTGGTGCCTCCGCTCCCCTGGTCTCTGCAGATAATATGCGTCTTGACGTGGCCTTGATTCCGCTGCTGTCCCATCAGTTGCAGGTGGAACAGGTGATGCTGAAAGGCGCGGTCATTCAACTTACTCCGCAAACCGAAGCCGTTCGCAAAGAGGATGCGCCGGTCGCGCCGCGTGAAAACTCGTTACCTGACGTTCCGGATGATGCCGGCTGGTCGTTTGATATCGGTAGCCTGAGAGTGGTTGATAGCGTGCTGGTGTTCCAGCATGAGGATGAAGAGCAGATCACACTGCGTAACATCAACCTGAAAATGGAACAGGATCAACACCATGTGGCGACCGTTGACTTCTCAGGCCGCATCAACCGAAATCAGCGCGACTTGACGCTGTCGATGAATGCGAACGTCAATGCGTCCGACTATCCGCATCAGCTTACAGCGGATATCACGCAGCTTAACTGGCAGTTGTCCGGTGTTGATTTACCCATTCAGGGGATTACCGGACAGGGCAGTTTGCAGGGAATTTGGCGCGAGGAACATAAGCAGCTTGAGCTGAATAATCTTAACCTGCAGGCCAACGACAGTACGCTGAAAGGGCGCGCCAGCGTCGTGCTGAGTGAACAGCCAAAATGGGTCTTTGATCTCCAGTTTGATAAGTTGAATCTGGAAAATCTGCTGGCGCCACAACCTGTCGTTACCGACAACAATACTGTGCAGCAGGGGCAAAATCAGCCTAAACAAACGCGTCCTGTTATTGCCTCGAATGTCGATCAACTAGACTATAACGGGCTGCGCAGCTTTACCGCGGATATCCAGCTCAAAGCCAACGCTGTACGCTGGCGTGGCATGGATTTCACCAATGTCAGCAGCCAGATGCTGAACCATAATGGTTTGCTGGTTATCTCCGAACTGAGTGGTCAAATGGGCGCGGGGCATATTTCGCTGCCTGGTCTTCTGGACGTGCGTAAAGGAATGGCGAAAGCCGAGTTCCAGCCGCGTCTTGATAACATTGAGATCGGAACCATCCTGAAAGCCTTCGATTATCCTATTGCCCTAACCGGCAATCTGACGATGGCGGGTGATTTTTCCGGCGATAAAATTGATGCGGAAGCATTTCGTCGCAGCTGGCAGGGAACGGCGCATGTTGACCTGGCCGATAGCCGCATGGAAGGCCTGAACTTCCAGCAGCTTGTGCAGCAGGCTGTGGAACGCAGTAGCAGCGTCAAAGCCACTGAAAACTATGACAGCGCGACGCGACTCGACAGGTTTACGGCCGATCTGACGCTGGATGACGGCCAGTTAAAGCTTGATAATATGCAGGGGCAATCTTCGCTTCTGAATATGACGGGCGCAGGCACCATGGATCTGGTGAAAGAGACGACGGATACGCGATTTAACGTCCGCGTGCTGGCCGGTTGGGAAGGGGAAGGCAAACTCATCGATTTCCTGAAAGAAACGCCTATTCCGTTGAACGTTTACGGAAAATGGCAGGAGCTGAACTACAGCCTCCAGGTTGACCAGATTCTGCGTAAACACCTGCAAGATGAAGCGAAGCGTCGTCTGAATGACTGGGCGGACAAAAACAAAGATTCGCAAAACGGTAAGGACGTGAAGAAGCTGATAGATAAGCTTTGATTTCTCGCCGGGCAAGCGCGACAAACGCTTGCCCGGCTCTGTTTTACACTTCGTAATCTAAATCATCTTCCCCGCGCAGCGGAGTCAGCTGCACTTTTTGCACGCGATGGCTTTCGACCTGTAGCGTCTTCAACACGTAATCGCCCACCTGAACCTCTTCGCCCGGCTTCGGAATACGCTGTAGATACTCCATCAGCAATCCGGCAATGGTGTGATATTCACGCTTCTCATCGAGCGGCAGGGGAACATACTGCACCAGATCTTCCAGCGGCATATGGCCGTTAGCCGTCCAGGACCCGTCAGCATTTTTCTGAATGTCATGGCGGGCATCAATTTCATCGATTTCGTTCGGCAGATTACCCGCGATAGTTTCCATCACGTCACTCAGCGTCACCAACCCTTCTACTGACCCGAATTCATCCACCACAAAGGCAAAGTGGGTTCGTGCATTACGGAACTGCTCAAGGGCAGACAGCAGCGGCAATGTTTCGGGGAACACCAGCGGCTGTCGAACGAGTACACGTAAATCCAGCGGATCGCCGCGCAAAGACTGTTGCAACAGGTCAATGATGTGCACCACGCCGAGCAAATCGTCTTCATCATCGCCGCCCGTTACCACCACGCGGGTATGCTGATTTTTATCCAGCAGCGCGCGTATCTGCGTCTCGGGTGAGTTGAGGTCAATATGCTCAATGTCGTGGCGCGACGTCATGATGCTGCTGACAGAGCGCTGATTCAGATTCAACACCCGCTCAATCATCCGGCGTTCTTGCGGGTTAAAAATCTGACTATCGTCGTGATCGGCAAGCAGCGAAGCAGATTCCGCATCAAGTTCGGCATCTTCTTTTTTGCCGCTCAACAGACGCAAAACCGTCTCGGCAGTCCGCTGACGCAATGTCTGATTGGCGGACAGGAAACGGCGTCGATTGAAAATCGCCAACTGATTCAGCGTCTCAATAATGACCGAGAACCCAATCGCCGCGTACAGATAGCCTTTAGGAATAGAGAAACCAAAACCATCTGCCACCAGGCTAAAGCCAATCATCAGCAGGAAGCTCAGACACAGAATGACAATCGTGGGATGGCTGTTCACAAAACGGGTCAGCGCCTTGCTCGCCATGACCATCAGGGTAATGGCGATAATTACCGCGGCCATCATCACCGCCAGGTGATCGACCATGCCCACGGCGGTAATTACGGAATCCAGGGAGAAGACCGCGTCGAGGACCACAATTTGGGCCACAACTGGCCAGAACTTTGCGCCGCTCCGTTGGGTTGGATTATCACTGTCTTTCCCTTCCAGTCGCTCATTCAGTTCGACCGTGGCTTTAAACAGCAGGAACAGCCCACCGAACAGCATGATCAGATCGCGCGCGCTGAAGCTCAGATCGTGGAAGGTAAAAAGGGGCTTGGTCAGCGTGACCATCCAGGAGATAGAGGCCAGCAGCAGCAGGCGCATCACCATTGCCAACAGCAAACCGGTTACGCGTGCGCGGTCGCGCTGCGCCGGGGGCAATTTATCGGCAAGTATGGCGATAAAAACCAGATTATCGATGCCCAGGACTAATTCGATGACGACAAGCGTCACCAGCCCGGCCCAGATTGACGGATCGGCAATCCATTCCATAGTAATTGCAGTACCTTTAGTTATATGACATTTGTCACACTTCGATCATGGATAATGTGGGCGAAAATTGCAATGCCATGCTGAGATTTCTCTTAATTAATGCAAAAAAATATCTCATGGCAATAACCGTATTATTTCCATTGGGAAGTTTAAATTTGTATATCTGGTAATAATTAGGATATATCGCATCTGCTAATTTAGGATTGCTATAAGTCAATATGAAGAAATTCCTAAAACTGCGAAAATTTGCGCTTAATATTATTCTTAAAAACCAATATTAGGACAGATGTCTCCTTGCCTGCTATTAGGTTAGCTGCAACAATTCCCCCAGCATCAAATGTTAAATCTTCTTGCTGCTATTTTTGTACTGGTCTTCGGGGCTGAATTTCAATTCGGCCTGACTCCTAAATGTGCCGGATAATATATCCGCGAAAGCCAGTTTTAAGAGGGTGTCTATCCATAACACATTGTTTCGTCAGTGGATTGGTAACTGAAAGCCAAGGGCGGTAGCGTGCCTGAAAGCGTGTGAATCAGCCTCGATTATTCTGTCAATAGCCAGCGGGTGAATAAGGTTTTTTTAGGAATGATGCCAGTTATATTTCTTTTTGATTAACTGCATTCTGAATGCCAAAACGATCCGCGCTTATTTAAATTGCACAGGATAATTACTCTGCCAAAGTGATAAATAATCAATGATGAAATCCAAAATGAAATTGATGCCATTATTGGTGTCTGTGACCTTGATGAGTGGTTGTACGGTCTTTCCCGGCAGCAATATGTCAACAGTGGGCAAGGATGTGATCAAGCAACAGGATGCTGATTTTGATCTCGACAAAATGGTGAATGTTTATCCATTAACGCCGCGTCTTGTCGAACAATTACGTCCGCGTCCCAATGTGGCGCAGCCAAATATGTCTCTGGACCAGGAAATTGCGAGCTACCAATACCGTGTAGGTCCGGGTGATGTGGTGAGTGTGACCGTCTGGGATCACCCTGAACTGACCACCCCCGCTGGACAATATCGTAGCTCAAGCGACACCGGTAACTGGGTTCAGCCAGATGGCACGATGTTCTATCCCTATATCGGCAAAGTCCATGTCGTTGGGAAAACGCTCGCAGAAATTCGTAGTGATATTACCGGCCGCTTAGCGACGTACATCGCCGATCCGCAGGTTGACGTTAATATCGCCGCGTTCCGTTCGCAAAAAGCCTATGTGTCCGGTGAAGTGAATAAATCGGGCCAGCAGGCGATCACTAACGTCCCGCTGACGATTCTGGATGCGATTAACACAGCAGGCGGTCTGACCGATGCTGCTGACTGGCGCAACGTGGTGCTGACGCACAACGGGAAAGAAGAGCGCATTTCGCTCCAGGCGCTTATGCAGAACGGCGACCTGAGCCAAAACCGTTTGCTCTATCCTGGCGATATTCTGTTTGTTCCGCGCAATGACGATCTGAAAGTGTTCGTGATGGGCGAAGTGAAGAAACAAACCACGCTCAAAATGGACTTCAGCGGCATGACCCTGACCGAAGCGCTGGGTAATGCGGAAGGCCTCGACATGACGGCGTCTAACGCCAGCGGCATCTTCGTTATTCGTCCGCTGAAAGGCGAGGGCAGTGCCAAAGGCAAAATTGCCAACATCTACCAGTTGGATATGTCCGATGCGACGTCTCTGGTTATGGCAACCGAGTTCCGACTCCAGCCATACGATGTGGTGTACGTCACCACGGCACCGGTTGCCCGCTGGAACCGTCTGATCAACCAGTTGCTGCCAACCATCAGTGGCGTCCGCTACATGACGGATACGGCGCGCAACATTCATACCTGGTAATCGCGATGTTTAACAAAATTCTGGTGGTGTGCGTGGGGAACATTTGCCGTTCCCCCACGGCTGAACGGCTGCTGAAAAATTACCAGCCCAATCTGATCGTCGAATCAGCAGGGCTTGGGGCGCTCGTCGGTAAAGGGGCCGATGAGCGCGCAACGAGCGTGGCGCAGGCACATAACCTCTCCTTAGACGGGCACGTTGCCCGTCAGGTGTCTGGCCGGATGTGTCGGGATTACGATCTGATCCTGGCGATGGAAAAACGCCATATCCATGCGCTGTGTGAACTCGCTCCGGAGATGCGCGGCAAGGTGATGCTGTTCGGTCACTGGGACGGTGAACGCGAAATTCCCGATCCGTATCGTAAAAGCCGTGAGGCATTTGAGGCGGTTTATACCTTACTTGACCAGTCTGCCCAACAGTGGGCGCAGGCACTGAAAGCTCAGCAGGGATAACAATGACAGAAAAAACAAAACCTTCTGCCGCCCCGATTTCGGGCAGTGATGAAATAGATATTGGTCGTCTGGTCGGGACGGTCGTTGAGGCGAAATGGTGGGTACTGGGCATTACCGCGGTGTTTGCGTTAGCCGCCGTGATTTACACCCTGTTTGCGACGCCAATCTATAGCGCCGATGCGCTGGTACAAATTGAGCAGAACTCGGGCAACTCGCTGGTGCAGGATATCGGTTCGGCGCTGGCGAATAAGCCACCGGCCTCGGACGCTGAAATTCAGCTCATCCAGTCGCGCCTGGTGCTCGGCAAAACCGTTGACGATCTCGATCTCGATATCGGTGTCACCAAAGATACCTTCCCGATTTTTGGTGCGGGTTGGGACAGGCTGATGGGCCGTCAAAATGACATGGTCAAAGTGACCACCTTTGAGCTGCCAAAAGGGGCGGGCGATCAGGTCTTCACTCTGGAAGTTCTCGGGCCAAAACAGTACCAGCTCACCAGCGACGCCGGGTTTAGCGCACGGGGTGAAGTCGGACAGATGCTGACCAAAAATGGCGTCACTATGATGGTGAGCGACATCAAAGCGGCGGAGGGCGGCAAATTCACCGTGTCCAAATTCTCGATGCTGGGGATGATCAACAATCTGCAGGGCAATCTCACCGTAACGGAAAATGGAAAGGACACCGGTGTCCTGAGCATGACCTTCACCGGTGAAGACAAAGACAAGATCCGCGACATTCTTAACAGCATTACCCGCAACTATCTTGAGCAAAACGTCGAACGCAAGTCCGCTGAGGCGGCAAAAAGTCTTGCCTTCCTGGCAAAACAGCTCCCGGAAGTGCGCGCGCATCTTGATGAAGCGGAAAACAAGCTGAACGCCTATCGTCAGGATAAAGATTCGGTCGATCTGCCGCTGGAGGCGAAATCCGTCCTCGACTCGATGGTGAACATCGACGCGCAGCTGAATGAGCTGACGTTCAAAGAAGCGGAAATTTCGAAGCTCTACACCAAACGTCACCCGGCGTACCGCACGCTACTGGAAAAACGTCAGGCGCTGGAAGATGAGAAATCAAAACTCAACAACCGCGTAACGGCGATGCCGAAAACCCAGCAGGAAATTGTGCGTCTGACCCGCGATGTGGAATCGGGCCAGCAGGTGTACATGCAGCTCTTGAACAAACAGCAGGAGCTGAAGATCACCGAAGCCAGTACCGTTGGCGATGTCCGTATCGTTGACCCGGCGATCACCCAACCGGGTGTGCTCAAACCGAAAAAAGCGCTGATCGTTCTGGGCAGCATTATTCTCGGTCTGATGCTGTCGATTATGGGCGTGCTGCTGCGTTCACTCTTCAATCGCGGAATCGAAAGCCCGCAGGTGCTCGAAGAGAATGGGATCAGCGTTTACGCCAGCATCCCGCTGTCGGAATGGCAGAAATCGCGGGATAGCGTCAAAACCGTCAAAGGGATTAAACGCTACAAACAGAGTCAATTACTGGCAGTCGGTAACCCCACGGATCTGGCGATTGAAGCGGTGCGTAGCCTGCGAACCAGCCTGCATTTCGCGATGATGCAGGCCAAAAATAACGTCCTGATGATGACCGGTGTGAGTCCCTCGATTGGTAAAACCTTCGTCTGCGCCAACCTGGCGGCGGTGGTGAGTCAAACCAATAAACGCGTGCTGCTGATCGACTGCGACATGCGTAAGGGCTACACCCACGAACTGTTAGGGACCAACAACGTCAACGGTCTGTCGGAGATTCTGCTCGGCAAAGGGGAGATTGAGCAGTGCGCCAAGCCGACGTCGATCACTAACTTTGACCTTGTACCGCGCGGTCAGGTGCCACCGAATCCCTCCGAACTGCTGATGAGCGAGCGTTTCACGCAACTGATTGAGTGGGCGAGCAAACATTACGATCTCGTTCTGATTGATACCCCGCCGATTCTGGCCGTGACCGATGCCGCCGTGGTCGGTCGCCACGCTGGCACCACGCTGATGGTGGCTCGTTATGCGGTCAACACGCTGAAGGAAGTGGAAACCAGCCTGAACCGCTTTGAGCAGAACGGCATCGATGTGAAAGGGGTGATTCTGAACTCCATCTTCCGTCGTGCGACGGGATACCAGGATTACGGGTATTACGAGTACGAATACAAGTCTGACAGTAAATAACCGTTTTCCCTCACCCTAACCCTCTCCCGACGGGAGAGGGAATTGTATCGTCTCTCTTCTGGGGCGATGGGTGAGGGCAGAAACAACCAGCCATTCGGGGAAGAAAATGACAACACAACGCCCTTTGATCTCCATTTATATGCCGACCTGGAATCGTCAGCAGTTGGCGATCCGCGCGATTAAATCGGTATTACGTCAGGACTACGACAACTGGGAAATGATCATCGTCGATGACTGCTCTTCGTCTTATGAGCAGCTACAAAAGTTTGTTGAAGAACTTGGCGATGCGCGGGTGAAATATATCCACAACGACATTAATTCCGGCGCGTGTGCCGTGCGAAACCAGGCGATTCTCCAGTCTAGCGGGGAGTTCATCACGGGTATTGATGATGATGATGAATGGACGCCAAACCGTTTGTCCATTTTCCTGGCGCACAAGCATCAGCTGGTGACGCATGCATTCTTGTACGCCAATGACTATGTCTGCGAGGGTGAAGTTTATTCCCAACCGGCGAGCCTGCCGCTGTATCCAAAGTCACCGTACTCTCGCCGCCTGTTCTACAAGCGCAATATTATTGGCAATCAGGTCTTTACCTGGGCGTGGCGTTTCAAAGAGTGCCTGTTTGATACCGAACTGAAAGCCGCGCAGGACTACGACATTTTCCTGCGCATGGTGGTGGAATATGGCGAACCGTGGAAAGTGGACGACGCCACGCAAATTCTGCATATCAATCACGGTGAGATGCAAATCACCTCATCGCCAAAGAAATTCTCTGGCTACTTCCATTTTTACCGCAAGCACAAAGACAAGTTTGACCGTGCCAGCCGTAAATATCAGCTTTTTACGCTGTATCAGATCCGCAATAAGCGCATGAACTGGCGCACGCTGCTGACGCTCTTTTCAGTGCGCAATACCAAGCGTCTGGCTGATGGGCTGCGGGGGAAATAATGATTCTGGAAGATTGCCGCGCCAACAGCTGGAGCCTGCGCCCGTGCTGCATGGTTCTGGCGTACCGCATTGCACATTTTTGCTCCGTCTGGCGCAAAAAAAATGTCCTCAATAATCTGTGGGCGGCACCGATTCTGGTGCTGTATCGCATCATCACCGAGTGTCTGTTTGGTTACGAAATTCAGGCCGCAGCCACCATTGGACGACGCTTTACCATTCATCACGGTTATGCCGTGGTGATCAATAAATTTGTCGTCGCGGGTGATGATTTCACGATTCGCCACGGCGTAACCATCGGCAACCGTGGCCCGGCGAGTCTGGCGTGCCCAGTGATTGGCAACAATGTCGAGCTGGGCGCAAACGTCGTCATGATCGGTGAAATTACCGTGGGTAATAACGTCACTATCGGTGCGGGCAGCGTGGTGCTGGACAGCATTCCTGATAACGCGCTTGTCACCGGTGAAAAAGCCCGTGTGAAGGTCATCAAATGAATATTCTGCAATTTAACGTTCGCCTGGCAGAGGGCGGGGCGGCAGGCGTCGCACTAGATCTTCATCAGCGCGCGCTGCAAAAAGGTCTCCAGTCACGTTTTGTCTACGGCTATGGTAAAGGCGGCAAAAAAAGCGTCAGTCACGATAATTATCCGCAGGTTTTAAAGCAAACGCCGCGCCTGACGTCGATTGCCAACATCGCGCTGTTCCGCCTGTTTAACCGCGATCTGTTTGGGAATCTCAACAGTCTTTATCGCACCGTGACCCGCACCAGCGGCCCGGTCGTGCTGCATTTCCACGTGTTGCACAGCTACTGGCTCAACCTGGAAGAGGTCGTGGCGTTTTGCGAGAACGTGCAGGCGCACAAACCGGACACCACATTTGTGTGGACCTTACACGATCACTGGAGCGTCACCGGGCGCTGCGCCTTTACCGACGGCTGCGAAGGCTGGAAAACAAACTGCCAGAAATGTCCGACGCTTTCCAATTATCCCCCGGTGAAAGTGGATCGCGCGCACAAGCTGGTGGCCGGCAAACGTCAGCTCTTCCGCGACATGCTGGCGCTGGGGTGTACTTTTATCTCGCCAAGTCAGCACGTCGCCGATGCGTTTAATAGCCTGTACGGCCCGGGCCGCTGCCAGATCATTAACAACGGCATTGATGTGGCGACCGAAGAAATTCTGGCGGAACTCACGCCGGTGGCCGTGACCCCTGGGAAACCGAAAATCGCCGTGGTGGCACACGATCTGCGCTACGACGGGAAAACCAATCAGCGGCTGGTGCGCGACATGATGGCGCTCGGCGACAAAATTGAGCTGCACACCTTCGGTAAATTCTCGCCGTTTGAGGGCGCTAACGTCACCAACCACGGGTTTGAAACCGATAAGCGCAAGCTGATGAGCGCCCTGAACGGAATGGATGCTCTGGTCTTCAGTTCGCGCGTGGATAACTATCCGCTGATTTTGTGCGAAGCGCTGTCCATTGGCGTGCCGGTCATTGCAACCCACAGCGATGCTGCGCGTGAAGTGCTGGAAAAATCAGGCGGTAAAACCTTCAGCGAAGATGAGGTTTTACCGCTGGTGCAACACGCCAAGGCGGACATCGCACAGGCTGTTTTTGGCACTGACCTGGAATCGTTCCGCAACCGCAGCCGTAAAGCGTATAGCGGCCAACAGATGCTGGAGGAATATGTCTCGTTCTATCAGAATCTGTAGTTATCTGCTGCTTCCGCTTATCTACCTGCTGGTCAACGTCAAAATTGCCCAGCTCGGCGAAAGTTTTCCGATAACCATCGTCACCTTCTTGCCCGTTTTGCTGTTGATGTACGTTGAGAAAATCAGCATCAAGAAGCTGATGATTGCCCTGGGGCTCGGTTTTGGCTTAACGGCTTTCAACTATGTCTTCGGTCAGTCGCTGGACGCGAGCAAATACGTAACCTCCACCATGCTGTTTGTTTATATCGTGATTATTATCGGCATGGTGTGGAGTATTCGTTTTAAAACGATTTCCCCGCACAATTATAGGAAAATCCTTAGGTTCTTTTATATTGCCGTGACGTTCATTGTTGTGCTTGCTGCATTAGAAATGGCGCAAATTATTTTGGCCGGCGGCAGTAGCCTGATGGAAATAATTTCGAAATATCTCATTTACAGTAACAGCTATGTACTGAACTTCATTAAATTTGGTGGTAAGCGAACCACGGCGCTTTATTTTGAACCCGCATTTTTTGCTCTGGCATTAATCTCAATTTGGCTGAGCATCAAACAGTTTGGTATCAAAACCCCCAAGACCGATGCTATGATTCTTGCAGGGATTGTCCTGTCAGGCTCATTCTCTGGGGTAATGACGTTTATCCTGTTTTACCTGCTTGAATGGGCATTTCAGTATCTGAACAAAGACGCGATCAAGAAAAAACTACCGTTAGCAATAATTTCGCTAACCGTATTTTTAGTGGGCATTGTTTTTGCATTTCCCTACATCGCAACGCGTCTGGGTGATTTAGGCACAGAAGGCTCGTCTTCTTATTATCGAATTATTGGGCCGCTGGTGATGGTTGGGTATTCTTTAACCCATATCGATGGCGTAGTCAGATTTGGCTCACTTTATGAATATGTTGCATCATTCGGAATCTTTAACGGTGCGGACGTCGGTAAAACCATAGACAATGGTCTGTATCTGCTGATTATTTATTTCTCATGGTTCGCAGTGCTGTTAACGCTGTGGTACATGTTTAAAGTTTTCAAAATGATGCTTAATGCATTCGGTGATAATCAAAACTTTCGTGTGCAGCTTTATCTTTTTACGCCGGTGTCGCTGTTTTTTACCGGGTCAATATTTAGCCCGGAATATGCATTCTTAATTGTGTGTCCGTTTATTTTGCGTAAAGCGCTCAATATTACGCGGGTATGACGAAATGAGGTGGTTTATGTTTCGATATTCAAAATTATGCAAGTTGCATCAAGGCGGCAAGGCTGAGAATTCCCAGGCGCTGACGCAAGTCAATGACTGGGGTGAACAGATGAAGCCAACGCAGAGGCAGCTTGAAGAATGATGAATATAAGCGTTATTACTGTCGCCTTTCGCAACCACGAAGGGGTAGTAAAAACCTGGCGCTCGCTGCGCAACCTGGCACGCGATCCCAGCCTCACGTTTGAATGGATTGTGGTCGACGGCGGCTCAAATGATGGCACGGCTGAATTTCTCGAAAAACTGAACGGGGAGTTCAACTTACGCTACATCAGTGAGAAAGATAAAGGCATTTACGATGCGATGAATAAAGGCATCGAGATGGCGCAAGGGCGCTATTCCATTTTCCTGAATTCGGGCGATATTTTCCACGAAGACGTGGCGCTTTTTGCGCGTCAACTTGCGCGTCAGAAAGACGACGCAATGGTCATCGGCGATGCGCTGCTGGATTTTGGTGATGGCAATAAAGTGTGCCGTAGCGCGAAACCCGGCTGGTATATCTATCACAGTTTACCGGCCAGTCATCAGGCAATTTTCTTCCCGACAGTCGGGCTGAAAAAACACCCCTATGATTTGCAATATAAGGTGTCATCTGATTATGCGCTGGCTGCCAGCCTGTATAAATCAGGTTATCCGTTCCGTCGAATTAAAGGCCTGGTGTCAGAATTCTCAATGGGCGGCGTGTCAACCTCGAATAATCTGGAATTATGCCAGGATGCCAAAAAAGTGCAGCGCAATATATTACGCGTGCCGGGCTTCTGGGCGGAATTATCCTATTTATTCCGTCTGAGAACGACGGGCAAAACGAAAGCCTTATATAACAAAGTCTAAATATAAGGGAAGGTTATGCAGGATCTCAGTGGTTTTTCCGTTCCCAAAGGATTCCGGGGCGGCAATGGAATTAAGGTGCAATTATGGTGGGCTGTGCAGGCAACATTATTTGCCTGGTCGCCACAGGTTTTGTATCGCTGGCGCGCCTTTTTACTGCGAATGTTTGGCGCAAAAATCGGCAAGAATGTGGTTATTCGTCCGTCAGTCAAAATTACGTATCCGTGGAAATTAACACTCGGTGATTATGCCTGGGTAGGGGATGACGCGGTGTTATATACCCTGGGTGAAATTACCATCGGCGCACATTCCGTGGTGTCTCAGAAGTGTTATTTGTGTACCGGCAGTCATGATTTTATGAGTCCGCATTTTGATATTAATGCCACGCCTATTGTGATTGGCGAAAAATGCTGGCTCGCGACGGATGTCTTTGTTGCACCTGGTATTACTGTTGGCGATGGCACGGTTATTGGTGCACGCAGCAGCGTTTTTAAATCGCTTCCGGCAAATAAGATTTGCCGTGGCAACCCCGCAGTGGTGATACGCGAACGCGTTGAAACTGAATGAATTCATAAGTAGAGGAAAATAAACATGTCTAAAGTCGCTCTCATCACCGGCGTTACCGGACAGGATGGTTCTTATCTGGCGGAGCTGTTGCTGGAAAAAGGGTATGAAGTTCACGGTATTAAACGTCGTGCTTCGTCGTTCAACACTGAACGTGTGGACCATATCTACCAGGATCCACATTCAGCGAATCCGAAATTCCATCTGCATTACGGCGATCTGACCGATTCCTCCAACCTGACCCGTATCCTGCAGGAAGTACAGCCTGATGAAGTGTACAACCTGGGTGCGATGAGCCACGTAGCGGTATCGTTTGAATCCCCGGAATACACCGCAGATGTTGATGCCATGGGCACGCTGCGTCTGCTGGAAGCCATTCGTTTCCTGGGTCTTGAGAAGAAAACTCGTTTCTACCAGGCGTCCACCTCTGAGCTGTACGGTCTGGTGCAGGAAACCCCGCAGAAAGAGACCACGCCGTTCTACCCGCGCTCTCCTTACGCTGTCGCAAAACTGTACGCTTACTGGATCACCGTGAACTACCGTGAATCCTACGGCATGTATGCGTGTAACGGTATTTTGTTCAACCACGAATCCCCACGTCGTGGCGAAACCTTCGTGACCCGCAAAATCACCCGCGCGATCGCTAACATCGCTCAGGGCCTCGAGAAGAAACTGCACCTCGGCAACATGGATTCCCTGCGTGACTGGGGCCATGCGAAAGACTACGTGAAAATGCAGTGGATGATGTTGCAGCAGGACAACCCGGAAGATTTCGTGATTGCGACCGGCGTGCAGTATTCCGTGCGTCAGTTCGTTGAAATGGCCGCAGCACAGCTGGGTATCAAACTGCGTTTCGAAGGCACCGGCGTTGAAGAGAAGGGCATTGTGGTTTCTGTTACCGGCCATGATGCACCAGGCGTGAAACCGGGCGATGTGATCGTTGAAGTTGATCCGCGCTACTTCCGTCCTGCTGAAGTAGAAACCCTGCTCGGCGATCCAACCAAAGCGCATGAAAAACTGGGCTGGAAACCGGAAATCACCCTGCAGGAAATGGTATCTGAAATGGTGGCCAAGGAT
Organism: Lelliottia sp. GFLA7; assembly: GCF_056490165.1. Taxonomy (NCBI): domain Bacteria; kingdom Pseudomonadati; phylum Pseudomonadota; class Gammaproteobacteria; order Enterobacterales; family Enterobacteriaceae; genus Lelliottia; species Lelliottia sp. GFLA7. The sequence continues at coordinate 527,017 of NZ_JBWLAQ010000002.1, read as the reverse complement.
CTCGAAGCGGCGAAAAAACACTCCCTGCTTAAGTCCCATGGCTACGAGGTTGCCATCGCGCTGGAGTCCTGAGAATGACCAAACAACGTATTTTTGTCGCCGGTCATCGTGGGATGGTGGGATCTGCCATCGTCCGTCAGCTTGAGCAGCGCGGTGATGTCGACGTCGTGGTGCGTACCCGCGACGAGCTGAACCTGCTTGACGGCCAAGCCGTGCAGGCATTCTTTGCGAACGAACGTATCGATCAGGTGTATCTGGCGGCGGCAAAGGTTGGCGGCATTGTCGCCAACAACACGTACCCCGCGGATTTCATCTACGAAAACATGATGATCGAGAGCAACATTATTCACGCCGCGCATCTGCACAACGTGAATAAGCTGCTGTTCCTCGGCTCTTCATGCATTTATCCGAAGCTGGCAAAGCAGCCGATCGCTGAGAGCGAACTGCTGCAGGGCACGCTCGAAGAGACGAACGAGCCTTACGCGATTGCCAAGATTGCCGGTATCAAACTGTGCGAATCCTACAACCGCCAGTATGGCCGCGATTATCGTTCGGTGATGCCGACCAATCTGTACGGTCCGCACGATAACTTCCATCCCAGCAACTCGCATGTGATCCCAGCGCTGCTGCGTCGTTTCCATGAAGCGACGGCGGAAAGTACGCCAGACGTCGTGGTGTGGGGGAGTGGTACGCCAATGCGCGAGTTCCTGCATGTTGATGACATGGCCGCTGCCAGCATTCACGTGATGGAGTTGGATCCCGAAGTGTGGCAGGAAAATACCGAGCCGATGCTTTCGCACATCAACGTCGGAACCGGAGTGGATTGCACGATTCGCGAGCTGGCGCAGACCATTGCGCACGTGGTGGGCTACAAAGGCCGTGTGGTGTTTGATGCCACCAAGCCGGACGGCACGCCGCGCAAACTGCTGGACGTGACGCGTCTGCATCAGCTCGGCTGGTATCACGAGGTATCACTTGAGCAGGGGCTGGCAAGCACCTACCAGTGGTTCCTGGAAAACCAGCACCGCTTCCGGGGGTAATCATGTTTTTAAGTCAGGAAGATTTTGCCACGGTAGTGCGTTCTACCCCGCTGATATCCATCGATTTGATTGTGGAAAACGAGCGAGGGGAGTTCCTGCTGGGTCAACGAACCAATCGCCCTGCGCAAGGGTACTGGTTCGTCCCCGGTGGACGCGTACAAAAGGATGAACGGCTTGAGCGCGCTTTCGAGCGCCTCACGCTGGCGGAACTGGGGCTGAGCCTGCCGATGACGGCAGGCCAGTTTTACGGGATCTGGCAGCACTTCTATGACGATAACTTTTCCGGCACCGATTTCAGCACCCATTACGTGGTGCTGGGCTTTTGCCTGAAAGTGAATCAGGCCGATCTGAACCTGCCTGATTCACAACATGATGCTTACCGCTGGCTAACGGCTGATGCCCTATTGGCAAGCGAAAACGTGCATGACAATAGCCGCGCGTACTTCCTTGCCGACCGCCAGGCCGAGGTAACAGAACGATGAAGATCCTTGTCTACGGCATCAATTACTCGCCAGAACTCACCGGTATCGGCAAATACACCGGTGAAATGGTCGAGTGGATGGCCAGCCAGGGTCACGAGGTGCGGGTCATTACGGCCCCGCCTTACTACCCGGAATGGAAAGTCGGCGAACGTTATTCCAGCTGGCGCTATCGCCGTGAAGTGGGCAATGCGACCGTCTGGCGCTGTCCGCTGTATGTGCCTAAACAGCCTTCGACGCTGAAGCGTCTGATTCATCTGGGCAGCTTTGCGCTCAGCAGTTTCTTCCCGCTGATGGCGCAGCGTCGCTGGAAGCCAGACCGCATTATCGGCGTGGTGCCGACGCTGTTTTGCACGCCAGGCATGCGCTTGCTGGGCAAACTCTCGGGCGCACGTACCATCCTGCATATTCAGGATTACGAAGTTGACGCGATGCTCGGCCTGGGCATGGCGGGTAAAGGCAAGAGTGGCAAGGTGGCCAAACTCGCCAGCGCCTTTGAGCGCAGCAATCTGCATAACGTCGATTACGTCTCAACGATCTCGCGCTCAATGATGAACAAAGCGCAGGAGAAAGGCGTTCCGGCTGAAAAATTGATTTTCTTCCCGAACTGGTCAGAAGTGGCCCGTTTTCGTGATGTGAGCGAGGGCGGTGCGCTGGCCTTGCGTTCGCAGCTCGGTTTACCTGACGGCCAAAAAATCATTCTTTACTCAGGCAACATTGGCGAAAAACAGGGGCTGGAAAGCGTCATTGACGCCGCCGCGCAACTGAGCAATCAGCCCTGGACATTCGTGATTGTCGGGCAGGGTGGCGGTAAAGCGCGACTGGAGAAAATGGTCAGCGAACGCGGCCTGACCAACGTGAAATTCTTCCCGCTTCAGTCCTACGAGGCACTGCCTGCGTTACTGAAGATGGGCGATTGCCATTTGGTCGTGCAAAAGCGCGGCGCGGCGGATGCGGTACTGCCTTCGAAATTGACCAACATTTTGGCCGTCGGCGGCAACGCGGTGATCACAGCGGAGCCAGAAACCGAACTTGGTCAGCTGTGCGATACGTACCCGGAGATCGCGGTTTGCGTTGAACCGGAATCAGTCCCTGCGCTGGTCGTGGGCATTGAGCGGGCACTCGCCATGCCAAAACAAAACACGGTGGCACGTCAATATGCCGAACGCACGCTCGAAAAAGAGAACGTGCTTAGCCAATTTATTGCAGATATACGGGGATAAACATGAGTCAAAATAAACTTTACCCGGTTGTGATGGCGGGTGGCTCTGGTAGTCGGTTGTGGCCGCTGTCCCGCGTGCTCTATCCAAAGCAGTTCCTCTGCCTGAAAGGGGAACTCACTATGCTGCAAACCACGGTGTCGCGCCTGAACGGCGTGGAGTGCGAAAGCCCGGTGGTGATTTGCAACGAGCAGCACCGTTTTATCGTCGCGGAACAGCTGCGTCAGCTGAACAAACTGACTGAAAATATCATTCTTGAACCGGCTGGGCGTAATACCGCACCGGCCATCGCGCTTGCCGCACTAGCGGCACAACGCAGCAGCCCGGATTGCGACCCGATGATGCTGGTGCTGGCGGCGGACCACGTTATCCAGCAGGAAGATGCCTTCCGCGAGGCGGTTCGTGCCGCGATCCCTTACGCTGAAAGCGGCAAACTGGTGACCTTCGGTATCGTGCCGGATCTGCCAGAAACTGGCTATGGCTACATTCGTCGTGGTGATGTGACGCCGGGCGAAGGCGATAGCGTGGCGTTTAACGTGGCGCAGTTTGTCGAAAAACCGAATCTTGATACTGCCCAGGCGTATGTGGCCAGCGGTGAGTATTACTGGAACAGCGGCATGTTCCTGTTCCGCGCGGGACGTTATCTGGAAGAGCTGCAAAAGTATCGCCCGGATATTCTGAGCGCCTGCGAAAAAGCGATGGCCGTTGTTGACCCGGATCTCGACTTTATCCGCGTGGATGAAGCGTCATTCCTCGCCTGTCCTGAAGAGTCTGTCGATTACGCGGTGATGGAGCGCACGGCGGATGCCGTTGTGGTTCCAATGGACGCTGGCTGGAGCGATGTGGGGTCCTGGTCTTCCCTGTGGGAAATCAGCGCACACACGCCGGAAGGCAACGTGCATCACGGCGATGTGATCAGCCATAAAACCGAAAATAGCTATGTTTACGCCGAGTCTGGTCTCGTGACTACGGTGGGCGTGAAAGATTTGGTTGTCGTCCAGACCAAAGATGCGGTGTTGATTGCCGATCGCAATTCAGTACAGGACGTCAAAAAAGTGGTCGAGCAGATCAAAGCCGATGGCCGTCATGAGCACCACATTCACCGCGAAGTCTATCGTCCTTGGGGCAAATATGACTCCATCGACTCAGGCGATCGTTATCAGGTCAAACGCATTACCGTGAAACCGGGCGAAGGGTTGTCGGTGCAAATGCATCATCACCGGGCCGAGCACTGGGTTGTGGTGGCGGGAACCGCAAAAGTGACGATTGACGGCGACGTTAAACTGCTCGGTGAAAACGAATCTATTTATATCCCGTTGGGTGCGAAGCACTGTCTGGAAAACCCAGGGAAAATTCCTCTCGATCTGATTGAAGTGCGTTCCGGCTCGTATCTCGAAGATGACGACATTGTGCGTTTTGAGGACCGCTACGGCCGGGTTTAGCGCTAACTGGCCTCTTTCGCGCGGCAGATGAGCTGCAACGCGAAATCGAAGGGTTATTCAATTTAAAAATAAAATCTCCTGAACAGGAGAGGGCCGACTGTTGCCTGAAAAAGGGGTCATCATGGAAAAGTTAACCTGTTTTAAAGCCTACGATATTCGCGGCAAGCTGGGCGAAGAGCTGAATGAAGACATCGCGTGGCGCATTGGCCGCGCGTACGGCGAATATGTAAAACCAAAAACAATTGTGCTGGGCGGCGATGTGCGCCTGACCAGCGAGGCGCTCAAGCTGGCGCTGGCAAAAGGGTTGCAGGACGCAGGCGTGGATGTGCTGGATATCGGCCTGTCCGGAACCGAAGAGATTTATTTCGCCACCTTCCATCTGGGCGTTGACGGTGGGATTGAAGTGACCGCCAGTCATAACCCGATGGACTACAACGGGATGAAGCTGGTGCGGGAGGGCGCTCGCCCGGTGAGTGGTGATACGGGTCTGCGTGACGTGCAGCGTCTGGCGGAAGCGAACGACTTCCCGCCGATCAATGAAGCGAAACGCGGCAGCTACACACAAATCGACCCGCGCAAAGCGTACATCGACCATCTGCTCGGCTACATCAACGTTGAGAATCTCAAACCGCTGAAGCTGGTGATTAACTCCGGCAACGGCGCGGCGGGCCCGGTGGTTGATGCGCTGGAAGCCCGCTTTAAAGCCCTGAATGTTCCTGTCACCTTTATCAAAGTCCACAACACGCCGGACGGCAATTTCCCGAACGGCATCCCGAATCCACTGCTGCCGGAATGCCGCGCGGATACCCGCAACGCGGTGATTGAGCACGGTGCGGACATGGGCATCGCCTTTGACGGCGATTTCGACCGCTGCTTCCTGTTCGACGAGAAAGGCCAGTTTATCGAAGGCTATTACATCGTCGGTCTGCTGGCTGAAGCGTTCCTCGAGAAAAATCCGGGGGCGAAAATCATTCACGATCCGCGTCTGTCGTGGAACACGGTTGACGTCGTGAGCGCCGCAGGCGGCCAGCCGGTGATGTCGAAAACCGGTCACGCGTTCATCAAAGAGCGTATGCGCCAGGAAGATGCCATCTACGGCGGTGAGATGAGTGCTCACCACTACTTCCGCGATTTTGCCTACTGCGACAGCGGGATGATCCCGTGGCTGCTGGTGACGGAGCTGCTGTGTCTGAAAGGCCAGACGCTGGGTGAGCTGGTGCGTGACCGAATGGCGGCGTTCCCGGCGAGTGGCGAGATCAACAGCAAACTGGAAAATCCTGCTGACGCGATTGCCCGCGTGGAGCAGCATTTTGCGCCGCAGGCGCTGGAAATAGACCACACCGACGGGATCAGCATGGCGTTCCCGGAGTGGCGCTTCAATTTGCGTTCGTCGAATACGGAACCCGTTGTGCGTCTTAACGTGGAGTCACGGGCCGACACGGCGCTGATGGAGGCGCGAACACAGGACATTCTGGCGCTGTTGAAACAGTAATCCTTGCCCCCTTCCGCTGGAAGGGGGACCCGATAACAGGACCAACGATGACAAATCTAAAAAAGCGCGAGCGAGCCAAAACGAATGCATCGTTAATTTCTATGGTGCAGCGTTTTTCTGACATCACCATCATGTTCGGTGGGCTGTGGGTGGTATGTAAGTTCAGCGGGCTGCCGTTTTTATACATGCACCTGTTGATGGCGCTGATTGCGCTAGTGGTATTCCAGATGATCGGCGGCATGACGGATTTTTACCGTTCGTGGCGCGGCGTAAAACTCACCACAGAATTGATGCTCTTGCTGCAAAACTGGACGCTGAGCCTGATTTTCAGCGCCGGTCTGGTGGCTTTTAACAGCGATTTTGATAACAGCTTTGTGACCTATCCGAGTTGGTATCTGCTCACCAGCGTTGGGTTAGTGGTTTGTCGAACGCTGATCCGCTTTGGTGCGGGCTGGCTGCGTAATCGCGGGTATAACAAGCGCTTTGTCGCCGTCGCGGGTGATTTGCCAGTCGGACTGGCGCTGCTGGACAGCTTTCGCAAAGAACCCTGGCTGGGGCTGGACGTGGTGGGTGTTTATCACGATGCAAAACCTGGCGGTGTGCCGTCTGAATGGGCGGGCAATATCGAACAGCTGGTTGAAGATGCGCGTGCCGGGAAAATCCACAACGTCTATATCGCGATGCCGATGAGCGAGGAAAGCACCATCCGTAACCTGATGCGCGAACTGGCTGATACCACCTGCTCGGTGAGCCTCATTCCTGACGTGTTTACCTTCAACATTTTGCATTCCCGCATTGAAGAAGTTAACGGTGTGCCGGTGGTCCCGCTGTACGACACGCCGCTTTCCGGCATTAACCGTGTCCTGAAGCGTCTGGAAGATATCGTGCTCGCTACGCTGATTTTACTGCTCATTTCCCCGGTACTGTGCGGGATTGCGCTGGCGGTCAAAATCAGCTCGCCTGGCCCGATTATCTTCCGCCAGACTCGCTACGGAATGGACGGCAAACCGATCAAAGTGTGGAAGTTCCGTTCCATGAAAGTGATGGAAAATGACAGTGTGGTGACTCAGGCGACGCAGAACGATCCGCGTGTTACTCGCGTGGGGAACTTCCTGCGCCGAAGCTCGCTGGATGAGCTGCCGCAGTTCATCAACGTGCTGACCGGTGGGATGTCGATTGTCGGGCCGCGTCCGCATGCGGTGGCGCACAACGAACAGTATCGCGCGTTGATTGAGGGCTACATGCTGCGCCACAAAGTGAAACCAGGCATTACTGGCTGGGCGCAGATCAACGGCTGGCGCGGTGAAACGGACACCCTGGAAAAAATGGAAAAACGCATTGAGTTCGATCTGGAATACATCCGCGAGTGGAGCGTCTGGTTCGATATCAAAATCGTTTTCCTGACCATCTTTAAGGGCTTTGTGAATAAAGCGGCTTATTAAATGCCTTCCTCACCAGGCGACTTTGCTTGCCATGTTGAACCAGGGCCGTGCTCAAAATCCTCACGTACTCCGTGTACGCGCCGGTTTTTGTGCTCTGTTCGTGTTCAATCTGGCTGCGCCAGTAACGCCTTTGAGAAAGGTATGAAGGAACAGTCATGAGCTTACGTGAAAAAACCATCAGCGGCGCTAAGTGGTCGGCTATTGCCACGGTGATTATCATCGGCCTCGGGCTGGTGCAGATGACCGTGCTGGCGCGCATTATTGATAATCATCAGTTTGGTCTGTTGACCATCTCGCTGGTGATTATCGCCCTGGCCGATACGCTGTCGGATTTTGGTATCGCCAATTCAATTATCCAGCGCAAAGAAATTAGCCACCTTGAACTGACCACGCTTTACTGGCTGAACGTTGGGCTGGGGATTGCGGTCTGCGTTACGGTGTTTCTGCTGAGCGGGTTTATTGGCGACGTGCTGAATAACCCCGATCTTGCCCCGCTGATCCGCACGCTTTCGTTTGCCTTTGTGGTGATCCCGCATGGGCAGCAGTTTCGTGCATTGATGCAAAAAGAGCTCGAGTTCAGCAAAATCGGCACGATCGAAACGACCTCGGTACTCGCTGGCTTTACTTTCACCGTGGTGAGTGCGCATTACTGGCCGCTGGCGATGACCGCGATTCTCGGTTATCTGGTCAATACAGCCGTTCGAACCCTGCTGTTCGGCTACTTTGGCCGCAAGATCTATCGCCCGGGATTACATTTCTCGCTGGCGTCAGTGTCTTCTAACCTGCGTTTTGGTGCGTGGCTCACCGCCGATAGCATCATCAATTACGTTAACACCAACCTCTCTACGCTGTTTCTGGCGCGCATTCTCGGTGCCAGCGTGGCGGGGGGGTATAACCTCGCTTACAACGTGGCGGTCGTCCCGCCGATGAAGCTGAACCCCATTATCACCCGCGTGCTATTCCCGGCGTTTGCCAAAATTCAGGACGATACCGAGAAGCTGCGCGTCAATTTCTACAAGCTGCTGTCGGTGGTGGGGATTATTAACTTCCCGGCGCTGCTTGGGCTGATGGTGGTTTCCAATAACTTCGTCCCGCTGGTGTTTGGCGAGAAGTGGAGTGGCATCGTGCCGATTCTGCAATTGCTCTGCGTTGTCGGTTTACTGCGTTCCGTCGGTAATCCGATTGGTTCGCTGCTGATGGCAAAAGCGCGCGTCGACATCAGCTTTAAATTTAATGTGTTCAAAACATTCCTGTTTATTCCGGCCATTGTCGTCGGGGGTCATATGGCGGGCGCGATTGGCGTGACGCTTGGCTTCCTGCTGGTGCAAATCATCAATACCGTTCTGAGCTATTTCGTGATGATCAAGCCCGTGCTTGGTTCCAGCTATCGTCAATACATTCTGAGTTTATGGCTGCCGTTTTACCTGTCGCTGCCGACGCTGGCGGTGAGCTATGGCCTGGGCGTTGTGCTCAATGGCCATCTGCCGCTTAGCGCGCTGCTGGCGACGCAAATTGCCGCCGGTGCGCTGGCCTTTGTAGTGATGATTGTGCTGTCCCGAAATGCGCTGGTGGTCGAAATGAAACGCCAGTTTTGCCGTAGCGAGAAGATGAAAACGCTGCTTCGCGCAGGCTAATTATTTCTCCCTCTCGAGTCGGAGAGGGCTGGGGTGAGGGCACTAGCACTCACCCCATGAATCCAGAACCCCTTTAAGAGGTCATTATGAAATTACTGATTCTTGGCAATCATACTTGTGGCAACCGTGGCGATAGCGCCATTTTACGCGGGTTGCTGGATGCCATTAACACTCTTGAGCCAGAGACTGAAGTCGATGTGATGAGCCGCTATCCGGTGAGTTCATCGTGGTTACTCAATCGTCCAGTGATGGGCGATCCGCTCTACAGCCAGATGAAACAGCATAACAGCGCGGCAGGTGTGATGGGCCGCGTGAAGAAAGTGCTGCGTCGTCGTTATCAGCACCAGGTGTTGCTCTCACGCGTGACCGATACCGGCAAGCTGCGCAATATCGCTATCGCTCAGGGCTTTACCGATTTTGTCCGTTTGCTATCAGGCTATGACGCGATTATTCAGGTCGGCGGGTCGTTCTTTGTCGATCTCTACGGTGTGCCGCAGTTTGAGCACGCGTTGTGTACTTTTATGGCGAAAAAGCCGCTGTATATGATTGGTCACAGCGTAGGGCCGTTCCAGAATCCGCAGTTCAACCAGCTGGCAAATTATGTGTTTGGCCATTGCGATGCGCTGATTCTGCGGGAGTCCGTCAGTCTTGACCTCATGAAACGCAGCGATATCGACACCTCAAAGGTAGAGCACGGCGTGGACACCGCCTGGCTGGTGGATCACCAGGATCAGACTTTCGAGCCGAGCTATGCGGTTCAGCACTGGCTGAATGTGGTCGGACAGCAGAAAACCGTCGCCATTACGCTGCGTGAACTGGCACCGTTTGATAAACGTCTGGGCACGACGCAGGCCGCGTATGAGAAAGCGTTCGCTGAAGTGGTGAATCGCGTGCTCGACAGTGGCTATCAGGTGCTGGCGCTGTCGACCTGTACGGGCATCGACAGTTACAACAAAGATGACCGCATGGTGGCGTTGAATCTGCGCGATCTCGTTAACGATCCGTCGCGCTACCACGTTGTGATGGATGAACTTAACGATTTGGAAATGGGCAAACTCCTTTCCGCCTGCGATTTGACCGTCGGCACGCGTTTGCACTCCGCCATTATTTCGATGAATTTTGGCACGCCAGCCATTGCGATCAATTACGAACACAAATCGGCGGGCATCATGCAGCAGTTGGGGATGCCGGAGATGGCGGTGGATATTCGCCATCTGCTTGACGGCTCGCTAGGGGCGATGGTGGGCGATACGCTGGGGCAACTCCCTGCGATCAACGAACGTCTGGCGGTAGCCGTTAAAGCTGAACGTGAAAACGGAATCGGGATGGTGAAATCCGTGATCGACCGCATCGGGGAGGGGAAATGAAGGTTGGTTTCTTTTTACTGAAATTTCCGCTGTCGTCTGAGACGTTTGTGCTGAACCAAATCACCGCGTTTATCGATATGGGATATGACGTGGAAATTGTCGCCCTGCAAAAGGGCGATACGCAAAACACGCATGCGGCCTGGACGGAATATGGTCTGGAGGCAAAAACCCGTTGGTTGCAGCATGAACCCCAGGGGCGACTGGCGAAACTGCGCTACCGTGCGAGTCAGACGCTGCGCGGAGCCTTCCGCGCGTCGACCTGGAAAGCGCTGAATATTTCCCGTTACGGTTCTGAATCGCGCAATTTGATTCTGTCGTCGATTTGCGGTCAGACAGCCCAGCCGTATCACGCGGATGTCTTTATCGCCCATTTCGGTCCGGCGGGCGTTACCGCCGCGAAACTCCGTGAGCTTGGGGTGATTGATGGCAAAATCGCCACCATTTTCCACGGAATTGATATTTCCAGCCGCGAAGTGCTGAACCATTACACGCCTGAATATCAGCAGCTGTTCCGACGCGGCGATATGATGCTGCCGATCAGCGATCTGTGGGCCGGTCGGTTGAAAAACATGGGCTGTCCCGCCGAGAAAATTACCGTGTCACGGATGGGCGTAGACATGGAACGCTTTACGCAGCGCGCGGTAAAGGTACCGGGCAAGCCACTGCAAATTATCTCCGTTGCGCGACTGACCGAGAAAAAAGGGCTACACGTTGCCATTGAAGCCTGCCGTCAGCTTAAAGCGCGTGGCGTGGATTTCCATTATCGCATTCTCGGAATTGGCCCGTGGGAACGACGCTTGCGCACGCTTATCGAACAATATCAGCTTGAAGGCTACGTCGAGATGCCGGGTTTTAAGCCCAGCCACGAAGTGAAAGCCATGCTCGATGATGCCGACGTGTTTTTACTTCCGTCGGTGACCGGCGCGGATGGCGATATGGAAGGTATCCCCGTTGCGCTGATGGAGGCGATGGCGGTAGGTATTCCGGTGGTGTCGACCGTACACAGCGGGATTCCGGAACTCATCGAACCGGGCCATTCCGGCTGGCTGGTTCCTGAAAATAACGCGCTTGCGCTAGCCGACAGGCTGGCCGCCTTTAGCCATATCGAGCAGCAGGAGTTGGTCCCTGTGTTACGTAATGCGCGACAGAAAGTCGAAGCCGAATTCAATCAGCAGGTAATCAATCGTCAGTTAGCGAGCCTGTTACACACGCTTTAACGCCGAGGAAATATGCTGAAAAAACTCACCCGACGCACTTTTGTTACGTCCTGCACACTGCTGGCCGCCACGCCGTTACTTAACTCTCGCGTGGCGCGCGCTGCTGGCAGCGGGGCGGTCAATATCAGCCAGTATAACCCCAAAGACTGGATTGCCTCTTTTAAGCAGGCTTTCACGGAGAGCGATACCGTTATCGTTCCTGCCGGATTGACCTGCGAAAATATTAACACCGGCATTTTTATTCCCGATGGTAAAACGCTGCTGATTCGCGGCGCGCTGACCGGCAATGGCCGCGGGTGTTTCGTCCTCCAGGAAGGCAGCAAAGTGGTCGGCGAAGGGAAAGGGCGCACTGAAAATATCACCCTGGACGTGCGTGGCTCTGATTGCGTTATCCAGGGGCTTGCGATGAGCGGCTTTGGGCCGGTGACGCAAATCTACATTGGCGGTAAAAAGCCCAGAGTGATGCGCAATCTGCTGATCGACAATATTACCGTTACGCAGGCGAACTATGCGATTTTGCGACAGGGCTTTCACAATCAGGTGGACGGCGCGCGCATAACGAACAGTCGCTTCAGCCATCTGCAGGGTGATGCCATTGAGTGGAACGTGGCCATCAACGACCGTAACATTCTGATTTCTGACCATATTATCGACAACATTAACTGTACAAATGGCAAGATTAACTGGGGTATCGGAATCGGGCTGGCGGGAAGCACCTACGACAATGACTACCCTGAGAAGCAAACCGTCAAAAACTTCGTCGTCGCGAATATTACGGGAAGCAACTGTCGCCAACTCGTTCACGTCGAAAACGGCAAACATTTTATTATCCGCAATGTAAAAGCGAAAAATATCACCCCTGACTTCAGTAAAAAGGCGGGTATCGATAACGCCACGGTGGCCATTTACGGGTGTGATAATTTCATTATTGATGATATCGATATGGTTAATAGTGCAGGGATGTTAATTGGTTACGGAGTGATTAAAGGGGACTATTTGTCGATACCCCAGAACTTTAAACTCAATGACATTCGGCTCGATAACAGTCAGCTTGATTATAAACTGCGCGGCATTCAAATCTCATCCGGCAATGCGACGTCGTTTGTTGCCATCACCAACTTGGAAATGAAACGTGCAACGCTTGAACTGCATAACAAGCCCCAGCATCTCTTTTTGAGAAATATCAATGTGATGCAGGAAGCCGCCATCGGCCCTGCGCTGAAGATGAACTTTGATCTGCGCAAAGATGTGCGTGGCAAATTTATGGCCAAGGACGAAACTCTGCTGTCGCTGGCAAACATCAAAGCCGTGAATGAGAAGGGGCAGAGTTCGGTGGATATCGATAGGGTGGATCAGAAGGTGGTAAATGTGGAGCGCCTGAATTTTAAGCTTCCGAGCAGATAATCACCGTTTTCGCGATTTTGCGATTAATCCGTAGCAAAAATGTGAGCTATTCGGACAACCGCTACTGTAAGTTATGGTTGGAAGGCGTAACATTCATCCAGATATGAACCAAATCTTGCTGGCGAAAACAGGTTTAATAGCTATAATTCTGCAACCATTTTAAGGTGGAAGAAATAATGATTAATTTGAAAGCAGTCATTCCGGTAGCGGGCTTAGGCATGCATATGCTGCCAGCCACAAAAGCGATTCCAAAAGAGATGCTACCGATCGTCGACAAGCCGATGATTCAGTACATCGTTGACGAGATTGTTGCTGCAGGGATCAAAGAAATCGTTCTGGTAACTCATTCCTCTAAGAATGCGGTCGAAAACCACTTTGATACGTCTTACGAACTTGAAGCGCTGCTTGAGCTGCGCGTTAAGCGTCAGCTTCTGGCCGAAGTGCAGTCAATCTGCCCGCCAGGTGTGACCATCATGAACGTTCGCCAGGCGCAGCCGTTGGGTCTGGGACACTCTATTCTTTGTGCTCGTCCTGTTGTCGGTGACAACCCATTCATCGTCGTACTGCCGGATATCATTCTGGATAATGCTTCTGCTGACCCGCTGCGTTACAACTTGGCCGCGATGGTGGCTCGATTTAACGAGACTGGCCGTAGTCAGGTGCTGGCAAAACGCATGAAAGGTGACCTTTCTGAGTACTCTGTTATCCAGACTAAAGAACCGCTGGATTCAGAGGGCCAGGTCAGCCGTATCGTTGAGTTTATTGAAAAACCCGATCAGCCGCAGACGCTGGATTCCGACCTGATGGCTGTTGGCCGTTATGTTCTTAACGCTGATATCTGGGCTGAGCTGGAAAACACCGAACCGGGTGCCTGGGGTCGTGTGCAGCTTACGGATGCAATTGCTCAACTCGCTAAAAAACAGTCGGTTGATGCCATGCTGATGACCGGCGACAGCTACGACTGCGGTAAGAAAATGGGTTATATGCAAGCGTTCGTGAACTACGGGCTGCGTAACCTGAAGGAAGGGCAGAAGTTCCGTAAGAGCATTGAGACTTTGCTGATGAACGATTGATCAAATCTCTCAGTAGAGAGTGATTTATAACCAAGCGGCTTCTCACATTCTGAACATTTCAGCGACTCATGATGTGAACTGCCGCTTTTTGCATTAAAGAACTGTATTAGTAAGTACCTACCTACCTGCTGATTTTGTAGGCAATAATGCTTAGATTTTTGCTTGTTTCCGAATGTGTTTAAGACGACAATTCTAAGACTGTAGTTAACGTTATAAACAGAAGCTGTTGTTTATAACAGGCGTTAAATTGACACAATTTAGCTAAATTTTAGTGCATTGGTAGCTATAAAGCCAAGGGCGGTAGCGTGGTTAAAATGAGTGGTATAAGGCATGAAAATACTCAACGTGCCCTAACTACCCTTCTTGATAGCCTACAAGGTCAGGTTTGTAAGTTTTTTCTCGACGGATAACTTTACGCCATGTCAGCTGTGTAGCAATGGAAATAATATGCATGTGAAAATTAAAAAAAAGATTAATGACTTAGTAAGTATATTCAAACCCATAGCTCTGGGTTTAGAACAGGAAAAAAAAGATGAAATATTAAGACGGCGCGGGATTTATTTGACAGCGATTGCATCATTAATTGCAAAAATAATATCTATGGTTTCCCTTTTTATAACTATACCAGCCACGCTTAATTATCTTGGTAATGAATTATTTGGTGTATGGATGACGTTAAGCTCGCTAATTGCAATGCTTACATTTGCAGATATGGGCATAGGTAATGGAATTATAAATAAGTTATCTGAGTCAATAAATACAAATAATACATCACAGACTCAGAAAATAATAACGAACGCTTTTATATTACTCACGTTTATTGCTGTTGTTATAAATGTTTTGTTTTATATAATATCAAATTATGTAGATTGGAGTCAGTTCTTAAACTTAAGCAAAGATGTTGATCATGATTCAGTTAAGAATGCTTTGCTTGCGTTTGTTTTTTGTTTTGGGTTGAATGTTGTTTTCTCTGCAGTACAACGTATTCAGTTAGCTCACCAGATGGGTTTTATAGCAAGTGTTTGGCAGATTATCGGTAGCTTGACTTCTCTTGGAGTGCTATTTTGGTTCATCCATTATAGATTTGAAATGGCATGGTTGGTCTTCGCTATAGCGGGTGTTCCAGCATTATTTCAATTCTTGAATTTTTTATATTTCTCATTCATTATAAGTAGAAGAAATTATATTCATTTGCAATTCATAAGATTTTCAGAGATGAAATCTCTATTGAGAACCGGTGGGTTCTTTTTTGCTTTACAAATTTCCATGGCTTTAACATATACATCAGATAACATTATTCTAAATGGAATCTTAGGAGCTCAAGCCGTAACTGAATATAGTGTTCACATTCGCTTATTCAGCATTATCCCTATTTTGATGGGGATGGTTTTAATACCGCTATGGCCAGCATATTCTGCAGCCAGAGTGAAGCAGGACATTTACTGGATTAAGAAAACATGGATGAAAAGTATCATCGCAGCTCTAACTGTATCAGTAATCTTGAGTGGTCTAATAATTTTATTTTTACCTTCGATATTCCATTTGTGGTTAAATGATAAGGTTCATCCAATTTATTCATTGGCATACTTGCTAGTTCTGTGGAAAATATTCGAAGCAGTTGGACTAACTGTTAGTTGTTTCCTAAATGGTATGAATCTTATTAAGTCTCAAGCGATTATCGCGGTTGGAACTGCGATAGTCGCTCTAGTAATGAAGATAATACTAGTCAAAACCATTGGATTAAATGGTGTGTTAATTGGAACATTGATTCCATTTGCATTAATAACCTTTTTGCCAACTTTGTTGATTGCAAAGAATTTCTTAAAAAAAGGAAGGTTTCAATGAAAGCATTTCTTGCAAAAATACTTTACAATCCCTATAAGAAAATCAGAAATGATTCCCGCATTAATTTTTCTTCCGGGATTTTAAGTAAAAGCTTTCGGGTACATTTCTTTTGTAAAAATAGCAATGCGCAACTTGTTATTGGAAGAGATTGCATTCTCAAAAATGAAATTATCTTTGAAGGTAGACTTGGCAGTGTTGTTATTGGTGAGAAAACGTTCATCAATAAAGATACAAAAATCATGAGTATAAACAGTATTAAAATCGGAAGCAATGTGACTATGTCGTTTGGGGTTATGATATACGATCATGATTCACATTCTATTGATTATAGAGAAAGACAAAAAGATATAAATAAAATTTTAGATACGCAAAATTTAAACAACGATATCGAGAATAAGGACTGGTCTAGTGTTAATAACTCTCCAATTGTCATTGGAGACAATGTTTGGATAGGTTTTCAGGCTGCTATTTTAAAAGGCGTTACAGTCGGAGATGGGGCTATTATTGCAGCGAAAGCAGTGGTGACCAAAGATGTGCCGGCTTGGAGCATTGTTGCGGGTAATCCTGCAAGAGTAGTGAAAGAGATTCCATTAGAAATGAGGTATTAATTTGAAAGGCACTCAAGTAATGATTTTAGGTGCTGGTGGTTTCATCGGTTCTCATTTAACCAATTTTTTCCTAAATAAAAATGCAAAGGTACATGCTTTTGGTAGAAATTTGGATTGTTTATCAAATGATATTGGGTATCTCTTAAAAACACCATTTCCAGAAATAACGAAAGAGTCACTTCTGGGAGTACAGCAACCTGATTATATATATTTCCTTATCGGCTCAGCGTCGGTAGCAAAATCTATCCAAGATCCTTTATTTGATTTTTCTCAAAGCATTCCTCCCTTATTGCTTATACTTGAAAAATTAAGAACTGAATGGCAATCAACTCGACTTATTTTCATTTCGAGTGCAGCGGTATATGGTGAGAATGCCAGCGAAAACACATGTGTTAATAGTGTTTTAAAACCACTTTCACCATATGGTCTTAACAAAAAAATATCTGAAGAATATATAAACTACTATTGTGAACATTATAAGATTAACGCAAAGATAATTAGACCATTTTCAGTATATGGACCAAATCTAAAAAAACAACTTATATGGGATGTGCTCAATAAAATAGCTGCCAAAGAAAATCATTTCTTTGGCAGCGGTGATGAATTGAGAGACTGGGTTTATATTGATGACTTTATAAACATCTTGGGTAATTACGTAGAAGATTACGATACTATGTATGACACTTTGAATATTGGCGCAGGCACACCTGTTCCAGTCAAGCAAGTAATTGATAAACTTTATAAACTCACAAACACAAATGTCAGACCTTCTTTTGTTGATGGCGGCAAGGAAGGCGATCCGAAGCATTTGGTTAGTAGCTATTCAGAACAAGAGTGCATTAGACCATTTCTTATTACATCACTTGACTCTGGTCTCTCTCAAACAGTTGATTGGTTTAAAAAATGGCAGGCAGAAAAATGATAAAAGTTGGATTACCGATTCTGTTCACAGAGCGGCACTGGATGGGGGGAATAAATTATTTCAGAAGCCTTATTTCAGCCTTTTCTCTTGTTGAGCAAAATGATATTGAAATAGTTATTTTTTGCGAAAAAAAAGGTGTTTTTAATACAGATGCCTTAAATAATGTACGGCAAGTTATTATTCCTGATTTGTTAACAAGAAAACTTACACGCCGAATATCCAATAGATTACTAGGCGTTAACGTAGCATTATATAAAGCTTTAAAGAACGAAAAAATTGATATTCTTTCTCATACTCAATATAACGATAAATTCCAGTGTAAAACCATGTGGTGGAAACCTGATTTCCAGGAGAAGTATTACCCGGAATTCTTCAGTAAAAAAGATATTACGTTACGAGAGAAAGCAGTAATAGCAAATGCTAGAGAAGGTCGCGTTCTTTTTAGTAGTTACGATGCAAGAAATGACTTTAATAAATTTTATGGTACAAAATCTAGTAATGATGGTTGTGTTCTTCAATTTGTACCGGAATTAACTGTAGGGCTTCATGATTGCGATAATAAAGAAATCGAAAAGGTTAAAGAAAAATTTGGAATTATAGGAGATTATTTTTTTCTCCCTAATCAGTTTTGGAAACATAAGAATCATGAGTTGGTAATTAAAGCACTATTAGCGTGTGAAAAACCTTTGCAAGTAGTTGCTACAGGAGCTTTGAACGATTATAGGGGGGGGGGGCATATTGATTTTATTAAATCTTTGCTACAAAAAGATGTTCATAAAAAGTTTAACTTATTAGGACTTATCGAACGGGATGAATTAAATTATCTAATGAAGGGTTCAATTGCGGTTATAAATCCCTCGCGTTTTGAAGGATGGAGTACAACAGTTGAAGAAGCAAAGTACCTCGGTAAAAGATTAATATTGTCTGATATTCCAGTTCACCACGAGCAGAACCCTCCCGACTCAATATACGTTAAATGTGATGATGTCGATGGTATGATTTCCGCCATGAACAATATAATTGATGAAAAAGACATAGCTAAGGAACAACTTCGAACACATAAAGCTGTGCAAACTTATATTGCTAAGCGTAGAGAATTTGGTTTGACCTATTATAATATTTTAAAGACACTTTAGTATGGTAATATATCCTATTGTTTTCATTATATCGATTCTTGCGTTTACGTTAACGATTAATAATAGTCTCAATAAAAAACCTTCTTTAGTATTGCTAATAACACTAATTCTTTTTACTGGACTAACTTATACGAATGGTTGGGATTGGTATGGTTATAAAGATTTTTATGAAAATATCCAGAGCGCTGGTTTTTCAGGGGTAGAAGATTATAATGGATATGGAATAGAATATCTTTATTTAGTATATATGTATCTCGTGGGCTTGACTGGTTTAGGATTTGGTTTTTTTGTTTTTATAAATGCATTTATTGTAAATATCTTCATTTATAAGTTTTGCATTCGAACAGCCATTAATTATGGCTTATTCATGTTGTTATTTATTTCAGTATCATATTTAAGATTAGAACTGAGCACTATCAGACAAGGTATGGCCGTTGCTATTATATTGTATGCTTACTCTCAATTACTAAGTGAAAGTAATAAAAAAGCATTGTTTTATATATTGTTGGCAATCTGTTTCCATCGAAGTGCAGCGATTGTATTGTTTTTTTTACCGTTTATTAAATATGTTAATAAAAAAACAATTCATTATTTTATAGTTCTTATGGCGTTACCTTTCATTTTTTTGTCTGATTCTATAAATAATTTTTTTATCGTTCTTTTAAACTATGCCAATCATGGGTTCCTGTCCGTATATGCACTTAAATTGATGCTGTATTTGTCAATGAATAAGGTCGCTCAGGTCAATCCACAGGCGATTATGTTGATTTTTCTATATCTGGTATGCATTTACTATTGTGACTTCAAAGACAAAAAACAACTGTTTTTCCTAAACGTGATGGCTTGCCAGGTCATCATTTCTTTATATTTCACTTTCCTTACACAACTAATAATAATGAGAATGGTTTATTACTTCCAGGCGGGGTGGATGTGCTGGATTATTTTCCTTTATAAAGAGTACTGCAGGCCTAAGTGGCTTTGCTTTATACTGATCGTCTGTCTTATCACTATTAAAATGAGTCTTAATTTTAGATATGAATATGACAGAGCAGTGTTTTTTCCGTACTACAATGTCATTTTTTCTTTTACAGATGACGAATATGGTAGAAGTCGAGATTATATTTTAAATAAAGCAAATGAAGTACCTCAAGGTTAAAATGTCAAAAAAAATATTATACGTGTTAAATATATGCATCTCTATTTTTGTGATGCCTTTATTCCTACTCCGAAAAAAAATAGCCAAGAAGAAAATATGGTTGTGCGGTGCTGGAAATGGACTTTACGAAAACAACATTGCTGTCTTTCATGATTACATTTTAAAAAATACGCCAAATGACGCGAATGAAATATATTTCATAACAACAGATCTACGACTTATTGCTGATAATCTCAATTTTAACATTCTCAAACGTGGTACAGTAAAATCATATGTGTTAAGTATTATCGCTGACTATTTAATATTTGATACCTGCAACTCTGACATTGCCCCAGGAATTCATAGATTTATAGGTGGGTTTAAGGTAAATGTAAATCATGGATTTGAAGGGTTAAAAAAACTCCCGCTGGATTATTATGCGAATATTGATGCCGATGTTCATTGTGCCTCTTCAGAACAAGAAAAAACCATAAAAGTTGCTTTATGCGGTGCACCTATTAATAAGGTTTATATCACTGGCTATCCAAGGTTTGATAAAATAAGTTTAGGTACAGGTAAAAAAATCAAGACCATCCTTTTTTTTCCAACTTGGCGGCCTTGGTTGGAATCATTAGATAAAAATGAACTTAAACAAAGTCATTATGTCAGGTCTATATTTGATTTTATATCGGATAATATGCTTAATGAATATTTAGTAAATAATGGTATTACCCTCCTTTACAAACCTCATCATAAAATTAAGCATTTAGAATTGGATAGTCTGCCGCTTAGTAATATTAAAATTTTGAATGAAAATGATGACTTAACAGATTTTATACGAAATGCTGATGTACTGATAACAGATTATTCCAGTGTGACTTGGGATTTCGTTTATAATGATAGAAAAGTTTTGTTTTATCTCTTCGATATCGAAAGATATGTTGAGCAACAAGGGTTGTACTATGATGTAAGGGTAGCCAAAGAAATTAATAATTGTAGAACAGCTCAAGAACTTGTTGAGTTAACTATAAAAAGTTGCGATGGTTACGCTGGTTATTCTAAAATAATGGCAAATGATTTCTTTAAATTCCGGGACAATAAAAACTGCGAAAGAATACTCGCCTTAATTCGTGAAAAACAAAAATGAAATTAAAAATAGTTTCTTATTCTATATTGAAGGGCGGCGCTGCTAAAGCAGCAAGAAACTTTCTTTATCTCTTCGATAAAGATATATCTTCAGACTTTGAAGTTGAATTGATAAGCGTTTTCGGTACGGAAAAAAACAACAATATTAATAAAGCATCTCGGCTATCAGTTGCATATCATTATTTTAAAATGTTGCTAAGCCGTTTCTTTACCATATTTGAACGAAAGAAGCATGTTGTTAAATATTCATTAAATATTTTTAGCTCAAACTATGTAATGAGTAAGCTTGAACTTAAATCAACAGATAAAGAGATAATTCATATAAATTGGATTAATAATGATACAATTTCCCTTTGCGATTTAAATAAATTATTCAAAAATCCAAATAAAAAAATATTGCTTACTCTTCATGATGAATGGTTTTATTGCGCTAGTGAACATTATGCAGAATATAATTCTAATTCTTTTATGGTGGGGTACGCTGATGAAGGTTGTATTGGTAACGCCATATTTAAATTGAAAAAGGAACTAGACCTCAAACGAGTTGTAATATCAGTTCCATCAGAATGGTTATTGGAAAGAGCTCGAGACAGTTATTTGTTGAAACATTCAGATATACATATCCTTCCTAATCCGATAGATACAGATGTGTTTACTTATCAAAAAAATATACGCACGAATCGATACAATTTATTGAATGTTCCAAAGGGTTCTTTCATTATAGGTTTTGGTGCTGTAAGTGGTAGTTCGAACCCAATGAAAGGGTTTGATCTTCTTGTTGATTCGTTACGCAATATATTAACTAGGTCAAATAACCGTTCAAATATTACTCTTCTAACTTTTGGTGCAAAGGAAATAGACAAAAGAGTAGAGTCGTTAGGTTGTAGAGTAATTAATATGGGGTTTGTGGCTAGTGTGAAGGAAATGGCTTCAGTATACAATTATATTGACGTCATGATTGTTCCTTCAAGAGCTGAATCTTTTGGGCAAGTTGCTGCTGAAAGTCTATCGTGCCAGACGCCAGTAATAGCGTTTGAATATTCCGGGCTAAAAGATATAATTACTCATCAGCACAATGGTCTTCTCGCTGAACCGTTTTCAGTTGATTCCTTAACCAGAAATGTCGAATATTTTATGTGTTTAAGTGATGAAGAGCGTGAAGGGTATGGAGTAAATGGACGTCGAGATATTATAAACAAATTCAGTAAAAGTGTTATTGCACAGAAATATTCGGAATTACTAGATTATGTTAAAGGTGTAAAAAATGAACAATAAAATTGCTTTAATTACAGGTGTGACTGGTCAAGATGGCTCCTACCTGGCTGAATTTCTTCTTGAAAAAGGTTATAAAGTTCATGGTATCAAGCGCCGTGCTTCATCTTTGAATACAGAGCGTGTTGATCATATCTATCAAGATCGCCATGAACATAATCCTAATTTCTTCCTTCACTACGGTGATCTGACTGATACATCAAACTTGGTTCGCCTGATTAAGGAAATCCAGCCTGACGAAGTCTACAACCTAGGTGCGCAATCACACGTAGCAGTGTCATTTGAATCTCCGGAATATACAGCTGATGTTGATGCTATGGGGACTTTACGCTTACTTGAAGCAATTCGTATTTGTGGGCTTGAGAAAAAAACGCGTTTCTATCAGGCGTCAACCTCAGAACTTTATGGCTTAGTTCAGGAAATCCCTCAACGGGAGACTACACCATTTTATCCTCGTTCGCCTTACGCAGTGGCGAAATTATACGCATATTGGAT
This sequence comes from Lelliottia sp. GFLA7, assembly GCF_056490165.1. NCBI lineage: Bacteria > Pseudomonadati > Pseudomonadota > Gammaproteobacteria > Enterobacterales > Enterobacteriaceae > Lelliottia > Lelliottia sp. GFLA7. The sequence goes on along the minus strand of NZ_JBWLAQ010000002.1, from coordinate 504,648 downwards.
CACAGTAAATTATCGTGAATCTTATGGAATGTATGCATGTAATGGGATTTTGTTTAATCATGAATCACCTCGTCGAGGTGAGACCTTTGTAACTCGTAAAATTACGCGGGCAATTGCGAATATTTCTCAAGGAATCGAGAAATGCCTTTATCTTGGCAACATGGACTCACTACGCGACTGGGGGCATGCAAAAGATTACGTCCGCATGCAGTGGATGATGCTTCAGCAAGAACAACCAGAAGATTTTGTCATTGCTACAGGAAAGCAGATCTCTGTTCGTGAATTTGTTCGTATGTCTGCCAAAGAAGCTGGGATCGAAATTGAATTCTCTGGCGAAGGTATTGAAGAAATTGGAACTGTGGCTAACAAAACAAACGACTGTGCCATCGGTGTTAATGTCGGAGATGTGATTGTCCGTGTCGATCCGCGCTATTTCCGCCCGGCTGAGGTTGAAACTCTCTTGGGTGACCCTGCAAAAGCTAAACAAGTGTTGGGGTGGGTTCCGGAAATCACAGTAGAAGAAATGTGTGCTGAAATGGTCGCGAGCGATCTTCAGAAAGCGAAGCAGCATGTACTTCTCAAGAGCCATGGATACGACGTTGCAGTATCGCTGGAACGCTAATGTTATGACTAAAAAAAGAATTTTTGTCGCTGGCCATCGTGGGATGGTCGGTTCAGCTATTTGTCGCTTGTTGGCAAGCCGGGAAGATGTTGAACTCGTTCTTCGCACGCATTCAGAACTTGATCTTACTTCGCAGCACGCAGTGCAGGATTTTTTTGCGACTGAGCATATTGAGCAAGTCTATCTTGCTGCTGCAAAAGTGGGGGGGATTCATGCTAACAACACGTATCCGGCAGAATTCATTTATCAAAATTTGATGATTGAAAGTAACATTATTCATTCTGCTCATGTTTCTGGTGTTCAGAATCTACTGTTCCTGGGATCAAGTTGTATTTATCCAAAGCATGCTTCTCAGCCGATGGAAGAGTCTGCGTTGTTGACGGGAATTCTGGAAGCGACAAATGAACCCTATGCCATAGCCAAAATCGCTGGGATTAAGCTTTGTGAGTCTTACAACCGACAATATGGTCGTGACTATCGCAGCGTGATGCCAACAAACCTCTATGGCATGAACGATAATTTCCACCCGCAAAATTCACATGTGATTCCCGCTTTGATGCGACGTTTCCATGAGGCTAAAGAAGCGGGAGCACCGGAAGTGGTGGTTTGGGGTACTGGTACTCCAATGAGAGAGTTCTTATATGTTGATGATATGGCCGCTGCATCTATACACGTCATGGAACTCGATCAAGCTAAGTACAATGAAAATACTCATCCAATGCTTTCGCATATTAATGTTGGTACAGGCGTTGATTGTTCTATCCGCGAAATGGCAGAAACAATGGCTTCGGTCACTGGCTATCAGGGCGAAATTGTTTTTGATTCAACAAAACCGGATGGAACTCCTCGTAAATTGATGGATGTCAGTCGTCTTAAAAAACTTGGATGGCAGTATCATTATAATTTACGTGATGGCTTAGAATTAACCTATAAATGGTATCTTGCCAATATTGATTCCTTCCGAGGTTGATTATGAACAGGAGATTAGAAACGTCGTTATTTAAAACCATTGTTGCAAATACGCCGCTAATCTCGATAGATCTCATCGTATTAGACAAAGAAGGTAGGGCGTTGTTAGGACAACGCCAAAACCGGCCAGCGCAAGATTTTTGGTTTGTACCGGGTGGTCGAATCTTCAAGGATGAATCTTTCGAGGATGCATTCAAACGTATATCTCAAGAAGAATTAGGGGTTGAAGCAGAACTGATTGATGCAAAATTCTGTGGTGTGTATGAACATTTCTATGACGACAATTTTTCAGGTGATAACTTTTCAACTCACTATGTAGTTAATGGGTATACGCTGCTACTTGATCCAGAAAGTCTAGATCTGCCTCCAACTCAGCATAGTGCTTATCAATGGTTCGAAGTTGAATCATTACTGAGCGAGCCTATGGTACATCAGTTTACCAAAAACTATTTCTTATCAAGGTAATAAACATGTTACTCCCCGTCGTCATGGCCGGTGGCTCTGGAACCAGACTTTGGCCGCTTTCACGCACGCTTTATCCAAAACAGTTCCTGTCGTTAAATAGTCGGTTGACTATGCTTCAGGAAACGTTGCGACGTCTGGAACATTTAGAACATAGTCCTGCACTTGTCATTTGCAATGAAGCTCATCGTTTTATTGTTGCAGAACAAATGCGTAAAGAAGGATTGAAGAACAGCGGAATTTTGCTTGAACCAGTAGGGCGCAATACAGCACCGGCTGTTGCTCTGGCTGCGTTGAAAGCGATGATGTCAGGTGAGGACCCCCTCCTTTTGGTTCTGGCTGCGGACCATGAGATCCAGGATGAAGATCGTTTCACACAAGCTGTAAAAGACGCCAGTGTATTCGCTGAAGAAGGAAAACTGGTCACCTTTGGTATTGTTCCTTCAGCCCCTGAAACAGGATACGGTTATATCAAAGCTGGCGAAGAGTTGACCGGTAATGGGTACGAGGTGGAGGCATTCATCGAAAAGCCTGAATTATCCGTTGCCACGCAATATCTCCAGGACGGTGGCTATTTATGGAATAGCGGCATGTTCATGTTTAAAGCTTCGGCTTTTTTGGATGAACTTAGACGATATCGACCTGATATTCTATCTACTTGCGAGCAATCTTTATCCCTGTCGACACACGATCTTGATTTTATTCGTTTAAATAGCGAAATATTTGAAACATGTCCTGATGATTCTATTGATTATGCAGTGATGGAAAAAACAGCAAAAGCTGTTGTCGTTCCATTAGATGCTAAATGGAGTGATGTCGGATCCTGGTCCGCGCTGTGGGAAATAAGTCAAAAAGATGAACAAGGCAATGCTACTCGCGGTGATGTCCTGTTAGAAGATGCCACGGACAGCTATATTTATTCACAGCATCGCCTAATAGGTGCTGTTGGTGTTAAAGATCTCGTTGTAGTAGAAACTAAAGATGCCGTTCTCGTTGCACACAAAGATCATGTGCAGAAAGTTAAAAATATTGTTTCGCAGCTAAAAAATAGCAATAGATCGGAATATTTACAGCACCGAGAAATCTTCCGCCCTTGGGGAAGTCATGACACTATCGCGGAAGGGCAGCGGTACCAGGTTAAACATGTCATCGTATTACCGGGGCAGGTGACTGCAAAACAAATTCATTATCATCGTACTGAACATTGGGTCGTTGTCTCGGGAACAGCTAAGGTTCATCTGGAAGATAAAACATATTTAGTTTCTGAAAATGAGTCTACGTATATTCCTGTAGGGGTTCCCCATGCTATCGAAAATCCCGGCAAGATTCCACTTGAGATAATTGAAGTTAGATCTGGAATATATCTCGAAGAAGATGATGTAGTTAGGGTCTCATCTTCCGGAGTAGGTTATTAATGCGAATTTCTATTATTACAGCAACATATAACAGTGAGAAGACGCTTCATGACACGCTTCTCTCCCTTGAGAACCAAACTTATCCTGATATAGAATATATTATTATTGATGGTGCCTCAAAAGATAATACACTTTTAGTCGTTCAAAATAATTGCACCCGTGTTTCTAAAATCATATCTGAGCCTGACAAGGGTATATACGATGCTCTGAATAAAGGCATTAAAACGGCAACAGGCGATGTAATTGGTTTTTTGCACTCTGATGACTTACTGGCCTATGACAATGCAATCGCCGATATCGTCGATACTTTCCAGGAGAAAGGATGCGATGCCGTTTATGGCGATTTAGAATATGTATCACAAGCTGATACCGCTAAACGTGTCAGGCTTTGGAAAAGTGGAGCATTTAGTCGGACAAAAATGCAATTAGGATGGATGCCCCCACATCCATCATTTTATATGAAGCGTTCTCGTTACCTCGAATTAGGTCACTTTTCACTTAACTATAATATTTCTGCTGATTATGACTCACTTTTACGCTATATCTTAAAAAACAAAGTCGCTGTGGCATATTTGCCTAAAGTGCTAGTCAAGATGCGTGTAGGTGGGATTAGTAACCGTTCATTTTCTTCGATGGTAAGTAAGTCTTTAGAAGATATACGTGTTATGAAAAATAATGGAATAATATGGCCTATAGCGCTCGCCTATAAAAACCTGTCAAAACTTCCACAATTTATTAAGAAATAAGACTATGTTGACAGCAAAAAAAGTTATCAGTGAAAGCAATATTGCGTTTGGAACAAGTGGCGCTCGTGGTTTAGTTGTTGATTTCTTGCCTGATGTCTGTGCTGCGTTCGCTCATGCATTTTTAGATGTTGTAAGAAAGGATTGTGATTTCAACACAGTTGCTCTGGCTATAGATAATAGACCAAGCAGTTATGCTATTGCACAAGCATGTGCTGTTGCAATTGAGCAGCAAGGATTACAAGTTGAGTATCACGGTGTTATACCTACACCTGCGTTAGCCCATTATTCTATGCAGAAACAAATTCCCTGCATTATGGTAACAGGCAGCCACATTCCTTTTGATCGAAACGGCTTAAAGTTCTATCGTCCCGATGGTGAGATATCAAAAAGCGATGAATTGTCGATCATTAGTAATGAATTTCAGTTTTCCCCTTGTCATGAATTCCCTGACTTAGTTATCAATCCAGAGGGCGCAACCGCTTATCTGACACGATATACCGATTTATTCCGTGCAGATATATTAAGTGGTAAAAGAATTGGTATCTACGAGCACTCGAGTGCTGGCCGCGATTTATATGCCCCTTTATTTAAAGCATTAGGTGCAGATGTTATTTCACTGGGCCGCAGTGATGAATTTGTGCCAATTGATACTGAAGCCGTTAGTCCTGAGGATCGTTTATTGGCCCAGGAATGGTCTCGTCAATACAATCTGGATGCCATTTTTTCAACGGATGGCGACGGTGATCGTCCACTCGTAGCAGATGAACAGGGCAACTGGCTGCGTGGTGATATTCTTGGTCTTTTAACATCTATAGCATTAGATATTGAGGCACTCGCTATTCCAGTCAGTTGCAATACGGCGATTGAGTTATCTGAATGTTTCAAATCGATTACGCGCACCAAGATTGGCTCTCCTTATGTGATTGCTGCGTTTCAGGATCTGAAACTCTTACATCCAAGTGTTGCAGGTTTTGAGGCAAATGGCGGATATCTTTTAGCCAGTGATTTGACTATACATGGCAAAAAACTGTCGGCATTACCAACACGTGATGCTGTGCTTCCGGCATTAATGCTTCTTGTAGCGGCAAATGGGGGGGATATTTCAACACTAGTTGCAAATCTGCCGCAGCGATTTACCTGGTCAGACCGTTTAAAAGACTTCCCGTCCGACAGAAGCCAAAGCGTTATCGCATCGGCACTGCTATCACCGGAAAACTTTATCGTGCAGCTTGGATTAACGCCAAGAACCTGTATAAGCATCGATCAGACTGATGGTATTCGTTTCAACCTTGATAATGGTGATGTTTTTCACCTTCGTCCATCGGGTAACGCACCGGAACTACGTTGCTACACAGAAGCTGCAGATGAACATCACGCCAAACACTATGTTGAAAAGATTTTGAGTCAAATATCCATTATCAAAGTCTAAACTTTTCAGTGCATCTAAAACGAAGCCAATAATGAGGCGTTTAACAGGTTGTTGATTAATTAAACGCTGCTTTTGGATAATGGCATCTTAGACTACACAGCCCCATGCATCCTGAGTTAACATCAGACATACATTCAAGCCGCGCATAAGTCGCGGTGACCACACCTGACAGGAGTATGTAATGTCCAAGCAACAGATCGGCGTTGTCGGTATGGCAGTGATGGGGCGCAACCTGGCGCTCAACATCGAAAGCCGCGGTTATACCGTCTCCGTTTTCAACCGCTCCCGCGATAAAACTGAAGAAGTCATCGCCGAAAATCCTGGCAAGAAACTTGTTCCATTTTACACGGTGCAGGAATTTGTTGAATCCCTGGAAACGCCTCGTCGTATCCTGTTAATGGTGAAGGCGGGCGCGGGTACAGATGCTGCAATCGATTCCCTGAAACCGTACCTGGATAAAGGCGACATCATCATTGATGGCGGCAACACCTTCTTCCACGACACTATCCGTCGTAATCGCGAACTGTCTGCTGAAGGCTTTAACTTCATCGGTACAGGTGTGTCCGGTGGTGAAGAGGGCGCTCTGAAGGGCCCATCCATCATGCCTGGCGGTCAGAAAGAAGCATATGAATTAGTTGCGCCAATCCTGACGAAAATCGCTGCTGTCGCGGAAGATGGCGAACCGTGCGTGACTTACATTGGTCCTGACGGTGCAGGTCATTACGTTAAAATGGTTCACAACGGTATTGAATACGGCGACATGCAGCTGATTGCAGAAGCCTATGCGCTGTTAAAAGGCGGCCTGAATCTGTCTAACGAAGAGTTGGCGCAGACGTTTACTGAGTGGAACAATGGCGAGCTGAGCAGCTATCTGATCGACATTACCAAAGACATTTTCACGAAGAAAGACGAAGACGGTATCTATCTGGTTGATGTGATCCTGGATGAAGCAGCGAACAAAGGCACCGGTAAATGGACCAGTCAGAGCTCTCTGGATCTGGGTGAGCCACTGTCTCTGATTACTGAATCTGTGTTTGCACGTTACATCTCTTCTCTTAAAGAGCAGCGTGTCGCGGCATCTAAAGTTCTGTCTGGCCCGCAGGCTAAGCCTGCTGGTGATAAAGCGGAATTTATCGAGAAAGTCCGCCGCGCATTGTATCTGGGCAAATTAGTTTCTTACGCTCAGGGTTTCTCTCAGCTGCGCGCAGCCTCTGACGAGAATAATTGGGATCTGAACTACGGTGAGATCGCGAAGATCTTCCGTGCGGGCTGTATCATTCGCGCTCAGTTCCTGCAGAAAATCACCGATGCTTATGCTGAAAATGCGGACATCGCCAACTTGTTGCTGGCTCCGTACTTCAAAAAGATTGCCGATGATTATCAGCAAGCGCTGCGTGATGTGGTTGCTTACGCAATTCAGAACGGCATTCCTGTTCCGACGTTCTCTGCGGCTGTAGCCTATTACGACAGCTACCGTTCTGCCGTGCTGCCTGCCAACCTGATTCAGGCGCAGCGTGACTACTTTGGTGCGCACACGTATAAACGCACTGATAAAGAAGGTGTGTTCCACACCGAATGGCTGGATTAATTTCGTTTTATTAGCATCCTTTCAAGCCCGGTAGCGTATATCGGGCTTTTTTTATCATTGCCAATGATAAACATCTACTTTTACCAACGGAATATATTGCGTGAAAATACTTGTTACAGGCGGCGCAGGTTTTATCGGCTCAGCGGTTATTCGCCATATAATTAAAAACACTTCGGATAGCGTGATTAATGTCGATAAATTGACTTATGCGGGCAATCTTGAATCCTTGCAGACAGTAAGTGATAGCGAACGCTATACTTTCGAGCATGCAGATATATGCGATCAAGCGGCCATGGAGCGTATTTTTTCACTTTATAAACCTGATGCCGTCATGCATTTGGCGGCAGAAAGCCATGTGGATCGTTCGATTTCCGGGCCAGCAGCTTTCATTGAAACGAATATCCTCGGAACTTACACGCTATTAGAAGCTGCCCGTCATTATTGGTCATCATTAGATGAAAGTGTATGCGCTGCATTCCGCTTTCACCACATTTCAACTGATGAAGTCTACGGTGACTTACCTCATCCAGATGAACATCCAGAATTATCGGCACTACCACTTTTCACCGAAAAGACGGCATATGCGCCTAGTAGTCCCTATTCAGCATCTAAAGCGTCCAGTGACCATCTGGTGAGGGCATGGCGCCGGACCTATGGCTTGCCGACTATTATTACTAATTGCTCTAATAATTATGGCCCCTATCATTTCCCTGAAAAACTTATTCCATTGGTAATTTTAAATGCCCTTGAAGGTAAACCATTACCGATTTATGGAAAGGGCAATCAAATTAGGGATTGGCTCTACGTGGAAGATCACGCCCGCGCTTTACATTTGGTTGTCACAAAAGGCCAACCAGGTGAAAATTATAATATTGGCGGTTACAACGAGAAGCAGAATCTGGACGTTGTCTCCACTATTTGCAATCTGCTGGATGAAATCGTTCCGAAGAATACATCTTATAGCGAACAAATCATATATGTCGCTGACCGCCCGGGGCATGACCTTCGCTATGCGATTGATGCGTCAAAAATAAGCGCTGAACTCGGATGGAAACCAAAAGAAACCTTTGAAAGTGGGATTCGTAAAACAGTTGAATGGTATCTGGATAACCAAGAGTGGGTTGCCAATATAAAAAGTGGTAGCTATCAAAACTGGATTCAACAGAATTACGGGGAGCGTAAATAATGAGCACACGTAAAGGTATTATTTTGGCTGGCGGTTCGGGAACACGTCTGTATCCTGTTACGATGGCCGTTAGCAAACAACTGTTACCCATCTACGATAAGCCCATGATTTATTACCCGCTCTCCACGCTGATGCTAGCGGGGATTAGGGATATACTGATCATCAGTACTCCTCAAGATACTGCGCGTTTTGAACAACTGCTGGGCGATGGTAGCCAATGGGGTTTGCGTCTACAGTACAAAATACAACCGAGTCCGGATGGCCTGGCACAAGCATTCATTCTGGGCGAAGAATTTATCGGAAAGGATAACTGCGCATTAGTTTTGGGCGACAATATTTTTTATGGGCATGATTTACCAAGGCTCCTTGAAAGTGCATCTGATCAAAAGGAAGGAGCAACGGTCTTCGCCTATCATGTTAGCGACCCGGAACGCTACGGCGTTGTAGAATTCGATAAAAATGGATCGGCAATTGGTCTTGAGGAAAAGCCTAAGGAACCAAAAAGTAATTACGCGATTACCGGTCTTTATTTCTATGACAATGATGTTATTGAAATGGCAAAAAGCCTTAAGCCATCAGATCGAGGTGAGTTAGAGATTACCGACATTAACCGTATCTATATGAATCAAGGTCGCCTTTCCGTTGCGATGATGAGACGTGGATATGCATGGCTTGATACGGGCACGCATCAAAGTATGATCGAGGCCAGTAATTTTATTGCAACCATTGAAGAACGTCAGGGGTTGAAAGTTTCATGCCCCGAAGAAATTGCCTATCGTCGCGGTTTTATCGATGCCGAGCAGATCAGGAAGCTGGCTGAGCCGTTGAAAAAAACGGGCTACGGACAGTATCTTTTGACAATGATCAAAGGCTATTAGACTACCTCCTTGAAAACGTATGAACCCTTGGTATCGGAATGCACGAACGAAGGTGGGGATTTATCTGATTTCGTGGTCTATGAGGTCTAGTGCTGGGTGGTTTTTAGTGTCTAATTTTTGTGGTTTATCCTTGTAAGATATCGATCATCCCTCCAGCTGGTCGATTTTATTAGAATAAATCACTGTATCCCTATTAAGCATATGGGGGTGCCTTTCTTGACAACCCATCAGTAATAGCGGTAAAAACCCCAATAGTTACAAACAGTGGTAGTACAAAACTGCCTCTTGACACTCATACTTGAAGAAGTTGAAAGAATGAAAATTACAATCTCCGGTACAGGCTATGTCGGTCTTTCAAACGGTATTTTGATTGCGCAGAACCATGAAGTGGTCGCATTGGATATCGTGCAGGCAAAAGTGGATATGCTTAATCAAAAGATCTCCCCGATTGTCGATAAAGAGATCGAGGATTATCTGGCGAACAAGCCGCTGAATTTCCGCGCTACGACCGATAAAGAAGACGCATACCGCGGCGCAGATTATGTGATTATCGCTACGCCAACTGATTACGATGCAAAGACAAACTATTTCAACACATCCAGCGTTGAAGCCGTTATCAAAGATGTGACTGCAATTAACCCGTATGCCGTGATGATCATCAAATCGACTATTCCGGTTGGCTTTACCCAGTCCATTAAAGAAAAGCTGGGCATCGATAACGTCATCTTCTCACCCGAGTTTCTGCGTGAGGGCAAAGCGTTGTATGACAATCTACATCCATCACGCATTGTCATTGGTGAACGTTCTGAGCGCGCTGAGCGTTTTGCTGCACTGTTGCAGGAAGGGGCCATTAAGAAAAACATTGATGTACTCTTCACCGATCCGACAGAAGCCGAGGCGATCAAGCTGTTCGCTAATACCTATCTGGCGATGCGTGTAGCGTACTTTAACGAACTGGACAGCTATGCGGAAAGTCTGGGGTTAAATACCCGACAGATCATTGAAGGTGTTTGCCTGGATCCTCGTATCGGCAATCACTACAACAATCCTTCCTTCGGATATGGTGGTTACTGTCTGCCAAAAGATACCAAACAGTTGCTGGCGAACTATCAGGCGGTGCCAAACAATCTGATTTCAGCGATTGTTGATGCAAACCGTACGCGCAAGGATTTTATCTCTGATTCTATTCTGGCGCGTCAGCCCAAAGTGGTCGGCGTTTATCGCCTGATTATGAAGAGCGGCTCGGATAATTTCCGTGCCTCTTCGATTCAAGGGATAATGAAGCGTATTAAGGCGAAAGGCGTTCAGGTCATTATTTATGAACCTGCAATGAAAGAAGATGAATTCTTCCATTCGCGCGTCGTTCGCGATCTGGATGCCTTCAAAAAAGAAGCCGATGTTATTATTTCTAACCGTATGGCGGAAGAATTAGCAGACGTCGCGGATAAAGTGTATACACGCGATCTTTTCGGAAGCGATTAAGTCGTTTTTTAGCGCGTAAAAAAGCCCGGCATTGCCGGGCTTTTTGTTTTATTACACGTTGTAAAAATTGCGGTACCAGTCTACAAAATTCTTCACACCGTCTTTCACGGTCGTTTGCGGCTTGAAACCAATCACATCAAACAGTGCTTTAGTATCTGCGCTGGTTTCCAGCACATCACCTGGCTGAATAGGCATCATATTTTTCTGTGCTTCTTTGCCCAACGCATCTTCTAGCGCGGTGATGTAATCCATCAGTTCGACAGGGGAGCTGTTGCCGATGTTATAGACGCGGTACGGCGCAGAACTTGTAGCCGGCGATCCGGTCTCTACAGTCCATTCAGCATCAGCCTGCGGAATAACATCCTGCAAACGAATGATGGCTTCGGCAATATCATCAATATAAGTGAAATCGCGCTTCATCTTGCCGTAGTTATAGACATCAATACTGTTGCCTTCGATCATCGCCTTCGTAAATTTGAACAGGGCCATATCCGGGCGACCCCATGGGCCATATACCGTAAAGAAGCGCAGGCCAGTCGTTGGCAAGTTATAAAGATGCGAATAAGTGTGCGACATCAATTCGTTGGCTTTTTTGGTCGCCGCATACAGCGACACAGGGTGGTCCACTGAGTCATCGGTGGAGAATGGCATCTTGCGATTAAGACCATAAACCGAGCTGGAGGAGGCATAAAGCAAGTGCTGAACCTGATTATGTCGGCAGCCTTCAAGCACGTTCAGATGACCAATGAGGTTAGCATCTGCGTAAGCGTGCGGATTATCCAGCGAATAACGTACGCCAGCTTGAGCCGCCAGATGAATGACACGGTCAAATTTCTCATCAGCGAACAGAGTTGCCATCCCTTCTCGATCGGCCAAATCAAGCTTGCGGAAAGTAAAATTCTCAGAGGTCAACTGATTCAATCGCGCTTCTTTCAGAGTGACGTCATAGTAGTCATTCAGATTATCAATCCCGACAACCTGGTGACCTGCGTCGAGAAGCCGGCCGCTAACATGGAAGCCGATAAAGCCTGCTGCACCGGTGACCAGAAATTTCATATTCATCCTCTGTAGTAACATATACCGCTATTCATATAGCATAAACCCTTGAGCGACATCATACCCCTAAGCTCGGTGTTAGCAAAACTTCGCCTGCCAACAGTTTACTCATCGGATTCCTATAGATAAATTTCTTGCAAACGATACACTAGAGAGATAATTTTTTTGCGTTTTTACCGTTAAAGGATTGTATGTCCCAGAACAACAATAATGTGGTCGCTCACAGCAATGACCCTGAGCAAATTGATTTAATTGATTTAATGCTGCAGCTTTGGCGTGGCAAGTGGACAATTGCTGCATTTGTGGCGGTCGCGATAGTGTTGGCTGGTGTTTACATCAGCACTGCAAAAGAGAAATGGACCTCTAATGCAATTATCACTCAGCCGGATGCTGCACAAATTGCTACCTATACCAACGCTCTTAACATTCTTTATGGTTCTTCTGTTCCAACCATGCAGGATACGCAACTCCGTGTTGTTGGACGTTTTAACTCTGCTTTCTCTGCGTTAGCGCAGTCGCTAGATAATCAGGACGCTCCTGAAAAGTTAACCATTGATGCAGCAGTTAAAGGCCAGCCATTGCCGCTGAGCGTCTCCTACGTTGGCGAGTCTGCTGAAACCGCACAGAAACAACTGGCACAGTATATTCAACAGGTTGATGAGCAGACGGCTAAAGAGCTTGATGCTGACCTTAAAGACAATATTAAACAACAAATCACTGCCCTGAATGATTCTCTGGAAAACCAGGAAAAAGTGGCTCAGGAACAAAAAGACCTGCGAATCAAACAAATCGCTGAGGCGGTGAAGTTCGCTCAGGCAGCGAAAATCACTGCACCGCAAATCCAACAAACGCAAGACGTCACGCAGGACACTATGTTCCTGCTCGGTAGCGAAGCGTTGAATTCCATGATTCAGAATGAGTCAACCCGACCACTGGTCTTCTCCCCAGCTTATTACCAGACCAAACAGAACTTGCTTGATATTCAAAATCTGAATGTTGATCCGGCGACTATTCATGCCTATCGCTATGTGATGAAACCCGATCTTCCTATTCGTCGCGACAGTCCAAAGAAATCTATTACGTTGATTCTGGCCGTACTGCTGGGTGGAATTATCGGTTCCGGTGTGGTCCTGGGGCGCAACGCGCTGCGCAACTACAAACCAAGAGCCTGATAACCAGATAAAAAAAGACCGGGTTTCCCCCGGTCTTTTTTATTTGTGTCGCTGGCGCAAATTCTCAATGACAGCCGTCAAATCCAGCTCCTGATCCTGCAACAGGACGAGCAGGTGGTACATCAAATCAGAGGCTTCATTTTTTAACTCTTCGCGGTCGTTGACCGTTGCCGCCAGTGCGGTTTCAACGCCTTCTTCGCCCACTTTCTGCGCGATACGTTTGGTGCCGCTGGCGTACAGTTTCGCAGTATATGAACTCTCTGGATCGGCAGTTTTGCGCTCGGCCAGCAGTTGTTCTAGCTGATACAGGAACAGCCACTGGTGGCTGGCATCGCCAAAGCAGCTGCTGGTCCCCAGATGGCAAGTGGGGCCAGCAGGATTAGCCAGCACCAGCAACGTATCGTTATCGCAATCAGGTGTCACACTGACCACGTTCAGAAAATTACCGGAGCTTTCACCTTTGGTCCAAAGGCGCTGTTTGGTGCGCGAGAAAAAGGTCACTTTCTTGCTGTCGAGCGTTTGTGCTAAAGCCTGCTGGTTCATGTAACCGAGCATCAGCACTTCGCCAGAAACCGCATGTTGCACAACCACCGGCAATAATCCGTCAGTTTTTTCCCAGTCCAGTTGCGCCTGTTGTTGTTCAGTTAACATAACCTAATCTCCACGCCCTGGGTGGCCAGGTACGTTTTTAACTCACCAATATTAATAATCTGCTTGTGGAACACCGATGCGGCTAACGCGCCGTCAACATCTGCATCACGGAAGGCTTCAAGGAAATGTTCCATAGTTCCCGCGCCGCCGGAGGCAATCATCGGCACGCGGCACACGGCACGCACTTTCTTGAGCTGCTCCAGATCGTAGCCGTTACGCACGCCATCCTGATTCATCATATTCAGGACGATTTCGCCTGCACCGCGTTTTTGCACTTCCTGCACCCAATCCAGGGTTTCCCACTGCGTCACGCGCGTACGACTTTCATCGCCCGTGTACTGATTGACGTGGTACTTACCGGTCGCGTCGTCATACCAGGTATCAATCCCAACGACGATGCACTGCACGCCGAAACGATCAGCAAGACGCGTAATCAGTTCCGGGTCCGCCAGAGCAGGGGAGTTGATGGAAATCTTATCAGCCCCATACGAGAGAATTTTTGCCGCGTCTTCCGCAGACTTGATGCCGCCAGCGACGCAGAAGGGGATATCAATCACTTCAGCAACGCGCGCAACCCAGCTTTTATCAACCACCCGGCCATCGCTTGATGCGGTGATATCGTAAAACACCAGCTCATCTGCGCCTTCTTCGGCATAACGTTTTGCCAGCGGCACGATATCGCCAATAATTTCGTGATTGCGAAACTGTACGCCTTTCACTACCTGACCGTCGCGCACGTCAAGGCAGGGGATTATCCGTTTTGCCAGCATTGAATTGCCTCCGTCACAGTAAATTTTTCTTCCAGTAAGGCTCGCCCAACAATAACCCCGCGTACGCCTGTTCCACGCAATGCAGCGATATCGGCCAAATCGCCGATTCCACCCGATGACTGGAAAGCCACCTGCGGGTAACGCGCACAGACTTCTTCGTACAACGAAACATTCGATCCGGCCAGCGTGCCGTCGCGGGAAATGTCCGTGCAAAGCACATGCTTCAGCCCAACCGGCAGGTAGATTTCAACCAGCTCTTCCAGCGTCACGCCGGAATTTTCCTGCCAGCCGCTCACCGCAACCTGCTTGTTACCCTGGTCATCGATACGTACGTCGAGCGCTAATACCAGCGCATCCGCGCCAAAGCGACGGAACCAGTCTTTGACCATTTCAGGATCTTTGACCGCCGTAGAACCCACGACCACGCGTGCGACACCGGCCTCAAGCAAAGCTGCTACATCCTCTTCAGTGCGGACTCCACCGCCAACCTGCACGGGAACGTCAACGCCTGAAACGAGCGACTTCAATAATGTAATCTGGCGTTTAGCCGGATCTTTCGCGCCGGTCAGATCCACCAGATGTAAGACTTCTGCACCCTGCGCCGCATAATCCTGCAAGCGTGGTAGCGGGTCGTTTCCGTAATCGCGCTGCTGGCCGTAATCCCCCTGATGGAGGCGAACAACCGTGCCGTCAATTAAATCCAGTGCGGGAATAATCATCACATCTCCAGGAAATTTTTGAGCAACTGCGCACCTGCGGCGCCGGAGCGTTCCGGGTGGAACTGCACGCCAAAGAAATTATCTTTGTTCACAGCGGCGGTAAAAGGCTCGCCATAATGGCATTGCGCGATGGTCCAGGTGTTCACCGGCATCGCGTAGCTATGGACGAAATAGAAATACGCGCCATCTTCGATGCCACGGAACAAACGGTCGCCCGCTTTCGGATAGACGCGGTTCCAGCCCATGTGCGGGAGCGGCAAACCAAAGTCGGTCATCTTGGGCACGTCTTCTTCGATGATACCCAGCATGTCCACGCCATGGCTTTCTTCACTGCGACGGCCAAGAAGCTGCATGCCCAGGCAGATGCCCAGCACGGGTTGGGTGCAGGCTTTGATCAGGTCCACTAATTCTCGTTCGTGGATCTGATCCATCGCTGCCTGCGCGGTTCCTACGCCGGGCAGGAAAAGTTTGTCCGCACGCAAAACCACGTCAGGATCGCGGCTGACCACCGGCTCATAGCCGTGACGCGCAATGGCTGATGTCACGGAATTCAGATTGGCGCAGCCCGTATCCAGAATCACCACGTTCATCACAGCACTCCTTTAGACGAAGGCAGCGTATCGCCGTCGACACGAATGGCCTGACGCAGCGTACGGCCGAAGACTTTGAACAGGCTTTCGACACGGTGGTGATCGTTCTTGCCTTTTGTTTTCAGGTGCAACGTCACGCCCATGGTGTAGGAGAGGGAGCGGAAGAAGTGTTCAACCATTTCAGTGCTCAAATCGCCCACGCGCTGATAGGTAAAATCAGCTTTATATTCCAGGTGCGGGCGACCAGAAATGTCCAGCGCGCAGCGTGCCAGGCACTCATCCATCGGCAGGACAAAGCCGAAACGGTTGATGCCGCGCTTATCACCCAGCGCCAGTTTCAACGCTTCGCCCAGTGCCAGGCCGGTATCTTCAACGGTGTGGTGATCGTCAATGTACAGATCGCCTTTCACGTTGATCTCCATACGAAAACCACCGTGCGTGCAAATTTGATCCAGCATATGGTCAAAGAACCCAACACCCGTATGAATCTTGCTGCCGCCTTCGCGATCCAGCCAGACCTTAACGTCGATTTGCGTCTCTTTGGTGTTGCGCTCGACGTGCGAGTAACGATCGCGTTTCGTCAGCTTTTCGCCAATCATCGCCCAGTTCAGTTCGGAGCGGTTAAAGCGCAGACCTTGAATGCCCATATTATCGGCCAGCTCAATGTCCGTTGCGCGGTCGCCAATCACGTAGCTGTTCGCACGGTCCAGCGCATCTTCAGCGAGATAGCGTTCAACCAACTTCACTTTAGGTTTGCGGCAATCGCAATTCTCCGCTGGCAGGTGCGGGCAAATCAGCACTTCATCAAACGTCACGCCCTGAGAGGAGAGGATCTGCATCATCAGGTTATGCGGCCCGTCGAAATCCGCCTGCGGGAAACTGTCAGTGCCTAATCCGTCCTGGTTGGTGATCATCACCAGTTTAAATCCGGCTTTCTGCAACGTAAGCAGAACCGGGATAACATCCGCTTCAAAAGCCAGTTTGTCGAAACGATCGACCTGATAATCACTTGGCGGCTCGGAAATGATCGTGCCGTCACGATCGATAAAGAGGGTCTTCTGGCTCATGCTTGCTCCGCTTTCAGGGCGTCAATAACGCGCTGGCTCTCTTCCCGCGTGCCCACGGTGATGCGTAAACAGCCGCTCAGGGAAGGTTGTTTGTTTTGGTCTCGTAAGATAATGCCCTGATCCCACAAAGATTTAAATACAGCGCTGGACGCGGTAAAACGCGCCAGGATGTAATTGGTTTCAGAGTCGAACACCTGCTCAACGCAGGCGATATCTTTCAGGGCGTTCACCAGATATTGACGCTCAACGAGGATTTGCGCCACGCGTTCGCGCATGGCATTAATGCCCTGTGGAGCCAGCGCCTGCGCGGCAATATCCGCAACCGGCGTAGAAAGAGGATACGGCGCGATAACCTTCATCAGCAGATCGATAACGTCTTTATTGGCAAGCGTAAAACCGCAGCGCAAACCTGCCAGCGCGAAGGCTTTCGACAGGGTGCGCAACACCACAAGATGCGGATACTCTTCCAGCCAGCCGGTCAGCGTGGCCTGCGGGCAAAATTCGATATAGGCTTCATCGGCAACAACCAGCGCTTTGCCGCGCGTCATTTCCAGCAGGGTACGGACGTCGTGCGGATTGATAAGTTGTCCGGTTGGGTTATTGGGGCTGCAAACAAAAACGACCTTTACGCCGTCAAGATTGTCAGCAATCGCAGGTAAATCAAGCTGCCAGTCGTCGAGTGACAGAACGTTACGGCACTCTACGCCAAAGGTTTCAGCGCTGACGCTGTACATGCCGTAAGTCGGCTGGCAGTACAGCACAGCGTCTTTGCCCGGCTCGCAGAACGCGCGGATCAGCAGTTCAATCCCTTCGTCAGCACCGCGACTCACTAGCACCTGCTCAGGTTTGACGCCAGCGTACTGGGCATAATTTTCGATAACAGCTTTCGGCTGGCACTCCGGATAACGGTTCAGCGTCTGCTGTGAAAGGTCGAACGTCACCGCCGTTGGGAATTCATTGGCGTTGAGCCACACGTCGCCGTTACCGCCCAGGCGGCGAGCAGATTGATAAGGCGTCAGTCTGCGAACGTTGTCACGGGCTAATTCTTCAATGCTCATGCTTGCTCCTTCAGGGCTGCAACACGCAGCGTCACGGCGTTTTTGTGGGCGGTGAGACGTTCAGCTTCCGCCAGCGTTTCAATGGTGGAGGCAAGCGCAGCAAACCCTTCTCGAGACAGTTCTTGCACGGTCATGCGTTTCTGGAAATCAGCCAGCCCAAGGCTTGAACAGGTTGATGTGTAGCCGTACGTTGGCAGCACGTGGTTTGTTCCCGAGGCGTAATCCCCTGCGGACTCGGGTGACCAGTCGCCGAGAAACACAGAACCGGCGCTGGTGATGCTGTCTACCAGCTCGCGAGCGCTGCGGGTCTGAATAATCAGGTGTTCCGGACCGTACTGATTTGAAATGGCAATACATTGCTCCAGATCTTTTGCCACGATCAAACGGCTGGCCGACAACGCCTGACGCGCCGTTTCGGCACGCGGCAGGTCAGCAAGCTGGCGTTCAACGGCCTCGCCGACGCGCGTGGCCATTGAGGCATCCGGCGTCAGTAAAATCACCTGTGAATCGGGGCCGTGTTCGGCCTGTGACAGCAGGTCAGAGGCGACGAAATCTGGCGTTGCGCCACTGTCGGCAATCACTAACACTTCCGACGGTCCGGCTGGCATATCGATAGCTGCGCCGTCTAAACGCTGGCTGACCTGGCGTTTAGCTTCAGTCACAAACGCGTTACCCGGTCCAAAAATCTTATCGACTTTCGGCACTGACTCCGTGCCAAACGCCAGTGCGGAGATGGCCTGCGCACCACCGACTTTAAACACGTCTTTCACGCCGCACAGCTTGGCCGCATAAAGAATCTCATCAGCAATTGGCGGCGGCGAGCAGAGCACCACTTTTTGACAACCCGCAATGCGCGCGGGCGTGGCCAGCATCAGCACGGTTGAAAACAGCGGTGCTGAGCCGCCAGGGATATACAGCCCAACGGAGGCAATCGGGCGAGTGACCTGCTGGCAACGTACGCCGGGCAGCGTTTCGATATCGACGGTCTGCAGTTTTTGCGCGGTGTGGAAGGTGTCGATATTTTTCACGGCTACCGCCATGGCCTGCTTGATCTCCTCGCCCAGGCGTTCGCAGGCCGCGTCGATTTCCTGTTCGGTGACCTTAAGCGCACCGACTTCGGTTTTATCAAATTTTGCGCTGTAT
Source organism: Lelliottia sp. GFLA7 (assembly GCF_056490165.1). Taxonomy (NCBI): domain Bacteria; kingdom Pseudomonadati; phylum Pseudomonadota; class Gammaproteobacteria; order Enterobacterales; family Enterobacteriaceae; genus Lelliottia; species Lelliottia sp. GFLA7. Next base: position 485,645 of record NZ_JBWLAQ010000002.1, on the reverse strand, counting down.
TCGCGCAGCGCGTCGTCGCCGCGGGCTTTAACGTTATCCAGAATCTCTGCGACGGTACGGGTAATACTTTCTGAGGCAGAAATGGCCGGGCGCATCAGCAGAGCGCGCTGCTGTTCGTCATTACAGTTGTTCCAGTCGATGATTGTGTTAAAGCTCATGGCGGTCACTCCATCATCTTCTCAATTGGCAGCACCAGAATGGAGCTTGCCCCCAGCGCTTTCAGTTTTTCCATGGTTTCCCAGAACAGGGTTTCGCTGCTCACCATGTGCATCGCCACTCGCTGTTGATCGCCTGCCAGCGGCAGAATGGTTGGGCGTTCCGCACCCGGCAGCAGGGCAATCACTTCGTCCAGGCGCTCGGTCGGTGCATGCATCATGATGTATTTGGATTCGCGTGCCTGAATCACGCCCTGAATACGGGTCAGCAGGCGGTCAATCAGCTGTTGCTTCGCTTCCGGCATCTCGCCATCGCGCTGAATCAGACAGGCTTTGGAGCGATAAATCACTTCGACTTCACGCAGGCCGTTCGCTTCAAGCGTTGCGCCAGTAGACACCAAATCGCAAATGGCGTCGGCCAGGCCCGCACGCGGAGCGACTTCAACAGAACCGTTCAACAGACAGGATTTAAACTGCACGCCTTTCTGATCAAGATAGCGTTTCAGCAGGTGAGGGTACGAGGTGGCGATACGTTTACCGTTCAGCGCAGCAGGGCCGTCCCACGCTTCATCAACCGCCATTGCCAGCGACAGGCGGCAGCCGCCAAAATCCAGACGGCGCAGAGTGAAATAACGCGGGTCTTCACCCTGTGCGCGACGGGTCAGTAACTCTTCTTCCAGCACGTTTTCGCCGATAATACCGAGGTCAACCACGCCGTCCATTACCAGGCCCGGGATGTCGTCATCACGTACGCGCAGGATATCAATCGGCATATTTTCAGCCAAAGCGATGAGACGCTGAGTGTGCAGGTTGATTTTAATCCCGCAGCGCGCCAGTAATTCGCGTGAATCGTCGCTTAGACGGCCGGATTTTTGAATAGCTATGCGTAAACGTGTGTTGTCTAACATTCTGTTGTCCTCGTTATCTTGTTTTAATCTGTCTGAATACGGTCCAAAAAAAAGCCCCCGGAAGATGATCTTCCGGGGGCTTTCTCTTGCGTTCTCGCACCACTGGAAGATCTGAATGTCTTCCAGCACACATCGCCTGAAAGACTAGTCAGGATGATGGTGATGATGGTGGTTTTTAAATGGAACGCGTGTCATATAAATTCTCTTTGAATGCTTATGCATCTGATGTCATTTAACGTAAACCACATTCACTGTTCAACGCAAGGGCTTTTTTTAATCATTAATTCATTTCATATTGATGCTATGAATTGTCAGTTCTGCAGCGCTGGCGTAGCCTTAAGTCAGACGCGTGAAAGCGAGGAGAGAACGTATGAAAAAGATCGCCATTGTCGGTTTAGGATGGCTCGGCATGCCGTTAGCGATGTCGTTAACAGCAAGAGGCTGGCAAGTGACCGGCAGTAAAACGACGCTGGACGGGGTCGAAGCGGCTCGGATGTCGGGAATCGACAGCGTGGAGCTTCGGCTGGAACCAGAACTGGTCTGTGACGCCGACGATCTGGATACGTTAATGAATGTCGATGCGTTGGTGATTACGCTTCCGGCTCGTCGCAGCGGGGATGGGGAAGGATTCTACCTTCGGGCTATGCAGGAAATTGTCGACAGCGCGCTGGCGCATCATGTACCGCGCATTATTTTCACCAGCTCGACGTCGGTTTATGGTGATGTCGAAGGTACCGTCAAAGAAAGCACCGAACGTCAACCGGTCACGGCTAGCGGTCGTGTGCTGAAAGAGCTGGAAGACTGGCTGCATAATTTACCCGGTACGCAGGTGGACATTTTGCGTCTCGCCGGTCTTGTGGGACCAGAGCGTCATCCAGGACGCTTTTTTGCCGGTAAAACGGCACCGAATGGCCAGCATGGCGTCAATCTTGTCCATCTTGAGGACGTTATCGGCGCAATTACCCTGCTTTTACAGGCTCCGAAAGGCGGACACATCTATAATATATGTGCGCCATCTCATCCGGCGCGAAGTACGTTTTATCCCGTGATGGCCCGTCAGCTTGGGCTTGAGCCGCCGCAATTTCGCGACGCATCTGGGGAAGGGCAAGGCAAATTGATTGATGGCAATCGTATTTGTCGTGAACTGGGATTTGAATATCAATATCCCGATCCGCTGGTGATGCCAATGGAATAACGCCGCCAGCGGATTCGCTCGCACACCGCAAGGGGGCGAACATGAAACCGCTGCTGGATGTTCTGATTATCCTCGATGCGCTCGAAAAAGAGGGAAGCTTTGCCGCCGCGTCGGCAAAGCTCTTCAAAACGCCCTCGGCCCTCAGTTATACCGTCCATAAACTCGAAAGCGATCTCAATATTCAACTGCTCGATCGCACGGGCCACCGCGCCCGCTTCACCCGTACCGGACAAATGTTGCTTGAGAAAGGCCGCGAAGTTCTTCACACCGTACGCGAGCTGGAAAAACAGGCCGTGAAGCTACACCAGGGCTGGGAAAATGAGCTGGTGATTGGCGTTGATGACACGTTTCCCTTCTCGCTACTCGCGCCGGTGATTGAAGCCTTTTATCAACGCCATAGCGTCACTCGACTTAAATTTATCAACGGCGTGCTGGGCGGTTCCTGGGAAGCGTTAACGCAGGGGCGGGCGGATATTATCGTCGGCGCGCTGCATGAGCCGCCGCAGTCGAGCGAATTTGGTTTTGCGCGTTTGGGCGTGCTTGAGCAAGTTTTCGTCGTGGCGCCGCATCATCCGCTTGCCCAGGAACCTGAACCCATCTCACGACGCGTGATTAAAGGCTGTCGCGCGATTGTTGTCGGGGACAGCTCGTTGCCCGAATGCGCCGTTTCTTCGCAATTGCTTGAAGATCAGGAGGCAATCACCGTATTTGATTTTAAAACCAAACTGGAACTGCAAATTAGCGGTCTGGGGTGTGGTTATCTGCCGCGTTATCTGGCGCAGCGGTTTATTGAAACGGGTGCGCTGGTTGAGAAACAGGTGATGGCACAAAACCACAGCGAATCGGTGTGGGTTGGCTGGAATGAGCAAACCGCAGGACTCGCCAGCGCGTGGTGGCGGGATGAGATTTTAGCAAATAGTGCTATCGCTGCCGTTTACACTTCGCCCGATGGCCGTATATCAAGTGGTTAGTAAAAAGAAAAGCCTGATCGGTATATGAATCTATTGCCTTTTATCCCAAAGATGGGGCAAAATGCGCCGCTGCAAAAAATTAGAATAATCGACGATATAAAAGGCGTCGGTTATTTTTTTTTGCATGTATCAAACGCCATTTAAAACCAAGAGGCCGGGCTTCGTACCGGATAGATACTTACAAAAACCGACAGTTGTTGTCGCTGAGGAATTCAGAAAATGGGGCAATCATTTGCTTACGCGCTGGCTCTCACCGTAATGGGGAATAACCATGTCGCTTAACGCTACTCCACAAACCTCTCGCGTGGAATTACGTAAGACACTTACGTTGATTCCGGTTGTAATGATGGGCCTTGCCTACATGCAGCCGATGACGCTGTTCGATACGTTTGGTATCGTCTCAGGCCTCACAGACGGTCACGTCGCAACGGCATATGCCTTCGCGCTGGTCGCTATTCTCTTTACGGCGTTGAGCTACGGTAAACTGGTTCGCCGTTTCCCGTCCGCTGGCTCTGCATACACCTATGCTCAGAAATCCATTAGCCCGGCTGTTGGCTTTATGGTGGGCTGGTCATCTCTGCTGGACTATCTGTTCATGCCGATGATCAACATCCTGCTGGCAAAAATTTACTTCGAAGCGCTGGTGCCTTCCGTCCCATCGTGGCTCTTCGTTGTTGCGCTGGTGGCCTTTATGACCATCTCGAACTTGCGCAGCATTAAGACCGTCGCCAACTTCAATACGCTGATCGTTATCCTGCAGATGGGTATCGTGGCGGTTATCGTCGGTCTGATTGTCTACGGTGTCGCGCACGGTGAAGGTGCCGGTACGCTGACCAGCACCCGTCCATTCTGGTCTGAAGGCGCACACGTTGTGCCGATGATTACCGGTGCAACCATTCTGTGCTTCTCGTTCCTGGGCTTTGACGGTATCTCTTCGCTGTCTGAAGAGACCAAAGACGCTGAGCGTGTGATCCCTCGTGCTATCCTCCTGACAGCGCTTTTGGGTGGCATGGTCTTTATCGGTGCGTCTTACTTCCTGCAACTGTATTTCCCGGATATCTCTCGCTTTAAAGATCCGGATGCATCGCAGCCAGAAATTATGCTCTACGTTGCCGGTAAAACCTTCCAGTGGGGCGTGCTGATCTTCTCAAGCGTTACCGTGCTGGCATCCGGTATGGCTGCCCACGCAGGCGTTTCGCGTCTGATGTACGTGATGGGCCGCGACGGTGTGTTCCCAACGCGCTTCTTTGGTTATATTCATCCGAAATGGCGCACTCCAGCATGGAATGTGCTGCTGGTTGGTGCTATCGCACTGTTGGCGATTAAATTTGACCTGGTCACAGCAACGGCGCTGATTAACTTTGGTGCGCTGGTGGCGTTCACCTTTGTTAACCTCTCCGTGATCTCGCAGTTCTGGATCCGTGAGAAGCGCAACAAAACGCTGAAAGACCACTTTAACTACCTGGTCCTGCCGCTGTGTGGCGCAATGACCGTTGGCGCGCTGTGGATCAACCTTGAAGAAAGCTCAATGATTCTGGGTCTGATTTGGGGTGGTATCGGTCTGGTTTACCTGGCTTGCGTGACCAAAAGCTTCCGCAACCCGGTTCCACAGTACGAAGATATCGCACAGTAATTAGCGTCTGTTGATAAAAAAACCGGGGACAGTGTCTCCGGTTTTTTTATGCCTCTAATTCGGCTCAGTCTATAAATGCCCCTCCTACGGAAGGGCACGTTTAAACGATTTCTTGCGCATATTGGTACAGCGCTTTCAACAGATTCTGTTTTTCCGCATCACCTTCATACTGCGCAAACAGCATTTCCAGTTCTTGCGCATAACATTGTAAATACTCAGGCGTAAAGACGTTGCGGCGATGCTGTAACCAGCGCTCCTGCTCGCTCTCGTCAAGCGTGCCGGGGAAATTACGCGCCCGATAGTTAAACATCAGCTTCTCAATACGCTTATCCGCAAACGTGATATCCAGAGCAGGTAAGTTGCGCGGATCGGTTTGCAGAACGATATTCATTGCGGCTCTATCAGCATCGCTGAAAAAGCCGTTGTAGAGCTGTGCATCAACATTATCCGACGGGACAAACGGTTCGGCTTCGGCAAAAATCGCCACCACTTTATCGCGAACTTGCGGGTTATCGCGCAGGACTTTTAGATTATCCAGACACTGCTGACGGTTAATCCCCAGCCGCTCTGCGTCTTCCGGGCGCAACGTATTTGCCTGCGCCAGCACGGGACATTTATTGATATGCACCAGCTTAACCGGCACCGCCGCGTCCTCGCCTAATTCACTTTTAGGCGTGTATAAACGCGCGCGTAGCGCATCGCTGTCCAGCTCAAGCAGCGGCGTGATGTCTCCGGCCAGATCGACCATAATCACCGCGTTACGGTTATCAGGATGCCACGCCAGCGGAGCGACCCAACTGGTATTTCCACGCCAGGCGCCGAACATACCGGAAATATGCACCAGCGGTTTCATCTGCGGGACGTCAATCAGCGTCATCAGTTTCTGTTTATTGCGGTGGCTCAGCAGATACTCAAACAGTTTGGGTTGCGCTGTTTTGACGCGCTTTGCCATCTCGATGGTGGCGTAAACGTCCGCCATGGCGTCGTGCGCATTGCTGTGTTCAATGCCGTTGGCGCGGGTCAAATGTTCCAGACGGAAGCTTGGCAGCCCGTCTTCATTTTCTGGCCAGTTGATTCCTTCCGGGCGCAGCGCATAGCACGCGCGCATCACGTCCAGTAAATCCCAGCGTGAATTACGGTTTTGCCAGCTCCAGGCATAGGGATCGTAGAAATTGCGGTACAGGACGTTGCGCGTCACTTCATCATCGAAGCGAATATTGTTATAGCCCACCACGCAGGTATTCGGCACGGTAAAAAGTGCGTGAATGCGACGTGCAAATTCCGCTTCGTTTACGCCTTTCTCGCGCGCTTCCTGCGGGGTAATACCTGTGACTATCACAGCACCAGGCTGCGGCAGGTAATCATCGGCAGGCTTACAGTAAAAAACCTCCGGCTCGCCAATGATCGTGAAATCAGCGTCAGTGCGGATCGCCGCAAATTGCGAAGGCCTGTCCAGCGAGGGGCTGGTACCAAAGGTTTCGTAATCGTGGAAGAGAAACGTGGGAAGCGCGGCGGAATCAGACACCAGTAATACCATCCTGTTAAAAAGTTGCTTCGCTATGGTAAACCATCAGGGTCATCAGACCGAACAAAAAGCACGTTTATCTCGAAGATTTGCGAGCAGGCTTCCAGGCGGAACATTGCGGTCCGTCACATTTTTTTGCAATTTAAACAGGTAACGGCATGAGATTTTCCGTAAAAAGGGCAACGATTTTTTAATGACTGAGGATATATCGTTGAAACGCCGTCTGTTTATTGCTCTTTCTTTACTCGCTTCGAGTGTCACTCCTGCCCTGGCGGCCGATCCGTTGGATTTTTCGCCGCAACCGCCAGCTATACAGGCTGGTTCTTGGGTGCTGATGGACTATACCACTGGTCAAATTTTAACGGCGGGCAACGAACATCAACAGCGCAATCCGGCCAGCCTCACCAAGTTAATGACAGGCTATGTTGTCGATCGTGCTATCGATAGCCATCGCATTACCCCTGACGATATGGTCACCGTTGGACGCGATGCGTGGGCGAAGGGTAATCCTGTGTTTGACGGGTCATCGCTGATGTTCCTGAAAGCGGGTGAACGCGTTTCAGTTCGCGATCTGAGCCGGGGTTTAATCGTTGATTCTGGGAATGACGCCTGCGTGGCGCTGGCGGATTATGTGGCAGGTGGGCAGCCGCAATTCGTCAATATGATGAACGAGTATGTGCAAAAACTGGGTCTGCGCGATACCCATTTTGAAACGGTACATGGTCTGGATGCACCAGGGCAACACAGCTCAGCCTATGATCTCGCGGTGCTTTCACGCGCGATTATTCACGGCGAGCCAGATTTTTATCATATGTACAGTGAAAAGAGCCTGACCTGGAATGGTGTCACGCAGCAAAACCGCAATGGGCTGCTTTGGGATAAAACCCTGAAGGTCGACGGACTCAAAACCGGGCACACGTCTGGCGCTGGCTTTAACCTGATCGCCTCGGCAGTCGATGGTCAGCGCCGGTTGATTGCGGTGATCATGGGCGGCGAGAGTCCGAAAGGGCGTGAGGATCAGGCGCGCAAACTGCTGCATTGGGGCCAGCAAAACTTCGATACCGTGCAAATCTTGCATAACGGCAAAAAAGTGGGCACCGAGCGCATCTGGTACGGCGATAAAGAACACATCTCGCTGGGTACGGATCAGGATTTCTGGCTGGCGTTGCCAAAAGCGGAAGTTGCCAACATTAAGGCCAAATATGTACTTGATAAAAAAGAGCTGGAGGCCCCTATCGCGGCGCACCAGCGAGTAGGTGAAATTGAGCTTTACGATCGCGATAAAATTGTGGCGCACTGGCCATTAGTCACGCTGGAAAGCGTCGGCAAGGGCGGGATGTTCTCTCGGCTGAGTGATTATCTGCACCATAAAGCCTGACGAACCGTTAAGACCGTAACGAGCAGACTGGCAGTCGTGCGAGTCTGCTCGCATAATCAACGCGTCATATTTGCTGGACATAAAGAATCTGCTTTATAGTGTATAAATACACAGTAATAAACGGAGGCAGTATGGACTACAGCATCAAGCAGCAACAGAAGCGTAAGATTGCCGGTTTTCATATGGTTGGGCCGTGGGAGCAAACCGTTAAGCAAGGTTTTGAGCAACTCATGATGTGGGTGGATGGACACCATATTCAGCCGCTTGAGTGGGTGGCGGTCTATTATGATAATCCAGACGAAGTGCCCGCAGAGAAACTGCGCTGCGATACGGTTGTCACTGTTCCCGACGATTTTGTCATCCCGGCAAACAGCGAAGGCGTTATCCTCACCGAAGTGGCTGCCGGTGATTATGCGATTGCCACAGCACGCGTCGAAAACTACGATTTCGGCACCCCATGGCATAGTTTCTTCAACAGCCTGCTCCAGGACAATCACTATCAAATCGCCCCTAAACCCTGCTTTGAACGCTATCTGAATGATGGCAATGCCGATGGTTACTGGGATATTGAAATGTTTGTTCCGGTGCAGAATAAAGCCGGATAACAATGATTATTCCTGCGATTTGTAGGGTTTTTCTGCCGGGCGTGATACGTCTGGCAGAAAACACAGTACAATTGTGATTTGCCGTGTATCTGGAGAGCGGGTGTGCGTCCCGACAAATCATTAACGCCTTTTGAAATCCGACTGTATCGGAATTACCGCGTCGTGCATGGTTGCCGCATCGCGCTGGCATTCATCCTCACTTTTTTACTGGTGCGTCTGCTGGATATCCCCGAGGGAACCTGGCCTTTGATCACGTTGGTGGTCATCATGGGGCCGATATCTTTTTGGGGAAACGTGGTTCCACGTGCCTTCGAGCGCATCGGCGGTACGATTTTTGGCTCTGCATTAGGGTTGATTGCATTAAAACTTGAGCTGATTTCGTTGCCCGTGATGTTGCTCTGGTGTGCGGGGGCGATGTTCCTGTGCGGCTGGCTGGCGCTGGGCAAAAAACCGTATCAGGCTCTGCTGATTGGCATTACGCTATCTGTCGTGGTCGGTGCCCCGGCGGGAGACATGGCTACGGCCCTGTGGCGAGGCGGTGATGTGATTCTCGGCTCGCTGTTAGCAATGCTCTTTACCGGGATTTGGCCTCAACGCGCATTTCTGCACTGGCGCATTCAGATGGCCCACTACGTAACCGCGTTCAATCGTGTCTATCAGGCGGGCTTTTCACCCAACTTGGTGGAACGCCCACGGCTCGAAAAGCATCTGCAAAAAATACTCAATGATGTCGTCAAAATGCGTGGGCTTATTGTTCCTGCCAGCAAAGAGACGCATATCCAAAAAGCCATTTTTGAAGCGATTCAGACTGTTAGCCGGAATCTGGTATGCATGCTGGAACTGCAAATAAATGCGCATTGGGCGTCTCGTGCCAGTCACTTTGTGCTTCTGAATGCAAACACGCTGAAAGAGACTCAGCAGATGACCCAACAAACGCTGCTCACCATCGCTCACGCGCTTTACGAAGGGAACCCACAGCCTATTCTTGCTAACAGCGAACGATTGAACGAAATCGTAGCTGAGCTCAAGCAGTTGATCGGCGAGCATCAGGGTGACAACGTGTCAGAAACGCCTATCCACGGCTATGTGTGGTTGAGCATGGAGATGGCGAGACAATTAGAGTTGCTGTCGCATCTCATCTGCCGGGCGCTGCGCAAATAAAAAGCAGGCGTCTGCGGATGTGACGCCTGCTGCTACGATTCAGCAGCATTTGAGGTTATGATAGGGCAAACGATATACTCATTGTCATTCGCAACGGCTGTCAGTAAGGTTAACGGTACAGTGGTTGCTTAAACGAATCCGAATCTCACATTATCAGGGGTATCAAAATGGAAACTACCAAGCCTTCGTTCCAGGATGTTCTGGAATTCGTCCGCCTGTTCCGTCGCAAAAACAAACTGCAGCGTGAAATTCAGGACGTTGAGAAGAAGATCCGTGACAACCAGAAACGTGTTCTGCTGCTTGATAACCTGAGCGACTACATCAAGCCGGGTATGAGCGTAGAAGCCATTCAGGGCATTATCGCCAGCATGAAGACCGATTATGAAGATCGCGTTGACGACTACATCATCAAGAACGCTGAACTGTCCAAAGAGCGCCGCGATATCTCTAAAAAGCTGAAAGTCATCGGCGAAATCAAAAGCAGCGAAGCAAAAAGCGAATAATTGCTGCTAAGAAAGACTGCGCCTCTCTGCGAAAGCAGGGGGGCTTTTTTTTGAGGGGTAGTCGGACGCTAAAAAGCAAAAAGCCCGCTCGAAAGCAGGCTTTTTAAATTTGGCTCCTCTGACTGGACTCGAACCAGTGACATACGGATTAACAGTCCGCCGTTCTACCGACTGAACTACAGAGGAATCGGTTAGGAGGCTTATCTTAGCGGCGAAAAAAGTTTTGTCAAACCTGATCTTACGTTCAGATGTTTAACTGGTGAATCTGTCGACAGTTTGTCACTTTTGCCCACAGTTTTTTGTTGAAAATACTTTGCAGGATTAGCATTTCTCAATCATCATTTGAAATGTAGTTTCAACTTTCTCTCTTTAAGGTCCATTTTGAACGTCACCGCCGCTCTACGTCAGGCCGTCATGCGCACGCCCTGGTATGCCAAACGAAAAAGTTACCGTGTCCTGTTCTGGCGTGAAATCACCCCTCTTGCTGTGCCTATCTTCCTGGAAAACACCTGCGTTCTGTTGATGGGCGTATTGAGTACTTTCCTGGTGAGTTGGCTGGGTAAAGAGGCGATGGCAGGCGTGGGTCTGGCCGACAGCTTCAATATGGTCGTCATCTCTTTCTTCGCGGCGATTGATCTGGGTACAACCGTCGTCGTTGCGTTTAGCCTGGGTAAGCTTGATCCCAAACGCGCACGCGAAGCGGCGCGACAGTCGCTGATGATCATGACGATTTTTTCTATCATTCTCGCGGCGGTGATCCACTATTTTGGCAAAGAGATTATCGACATCGTCGCCGGTGAGGCGACCAACGAAGTTAAAGGTCTGGCGCTCACTTATCTCGAAATGACGGTGCTGAGTTATCCGGCAGCGGCCATCGCGCTTATTGGCAGCGGTGCGCTACGTGGCGCGGGTAATACCAAGATTCCGCTGCTGATTAACGGCGGGATGAATATCCTGAACATTATCATCAGCAGCATTCTGATCTACGGGGCTTTCTCGTGGGAAGGGCTGGGCTTTGTTGGGGCCGGTTTAGGGTTGACGATTTCCCGTTACATCGGTGCCATCGCGATTATCGTGGTGCTGATGGTGGGCTTTAATCCTGCGCTGCGCATCTCGCTGAAAAGCTATTTCCGCCCGTTCAATTTCGCCATTATCTGGGAAGTGATGGGGATCGGAGTTCCGGCGAGTATCGAATCGGTGCTGTTTAACGGCGGGAAACTGCTTACTCAAATGTTTGTCGCTGGGATGGGGACTGACGTCATCGCGGGTAACTTTATTGCGTTCTCGATTGCCTCGCTGATAAACCTGCCGGGCAATGCGCTGGGGTCCGCTTCCACGATTATTACCGGTAAGCGTTTGGGCAAGGGACAAATTGCACAGGCAGAGCGTCAGCTGCGCCATGTGTTCTGGCTCTCTACGATTGGCCTGTCACTCATCGCGTGGGGGACTGCGCCGTTTGCCGGTCTTTTGGCCTCGTTTTACACCCGTGAAGACGACGTCAAAGAGGTGGTGAAAATCCTTATCTGGCTGAATGCGGCGTTTATGCCGATCTGGGCCGCCTCCTGGGTGCTACCAGCTGGGTTAAAAGGTGCGCGCGATGCTCGCTTTGCAATGTGGGTCTCGATGCTGGGAATGTGGGGATGCCGCGTGGTAGCGGGCTATACGTTGGGGATTATGCTCGGCATGGGCGTTGTCGGTGTCTGGCTTGGGATGTTCCTTGATTGGGCGGTTCGTGGCGTGCTGTTCTACTGGCGCATGGTGAGCGGGCGATGGCTGTGGAAATACCCGCGTAAAAAGGCTGAAGTTGAGCATAAAAAACTGCCAGAAAGCCTCTCGAATGCGCAAAGTGGAGAATAAATCGGCAAACGAACTTTTTTGCGCATTCAGTCTTTGACAATGAGGGGGCGGGTCGATAATATGCGCCCCGTTCACACGATTCCTCTGTAGTTCAGTCGGTAGAACGGCGGACTGTTAATCCGTATGTCACTGGTTCGAGTCCAGTCAGAGGAGCCAAATTAGAAAAGCCTGCTTTTAAAGCAGGCTTTTTGCTTTTCTACGCAAGGCAAATGCGCTAGAAGAGGGGGCCGACGCCCCCATCGTGCCTTATCGGCTCACGCGAATCGGTGCCGTCGCTTCAAACAGCCACGGGCGCGCGTCGCTCTCAACCAAAGGCGACAGAATGTCTCTCACCTGCTGGTGATAACTGTCTAGCCACTGTTTCTCCTGCTCGCTCAGCAAATTCAGCTCTACCTGGCTCAAATCAATTGGGATCAGCGTGAGCGAAGCAAATTTGCAGAACCCCGGCATGCTTTCCACAATTTCAACCTGGTTTTCTATGCGAATGCCATGGCTGTCCGCCTGATAATAGCCCGGCTCAATGGTGATGATGCTGCCAGCCAGTAGCGGCCACGGATTGACCTTTTTCGCAATACGCTGCGGGTTTTCGTGGATCAAAAGCTGGTGTCCCACGCCATGCCCGGTCCCGTGATCGTAATCAAGCCCCAATTCCCACAGCGGACGACGCGCAAAAGCGTCCAACTGATGCCCCTGCGTCCCCGACGGGAACTGCAGCATAATCAGCGACAAAAAGCCTTTTAACACTGCGGTGTAATGCAGGCGCTGCTGCGCATCGAGCTTACTGTAAGCCAGCGTGCGCGTCGCATCGGTGGTGCCGTTATGATATTGCCCACCTGAATCATTCAGATAAAACTGCGTGCTGACGATCGGTTTGTTGGTCGCTTCGCTTGAGTGGTAATGACACATTGCCGCGTTGCTGGCAGACGCCGAAATCGTGGCAAAACTTTGCTCGATAAAATGGGGCTGCTGCTCACGAAACGCCAACTGTTGTGCCTGCGCTTCCAGCTCCGTCAGCGGATTACCCGCGGCTTCGCGTAGGGGAACCTCACGGGACAACCAGGCGAGAAAATTAACCCAGGCTGCGCCGTCAGACTGATGACATTCGCGATAGCCTGCCAGCTCAACCGCGTTTTTTTGCGCCTTCATCATCGTGATTGGGTCCGCTTGCCAGAGAATTTCACCCTGTGGCTCAATGGCAAAACGCAGCGCGACAGGCGCAGAATCGGCATCCACCCAGACTCGCTTGCCTTCGGAAATCTGCTGGCAGCGACGGACAAAATCGTCCTGGGCAGAAACCACCACTGATTCGAGTGCAGAGGCGGGGAGATCGCGAATCTTGTCGCCATCAACAAACCACTCCACGTTGCCTTCGCGGCTCAGGAGAGCGAACGAAAGCGGCACCGGGCTGGTCGGAATATCAGAGCCGCGCACGTTCAGCAGCCAGGCAATGTTGTCCGGCAGGGTGATCGCCATGAAATCGGCATTTTTAGCCGCCAGCAGATGAGCAATGCGCTGGCGTTTCGCCACGCTGCTTTCACCGCTGATTTCTTCCGGCATCTCGCGAATCAAACCGGCCGGCGCAGCGGGGCGGTCCGTCCAGAGCGTGTCGAAAGGTGAAACCGTTAGCGGAACAAATTCACACTGCGTGGCGCAAAATTGCTGGTATTCCGTTTGAGTCATGAGCATCGGGTCAAACGCGATGCGGGTGCCCGCGGCGAGATTTTCCGCCAGCCATTCGACCAGCGGTTCGTTATGCAGATGGTGAATCTCAATATCATCCAGATTGACCTGAACGCGGGCCTGGACCTGATAGCGACCGTCCACAAAAAGCAGTGCGCGGTCTTGCAGCACCAGCGCCAGCCCGGCAGAGCCATCAAAGCCGGTGAGCCAGGCCAGCTTTTCATCGGATGAGGCACAGAATTCGCTTTGCCACGCATCGGCGCGGGGCACAATCATGCCCGCGAATTGGTTGTCATGAAGCCAGTGGCGAAGCGCCGACAGCGGTGATGTGGTGTTCATCGTTTTCCTTATTATTATCAGCGGAACGGCGGCTCGTTGAAGGTGCGCAGCTTACGGGAGTGCAGCTTGTCGCCTTCCGCACGCAGTAAATCGATGGCGCGAATACCAATTTGCAAATGCTCGGAAATCGCCCCTTCATAGAAGCGGTTGGCCTGTCCGGGTAGCTTGATCTCGCCGTGCAACGGTTTATCGGAAACGCACAGCAAGGTGCCGTAAGGCACGCGGAATCGATAGCCCTGGGCGGCGATGGTGGCGCTTTCCATATCGATCGCCACCGCGCGGCTCAGGTTAAAGCGCAGCGCCGACGCCGAGTAGCGCAACTCCCAGTTGCGGTCGTCGGTGGTGACGACGGTGCCGGTACGCAGGCGTTGTTTAACCTCTTCACCGGGCATACCGCTGACTTCTTTGGTCGCGTCGTACAATGCACGCTGCACTTCAGCGATGCTTGGGATCGGGATATCCGGCGGCAGAACGGCATCAAGAACGTGATCGTCACGCAGGTAAGCGTGCGCCAGCACGTAATCGCCAATCAACTGACTTTCGCGCAGACCCCCGCAGTGACCAATCATCAGCCACACGTCCGGGCGCAGAACCGCCAGGTGGTCACAGATGGTTTTGGCATTCGATGGGCCAACGCCAATGTTGATGAGCGTAATGCCCTGGCCGTCGGCGGTAATTAAATGCCAGGCGGGCATCTGGTGTTTTTTCCACGCCAGATCGGAGACAGCCATCTCTGGCGTTTCGGTTTCGGCGGTTATCCAAATCCCTCCCGCGCAGGAGAGCGCCACGTAAGGGCTGTCGGGATCGAGAATCTGGCTGCAACCCCAGCGCACGAACTCATCCACGTAGCGGGTGTAGTTGGTGAACAGCACGAACGGCTGGAAATGTTCGGCTGGCGTGCCGGTGTAGTGACGCAAACGCGCCAGCGAGAAGTCGACGCGGCGGGCATCGAAATGCGACAGCGGCGAAAATTCAGCAGGATGATAAATCCCGTCAGCGGTTTCATCGCCAATCTGCGACAGCTCGGTGGTTGGGAAATGACGGGTCAAGCCCGCGCTCATGGAGCGATCCAGCGTCAGGGCAGAGCCATCAATCACGTACGGATACGGAATTTCGTGCAGTGACGGTTCAACGGCGATGTGCGCGCCATAATCCTGATACAGCAGCGTCAGCTGTTCTTCAAGATAAGGGCGAAACAGAGCAGGGCGGGTAATGGTGGTGGAGTAACATCCTGAGTGGGTAAAACGGGCGTAGGCACGGGTTTTAGGCGTTGTGGTGGTGCCGCCGTCCCAGGTCACAGAAAGGGAGGGATAAACAAAAAGGCCATCTAATCGTGCCTTCTCATCAGGCAGTTTTCCGTTCTCAAGATACTCGCTAATGGCGCTGCGCAGGGCGCTGACCGATTGCTCATACAGCGCTTCCAGTTTTTCCAGTGCCTGAGCCGGTGTCAGGCTGGAGCCCTTATTATTCATGTCTGTCTCCTTGTTCCACATAAGTGCGACGTCACTCGATAGTATGTCACACGTATGTGAAAAAAAAGTCAGGACATCAGGCGCGTGCGTCTTTCATGAACAGCGCCGTCGCGGCGGAAATCAAACAGCCCGCCAACAGATAAATCGCCACGCTGTGCCAATTACCGCCCGAGAAGGTGACTAATGCAGCGGCGATAAACGGTGTAAATCCACCGCCGACGACGCTTGCCACCTGATAGCCGACGCCCGCGCCACTGTAGCGGTAGCGGGCACCAAACATCTCGGTGAACATGGGCTGCTGGACGCACACCACCATGTCATGGGCGATATTCGCCAGCATAATGGCGAAAAACACAATCCAGAACAGCGACTCCGCTTCCAGCGCCATAAAGAACGGCCAGGCGCTGAGCGTCCCGATCAGCGCGCCGGTAATATAGACCCGTCGGCGACCAAAGCGATCCGCAAGCCATGCAAAGCACGGAATGGTCAGACAGCTAATGGCCCCGACCAGCAGACCAATATTCAGAAAAAGCTCACGCGGCAAGCCGAGGTTTTGCGTCGAATAATTCAGTGCGAACGCGGTGACGATATACATCGTTAACAGCTCGCACAGACGCAGACCGATGATTTTCAGGAACGCGCCGGGATGCTGAAACAGCGCTTCCATCACCGGCAGACGTTTTTTGGCGACCGGCGTTTCGCGCTGCTGTTTCTCGAATTCCGCCGACTCTTCCATGCCGTTACGCACCCATAGCGCGCCGAGCACCAGCACGATGCTAAACAGGAACGGAATGCGCCAGCCCCAGCTCAGGAACTGCTCATCGGTGGTGAGCTGGCTGATTAATGACACCAGTCCGGTGGAGAGCAGCAAGCCCACGCCGTAACCGACCTGCACGCCGCTGCTGTAGAACGCTTTTTTATGTTTTGGCGCGCTTTCGACGGACAGCAGCGCCGCGCCGCCCCATTCTCCGCCAACGGCGAAGCCCTGGATGGCACGCAGCATCACCAGCAGGACGGGTGCCCACCAGCCTATCGTGGCGAAAGAGGGCAAAATACCAATCAGCGCGGTGGCAATACCCATCATCCAGACGGTGAGCATCAGCATCCGCTTACGGCCCAGTTTGTCGCCAAAATGACCGAAGATAATGCCGCCCAGCGGCCGGAACAGGAACCCAACGCCAAAGGTTGCGAACGCAGCGAGCGTCCCCATGGCGGGACTAATTTGCGGGAAAAACTCACGATTAAAGACCAGTGCGGCGGTGATGCCGTAGAGCAAAAAATCATACCAGTCGACGACGGCACCGGCGAAGCTACCAAAAGCAGCGCGACGGGCGCGGGTGAGCGATGGTGTCTCCTCGCCTGGGCGATCGGAGATGAGGGTGGAATCCATTTTAAGTCCTGTCTGTACCGATTTTTTTATTATTAGTATGGGAAAAGATTACTCACATTCGCGTCACCGATCATAGGCAACGCTTATGAGACTACCCCGACAGGCGTCAGGAGAAAATGATTTTATCGTCACATTGCCGAAAAAATGAGAAGGGATCGTAATGAATTCGCGTTGGTTTTCGGTTGGTTGTCTAAGGATGGTTTACAGTATTGAGTATCGTAGTGCGATATTGCTGAGGGATTAACGATGCCACAACTTCGAATCATTTTTTTATTCTTGACTGTATTGATGACTTTTTCACTGCGCGCTGAGCCTGGGGTGTACGGCGAGCAGCGTATTAGCCGCTGGTGGAACGAATGGACCACCGATGTTTCGCAGACGTGGAACGAACCGCAACACTACGATCTGTATGTGCCTTTTTTGAGCTGGCATGCGCGCTTTATGTATGACAAAGAAAAAACCGACAATTACAACGAAATGCCGTCGGGCGGGGGTTTTGGTATTTCTCGCTACGATGAAGAGGGCGACTGGAGTTCGCTTTACGCCATGATGTTTAAGGACTCGCATAACGAATGGCAGCCCATCGTCGGCTATGGCTGGGAAAATGGCTGGTATCTGGATAATGCGCGGGATTTCCGTCTGGGATTGGGCGTGACCGCAGGGATCACGGCACGCAAAGACTTTGCTAACTATGTGCCGCTGCCCATTATTTTACCGCTGTTTTCTGCTGGCTATAAGAACCTGAACGTCCAGTTCACCTACATTCCGGGTACCTATAATAACGGCAACGTATTATTTGCCTGGCTGCGCTACGGCTTTTAAATATGGGCGCTAAATCGTAATCACTTTTTTGAGTAATGAATGCGATAGCGCCAGCATCGAGATCAGCACCGAGGCGATAAACGTCAGCGCCATCAGGATGAATTTTGTCGACAGGGAGGTGACGGGAATCAGCGCGGTGAGAAGATGAAAAACCGAATAGTGAAGAATATACACCCCGGTCATCGTCTTGCTGATGGTCGCTAAGATGGCCTCTTTAAACTCAACGTTGCGGCGAAAACGCACGCCATTCGCGGCGATAACCAGCGCCACGATCAGAAAATAGATTTGCGAGCCTGTCAGAATAAACGCGTTGCGATCAGCCTTGAACAGGGCAAAAAAGAAATGCTGCTCGTAAAACCAGGTGAACAGATAAATCAGCGGAATTGCCCCGATCGCTATTTTGACCACCCTGTCTTTGCTGATCCAGGAGGCAATCAGCGGATCAAAAAACAGCTGACCGGTCAGGTAAAACAGCAGCCAGGTCCACAAACGATATTGCGGCGCGAGCGAAAACAGGTGTTTTTCGGGATATAACGCCGCCAGCAAATCGTAGCCGTAGGCAAACAGCAGCAGGGAAAATACCACCCAGCAAAACAGCCTGCGGCGCTGGCTTAACCATTCGATAACCGGGTGGAAGGTGTAAATCACAATAAAGGTAAAGACAAACCACGGCTGGATTAAATAGCCGCGCTGATAAGGTTCCCACAGGTAATAAATCGTCATCCAGAACAGAAAAACGATGACGATGCTTTGGATTTTACCGACTTGCCAGCGGGAACCGTGCCGCGATTGTGCGTCGAGATAGCCCGCTATCACAAAAAACAGCGGGGTGGCGATGGTCGAGATAAACGTCAGAAACCCCAGGATCCAGTGATAATCGTAGTCATAGCGATCCCAGGTGTTATAGATGGTAAAAAACGTCACCGCCGTCATGCATCCCAGCGTTTTAAGAATATTCAGTCCGGTTGAATTCATGGTACTTCTTTCTCTCGCGGTCGATGGAAACAGGCATAAATAACCGGAAGAACCAGAAGCGTCAAGATGGTCGCAAAACCTAGCCCGAACATAATCACCACCGCCATGCTCTGGAAGAACACATCACGCAGGAGCGGAGCCAGCCCCAACACGGTGGTAAATGCGGTCAACAGAATAGGGCGCAAACGAGACGTCGCGGCATAAACAATCGCCTCGTGCTGCGGCTTTTGCTGCTTCTGCTGTTCAATTTCTTCGACCAATACAATGCCGTTACGGATAAGCATTCCACTGAGGCTCAGTAACCCGATCAGCGCCATAAAACCGAACGGAATGCCGGTCAGCAAAAAGCCTGGCGTGACGCCGATCAGCGCCAGCGGCACCGTCAGCCAGATGGCGACGGCGTTTTTCACCGAGCTGAACATCAGGATGGTGATAATAAACATCACCAGATACCCAATCGGCAGCGTTGAGAAGACTCCTTGCTGTGCCTCGCTGGAACTTTCTGCGTCGCCGCCCCATTCGATGCTGTAGCCGTGCGGCAGCGCCAGAGCATCAATCTGAGGTTTAACCCGCGCCAGAATATCGCCCGAGGTTTGCTGGCTGAGCGGCGACGGGTCGGTCTGAACCGTCAGCACCCGGCTGCAGTCCCGGCGCAGAATGAGCGGGTCTTCCCACTCCAGCGTAAAGTCGCTCACCACGTTGCTCATCGGAATGTACTGCTGACGGTTTTGACTCCACACCAGTACGTTATTCAGATGGTTGGCATCCTGGCGTTCATTTTCTGGCGGACGGACGACGACGGGCAGTAGATCCGAACCTTCGCGGTATAAGCCCACCCGACTCCCGGAGAAATTCATCTCCAGCGCATTATCAATATCCTGCTTATCGACACCCAGTTCCCGACCCAAGGCTGGCGAATACTGTGGACGAATCACTTTGCTGCGATTCTGCCAGTCGTTTCGCACGCTGTCGGTGGCCGGATCGCGACTCAGAATATCGTCAACCTGACTGGCGATCAGGCGAAGTCTGTCTGGATCCGGCCCTTTAATGCGCACCTCAATGGCGCTATCGCCAGACGGGCCAAACATCACGCGCTTAGTGCTGGCGTTAACCTGCGGATAGTGGCGAGCAATGTAATCATCGACGTGGCGGGCAAGCGCTGGAATATTCCGCTGGTCATCCATGCGCACCATAATTTGCGCGTAGTTGCTGTACTGGCGTTGGCCGCTGTAGGTCAGAATAAAGCGCATGCTTCCCTGGCCGATGGTCGACACCGTGGTCACCACGCCATCCTGGCCGTTAATCGCTTTTTCGATGTCGCCGGTCATTTTTTCGGTCTGGCTGATATCCGTTCCGTAAGGCAACCACAGATCGACGAAGAAAATAGGCGTGTTCGATGAGGGGAAAAAGTTTTGCCGCACCGAGCCAAAACCCCAGACAGCCGCGACCAGCAGGGCAACCATTAACGTTAGCGTCACCGTTTTTCGCGCCAGAAGGGTATTCAGCATGTGCTGATAAATTCGGTAAAACCGCGCGTTGTAAGGATCGGCTTCAGCAGGCGTTTCCGCTGTTTTTTGCCCTTTGAACAGCCACCATTTGATCATCACCGGCGTAATCGTGAGCGCCGAGAACCAGCTCAACATCAGCGAAATCAGCAAAACCTGGAACAGCGATTTGCAGTATTCGCCGGTCGAATCCTGAGAAAGCCCAATTGGCGCAAAAGCCAGTATAGCGATCACCGTGGCGCCCAGCAGCGGCAGCGCCGAGCGGCGAATCACGTAATTCACGGCGGTCATCAGGGTTGAACCCTGCTGTCGGGCAATCAGCACCCCTTCGACAATCACAATCGCGTTATCGACCAGCATACTCAGGGCGATGATCAGCGCCCCCAGGGAAATGCGCTGCAGCTCGATTCCCCAGAGGTACATAATGAGCAGGGTGCCTAGCACGTTAAGCGCGAGGGAAAGCGCGATAATAATCCCGCTGCGGATGCCCATGAAAATCAGCAGGACGCCGATAACAATCGCTAGCGCCATCAGGAAGTTGATGATAAATCCGTTGACCGAATGCCCCACTTCCGCAGCCTGATCGTAAAACAGATCGATGTTAATGCCCGCCGGTTTTTCCGCCGACATTTGCTGCAGTTTGGCCTCTAACGCCCGCCCCACATCAATCACATTGACGCCGGGAATGAACGACACGCCCATGGTGACGGCCTGTTGACCGTTGGCGTGATAGATACTGGACGGCGATTCCGTCAGCCCGCGTGACAGCGTCGCGATATCACGCAGACGCGTTGCAGCCCCCGCGCCATACGGGGTAATGATCAAATCGCCCAGCTCATCGATATTTTCAAATTCGCCGGTCGGATGCAGGCGAATAGACTCGGTGCCGGAGGCAATCTCACCGGCGTTAGACACCACATTTACGCGGCTGAGGATCGCGGAAAGCTGCGCAAGCGTAATCCCGCGTGCGGCCATTTTGGGTAGCGAAATATCGACATTGATCTGCTGCGGTATTGCGCCACCAATGGCGACTTTGCCGACGCCGGGGATCAAGACCAGTTCGCGGCGCAACTGATCGGCGTAACGCGCCAGTTCAGCGTTGGTAAATTCATCGCCGGAAAGGGCAAAAAAGAAACCAAACACATCGCCAAAATCATCATTCACAAACGGCGTCACGACGCCCGGAGGGAACTGGCGCGACGCGTCACCAACGCGACGACGCAGCTCATCCCAGATTTGCGGCAGCTCGCTGGAGTGATAACGCGAGGCAATATTGACGGTGATTTGCGATAACCCATTTGATGAAATCGAACTCACGTTATCGAGCGAGGGTAGCTGCTGTAACGCGTTTTCCAGGGGCAGGGTGACCTCTTCTTCGACCTGCTGTGCGGAGGCACCCGGATAGTGAGTAATGACCACCGCGGTTTTAATAGTGAACGCGGGGTCTTCAAGACGACCGATGTTCAGCAGCGCAAAAACACCGCCGACGCCCAGCAGCAGAATAGTCAGCCAGACGCGAATGGGATTGTCGATAAACTGGCGGGAGATATCCATTACAGACCTCGCTCACGCGTCCAGATGCGAACCGGCTGTTTAGCATGCAATTCCCCGACACCTGCCGCCACCACGCGTTCTCCCGCCTTGAGGCCGTCGGTCACGATCACGCCCTGGGCGGTGACTTGCCCGACGCTCACTTGGCGATCCTCCAGCTGTAGTTTGTCGCCGTCGCCTTGCACAACCCAGACGTGCGGCTCATTGCGCGGGCTGTTATCCGGGTTAAACACCGCTTCGACAGGGACGACCAGGGCATTTTGCCCCGCGCCTGCCGGGAGATTCGCCAGATTAATGGTGACTGTTCCGCTGACGCCGCCCACGACCGGGAAATCATCCGGGCGCGGCAGGGTTAAAATCACCTGCCATGTCAGCGTATTGCTGTCGCTACTGCCGGTATGCTCTTTGTAGACTGCGCTAAATTCGCGGTCCGGCATCGAGTTAATCTTCACCACCGGACGGTAGTTGGCATTACGAATATCCAGGGTTTTGAACAGGTTTTCTGGAATGCTAAACACCACATCCAGCAAGTCGGTACGCGTGAGCGTCAAAATAGGCTGACCTGCGCTGACAACCTGATGATTACGGACGTGAACGCTGGCCGCGACGCCGCCAAAAGGAGCCACCAGCGTCATCTGATTCAGCTCTTCCTGCGCGATTTTCAGCGCCGCATTGGCGGAATCGCGGGTGGCCCGCTGAACGTCCATCTCCGCTTTCGAAATGGCCTGGCGGCCCGCCAGCGTCTGGAAGCGATCAAATTGCCGCTGCGCTAGCGTGGCCGAAGTCTGGCGGTCGTTGACTCGCTGCTGGGCTTCTCGCGTATTGAGCTTAGCCAACTGCTGGCCCTGCTTGACGCTGGTTCCCTGACGGATGTCGAGGGTTTCAATCTGACCGCCGCGCTTGAATGAGAGGTCGGTGGCGTCGCCAGACTCAATTCGCGCCGGGAAAACGCGCTGCTGCGCCTGGCCTGCCGCCGTGACCACGGCGATTTTAACCATGCGTGGCTGGGGCGCCGTTTCCTGAGTTTTAGGGTCGCAGGCCGTTGTCAGCAAAATAAGGGCAGGTAAAAGAGAAATGTAACGATTCACGATATTCCCCTAATAAACAAAAAAATTTCTTTATTCCGTACATTTAGTGATGACGTTTCTATTCTGCGAGCGCGGAAACCACCAGATAAGTCAAAAGACCCACGGCGGAACTGGTGACGATGGCAAGGACAATAAAGAAAATCAGGCGAATCAAACTATATCCAAACATTTCTTCTCCCTTATCTTTAAACCTAAGCGAGTTAATGATGACAATTTGAAGTATATGTGCAGGGCTTACTTAGCCGTTAATGTCTGCTAATGATCATAGTCGCAGAAATAAGAAAGGTTAAACATATCTTAAAGTTGGGAGTGACGCTGATGAGTGCCATGAAAGGGGGGAATCAAGATATATGTTATTAAGTTGATATTATTCAAATGATTATGAGTAATTTCATCATATTCAGTCTGCTGTGCTACGGTTAATACCATCCCCTTCAGCGTTTAGTGTTTGGTTGTAGAGCTAATTTTCCTGCGTTTCATTATGTGTAATGTCATTTATGACTACTCGTATGAGTTATAAAAGGATGCTCGCTATGTACAGAAATATTCTGGTTCCTGTCGATGTATACGAAATTGGGCTGGCTGACAAAGCCGTGGCGCACGCTCAATTCCTCGCGCAAGCTGCTTCAGCTGATATCCACCTCCTTCACGTTATTCCAAAGTTCTCGCCAGAATTGACGCGCGGTTTTATTTCGGATGCGCGAAAAATGGATGACTATATGATTAATAATTCGAAAGAAAAACTTGCGGCGTTCGCCAAAAAAATCAATTTCCCTGAGGATCGCATTCATCTTCATGTCCGCAGCGGGAATGTCCGCGACGAAGTCACCCTCCTGGCTGACGATCTCGCGGCGGACATGATCATTATTGGTTCACGCAATCCCAATATTCAGACGCATTTACTGGGGTCAGACGCGGCAAATATTGTTCGTTACGCGCACGTTCCGGTTTTTGTCGTGCGTTAACGGCTTCAATGGAAAAGAGTGCTTTTGAGTTCAGGACGTGAGGACGGATCGATGAAGACAGAAAAACCGGACCAACCCTTTTACCGACTTTCCGTAGAAGAAACGCTGGCAACTACAGCCAGTACCGCGGAGGGGATCAGCCGTGCAGAGTCCACGGCAAGGCTTCAGCAGTATGGTGAAAACGCACTCCCGCAAAAGCCGGGCAAACCTGCGTGGTTGCGCTTTTTAGCCCACTTCAACGATGTGCTGATCTACGTGTTACTTGCGGCGGCGGTATTGACGGCAGTGATGGGACACTGGGTGGATACGCTCGTCATCCTGGGCGTGGCGGTGATCAACTCGCTGATTGGCTACATTCAGGAAAGTAACGCTGAAAAATCGCTGCAAAGTATCCGCAATATGCTCTCCAGCGAGGCCGTGGTGGTGCGCCAGGGCAATCATGAAACCATTCCGACGACTGCGCTGGTGCCTGGCGATATCGTCGTGATCCGCGCAGGCGATCGCATCCCGGCCGACCTCAGGATTATTGAAGCGCACAATCTTCGGGTGGAAGAGGCAATTCTGACGGGCGAATCGACGGTCGTTGAAAAAATCACTGACCGGCTTGAAGGAGAGCTTCCGCTGGGCGACCGGACTAACCTGTTGTTTTCGGGGACCACGGTCAGCTCCGGCGGCGGTCAGGGCGTTGTTATTGCCACGGGGGGGGATACCGAATTAGGCCATATCAACCAGATGATGGCGGATATTGAGCAACAGCGAACGCCGCTGCTGATTCAGATGGATAAGCTCGGGAAAGCCATTTTCATTATCATTCTGGTGATGATGGCCGCGCTATTTGTCTTTAGCGTCCTGTTCAGGGATATGCCTGTTTCCGAACTCATGTTGTCGCTCATCAGCCTTGCGGTGGCGTCGGTTCCGGAAGGGCTGCCGGCAATTATTTCGATTATTCTGTCGCTTGGCGTGCAAACGATGGCCCGGCAGAAAGCCATTATCCGCAAATTGCCGACCGTAGAAACGCTGGGCGCGATGACCGTGATCTGCTCGGACAAAACCGGCACCCTGACCATGAACGAAATGACGGTCAAGGCGGTGATCACAGCGGACACTATTTATCGCGTGGAAGGCGACAGTTACGAACCGGTAGGAAACTTCCATCCCATCGATGACCCAACGCCCGTTTCGGTCACACAGGGCTCGTTGCTGGAGCGCTATCTACGCACGATTGACCTGTGTAACGACAGTCAGCTGATGAAAGACGATCAGGGCTTCTGGAAAATCACCGGCGGGCCAACGGAAGGGGCATTAAAAGTCCTTGCGGCGAAAGTCCCGCTGCCTTCGGTAGAGACGCAGCTGCGCAGCAAGATCCCGTTTGATTCCCAGTACAAATATATGTCGACCCTTCACCGCATTGGGGATGAAGAGCTGATTCTGATTACCGGAGCCCCGGACGTGCTGTTCAGGCTGTGTCAGCACCAGCAGACTGAAGCAGGCCTTGAGCCGCTCGACCAACCATACTGGGAAGCGAAAATTGAGGAGTACGCGCGCGAAGGGCTGCGTATGGTCGCGGCCGCCTGGAAACCGGCGAGTCTGGAGCAAACGGAGTTGACGCATGACGATTTGCAGCACGGCGTGATTTTGCTCGGGATTGCCGGGATGATGGACCCGCCACGCCCTGAGGCCATTACCGCCATCGGTGACTGTCTGCAGGCGGGGATTCGCGTCAAAATGATCACCGGTGACCACCCGCAAACGGCGATGAGCATTGGCAAAATGCTGGGGATCGGGAATGCGGACAATGCCATTACCGGGCGCGAGCTTGAAGTGATGGACGATCACCAGTTGAGCGACGCCGCGCAGAAATTTGATATTTTTGCACGTACCAGCCCGGAAGATAAATTCCGTCTGGTTCAGGCGCTGCAAAGCAAGAAAGAGGTGGTCGGGATGACCGGCGATGGCGTCAACGATGCGCCCGCGCTGAAACAGGCTGACGTCGGGATTGCCATGGGTATCAAAGGGACGGAGGTAACCAAGGAGGCGGCCGACATGGTGCTGACCGATGATAACTTTGCCACCATCGCCAGCGCGGTGAGGGAAGGGCGGCGGGTTTACGATAACCTGAAAAAAACCATTCTCTTTATCATGCCCACCAACCTTGCGCAGGGGCTGTTGATAATTATTGCACTGCTGGCCGGTAACCTGATTCCGCTGACGCCGGTGCTGATCCTGTGGATGAACATGGCGACCTCCGCCACGCTCTCCTTCGGACTGGCGTTTGAAGCGGGTGAGAAAAACATCATGAACCGGCCGCCGCGCGACCCCAAACTGCACGTTATGGATGGGTTTGCCATCTGGCGCGTGGTGTTTGTCGGTTCGATGATCGCCGTGAGCGCTTTCGTGCTGGAAGCCTGGCTGCAGCCGCGCGGATATTCCCCGGAGTTCATCCGCACCGTGCTGCTGCAAACTCTGGTGACCGCGCAGTGGTTCTACATGCTTAACTGCCGCGTGTCGGACGGATTTTCGCTGAGCAAAGGGCTGCTGGCGAATAGAGGGATTTGGATCGTGACGGCGGTGCTGCTGGTGCTGCAACTACTGATTATCTACGCGCCGTTTATGCAGATGCTGTTCGGCACTGAATCCTTACCGTTCCGCTACTGGGTCATCACCTTCATCATCGGCTTTGTGATGTTCCTGATTGTGGAAGTCGAGAAACCGCTGACCCGCAGATGGCGTATGGAAGCACCGCGCTAAACGTGTTTCGGCAAAGCAAAAAGCCCGCTTAAGTTTCCTTAAGCGGGCTTTTCTAATTTGGCTCCTCTGACTGGACTCGAACCAGTGACATACGGATTAACAGTCCGCCGTTCTACCGACTGAACTACAGAGGAATCGTGTGAACGGGGCGCATATTATCGACCTCGCAGACGCTTGTCAAAGGCTGGATCGCCGTCTGATCATCGTTTGCTGACAAAATCAGCAAAGTGCCGCTTTTTATCACGGATTGCACGATTCTGGTGCAGATGTACCCCTTATGGGGCAGATCATAAACCGCTGTTTCAGTAATAAAACCCGCTGTCGTGATTAGATTTCCTTATTTTCAGCCGCTTAGCGAACTTATCAGACCTCTCTTAAAAACTGGCATCCATATTGCAAAAACCTTATCAACAACAAGCGCCAGTACCGGCACTGCATTTTAACAGGGGGCAAAATGAACTTTAGACGACTGAAATACTTCGTAAAAATCGTCGATATCGGTAGCCTGACCCAGGCCGCGGAAGTGTTGCATATCGCACAGCCTGCACTGAGCCAGCAGGTGGCCACTCTGGAAGGTGAACTGGACCAGCAGCTTTTAATCCGCACCAAACGTGGCGTCACGCCAACCGAAGCGGGCAAAATTCTCTATACTCACGCCCGCACGATTTTGCGTCAGTGTGAGCAAGCCCAGCTGGCGGTGTGCAACGTTGGGCACACGCTGAGCGGCCAGGTTTCTATCGGTCTGGCACCGGGAACCGCTGCCTCCTCTATTACCATGCCGCTTTTGCAGGCCGTTCGCGCCGAGCTGCCAGACGTGCTGGTCTATCTGCATGAAAACAGCGGTTCGGTCCTGAACGACAAATTACTCAACGGCCAACTGGATATGGCGGTGCTTTACGACCGTTCACCGATTGCGGGAATCACCAGTCAGCCGTTGCTGAAAGAAGATCTTTATCTGGTCGGCACGCGAGACTGCCCTGGTCAAAGCATTGATCTGACGGCCGTGGCGGAGATGAATCTGTTCTTACCGCGAGATTACAGCGCCGTGCGCGTGCGCGTGGACGAAGCCTTTTCTCTGCGTCGTCTGACGGCGAAGATCATCGGTGAGATCGACTCTATTTCCACTCTGACCGCCGCAATTGCCAGCGGAATGGGCGTGACGGTTCTGCCTGAATCTGCAGCACGCTCCCTGTGCAGCGCGGCGAATGGCTGGATGGCGCGCATCACTACGCCGTCAATGAGCCTGCCGCTGTCTCTGAACATGTCAGCGCGCGGTTCGCTGTCGCCTCAGGCGCAAGCCGTAAAAGAGATCCTGATGTCGCTGGTAAGTCGTCCATCGCTGGAGAATCGTGAACTGCAGCTGGTAAGCTGATATTCCATAATGGAATAAGATGCTGGTTTTTATTATTTGTTCTGTAGGTCTGATGACTCTAACAATAGAGCGATATCAGATGCGCCGGGGTGAATCGTGAATTTCCAGCAACTTAAAATTATCCGTGAGGCGGCCAGGCGGGATTTCAACCTGACCGAAGTCGCCAACATGCTTTATACCTCTCAGTCGGGCGTCAGCCGCCATATCCGCGAGCTGGAAGAAGAGCTGGGCATAGAGATTTTTATCCGTCGCGGTAAACGTCTTTTGGGCATGACTGAGCCCGGTAAAGCGCTCTTGACCATCGCAGAGCGTATTCTTAACGAAGCCAGCAACGTACGGCGACTGGCGGACCTCTTTACCAATGATGCGTCCGGCGTGTTGACCATCGCGACGACGCATACGCAGGCGCGCTACAGTCTGCCGCCGGTGATCAAGGTTTTCCGCGAACTCTTTCCCGAGGTCCGTCTTGAGTTGATTCAGGGCACGCCGCAGGAGATTGAAGTGCTGTTGCAAAATGGCGGGGCGGATATCGGTATCGCCAGCGAACGCCTGAGTAACGACCCGCTGCTGGTGGCCTTTCCGTGGTTCCGCTGGCATCACAGCCTGCTTTTGCCCTCAGACCATCCCTTAAATCAGGTTTCCCCTTTGACGCTCGAAGCGATCGGCAAATGGCCGCTTATCACCTATCGTCAGGGGATTACCGGGCGCTCGCGTATCGACGAGGCATTCAACCGGAAAGGGATTACACCGGATGTGGTGCTAAGCGCGCAGGATTCGGATGTCATCAAAACCTATGTCGAATTGGGGCTGGGGATTGGCATTGTTGCGGAACAGTCGGGTGGGGAGCACGAGTCAAGCGATCTGGTGCGGCTGGATACCCGGCATTTATTCGATGCCAATACCGTCTGGCTGGGACTAAAGCGTGGTCAGCTGCAACGCAACTACGTATGGCGTTTCATCGAGTTATGTAATGCCGGGCTGTCGGTTGATGAAATTAAACGGCAGGTGATGGAATCGGAAGACGTGGCGATCGATTATCAGATTTAATCGTGAGCAAGTTGGCAAGCCCAGGGAAGTGACGATTTAATCGGCCTCGACGATGAATACGCCGCAGAATGAGTCATGTTTCAGCATCCATCAGAGGACACCTGCGCGATGACACGTTATCATGACTCTCTTCGTGAGGCTGGGGCCGGTGTATCCGCTCGCAAGCTCTTCAATAGGCGTTAACCCCTGGGGCCACTTATGACCAATGAAATTCCACTTAAATATTTTGATATCGCGGATGAATATTCCAAGGAAACCGCCACGCCGGTGAGTGAATCCGAACGCGAACCGCTGGCGCACTATTTCCAGATGCTGATCACCCGTTTAATGAATAACGAAGAGATTAGCGAAAGCGCCCAGCAGGAGATGGCCAATGAAGCGGGCATCAAAGATGAACGTATTGATGAGATAGCGACGTTTCTCAATCAGTGGGGCAATGAGTAGCTTGCGCTAAGATCCGGTGAAAGGGCACGCACTGTAACGTGCCTTTTTGCATATTGGCGGCCATGAAAGCCCGAAAAGCAAAAAGCCCGCTTAAGTTTCCTTAAGCGGGCTTCTCTAATTTGGCTCCTCTGACTGGACTCGAACCAGTGACATACGGATTAACAGTCCGCCGTTCTACCGACTGAACTACAGAGGAATCGTGTGAACGAGGCGCATGTTAATGGCCTCGCTATTTTGTGTCAACACTAAATTCAACATGCTGATTCAAATGATTAATTAAGACTCAACCTGTGCTTTTAGTGTACTTGCGGAGAAGCGTTACCGTCATAGCCTGCATTTTCACGCAAACGCTGCATCGGATCTTGTTGGTAGAAATGACAAAAACGCTGCCATAACGCCGGAAAACGCGGGGCGAAAAGCTCGGGCGCGCTGAAGAAATATTCTGACAACACGGCGAAGCATTCCGCCGGATCGGTTGCCGCGTAGGCATCAATGCTGGCTGCGCTTTCGCCCACCAGATCGATTTCATCCTGAATATTATTCATCGCCGCGTGCAGGTCGTGTTCCCAGCCTGCGACTTCCCGCAACGGGATAAACGGCACACCGCTGGCGCGATCGCCATTGCGGGTATCCAGTTTATGCGCCACTTCATGAACGATAAGATTGAAACCAGAGGCGTCAAACGAGTCCTGAATATCCAGCCAGTTCAGGATAATCGGTCCTTGCTGCCAGCTCTGTCCGGACTGTACCACGCGCTGATTGTGAACCAGGCCAATATCGTCTTCCCACTCGTCGTCAACCACGAACGGTGCCGGATAAATCAATACCTCGTGAAAGCCGTCCAGCCATTCGATGCCCAGTTCCAGCACAGGCAAACAGAACAGCAGGGCGATGCGCGCACTTTTCAGTTCATCCAGCTCGAATCCCTGAAGAGGGACAAGACGTTTTTGCTGCAAAAAACGATCGGCTAACTGCACCAATCTGCTTTGCTCGTCCGCTGAAAGGCTGGCGAGGACAGGAATTGCCAACGCTTCATCCCACGGCAATAGCGCGTCAGGTGCGGTTTCGTTCGATTTCCAGGGCCACTTAATCATCGCTTCGCTCGCAAACTCATCACTTGAATAAATTGCAGGGTTAGGATCTGTTAACATGCCAAATTACCTGGCATCATGGCAACCACTATAGCGGACAGATGCCGGAGCGGCTAAACGGACTCGTCTCGAAAACGAGAGTAGGGGTTACTCTACCGAGGGTTCAAATTCCCTTTCTACGCCGCTTCATCTTAACAGAACATCTTTTCTGATTATTTTCTGAATAAATGCTGTGCGACGAGCACCTTATCACTCCGCTTACGCGAAGGAATATCCCTTTACGGCTTCGTCACAATATATGTGAACTCAATCAGCATCTTCGGGGCAACTCATGGGTTGCGAGAACGGCGGTTTTGATAAAAAAAGCCAGGCATTACGCCTGGCTTTTAAGGATATATCGCGAATTAACGCTGCGAACACCCGGCGCACTGCTTGTTCTGGATCTGCTGGAAGAAATCGTTGCCTTTATCATCGACAAGAATAAAGGCCGGGAAGTTTTCGACTTCGATTTTCCAGATCGCTTCCATTCCCAGTTCCGGATATGCCACACATTCCAGGCTTTTAATGCTGTTCTGCGCCAGCACGGCAGCAGGGCCGCCGATACTGCCGAGATAGAACCCGCCGTGTTTGTGGCAGGCATCGGTCACCTGCTGACTGCGGTTGCCTTTCGCCAGCATTACCATACTGGCACCGTGCGATTGCAGTAAATCCACATACGAGTCCATACGACCCGCTGTGGTGGGGCCTAATGACCCGGATGCATAACCTTCAGGTGTTTTCGCCGGACCCGCGTAATAAATCGGATGATCTTTCACGTACTGCGGCAGCTCTTCGCCGTTATCGATCAGCTCTTTGAGCTTCGCGTGGGCCATGTCGCGCGCCACAATAATGGTGCCGTTCAGCGATAGTCGGGTCGAAACCGGATGTGCGGAAAGCTGCGCCAGAATCT
Source organism: Lelliottia sp. GFLA7 (assembly GCF_056490165.1). Classification (NCBI taxonomy): domain Bacteria; kingdom Pseudomonadati; phylum Pseudomonadota; class Gammaproteobacteria; order Enterobacterales; family Enterobacteriaceae; genus Lelliottia; species Lelliottia sp. GFLA7. The sequence continues at coordinate 454,316 of NZ_JBWLAQ010000002.1, read as the reverse complement.
CGTTCATCGGACTGTTCAGATTGATGCTGACGACGTCGCCTTCACCTTGCTCACGCAGCGATTCAGGAATGTATTGCGCCGGATTGCGTTCGAGTTTTTCAATCCAGATCCCGTCGCGGTTGATTTTGGCTTTGATGTTGCGGTCAGCCGAGCAGGACACGCACATGCCGACAGGGCAGGAGGCTCCGTGGCGCGGCAATCGAATCACCCGAATATCATGGGCGAAGTATTTACCGCCGAACTGCGCACCTAAACCGAGATTCTGCGCTTCCTGTAACAGTTCCTGTTCGAGCTGAACGTCGCGGAACGCCTGACCATGCTCATTCCCTTCGGTTGGCAAACCATCGTAGTAACGGGTCGACGCCAGTTTGACGGTTTTCAGCGTGCTTTCTGCGGACGTCCCCCCAATGACAAATGCGATGTGATACGGAGGGCAGGCTGCGGTCCCCAGCGAGCGCATTTTTTCCACGAGATAATTTTTCAATTTCGCAGGGGTAATGAGCGCTTTGGTTTCCTGATACAGATAGGTTTTGTTGGCAGACCCGCCGCCTTTTGCCATGCACAGGAACTTATACTCATCGCCATCAATGCTATACAGGTCGATTTGTGCCGGTAAATTGGTCCCGGTATTCACCTCTTTGTACATATCCAGCGCAGCATTTTGCGAGTAGCGCAGATTGTCTTCGATATAGGTGTTGTACACGCCCTGACTTAATGCTGCTTCGTCACCGCCGCCGGTCCACACGCGTTGCCCTTTTTTGCCCATGATGATGGCCGTACCCGTATCCTGGCAGGTAGGTAACACGCCTTTGGCAGCGATTTCTGAATTACGCAGGAATTGAAGCGCCACGTATTTATCGTTCTCGCTGGCGTCAGGGTCGTGAAGAATCGCCGCGACCTGTTTCTGGTGCGACGGGCGCAGCATAAAGGCCGCGTCGTGAAAAGCCTGCTGCGCGAGTAGCGTCAGGGCTTCGGGTTCGACTTTAAGGATTTCCTGGCCCGCAAACTCTGCCACGGAGACGTGTTCTTTGGTCAGCAGATAATAGTCGGTGTCGTCGTGTTCGAGCGGGAAGGGATTCTGATAATAAAAGGGTTTGTTCGACATAACGTGTTGCTCCACAAAAATGAAACCGCCGGAGGTGTAGTCCGGCGGCCAGGAATCAGAACATCATGGACATCCACGGATACCCAATCAGCAACAGTGCGGCCAGGAAAATCGCGCCGAAGATGGTGCCAAGACGCCAATAATCTTTGGTCGGCAGGTAGCCGCTACCGTAATAAATCGGGCTTGGGCCGGTGCCGTAGGGGGTAATAATCCCCATGATGCCGAGCGATGTGACCATCAGCAGGACGAACACTTCCATATTGATGCCCGGGATCGTGGCGGCGATGGTCAGCATTGCCGGTAGCAGCGCGGTGGTATGAGCAGTGGTGCTCGCAAACAGGTAGTGCAGCAGATAAAACGCCAGCAGTAGCACAATGGTTGCGGTGCCCGGAGAGATGCCGCTCATCAACATGCCGCCCTCTTTACCCAGCCAGCTAATAAACCCGGTGGAGGACAAACCGTCGGCCAGCGCAACCAACGTGGCAAACCAGACGAAAGTATTCCACGCAGCTTTGTTGCCGGTGATATCGTTCCACTCCAGCACGCCCGTCCACAACATCAGGCCCACGATTAACAGCGCTGCCATGGCGGGTTCGATCCACGCCGCCGCGAAAATCCACATCATCAGTGCGCAGCACACAAAGACCAGCAGCAGGATTTCATTGCGCGACAGTTTGCCCAGCTTCTCCAGTTCACGACATGCCCACAGCGGCACTTCATCGTTCACTTTCACTTCCGGCGGGTAGAACCAGTACGCCAGCAGCGGCATCACCAGAATCAGCAGCACGCCCACCGGCAGGAAGGCGATAAACCAGGTGCCCCATGAGATATCAATGCCCACGATGCTTTTTACCAACGCCAGTGCCAGCAGGTTGGGGGCGAGCGCAGACAGGAACATTGAGCTGGTAATACAGGCCGCCGTAATCGCGACCCACATCAGATATGAGCCGATTTTACGTGCGCTGGGATCGTTAGGTTTTGAGCCATACAGCGGCGGCAGGTTGGCGATAATCGGGTAGATCGTGCCACCGCTTCGCGCGGTGTTGGACGGCGTAAACGGTGCCAGCAGCAGGTCCGCGAAGGTGATGGCGTACCCGAGCGTCAGGCTGCGGCGACCCAGATATTTTACCAGAATCAGCGCCAGTCGGCGACCAAAGCGTGTTTTGTCATACCCAGCTGCGAACATAAAGGCACCAAAAATCAGCCAGACGGTCGAGTTACCAAAGCCGCTGACCGCCCATTTAAACGAGGCGCCAGCCAGCTTGAACTTCGGATCGGCCAGCTGTTCCGGGCTGAACAGCACCCACTGGCTGCACAGACCGATGGCGACGACGCCGGTCAGACCAATTACTGCACCGGGCAGCGGTTCAAAAATCAAACCGACGATCACGCCAACAAAAATGGCGAAGTAATGCCAGGCATAAGGCGGAAGCCCATCGGGCACCGGCACAAATAACAGCAGAATGGCCACAATAATGGGGAGCGCCATCATGAACAGACGGCGTGCTTGACCATCCTTTGGTTTGCTCGCCGCCAGGGGCGTTACAGCAGTTTTATCATTCATAGTTTGCGTCTTAAGTTGTCAGGAATACGGTTTGTCAGAAACAAGCACGAATCTTTTTTTAAGTTTTTTTGCTTTCTTTAGTTATTTAAGGTTCGCGTTTCTTATTTCTGGAATAATGATTCAACGCAAAATTGGATGCATTGAATTAAAAATTAGTGATATTTATATATTGCGCTTTTAAAGGTGGATTCTATTGATCGGGATCATGAAATGAGAATTGCAGATGTATTTTTAGGCACCATTTAATAACCCCAATGAGTTATGTGGATATAGCGTTTTGATTGAGGTTTGTTCTCAACTTGAATTTGTTTTGCAAACGATTAAATCTCATAGTGTATTGATTTATATGCATTATTAATTAACTTGTGATTTCTGGTTACGTAATCAAAAAGTTAACTGCTTTAATTTAAATGTAAACAATCAACATTAAAACAACTAACACCAATGTATTATTTATGTTATCGAAGGGATTAAATAGTTTATTAACTAACGTAATAACTTTAGTAACTAAAAATAGCGTTATATTAATATCATGACATCGGCAAAAAAATTAACCATAAACCGGACCGATAAAGAATTTTCGAATTTCATTTTTAAAGTTTGGAGTTTCTATTATGAGCACTAACGAACGCATTCTAAGCCCCTTCACATTACCGAATGGCACCGAGTTAAAAAACCGTTTGTTAATGGCCCCAATGACCACTTGCACAGGGTATTACGACGGGACGGTCACCAGCGAGCTGGTGGAGTACTATCGCGCGCGTTCAGGTAGCATCGGCACCCTCATCGTTGAATGCTGTTTTGTCGATGATTTAGGGCTGGCGTTCCCCGGCGCAATCGGCATTGATAACGACGAGAAAATCGCCGGGTTGGCAAAAATTGCCGATGCCATTAAGTCGAAGGGTTCCAAAGCGTTGCTGCAGATCTACCATGGCGGCCGTATGGTTGACCCGAAACTGATTGGCGGGCGCACGCCTGTGGGGCCAAGCGCTGTTGCCGCGCCGCGTGACGGAGCAGCCACGCCAGTCGCATTGAGTGGTGAAGACGTCTGTGCAATGGTCGGCAAGTTCGGTGAAGCCGTTCGTCGCGCCATTCAGGCGGGTTTCGACGGCGTTGAAATTCATGGCGCAAATACGTATTTAATCCAACAGTTCTACTCCCCAAACTCCAACCAGCGTGATGACGAGTGGGGCGGCAGTCGCGATAACCGCGCCAAATTCCCGCTGGCGGTGCTGGAAATCACCCACAAAATGGTGCGCCAGTACGCTGATGATGCCTTCATCATTGGCTACCGCTTCTCTCCGGAAGAGATGGAAGTGCCGGGTATCCGCTTCGAAGACACAATGTACCTGCTGGAAAAACTGGCGGCGCGCGGGGTGGATTATCTGCACTTTTCAGTAGGTGCGACGCTGCGCCCATCGATTGTCGAAACCCAGGATCCGACGCCGCTTATCGAAAAATATTGCGCCATGCGTTCAGACACGCTCGCGCAGATTCCGGTCATGGGCGTCGGCGGGGTAGTCAACGCAGCTGATGTGAACGAGGCGATTGACCACGGTTACGACTTGATTGCGGTGGGGCGCGCCACGATCGCCTACCCGGACTGGACCGATCGCATTGCGCAGGGTGAAACGCTGGAACTGTTTATGGACAGCACAAAGCGAGAAGCGCTGCACATTCCGGAGCCGCTGTGGCGTTTCTCGCTGGTAGAAGCAATGATCCGCGACATGAGCATGGGCGAGTCAAAATTCAAACCCGGCACGTTTATCGAAACAGTCCAGGATGACGCCAGCGAGCTGGTGGTCAGCGTCAGTCTCGAAACCGATCGTATCAGTGACATTGAGCTGGCATCCGGCCCTGACCACGACGTGGAGTTTGTGACCAGTTTTGAGGAGATCCGCAGCCGTATTCTCGATGCGAATACTCCCCATGTTGACGCCATTACTGGCGCTACCAGCCAGAGTGAAGCGGTGAAAAAAGCCGTCTCGAAAGCGATGGTGAAATCCGCCAAAGCCCTGGCGGCAGAAGAGGGCGTCGATCCTAACGCGGCGAAATGTGTTGATGTCGTGGTAGTGGGCAGCGGTGGTGCAGGGCTGGCCGCGGCGATTCAGGCTTATGACGACGGGGCGAGCGTGCTGATTGTCGAGAAAATGCCGACCATTGGCGGGAACACCATTAAAGCGTCTGCGGGGATGAATGCCGCAGAAACCCGCTTCCAACAAGTCAAAGGGATTCAGGACAGCAAAGAGCTGTTCTATCAGGAATCCCTGAAAGGTGGGCAGAACAGGAACAACCCGGAACTGCTGCGCCGCTTTGTGGAAAACGCGCCAGAGGCTATCGAATGGCTGGCAACGCGCGGCATTATGCTCAATGACATCACCACGACCGGCGGGATGAGCATCGATCGTACGCACCGTCCAAAAGACGGTTCTGCGGTGGGCGGTTATCTGGTAAGTGGCCTGGTACGCAACGTCAATAAACGCCATATCGACGTGATGCTGGACACTTCTGTGAGCGATATTATTGTCGAAAACGGGGAAGTGACAGGCGTGCGCCTCACCACGGAAGAGAATGAAACGGTCACCGTCACCACCAAAAGCGTGATCATGGCGACCGGTGGGTTTAGCGCCAACAGTCAGATGGTGGTGAAATATCGCCCGGATCTGGACGGTTTTGTTACCACGAACCACAAAGGCGCGACGGGCGGCGGGATTGCATTGCTGGAACGTATTGGCGCAGGGACCGTGGATATGGGCGAAATTCAAATTCACCCAACCGTTGAGCAGAACACATCCTATTTGATTTCTGAATCCATTCGCGGCGGCGGCGCGATTCTGGTGAGTCAGCAGGGGAACCGTTTCTTTAACGAAATGGAGACGCGCGACAAAGTGTCCGCTCAAATTATCGCGCTACCTGAGAAATACGCGTACATCGTTTTTGATGAGCACGTTCGTGCCAAAAACAAAGCCGCTGATGAATACATCGCCAAAGGCCTGGTGACCAGCGCCAGCTCGCCGAAAGCGTTGGCGGAAGCGTTGGGGATGGATCATCACGCTTTCCTGGCAACGCTTGAACGCTATAACGGGTTTGTTGAAAAGCAGCATGATGATGATTTCGGTCGCACCACGGCGCTGCGTGCGCCAATCAATGAAGGGCCATTCCATGCGATCCGCATCGCGCCCGGCGTGCATCACACCATGGGCGGCGTGACTGTCAATCCGGAAACCTGTGTTCTGGATAGCGCCCACAACGTCATTCCTGGCGCATTCGCGGCGGGTGAAGTGGTCGGTGGCATTCACGGCGGGAATCGCATTGGCGGTAACGCGGTGGCAGATATCATTATTTTTGGTACGCTTGCCGGACATCAGGCGGCGATGCGTTCGAAAAAAGCCTAGCTCAGCCGTTTTTGTTGACCGGAACGAGGTGTTCCGGTCATTTCCCCGGCGGCGCTTGCCCGCCGGGGCTACCGTCAGGAGCCACTCTTATGCCAGATGACGACCGCGTCTACAGTTATTCCGCCGTGCTGATGGGCTCTCCCATTCTTCTCAAACTCTTCTCGCATAACGAAGCGCTCGCCGCGAAAGCGTTTCGTTTAATCAAACAGTACGAAGATTTGCTGACTGTGAACCGCGCGCACTCCCAGGTGATGGATATTAACCTCGCTGCTGGCAGGCACCCCGTCGCCGTCAGTCGACCGGTATTTGAATTGATTCGCTGTGCAAAAGCGGCCAGTTTGCTGGAAAACAGTGCATTTAATCTGGCCATCGGTCCGCTGGTTAAGCGCTGGAAAATTGGTTTTCAGGGCGACAGCGTCCCGCCAGCCGATGAAATCACCACTCTGCTGACGTTAACCGATCCAACGGAAGTGGTGCTTGATGAGGCGGCATGCAGCGTGTTTCTTGCTCGGTCGGGAATGGAGATCGACCTTGGCGCCATCGCCAAAGGCTATATTGCTGACCGGGTGCGGGATTTTCTGCGTAAAGAGGGCGAAACGCTGGGCTTGATTAATCTGGGCGGTAACATCCAGACGCTTGGCTCGCCAGAAGGAGGCTGGACGGTCGGCATTAAAAAACCGTTCGGCGCTGCGGATGCGCTAATCGGTTCGCTGCAAATTGAAAACAAATCGGTGGTGACATCTGGAACCTATGAGCGCTATTTCGAGCGCAACGGCACGCGTTATCACCACATTTTAAACCCACGCACCGGTTATCCGCTGGATAACGAACTCGACAGCGTGACCATTATTTCGACGGATTCCATCGACGGCGATCTCTGGACCACGCTGGTTTACGGATTGGGCGTTGAGAAAGGCTGTGCCGCGCTGCGTACGCGGCCAGACATTGAAGCGGTTTTCGTGACTAAAGCACGCGAGATCGTGTTCTCATCGATGCGTCACTTTCGTTTTACGCTGCTCGACAACCGCTATCGCCTTACTGGCAATACTGTCTGAGCAGCCCGATCTGTTCCGGCTGGAGCCGGTATCGATACACCGGACGACCGGTAGCTCCGTAATGAATGCTGGTAAACAAAATATTAATTTGTGCAAGCCAGATCAGGTATTTACGACAGGAAACCCGTGAGATGCTGACCGCATTCGCCAGATCATCGGTGGAAAACTCCGTGTCGGGATGCCCGTCAATCCACTGACAAATGGTGCGCAGCGTCTGCGGGGTTAAGCCTTTCGGCAGGCGTTTGCTGTCTGCCAGTTCCGGCGCGCCGCCGTGCAGCAGACGATCAACGTCCGCCTGTTCATAATATTGATGTGAACCCATCAGATGTTTCTTTTCCTTCCAGCCGTTTAGCGCCTCTTCAAAACGCGGAAACTGGAAGGGTTTAATCAGATAGTCCACCACGCCATAGTGCATGGAGGTCTGAATGGTGGTGGCATCGGAGGCCGATGAAATCATAATCACATCGATGGCGCGCCCAGAAGCACGGATAATTGGCAGCAAATCCAGACCATTGTCCTGCTGCATATAAACATCCAGCAGCACCAGATCGATAGCCTGGGTGGGGTTGCTAATGATGGATTGGGCCTGACTGAGCGTGGAGGCGACACCACAGCAGCTAAAACCCTCAACACGATTCACATACAGTCGGTTAAGGTCAGCCACCATGGCATCATCATCGACAATTAAGACATTTATCACGCGATTTTCCTCTCGCTATCCCAGGGGATCTGAACAAAAAATTGAGTAAACACGCCAGGCTCTGATTCTACGGCGATTTCACCGCCCAGTTTTTCGAGCTGCTGGCGGGCAAGAAATAATCCCACACCACGGTTTTCGCCTTTCGTCGAAAAACCTTTAGTAAAAATGTGCGCCAGACGCGAAGGGTCAATACCGGGACCGTCGTCGCTAATCTCACAGCTTAGCCAGCCGTTTTGATAATGCATCAGCAGACCAATTTCGCCTTCGGGTTGGTCTGACATCGCGTCGAGTGCGTTTTCGATGAGATTTCCCAGCACCGTGATCAGCACCGTGACGTGCTCCGTATTTGGCGTGTCCGGCACCTGACATTCTTCCGCCAGTGTCAGGCTAATCCCCGATTCCTTGGCGCGATTCATTTTCCCCAGCAGGAAACCGGCAATCACCGGGGATTTGATTTTGTTCTGAATGGCGCCAATATCCGTCTGATAATTTTGCGCCGTCTGGATAATGTACTCTTCCAGCTTGTCGTAGCGCTTCATGTGCAGCAGGCCCAGAATCACATGCAGCTTATTCATAAACTCATGGGAATGGGTCCGCAGGGCGTCCACGTAGCTCACCATCCCATCCATTCGCTGCATCAATTCCCGGATCTCGGTTTTGTCACGAAACGTACTGATCGCGCCAATCACTGCGTTCTGGCTTCTGACAGGAAAGGTGTTGCAAAGCAGCAGTCGGCCGTTGCAGTCGATCTCCTGATCCTGCAATGCCTTACCCGTTTGCGATACCCTGCGCAGCGAGGCGAGCATCGGAACGTGACGGGGCATATCCGCGCCTTGAGTCGGCAGCAGCAAAATCTGGCGGGCGGTGTGGTTAATCATTGTCACGCGGCCCTGACTATCAATAGCAATCACGCCTTCCTTCAGGGATTGCAGCATCGCCTGACGCTGTTCAAACAGCGCGGAAATTTCGTAAGGCTCAAGGCCAAACAGAATGCGTTTCAGCAAATGTACCAGGCCCCAGGTTCCCAGCGTACCCATTAACGCACTGAATAATACCGTCCAGATAACGCCCCAGCGGCTGCGGCTGATCTCCTCATCCACTTTTTTGAGCGATATGCCAATCGCGACCACGCCGATTTGCCGGTGCTGGTCGTCATAAACCGGCGTGAAAACGCGCAGGGCTTCTGCCAGCACACCGTGGTTTACCGACACATTCTCATTTCCAGCAAGCGCGGGTTTAAGATCCTCGCCAATAAAATGATGGCCGATAAGGCGGGTATCAGGATGAGAATACCGTACGCCCTGCATGTTAGTGACCACGGCAAAAAGCAGATCGTTGCGTCGGGTGATGGCTTCCGCGACGGGCTGAATCTGACTCTTCTCTGCGGATAAAAGCAGGCCACGCTTGACGTCAGGACTGTCGGCCAGTGTTCTGGCGATGGCCAGGGCGGTGTCTTTCACGCCGTCCCGCGTCGCCTTGGTGATCTGCATAAAGTAGAGGGCAAAGATGACCAGCAACACTGAACCAATCACACTGCTGACCATCAGCGTGACCAGCGTGTTGAGTTTCATTGGGCGCTTGCGCGTCATAACTAAAGGCTGCACATCGCTCATCCGCACTCCATGGCTAATTATTAAGGGGTAATTATCGCTGATGACGGCGCTTTCTTAAAGTCATGTAAAAGCTTACGAATACATACCTTTTCGTGACCCCCTTCGCAGGTGACCTATATAAAACACTTTATAGTGTACGGGAATTCATACAAGGAGGCAGTTTATGAGCGTTAAGCTGAACGGTTTGGTCAAGGAAAGACGTCACGCGGATACGGCGGATATCGACAGGTTGTCGACCCTGGACATGCTGAATGTGATTCATCAGGATGATAAAAAAATTACTGACGCCATCACGCCATTTTTACCCATCATTGCCCGCGTTGTCGATAATGCGGCCGCGACATTGAGTCACGGTGGCCGCCTGGTCATCGTTGGTGCAGGGGCGTCAGGCCGTGCGGCGATTCAGGCTGCCTTAGAATTTGCGCCGGGCAAACATCCCGTCATAGCGCTTGAAGCCAGAGACGGCGCGGCAAATTATGATCGGGGCGTAGCTGACCTTCAGGCCATTAATTTTGGCGAGCACGATATGATGCTGGCGCTGACAGTCAGTGGCAAAACGCCGTGGGTCTGGGGCGCTATGCGGCATGCCTGGTCGCTAAGATCGCCTGTCGCCATCATCACCAGCGACGAGCAGAGTGAAGCGGCGCAGCTGGCGAGCATGGTGATTGCGCCACAAACGGGAGCGGATGTGGTCGCTGGTTTTAATAACGTCAAAGCTGCGATAGCGCAAAAACTGATCCTGAATATGATTTCGACCGGGTTAGCTGTCCGTTCCGGTCGTGTCTACAGCAATATGCGTGTGGACCTGGAAGCCAAAAACACCCGGTGGGCCGAGAGACAAATCGCGATTGTGATGGAAGCGGGCGGGTGTACGCGTACCGTGGCGAAAGCGGCGCTAGAAAGCGGTAATCATCACTGCAAAACAGCCGTACTGATGGTCATGACCGGTCTGGATGCCTGGCAGGCGCGCGATTTGCTGGAGCAGAATAATGGTTTTATTCGCGTCGCGTTACAGGAAGCGCCGTAATATTCCTGCGCTGCTAATAAAAAAGGCCGCAATAGCGGCCTTTAAAATCGATAACGATTAGAACTGATAAACCATGCCTACCGCGGTGATGTCATCAGTGCTGATGCCATTCACATGATAGAACATATCGTCTTCATCCAGCAGGTTAATTTTATAATCTGCATAAATGGACATATTTTTGTTGAAATAATAGCTTGCGCCAATATCAGCATATTTAACGAGATCTTTTTCACTGCCGAAGGCGGTATTCAGATCCTGACCTTTAGAGATCAGGATAGACAATGCCGGACGCAGGCCAAAATCAAACTGGTATTGCGCGGTGCCTTCAAAGTTTTTAGTTTTGTTAGCGACTGCGTAATTTTTATTGCCGTACGGCGTCATATTACGGGTCTGAGAATACATGGCCGCCAGATAGATGTTGTTGTCGTCATATTTAATCCCTGCCGTCCAGGCTTCAGCTTGTTCGCCGCCAGCTGCCGTGGTGGAATTTACCTGATCGGTTGTACGGTCAGACGAGGCGAACGCTGCACCGGCGCTAAAGCCCATGCCGATATCGTAGGTTGAAGAAATACCGAAGCCGTCACCGTTTTCATGACGCACATCGCGACCGTTGCCATTATTGGTGCCTTCGTTGCCATTACCAGCGCTTTCGTTATTACCCTGGTACTGCAGCGCGAAGTTCAGGCCTTCCACCAGACCGTAAAGATCCGTGCTGCGGTAAGTTGCCACGCCGTTGGCGCGGTTGGTCATAAAGTTATCCGCTTTACTGTAAGTGTCGCCGCCGAACTCTGGCAGCATATCTGTCCAGCCTTCAACATCGTACAGCACACCGTAGTTACGACCGTAATCGAATGAACCATAATCACCAAACTTCAAACCTGCGAAGGCCAGGCGCGTCCAGGACTGGTTGGTTGAACTCTCGGTATTATTGGCCTGGAGGTTGTATTCCCATTGACCGTAACCCGTCAGCAGCTCATTGATCTGCGTTTCGCCTTTAAAGCCCAGACGTGCATAAGACTGATCGCCATCCGCGCCAGTATCCTCAGAGAAGTAGTGAAGACCATCCACTTTGCCGTAAAGATCTAATTTATTGCCATTTTTGTTATAAATTTCTGCCGCGTTCGCCGCACCTGTGACCAGTAAAACAGGCACCAAAATAGCCAATACTTTTCTTTTCATTATATATTCCTTTTTAATATCACTCATGTGAATATACGTAATCACCCTCCGCAATTACATCGGCGATACTATTCGAAACATGAAATTAAGTTTCAATAATAAATGTAATTAAATAATGTCATTTAATTCTAAATGTTTCTGTTGGTTTTGGTATTTTACGGGTGAATTTTAAAGGTTTTAATATATTGAATTTTTATAGGTTTATTATCGCCAATTTTATATTTGTAATGAATTGCCATACGTAAATGCTGAAATGCAATGCCTGAGATAAGTAAACGCACAGTGATTTATCGTGAATCTATGGGAACCCCCCCAAGTGCCAGGGCGACAGAAAGTTGCTATGGTGGGCGTTTTGATAAAGGAGGGATTATGGCGCTTACCCAGTGGCAGCAACGCTTCGAAAACTGGCTAACAGAAAATCATGACACGGATGATACCGCCCATGACATGTCGCATTTTCGCCGCGTGTGGATGACGGCGCAGCGAATGATGACCGGACAATCCGTCGACCCGCTGGTCATTCTTACGGCATGTTATTTCCATGATATTGTCAGCCTGCCAAAAAATCACCCTGAGCGCGGCCAATCCTCGCGGCTAGCGGCGCACAAAACAGGCCAAATTCTGCACGACGACTTCCCCGATTTTCCTCAGGCAATTATCCCTGCCGTACAACACGCCATCGAAGCGCACAGTTTTAGCGCGGGCATTGCGCCGCAAACTCTCGAGGCGAAAATTGTGCAGGATGCCGACAGGTTAGAGGCCCTCGGCGCTATTGGGTTGGCTCGCGTCTTTGCGGTGTCAGGCTCGCTCGGCGTCGCTCTGTTTGATGCTAATGATCCCTTTGCTGAGTCGCGCGAATTGAATGATAAAACCTTTGCGCTTGACCATTTTCAGACCAAACTTTTACGTCTGCCTGATACCATGCAAACCGAAATGGGGCGCGAACTTGCGCGTCATAATGCCGATTTCCTGGCGCACTTTATGGCGAAATTGAGCGCAGAATTGCAGGGCGACTGTCTTGGCATCGATTCTCAGGTGTTGAGCCGATTCCAGCGCAGTCTGTCACGCTGAACTATGGTAATCTGTTTCCAGTCTTTTTCGTCCGGTTGAAGGTATGCAGGAAAAACTATCAGTGACTGAGCCCGCACTCATGCTGGCAGAGAAATCAACGGCAGCGGTGCAGGATTTACTGTGCAAACTGCTGACCATCTATGACGCCAAAACGCTGGTCAATCAACTGAATGCACAAGGCGAAAGCCACTGGAGCCCGGCGATCCTTAAGCGGCTGGTTTCCAGCGAGCGGGCCGGCCATCGGCTGAGCGAGGGAGAATTTGCCCTCCTGCACAATCTGCTCCCGCGCCCACCGGCTATCCATCCAAATTATGCTTTCCGCTTCGTCGATCTGTTTGCGGGCATCGGTGGCATACGCCATGGTTTTGAGGCCATTGGCGGACAGTGCGTCTTTACCAGCGAATGGAATAAACACGCGGTGCGCACCTATAAAGCAAACTGGTACTGCGATCCGCAGACCCACCAGTTCAATGAAGATATTCGCGATGTCACGTTAAGCCATAAAAGTGGCGTTACGGATGCTGAAGCGGCTGACCATATCCGATGCACCATTCCGGCGCATGATGTTCTGCTGGCGGGCTTCCCGTGTCAGCCGTTTTCGCTGGCCGGTGTGTCCAAAAAGAATGCCCTCGGACGTGCCCATGGCTTTGCCTGCGATACGCAAGGCACGCTGTTTTTTGACGTGGTGCGCATTATCGACGCACGTCGCCCGCCTATTTTTGTCCTCGAAAACGTCAAAAACTTAAAAAGTCACGACGGCGGGAAAACCTTCCGCATTATCATGCAAACGCTCGATGAACTCGGCTACGACGTGGCCGATGCCCAGGATATGGGCGCGAACGATCCCAAAATAATCGATGGCAAACATTTCTTGCCTCAGCACCGTGAGCGCATTGTGTTGGTCGGGTTTCGCCGCGATTTAAACCTGAAAGGTGATTTTACCCTGCGGGATATTCCTTCGCTGTATCCGGCGCATCGTCCGTCCGTTGCTGAACTGCTGGAGCCCGCATTCGATGCCAAATTTATCCTGACCCCCGTGCTGTGGAAATATCTCTATCGCTATGCCAAAAAGCATCAGGCGAAGGGCAACGGTTTTGGTTTTGGGATGGTGGACCCACGCAATCCGCACAGTGTCACCCGCACGTTGTCGGCGCGCTATTACAAAGATGGCGCCGAGATCCTCATTGACCGCGGTTGGGATAAAGCCCTGGGTGAGATCGATTTTGACGATCCGCAGAACCAGCGCCATCGTCCGCGTCGTCTTACGCCGCGTGAGTGCGCGCGTCTGATGGGATTCGAGTCGCCTCAGGGGCACAGTTTCCGCATTCCGGTTTCTGATACTCAGGCCTATCGACAGTTTGGCAATTCCGTGGTCGTTCCGGCGTTTGCGGCGGTGGCAAAACTGCTGGAATCGCGAATTAAACAGGCTGTCAAATTGCGCCAGGGTAAGGCCGTCAATGACGGATGTGCACAGTAAGGCGACGCGCAGCAAAAACATGCGTGCTATCGGCACGCGTGATACTGCAATTGAAAAACGGCTTTCAGGCCTGTTAACGCAAGCGGGTTTTGAATTTCGCGTTCAGGATGCTGCGCTGGCGGGACGGCCTGATTTCGTGCTCGACCGCTATCAGTGCATCATCTTCACCCACGGCTGTTTCTGGCACCATCATGACTGTTATTTGTTCAAAGTGCCCGCCACGCGTACCGAGTTCTGGCTGGCGAAAATCGGTAAAAACGTCGAGCGTGATAAACGCGATACCGCCATTTTACTGGCGCAGGGATGGCGAGTGCTTATTGTCTGGGAGTGCGCGCTGCGTGGCAGGCTAAAGCTTGATGACGCTGCCCTGACGGAGCGCCTGGAAGAGTGGATCTGCGGCGGTGGCCAGACCGCGCAGATCGATACCTCAGGAATTCATCTGCTTACGGTTTTTCCGCCTCACACGGCGTAACAATGGGTTTCGCCGGGAAAAGATATTTCCCGAGCGTGACCAGCACCACCGCCATGATAATCACGCCCAGCGCTAACCACTCGACGGATGACAGGGTCTCGCCTGCAAACGATGTCCCTAACAGCACGGCCACCACAGGGTTAACGTACGCGTAGCTGGTGGCGACGGCTGGACTGACGTTACGGATCAGGAACATATAAGAGTTAATGGCGATAATCGAGCCGAAAATCGCCAGATAACCCACCGCCAGAAAACCAGAAAGACCCGGCATGGCCGTGAGCTTTTCGCCGGTGATCGTGGAGGCGATTAACAGCACGATTCCGGCGGCCAGCATCTCAATCGCGCCCGCCATCATCCCGGAAGGTAATTCGATGCGTGACCCCAGCACGGAACCAAACGCCCAGCTCAGAGACCCCATCAGGATCAACAGCGCGCCCCACGGATTACCGCTCAGATTGCCGCCGCTGTTGAGCAAAATAATTCCCGCCAGGCCAATGCCAATGCCCATCCACTCCAGCTTGCGGGTGCGAATGCCAAACAAACGGCTAAAGCACAGCGTAAACAGGGGAACCGTTGCGACGACCACGGCTGCAATGCCTGACGGCACGTTCTGATGTTCAGCCACCGTAACAAAACCATTGCCCACAGCCAGCAGCAGCAGGCCGATCAGCGCCGCGTTTACCATCGGACGCAGCGGGGGAAGTTGATGACCGCGGATCAGTAAGAAGGCCAGCAGCAACACACCGGCTGATAAAAAGCGGATGCCTGCCATCATCAACGGCGGCCAGCTTTCCACGCCGACGCGAATGACAAAATAGGTGGAACCCCAAATGATATAGAGCGAGAAAAGTGCTCCAATAAGCGGTAATAGTTGCCTGAAACGCATAGTCCCTCACGGCGAATTAAAAAGGTCGCTCATAGTAAACGTCAAAACTATCGGGCTGGCGAGCGCTTTAGTTGTATCAATGATGTGAATTATTTGTTGACTTAAGGTGCGGGTTTCGAGGTTCGGATTTTTGCTCCATACTATTCACTTAATTATCAAAATAAGAAGGATCAGATTTTGGCAGGAAGTAGCTTATTAACATTATTGGATGATATTGCCACGTTGCTGGACGACATATCGCTGATGGGAAAACTGGCCGCGAAAAAGACGGCCGGTGTTTTGGGTGACGACTTATCGCTTAACGCTCAGCAAGTGTCTGGCGTTCGCGCCAACCGCGAGCTGCCAGTGGTGTGGAGCGTGGCAAAAGGGTCATTTCTCAATAAGGTGATTCTGGTGCCGCTGGCGCTGCTGATCAGCGCGTTTATCCCGTGGGCCATTACGCCGTTGTTGATGATAGGCGGTGCGTTCCTCTGCTATGAGGGCGTCGAGAAGGTGTTGCACTCGTTTGCCTCGCGCAAGGATGAAGAGACGCCGCAGGCTCGCCAGCAGCGTCTGGAAGCGCTTGCCGCGAAGGACCCGCTGGCTTTTGAGCGCGATAAGGTTAAAGGCGCGATTCGGACCGATTTTATTCTGTCGGCTGAAATCGTCGCCATCACTCTGGGGATTGTTTCAGAAGCCCCGCTGCTGAATCAGGTGCTGGTGCTCTCCGGTATCGCGATTGCCGTGACGATCGGCGTTTATGGCCTTGTCGGGGTGATCGTGAAGCTCGATGACATGGGCTACTGGCTGGTGGATAAATCTAATGCCGTGGCGAGAATCGTCGGTAAAGGGTTGCTGGTACTGGCGCCATGGCTAATGAAAAGTTTGTCGGTGATCGGCACGCTGGCGATGTTCCTGGTGGGTGGTGGGATTGTGGTTCATGGTATTGCGCCGCTGCATCACGCCATTGAACATTTCGCTCAGGGGCAGGGGAGCGTGGTGGCGGCCATTTTACCGATGATCGTCAATCTGGTGATTGGCTTTATCATTGGGGCCATCGTCATCGCGGGCGTGAAAGGTATCGCCAAACTGCGCGGTGTTTCGCACTAAATGTTCTACGCGCGCTATGGAAAAAGGGCCATTCCTCGTCTAGATTGAAACAGTTTCACCCTGATACTGGAGGCGGTTATGGTCTTTGTGGTCAGTGATGAAGTTAAGCCTAAAAATGGTGGCCCACGTATGATTGTCACGGGATATTCCAGTGGCATGGTGGAATGCCGGTGGCATGACGGTTTCGGCATCAAGCGAGAAGCTTTTCGTGAAGAGGAGCTACAGCCGGGTGACAAACCGCAGCGACGCGATACGGCTTAATCACGTAAAGCCCGGCATGTCCGGGCTTTTTGTTGACTATCGCTTCAGGCGATGCGTGTCTCAATGTATCGAACCGTCGGGCTTAGGTATGATGCGTACAGTGAAGATGTGAGCAGGGAGTTTGTGTGCAGCGCGATACCTTTGTCATCAAGAAAAATCTGCTGGAACGGTTACGTCACCATCCTGGGCAAATCGTTAACGTATGTTTTCTGGTTGTTCTCATTGTTTCCACGATTCTGACATGGCGAGAAGTCGTCGTGCTGGAAGACGCGTACATCTCCAGCCAGCAAAACCATCTGCAAAACGTGGCCAACTCGCTGGACCGGCAGCTTCAGTACAGTGTCAATAAACTGCTCTTTTTCCGCCAGAGCATGGGGGATGCGCTGCAAACACCACTTGGGCTGCGCGTCTTGCACGATGCCGTCCTGAGTTTTAACCATTTGCGCGCTAAACCCTTCTGGCAGCTTGATGTTGAGCAGCGGCGCGCGTTGCCGATAAACGGTGTGTCAGATGGCATGGTTGAGCGGACCACACTTCTGACACGCGATGACCAACGTCTCGGTGGGGAACTCTCTGCGGCGCTGGAAGTGGGCTATTTGCTGCGCCTTGCCGTCTCGCGCGCCAATAATAAAGAAAAGCGCATCACCTATGTCTCGCGTGCGGGATTTTTTGTGTCGACGGAACCCGCCGCGCTCAACAACTCCATCATCTCCCGTTACTACACTCTGGTGACTCGTCCGTGGTTTACTCACCAGACTGACCGCGACAATCGCGCCCGCGCGGTGCGCTGGTTTATGGCTCCCGCTTCCGCATCACAGAATGAACGCCTGATCACCGCCAGCGTGCCGGTGTATCAGGACAACTACTGGTACGGTGTGCTGGCGATGGATTTCACGCTTCCGACCATGACTCAGTTGCTGATGGACGCAGTTGATCAGCGCAAAGACGGTGAATACCAGCTGTATGACAATCGTCTCAATTTGATTGCGACCTCTGAAGAAAACGCCGACAGCGTCATTCACTTTGATGCGCAAGAGCTCGCCCAAATCGCGCAGGCGGTGGAAAACGATACACAAGGTGGCCTGCGGTTAAGCACGCGGTTTATCAGTTGGGAACGCCTGGAACATTTTGATGGTGTGGTGCTGCGAGTCCACTCCCTCAAAGACGGCGTGCGGGGGGAATTTGGCAGTATCAGTATTGCCCTCGCGTCGTTATGGGCACTCTTTACGGCGACGCTGCTGATTTCGTGGCTGGTGATCCGTCGGATGGTGAGCAACATGTTTACGCTGCAAAATTCATTGCAGTGGCAGGCCTGGCACGATCCGTTGACCCGACTCAACAACCGTCGTGCGCTCTTTGACCGGGCACAGGCGCTGGCCGAGGAGTGCCGCCAGCAGCAACTGCCGTTCTCCGTCATTCAGCTCGATCTCGACCATTTCAAAAGCATTAACGATCGCTTCGGTCATCAGGCGGGTGACAAAGTGCTGTCCCACACGGCCCGGCTGATTACGCATGCGTTGCGAAGTAGCGATGTGGCAGGCCGAGTGGGCGGTGAGGAGTTTTGCGTAGTGCTGCCGGGCGCGACAGCGGAGCAGGCGGCCGGTGTGGCGGAGCGCATTCGGGTGTCTATTAACCGAAAAGAGATACTGGTGAAGAAGAGCACCACGGCGCGGGTCAGCGCCTCGCTTGGCGTCAGCAGCACGGAAGAGAACGCCAATTTCGATTTTGAGCAATTGCAGTCCATTGCCGATGCGCGTCTTTATCTGGCGAAACAGCAGGGCAGAAATCAGGTGGTGTGTCGCGGCCCGGATAAAAAGTGATCCAGCCCTTCTCGCCAGCCCTCAGGCCCCGCCTGCTGAGTGTGGTATACGCGTTCGGGGATATCCTCCTGGAGCTGGATCCCGAGTCGATTGATGCTTTTGACCACCACGGCGTAATCGACATTATCAAGCAGCGGGGCGTCGTTTGGACCATCGCCAAGGCCGATGGTGGTCGGCACAAACCCCTCGCGCTTGCGGTATTCGTCAATTAACCAGTTGACCGCCTGATCTTTCCCGCCGCGCGCATCCAGAATGTGCCAGAACCGCGCGCCCTGAATGAATTTGAATCCCATCTGGGCCAGCTCAGCCTCAAACTTCGTCATCTGTTCATCGCTGTCCCGCCAGATAAGGGTCACCGACGCTTCATGCAGTCGCGCCAGAGACGATCTTTCGCGATTAAGCCCGGTCCACTCGCCGATAACTCGTTCATCCACGTCATCAAACGTGGTGAATTTATAGCCGTCGCGCTCGCGAAGGGGGTTAATGACATCGCAAATGTCGCTGTTCGGCGTGCCATTGATCAGCCGCGGCGCATCGGGATGGTCATCCCAACGCACATCCAGCTGGATAACCGCACCGTTCTCGGCAATAAACGGCAATCCTTCCAGCCCCAAATCCTGCTGGATCTCAAGCGTTTCTGCGGCCGTTTTACTGCTGCACAGAATGACGGGGATCTGGTGGTCTTGCAGCTTATCCAGCCACGCAGAGGCGGGTCGCCAGTCGTAGGTATGGATATCCAGCAGCGTTCCGTCCAGATCGGTAAAGACTAAAAGCGTCTCCTTGAGTAAAGACATGGCGTCTCCCGATTAACCGTTGATTTCATAACAGACCTAAGATAAATCCCAAAACAAATCGTGCCTTTACGCGCACGATAATGGAAACGATCCCAACAACCCTTTGGCAGCGAGCGCTGGGGATTTATAACTAAAACGAGGGGTCATAGAACAAAGTATTTATGACCAGAATATATCCTTGTCATGCAAAAAAATTGGGGATAAGGTAAATCCCACATCAGATTTCCTGGTGTAACGAATTTACAAGTGCTTCTTGCATAAGCAAGTTCATCCCGGTCATCCCCATGGCCGGGATTTTTTTCGTCTCAGCGATTCACTTCCGTCACGCTAAAATCATGGATATCTAATTCGAACGCCTCTGCCAGTTCGCGGTAGGTGTGGTAGTCGTGTCCGTTGACGACCACGCGGGTGGGGTCATCTTTGGTGCGACGCACTTCGCTTTCACTGATCTCGTTAATGGCCGCCAGCAGGGCATCGACATCCACGTTCACTTCTCGTTTGGCGGTCTCGCTGTACTCTTTCGCGGTTTTCATTACGCATACCTCATTTCACCGTATTCAGCGTTAAGTATAGACTGCCCACAAAAGCGGCAATCATTCAGGCAGGCGCTGCCAGTTGTTGCGAATTGTTCTACACTGGCTCAAAACCACAGGAGGATTTTATGAAGGTAAACGATCGGGTAACCGTAAAGACAGACGGTGGACCGCGCCGTCCGGGCGTAGTGCTGGCAGTCGAACACTTTAGCGAAGGCGTGATGTACCTGGTGTCACTGGAAGATTATCCGCTCGGGATCTGGTTCTTTAACGAGATGGGGCATTCCGACGGGATCTTTGTCGAGCTCGCTGAGTAGTGGCGTGTCGGGTGAGATGCTGCTTACCCGACTCACTTCATCGAACGAAAAATCTCTGGCGAGGCCAGAGATTGATGGGGCGCAAAAGAGAATAAAACGATTAACGCATGTTCACAAAAATGCCATTTGTCACATTATCCGTCAGACGAACAACATGATAGATAACTTGTTTATTATGCGTTTTAATTTTCCTTTTAATATTTCCCTTATGTGATGAAACGGTTTTTGCTTTGATATTCATCTGGTCGGAAATCTGAATTGTCCCTTGTCCCGCCATCCACATTCGCAACATACTTGATTCAGTACGGCTTAATGATAACGTGGGTAAGTTAAATTCTCCTACACTCTTCGCTTCTTTATTTAAATAATCACCCAAAATGTCATCCAGTGACTCGGGCTTAATCGACTTCGAACTGATCAATAAGTTTTTACGCACCAACAAATATTCATCGAAATGGATATTCGCAATCGCCATAAAAACAATAAACAGGGTTTTAGGATGCTGATTAATGATTTGCTTAATGTGCTGACTGTTGGCTGGATCGTGAATGAAACAGTCCTCATTAATAAACACCACGCCGGGCTTGTATGCTTCACAAGCGGCTGCAAGTTCGTCAACATCGTGTACATCATTGACGTCTCGTTTTTTGACCCCTCTACTCGCAAGATACCCGGTTAGCCCTAGCCGGGTGTAACTGCATAAATCCATAATGATCGTTGACATGGCATACCCTCACTCAATGCGTAACGATAATTCACCATCTGCCTGAGAGCTCAAAACAGCCATACGGGATGGATAAAAAAGGTATTAACCTGTGAGCAATACAAAGACTTTCAGGCGGACTCACTATCCCGTAAAGTTACGTATAATTTGCCAGGAATCATCTTAAAGTAAAGTAAATATTAAGTATTGTGAAGGGTATAAAAACAAATAAACCGCACCAGATATATCCTGGTAGATGTTTTCTATGTTTTATTTTAGGAATATCCTCAGAGAGACAATATAAACATCAGGGGTTAGTATTTCGAGGTAGCTCACGAACAATATCGGATAAGAGATTGAATATTTCGCTAAATAAATGTTCGCAGAAAGGGGCAATCAGCGGCATTAATAGTCCCATTAAAATCAAACCAACCGTCAGGGTGATCGGGAAACCGATGACAAATACCGAGAGCTGCGGTGCCATTCGGTTCAACAAGCCCAGCGACAGGTTTACGGTCAGCAGAAGCGTGATGACCGGCAACGCCAGCATCAGCCCATTGATGAAAATCAGCCCGGCGGCACGGGTGAGTGCCAGAAATGCGTTGCTGTTGACCGGATTGCCGCCGATGGGCAACGTATGGAAGGTGTCCACCAGCATCGAAATCAGCCACAGGTGACCATTGAATGTCAGGAACAGCAGCATGGCCAACATATCAATCACGCGGGCCAGCACGGGCATATTGAGGTGGCTGCCTGGGTCAAAGAAGGTGGCGAACGACAATCCCATCTGCAGGCCGATCAGCTCACCGGCGGTACGGATCGCCGCAAAGGCGAGCTGCATGGTGAATCCAATCGCCACGCCAATCAGCACCTGCTGAAGCGCAAGCCAGATTGCCTGCGGGGAGAAAATAGGAACATTCACCGGTGGCAACGTTGGCGCAATCACGAACGTAATCAACATCCCCAGGCCAATTTTGACGCGTTTAGGAATGGATTTTTCGCTCAGGATCGGCGCAGTCATGATCAACGCCATCACGCGCAGCAACGGCCAGAAATAGAGGCCAAGCCACTCTATGAATTGATCGCTGGTGAAATGTAGCATTCAGATAATCAGCCGATGATGTACGGCAGATTGGTAAACAGGTTGCGCATGTAATCGAGCAACAGGTTGAGCATCCACGGTCCGGCGACAATGATGGTCACGAACACGGCGATGATTTTAGGAATGAACGACAGGGTCATTTCGTTAATCTGGGTGGCGGCCTGCAAAATACTGATCACAAGGCCGGTGACCAGGGCCACCAACAGTAAAGGCGCGGCAACGGAAATGGCGACTTTCATCGCTTCCGTGCCCATCATCATGACCGATTCAGGTGTCATTGCGCGCTCCTCAACTGTAGAAACTTTGCGCCAGCGACCCGACAAGCAATTGCCAGCCATCTACCAGTACGAAAAGCATAATCTTAAAGGGCAGGGCAATGGTAGCAGGGGGCACCATCATCATACCTAAGGCCATTAACACGCTGGCGATCACCAGGTCGATAATCAGGAACGGGATAAAAATAGTAAAACCGATCTGGAAGGCCGTTTTCAATTCGCTGGTGACGTAGGCCGGCAGCAAAATGCGCATCGGCACGGCTTCCGGTCCCTGAATCGGGCCTTCGTTAGCCAGACGGGCAAACAGCGCAAGATCCGCCTCGCGGGTCTGACGCAGCATAAATTCACGCAGCGGCTGCGCGCCTTTTTCCAGCGCCACCTGCATGGAAATTTTATCTTCACTGAACGGCTGATAGGCGTCGGCATAAATCTTATCGATGACCGGCGACATGATAAAGAAGGTCAGAAACAGTGCTAAACCGAGCAGCACCTGGTTAGGCGGCGCGGACGGTGTACCCAGCGCGTTTCGCAGCAAACCAAAGACGATGATGATGCGCGTAAAGCTGGTCATCATCAGCAAAATAGCCGGGATAAACGTCAGCGAGGTAATAAAGACCAGAGTCTGCACCGGCAAAGACCAGCTTTGTCCTCCTCCAGCCATCGGTGTGGAAATCAAGCCTGGTAATTGCGCATACACGGCGGGAGCAAACAGGGCGAGGCCTGCAAGCGTAAGGGACAACAAACGGCGCATCACGATCTCCCGGAACGCTTAAGCAAACTCTTTAACACGGACTGAAAATCCGCTGGATTCTCTGCGTTATCCTCGCCCACAACAGGCGCAGGAGGCAGTTTATGAAGCACATTGATTTGTGATGCGGTGACGCCAAGTACCAGGCGCGCATCTTCAACGTCGACGATAATCACGCGCTCGCGTGGGCCCAGCGAGGCGCTGGCACTCACTTTCAAACCGCGCGTGTTGGCGGTTTTACCCGCCAGACCAAAGCGTTTCGCGAGCCACGCCATAATCAAAATAAAGGCAATAATACCCAACAGCGCACCGCTTACCTGAAGCAGCGGTGAGCCTGGAACCGCAGAGGGCTGTGAGACGATTGCCTGGGTTTTCATACTTAACGGCTCAGACGACGCATACGTTCGGAAGGGGTGATAATGTCGGTAATACGCACACCGTATTTATCAGCCACAACCACAACTTCGCCCTGAGCAATCAAATAGCCGTTGATCAGGATGTCCAGCGGTTCACCCGCCAGGCCATCAAGTGCCACAACAGATCCCTGCGTCAGGCGCAGTAACTCTTTGATGGTCATACGCGTACGACCCAGCTCAACAGTCAGCTTGACCGGGATATCCATAATCAGGTCAATATCTTGCAGGGTGCCGCTCACGTCACCGCCGCCTAACTGCTGGAACACCGCATCCGCAGCGCTTTTGCTCGCGGGTGCCTGTTGCTCGTTTAATGCATCAGCCCACAGATCGTCCAGCGCTCCGCTGTTTGCATCGGACGGATTGTTCATATCACTCATTTGGGCTGTTCCTCATTCAGCGAATTCAATATCGGATTGATCAAGTGCTCAACACGTAGCGCATATTGACCGTTTACGGTGCCGTACTGGCTGGTCAATACAGGTACGTCATCCACATGGGCAATAATACGGTCAGGTTTTTCTATCGGCAGAACATCGCCCGGTTGTAATTTCAGTATCTGAGATAACCGTAGCGGAATATCCGCAAAACTTGCCACCAGTTCCAGCTGCGAGTGCTGAACCTGACGGACCAGATTCTCACGCCAGTTCTGATCTTCGTTGCGGGAGTTTTCCAGCGGCGGGTTAACCAGCACTTCACGCAGAGGTTCGATCATGCTGAACGGCAGGCAAATATTGAATTCGCCGGTCAGGTTACCGATCTCAACGTGGAAAGGTGTGTTCACCACAATGTCGTTAGGTGACGTCGTGATGTTGGTAAATTTCACCTGCATCTCGGAACGCACATACTCCACTTCCAGCGGGTGGATCGCTTTCCATGCGTCGCTGTACGACTCAAGCGCCAGCTTCAGCATGCGGTTGATCACGCGCTGTTCAGTGTGCGTAAATTCGCGTCCTTCCACCTTCGTCGGGAAGCGGCCATCGCCACCAAACAAGTTATCGACCGCGATAAACACCAGGCTCGGAGAAAACACGAACAGGCCGGTGCCACGCAGCGGTTTCAGATGGATCAGGTTAAGGTTAGTTGGCACCGGCAGGTTGCGGGCAAACTCATGATACGGCTGAATGCGAATCGCACCGACGGTGATGTCCGGGCTACGACGCAGCAGGTTGAACAGGCCCATACGGAACTGTCGTGCAAAACGTTCGTTGATGATCTCCAGCGCCTGAAGGCGCTCGCGCACCACGCGACGCTGGGTATTGGGATCGTAGGGACGAATTTCTGGCTCGCCGCCCAGACCCGGTTTTGGATCATCGTTCTTCTCGCTGTCGCCGTTAAGCAGCGCATCGATTTCCGCTTGAGAAAGAATACTATCGCCCATGTCTCTACCGCAGGATGAAAGCTGTGTACAGAACGTCAGTGACTTCCTGCTTAGGTTGACCGGTTACCAGTGGTGGTGCCAGCGTTTGCTTGATGGCCTCGACCAGCTTCTGCTTACCGTCATCAGTTGACAGCCCAGTGGCGTCCTGACGAGAGAACAGCAGCAACAGGCGGCTACGGACTTCGGGTAAATAGTCACTCAGACGTGTGCGCGTGGCCTCGTCTTTCA
This sequence comes from Lelliottia sp. GFLA7, assembly GCF_056490165.1. Classification (NCBI taxonomy): domain Bacteria; kingdom Pseudomonadati; phylum Pseudomonadota; class Gammaproteobacteria; order Enterobacterales; family Enterobacteriaceae; genus Lelliottia; species Lelliottia sp. GFLA7. The sequence goes on along the minus strand of NZ_JBWLAQ010000002.1, from coordinate 429,108 downwards.
AACGCAATGTAATGCCGATATAAAGCACGCGATCCGCGTCACCGAGGTTAACGGTAAACGTATCCATTGGGAAAAAGACCGGGGCCGGAGGCGGTGGGGGTTCTGCTTTAGCAGTGGCTGACGGCGCTTGCTGCGACCGCCAGTAACTATAGCCAGCAGTGGCGCATGCGGCGAGCGTAATCAACACCAGCAGCGGGATCCAAATGGAACGCTTGCCTTTTTTGGTGATTGCGGAGTCAGTCATCGGTTACGTGCTTCCTGTTTCGGTACAGCTAATAGAGTGATTATCCCGTGTTCTGCTTTTGTCAAAGCGTGGAACAAACGAAGATAATCACGTTACCTCTGGCGTTTAGGCAAAGATGTCTACCGCGCCATTTCCGCGCGCTGCAGACTGTAATGCAGCAGGCGTGATCAGCAATTCATCATTTTCATCGTTCATTTCGCCCTGTTGGCCGGAACGAGAAGCATGCTGTTGCTGCTGGAAAGACGACTGCTGCTGGTTCGCAGAGCTGTCACTGCTGATAGTACTTTGTGATAACTGAATGCCGTTTTCAGCAAGCTGCGTGCGCAGCATCGGGAGCGCCGCTTCCAGTGCCGAACGCACATGACCATTCGCAGAAATCATCTGCAACTGAGCCTGGTTATCATCCATTTTAATTGAGATTTGAACTTGACCCAAATTTTCAGGATGCAAACGCAACTCAGCGCTCTGCTGGCCTTGTTTAGTAAACAGTGTGATATGTTGGCTGACTGCCTGTTGCCACTCTTGCGTGCCCAGTGGCTGGCTCAGTAATGGCGCGGATGCGACGTTAGTGGGTGCCGGTGGGGTTGTGCCGTTTGTCATGATCGGTGCGAGAGAAGCAGAAGGTGACGCGGACGAGAACGCACTCGCGGCTTCATGCTTTTCCGCCGCGGCTGTGGCAACTGGCGTTAATTGCGCGCTGGCGGACAGCTTGCTGTCCACATCAGTGGTTTGTGCTTTGGTTTTGCCAAGGGTAGACGCATCATCATTCAGTGCAGCCTGACGGCCAACACCCGGCTGAGAGAGTGCCGCCTGCGTGGTCACCGCGTTCACTTCGTTAGCAGGTGTAGCCCGAGCCGTCGCGGTTTGCTGATGCGGGAGCATCGCCATTAATGCGCTTAACCCGGCCAGATCTTCTTCGCTCAGATCGCTTTTGCTGTCTTCTTTTTGTGCGTCAGCCACGAGCGTTTTCAACGCATCGCTGTGCGTCGCAGGCAACAGCCCGGAGACCAGGCTTTGGATTGTGGTTTCGGCAGTGGCCGCTTGTGCCGCATCGTCGGCTTTGAACAGATCCTGACGCGCCAGCAAAGAGGCGAGTTTGCTCGGGATGGCGCTATCGCCGTCCTGTAATAAGGCCGCTTTCGACAGTTTGCCGCCAGCCGCTTTAAGATCGGCCAACGTCAACGGGGCGTCTTTTCCCTGGCCTGTGGCGTCGGTTAATGCACCTGCCAGCAGGGAGAGAAAATCTTGCGCGCCATCCGCGCCTTTACCCGTCTGCGTACCGCCGGACAGGTCGCTGTCGGTCATCAGCAGTTGTTGCAGTGTGATCATTCAGATTTCCTCATTGATGCGCGCTGGGCAAACTCATCCATTTTTTTCTGATCAAGGCGGTTCTCGGCAAGCAGTGTTGCTGCGCTCTGTCGGTCCTGTAACGTTGTCCAGGCCTGGAGTCGCTGCTTCTTCTCACGCCAGAAATCGAGCGCCTTATCCACTTTTTGGTTCCACTGCGTCAGCTGTTGGCGATGCTGTTCAATCGCTTTTTCCAGCGTCTGAATAAACTGTTGATAGTTAATCCAGCGCTGGCTGCCAATGCCCTGTGTCATATCGGTATTCAGGTTGGTACGGTATTCATGCTGATAATCGATCAGCATCGATAACTGTTCTTCGGCCTGCTGACAGCCGCGCCGCATCGCACCAAGTTGTAATGCGGCATCATCTACTTCTTTTTCAGCCAGATCTTTCAGCGTAGCTAATGCGCCATGTTCCGCCATAATCTCCGCCCTCCACCTTTATTACACCTGCGGGAAAATAAGCTCTAACGCTTGCGTTGAGTCTTCCCAGTCGGCACGTTCAAAAATACCTTGTTGCAAGAAAGCTTCCAGCTGCGGCCAAACGGCAATGGCCTTGTCGAGCATCGGATCGCTGCCTTTGGCATACGCGCCCACGCTCACCAGGTCGCGGTTACGCTGGAAACTTGAAAGAAGTTGTTTAAAGTTACGCACGCGGGCGTAGTGCTTTTCCGTGATAAGCGTGGTCATGGCACGGCTGATGGACGCTTCGATATCAATCGCCGGATAGTGACCGGCTTCCGCCAGACGACGCGACAGCACAATGTGGCCATCAAGAATCGCTCGCGCGGAGTCAGCAATGGGGTCCTGCTGGTCATCGCCTTCGGTCAGCACCGTATAAAACGCGGTCACGGAACCACCACCGGTAATCCCGTTCCCCGCACGCTCAACCAGCGCCGGAAGTTTGGCAAACACTGATGGCGGATAGCCTTTGGTCGCCGGCGGTTCACCGATGGCAAGCGCGATTTCACGCTGAGCCATCGCATAACGCGTCAGGGAATCCATAATCAACAGCACGTGTTGACCGCGGTCGCGGAAATCTTCTGCAATGCGCGTGGCGTAAGCCGCACCCTGCATACGCAGCAGTGGAGAAACGTCCGCTGGCGCGGCGATCACTACGGAACGCGCGCGGCCTTCTGCACCGAGAATGTTCTCGATAAAGTCTTTAACTTCACGACCACGCTCGCCAATCAGGCCCACGACGATCACATCCGCCTGCGTGTAACGCGCCATCATGCCGAGCAGGACGGATTTACCGACACCTGAACCGGCAAACAGACCCATACGCTGACCACGACCGACCGTCAGCAGGGCGTTAATCGGACGCACGCCGGTATCAAGCACATGTTCGATCGCCGTACGTTGCAGCGGGTTAACTGGCTGAGTGATCAGCGCGCCGGTTTCGGTGGTATCAGGGGAGGGCAGGCCATCAAGCGGTTTGCCTGCGCCATCCAGTACACGACCTAACAGCGCCGGACCGAGCGGCAATTGCTTGCCACTGTGCAGTCCGTCGCCGGAATTATTTTTGGCGTACACGCGCGCACCGGGCAAAATGCCTTCGACTTCTTCCAGCGGCATCAAAAACAGACGTTGGCCGTTAAAGCCCACGACTTCGCTTTCGACTTCTTGCGTGTCGTTACCATCCTGGCGTTCAATGACGCAGGTTGCACCGAGCGGGAGCTGTAAACCGGTGGCTTCCAGTACCAGACCGGTTGCGCGGGTCAGACGACCATAACGACGCACGGAAGGCAGTTGCGCCATTTTCGCTTCGAAGTTATCGAGCGTGTTTAACCAACGCGTGAGTCGGGCTGTCATCAGATCACTCCCGGAGCGGCCAGACGGCACAGTTCCTGCCAGCGCGTTGCCACGCTCGCATCCAGATCGCCTTCATCGGCGGAGACTTTGCAGCCGCCATGATGTAACGCCGGATCGCCGCGCAGACGCCAGCCGTGCAGGCTAAGCGTGGCGCCAAGCATCTCTTCGACGCGCTGTAAATCATCGGGATGCACGCGCAGCTGAGGTTTCCCGCTGAATAACGGCTCCTGCTGGAGTAATCCCTGAATCTGTTTGATCAGCGATGAATTGTCCACCGGAGGCGTATGGCCAATCACCTGACGCGCTGCTTCGAGCGCCATTTGCATCAGACGCGAGGCAATCACGCTATCCAGCGCATCGAGGGTATTTTGAAATTCACTGACTAATTGCTGCATGCGGGCGTGGATTGGCGCTTGCTGCTGACGCGACTGCTCCAGGCCTTGTTCAAGGCCTTTTGCCAATCCTTCCTGATAACCTTGCTCTTGTCCTAGCTGGCGGCCTTCATTCATACCTGAGGTGTAGCCCTGCTCATGCGCTTGCATTTGCAGCTGTGCCAGCATCTGAACGCGCTGCTCTTCTTCCGTCAGCTCCGGTTGTTCTTCCGCGTCACTGTCTTCGTCGCTCAGGGCGACCATCGCAGGCATGAATTCTGTAAGAGGAGGCGCAAGGTCGTCTGGCGTCCAGCGCTTCCACGGCAGCTCATTAGACATATGCATCGTCTCCGCCGCCAATCACCATCTCGCCGGTCTCTGCCAGACGACGAACAATAAGCAGGATTGCTTTCTGTTCGTTTTCCACCTGAGACAGACGAACCGGGCCACGGTTGGCAAGGTCGTCGCGCAGGATATCCGCCGCACGTTGAGACATGTTGCGCAGGAACTTCTCGCGCAACGGCTGCTCGGCACCTTTGAGCGCGATAAGCAGAGATTCGGAGTCCACTTCCTGAAGCAGGCGCTGGACGCTGCGATCGTCGACTTCGACCAGATTTTCGAACAGGAACATCTCGTCGATAATTTTCTGTGCCAGCTCGCCGTCGAATTCGCGCACTGCGGACATAACCGCTTCTTCCTGCTGCGTTTTCATCAGGTTGATAATTTCTGCTGCCGTTCTCACGCCGCCCATTTTGCTGCGTTTGAGGTTCTGACCATCGAGCAGGCTGTTGAGCACTTCGGTCAATTCCGCCAGCGCCGCTGGCTGGACACCGCCGAAGGTGGCGATACGCAGCATGACATCGTGACGCAGACGTTCGTCGAACAGCGCCAGAATATCGGCCGCCTGCGCACGTTTGAGGTGCACCAGGATGGTGGCGATGATCTGCGGGTGCTCGTCGCGAATAAGGTCGGCGGCACTCTGCGGTTCCATAAAGTTGAGCGTTTCGATGCCGCTGGCGGTATCGCGCGTTTCGAGAATGTCTTCCAGCAGGCTGGAGGCACGCTCTTCGCCCAGGGCTTTCACCAGAACCGTACGCAGGTATTCGTTGGCGTTGACGTTAAGTGCAGCAAACTGTTCAGCTTCACGCTCAAACTCGGCCAGCACGTCGGTCAACTGTGAGTTTGAAATCTGACGCACGTTAGCCATCGCCTGGCTCAGCGTCTGGACTTCGCGGTCGGAGAGGTGTTTGAACACCTCTGCCGCACGATCTTCACCGATGGTCATCAGCAGGATGACGCTTTTATCCGTACCTGAAAGCGTTGAATTACTCATGGTCGTTACTCATCCACTGGCGGATGACCAGCGCGACGACGCGCGGATCGTTGTCTGACATTTCGCGAATGCGTTGGCTCATCACCTCAGCACCCAGGCGCTGATTCACACGGCGTTGCTGTGTCTGTTCGTCTTTGCTCAGACGAACTTCCACGGCTTCTTCTATATCCTGACGTGCACTCATCATTTCTTGCGCGGCTTTGGCTTCCTCCGCGCGACGGGTGAGCTGTGGACGAATCGCTTTACGCCACAGCAGCCACGCCACAATCAGAACCAGCAGCCAGCGACCAGCAGACAGCATCTGTTCGATAAACGACTGTTGTTGCCAGAACGGCAGTTCACCACCAGTTTCGTCAGTCGCAGTGAACGGCGAGTTCACGACGTTAAGCGAGTCACCGCGTTTTTCGGTAAAGCCCATCGCTTCGCGGGTCAGGTCTTCAATTTGTTTCATCTGATCGGTGGTCAGCGGCAGAGGCTTACCGTCCGGCAGCGTTTTATAGTTCACCACTACAGCCACCGACAGGCGCTGGACATCGCCGACGTTCATCTTGGTGTGACGAATCGTACGGTCAACTTCGTAGTTGGTCGTTTCGTTACGGCTGCTATTGCGCGGACCGGAGCTGGCTGCCGTCGACGTGGTCTGCTGTTGCTGATTATTCTGCTGACCGTTTTGTTGCCCATTCTGCTGGTTAGCAGGTGGCGTTGAAATGGGTGCACTGTTGGCCGGAGCAGGCTGATTAGAGAGTGCGCCCGGCACGCCGCCAGGATTTTGGCCGCCAATCTGTTCAGTGGTGTTCAACTGACGTGAACGCATCACGGCCTGAGCGGCATCTCCGTTCGGGCTGTACTGTTCTTCCGTCTGCTCTTTATTGTCAAAGTTGATTTGCGCGGTAACCTGCGCATGAATGTTGCTGCTGCCCACGATAGGGCCAAGGATTGCTTCGATGCGGCGCTGAATGCGGCCTTCGACATCGTTAGCGTATTTCAGCTGTGCGTCGTTGAGGTCGCGGCTGCTGGTGTTGGATTGCGTCAGCAGATGACCGCTCTGGTCGACGACGGTCACGTTGCCTGTTGGTAAACCGGCAACGGCGCTGGAGACCAGATGGGTCACCGCGCTGATTTGTCCTTCATCCAACGCACGGCCCGGTTCTAGAGTGACGGTCACCGATGCGGATGGATTCTTCTGCTCGCGCACGAAGAGAGACGGTTTTGGCATAGCCAAATGCACGCGAGCGGTTTTAACCGGACCCAGCGTTTCAATGGTGCGCGCCAGTTCACCTTCCAGCGCACGCTGGTAGTTGATCTGCTCGCTAAACTGGCTGATACCGAATTTTTCCTGATCCAGCAGTTCAAACCCGACCGCACCGCCTTTCGGCAAGCCTTGCTGGGCTAGACGTAGACGCAGTTCGTGAACTTTATCTGCAGGGACTTCAATCGCTCCGCCGTTATCAGCGAAACGATAAGGAATATTCAATTGGGTCAACTGCGTGACGATAGCCCCGCCATCCTGATCGGACACGTTGCTATACAAGGTGCGGTAGTCGGGGCTTTTCGCCCACAGGACCATCGCAACGAGAATCGCAATAGCCGCGGCGCCAGCCACGATCAATGGGATTTTAGGGTTCGCACGCAGGCGGTTCATCCACTCGAGCGATTTATTTTGCGATGCAGTTGCTGCTGTTGCAGTCATAGCGCACCTCGCGGCTCAATGTGGATTACGTTATTTGTGTAAAGAAACAAAATGACTCCCGGGTCGGCAAACACGACAAAAGGCCCATATTTATGGCCCCGCCATTATTTGATGAATTGAGATTTTCTATGCGTCAAATAACCCGTTTTTTTAACGCTATTTAGCGCCATTATCTTATTGACAAGGTGCTAGTCTTGCCGCTGATAAAAAACCATCCAGGGGAGAGTCATGGCAATACAGGGCATTGAAGGGGTGATCAGTCAGTTGCAGGCAACGGCGATGACGGCCCGTAATACTAGCGTGGCCGACACACAGCCGGAAATCAGCTTTGCAGGACAGCTGCACGCCGCTCTCGATCGCATCAGCGATACGCAAAACGCTGCGCGCACGCAGGCGGAGAAGTTCACTCTCGGCGAACCTGGCGTGGCTTTGAACGACGTAATGACCGATTTGCAAAAATCGTCTGTCTCTTTACAGATGGGCATCCAGGTACGAAATAAGCTGGTTACGGCTTATCAGGAAATGATGTCGATGCAGGTGTAGGGGATATAACCTACTGATAAACATCACTTACTGTAACTCGATCCCACTGCGTGGGGCATGGGTGGGGCAAACTCGGATAATTTCTGGTTCAGGATGATCACCTGGTCCTGATTGTTTTCGGCCATCCATGATCCGTAAACGCGGTAAACCATCTGAGCATCTGAGTGACCCATTTGCTTCGCTATGAAGTTAGGGTTTGCACCAGCTGTTAATGACCAGCATGCGTAAGTGTGCCTGGACTGATATGCTTTGCGGTAACGAATCCCGGCGCGGCGCATTGCCGTTTCCCAGCTCTGGTTAATCGACCCCACTGCGTAATGATGCCCTGCCAGGCTATTACGTGTCGCTATTTGTGGGTTGAACACGAAAGTGCATGGATGCATTTCAGTTCTGCCAAACTCCCTGAGCTTTACCTCAACCGCATATTGCTTCCCTAGCCTTGTCATTTCCGCCTGGTTACGCAACACGTCGATCGCTGGCTGGATAAGATTGATAACCCTGTTCGTACCGGCCTCAGTTTTTGGAAGGGTGAACTCCTTCGTTAAAGTGTGGTTACGACGGATCATCATCGTTCCGGCCTTCAGGTCTATATCTTCCCACGCAAGCGAAACAAGCTCACCATGCCGGACGCCGGTATACACAGCCAGAGACCACATGTTTTTCTGCTGCTGATGGTGGCAACCATCTATCAGCCTCATGAACTCATCACGCGTTAACGGGTCAGGGTCAACCTTCGACTTCTTCAGTGCTGAGATACCAGAGAACGGATTGGACTTTATATACCCACTATCTGCAGCGAACTGGAACATGCCTGCCATGATGTTCATGTAATTGTTCACGGTAGGAACGGATCTGCCTTTCACTGGTGTCCGGTGCCCAACCTTTAAAATCTGATACCCAGTCAGTAAATCCTTCCTGATGAAAAGCAGGTCTTCATTAGTTACAGATGAAGCAAACCTGTCCCCGCCAATTCTCGGCACCATGTTTCTGACAATGGATGTATAGCGACCCATTGCGTTAGTGCTGATCTCCATTCGTTTTAACTCAAGCCATTTCCTGCCAAGCTCCATGACTGTTATTTCCTTACTCTCTACGCCGAATTTCTTCAGGTTAGGGGAGTCGGGGAACTGAGCAGGGTAGTTGAAGCTTCCTGTCTTAATCGCAAAACAAACTGCGGCGCGAAGCTCTCCAGCCATTTTCCTGTTTTTTGGTGTGTCCGGCACGCCAAGGTTTTCCCTAACCCTGGCCCCTTTATAAATGAACCATATGCGAAGATTTCCGCCATGATTCTCTACGCCTGTTGGGTATGCTGACTTAGCCATTACTCCCTCCTGACGCCCAAGAGCCGGATAAGCATAAACGGTTCTTCATTGGCGCGCACCCGGCTGTTTCTTTGACATGCTCTCAACCCACTGATCGACAGCTTTTCGGTTGTACATGCACTCGCTGTTTTCTTTGGGGTTTCCGTCAGGTGCGACATGAAGATATTCGCGGCCAACCATCCATGATTTCTTGCGCGCCGCATCGATAGTGCCAGGTCGTAAGCCGGTGATCTCGACAAGCTTCTCTTGGGTTATCTCCGCGCTGCTCCTCGGTGTCAAAGTCGTTGTAGATGTGAACTGGCGGCTTATCCAGGCCCTCACGGCGGAACTGGTCATTCTTGCGGACAATGGCTGACTGGCACCACTTGATAGCGCCTGATTGCTGGGCTATATGCATCAGGCCCATGTAGCTAATATCAAGACAGATAGCGCCTTTACGCGGCACCAGGTAGGCAAGTTTCTGCGCAGGGTTTAGCGATATCCCTATCGCCGCCACGTTGATAATGGCGTTCTGTGCGCTTGTCTGATTCTGGAATGCAAGCTTCGCCAGATAGTCATTGCCCTGAAAAATCTGCATGGCGAACTGGCTTTCCTTAGCCCATGTCACCGACTGGTCAGTCAGGGCTTTGCAGAATAGCGGCTCCTGCTGTTTTACGAATTCAACGATGTTGCTCATGCTAATCCCCTGAAATTAAAACGGGCAGGGCGCTACACGCTCCCATTCCTTCTCGGCCCGTGCGTAAGCGCATGTGGAAATGAAAGTGTTGTAAGCCTCTTGAGCCTCTTCACTTTGGAGCGCATAGCAGGCTTCATCTGGCAGGAATAGCGAACGGTTCATGCCTGGTTCTTTCGGGAACATCTCGATTAACTCCTTTGCCCGATCGTCAATCCACTTATCTTTCTCATCGGCAATCTGCTGCTGCACCCAGCGTCCGTCCTCGATGCGGTCATAAGCTCGATATGCGTTCATTTCTGAACTCCTGAATTTTGGTTGTGCGCTTCCCGTCTGCGATAGCCGGACAGGGAGTGATGAATGGGGGGAGGGGTTATCGCGGGATGTTAATTGAGTCGCCGCCGAGGGCTTTGGCTACCGCCGCACGAGCTTTTGCAAACTCGTCTGTGTCTCTGTCGGCTACAGAAATTACCGCTTGCAAGGCTTCCAGCATCTGTGGTGCAGCCGAAAGCATGAACGCATTTGCGTAAACATATTCATGCCAGCGGTCGGAGTGTTCTGGTAAGGATGTCCGGCAGATATGACCTCCAGCAGGAGTGGTAATAATCAGATCGTTTCCATATTTCCAAACGCCTAAATCTTCTTTTGTTCCTTTGAATTCTTCCATCACACCCTCACTTCAAACGAGTTACGATTTACCCTGACTCCAAGCGCATTGCGCTGAGCCTCAATTGCCTGTTGCAGCATTACCGAGTCTTCCAGATAGCGAGCAATGGCTTTCTTGCTCAGTGATGCGCGGAGCTTGTGCGAGTCGACGATGCTCTGGCTGACGATGTGACCGAAGCCATTCTTAATCATCTGGTCACGGTTCATCGTGAGCTTGTGACGAACGTTGCCGACTTCTACCAGTTGCCATGAATGACCGTTTGCTAATCGGCTCACTGTGTACTGCTTGTTGTTGTGGGTGACTGTGGTTGTCATGAGTCCTCCCGAACACGGAGCATTGCATCTGCAAAATGGTACGCTGCGTTTGATGCAAAACTGATCGCCCCTTCAGAATCGCCATCAATAATTGACGAGTTACTTATAATTGCCTGCATAGCCTTAGCTGCGAAGTAGTCGCGCAGCGTCATGCCCGGGCCAGAGTATTTTGAGTCGTAGTTATCATCGCGAGTTGGAAACGCCTGTTCGTATTCTTTATTGCTCATAATCATCTCCGCGCTTAAGCCGCGCCGCTGAACTAAAGACCTCTGCATATGCAGACATTTAAGCGGTGGATAGCCGCCCTGATAACGGAGCACCCTCGTGAAGATGCTTTGGTATCAGCAATAAAAAACCCGCCGGAGCGGGTTATTCAGGGTGATTGAGCATTGCCCAATGTGTAACTTCGCAAAATACGTAGCGTTTCTTGAACTGTCCGTTGGTGAAAATCCAGAAATCATCATCACGCAACTGACCAAACTCATAATCACCATCAACAAAAAGAAGAAGTAACCTTTGCTGCAGTGGTAGTCTTTCGCTGCACTTAACCCATTCCATCGCCTTACCCTCTTGTCTCGTGAGCTAATAAAAAGGCCGCCTATTTGGCAGCCTGTATTAATTTTTTTGCATGGTTTTTAAGCACTACAAACCTCCCAACCACTTCTCAGAAGAAATTGAAATGGGTAGACTCAGAAAACCAACATCAAACTAGGGAAGTTTTCATGTCAAAGTTCACCTCAAAAGAAGTCGCCCTAGCTTTCATGCAAGCCAATGGCTCTGCGTTGAAGGCTGAAGATTTTTTGGTTCAGTTAATTGATAAGGAAAAGGAATTTGAAGAGTTACTATCAAAAGATGATCTCAAAGAGTTCTTGAAGAACAGAAGAACTGAGGCATTCAAGAAATTCGTTTCCTAACGAATATGCCCTCGCATATTCATACATTAGCCAGCTCAACCTAAAATGAGCTGGCTATTCAAACACAACTCAAACCAAATGATTAAATCAGCGGGTTAGATTTACCGCGTGATTTCTGTACCGCATGGATTTTGTTGCCGAACGGGTTGCTGTCCTTGTACCAGGTGCGGTGATTTTTGCGCTCAACAGCTTCTGCGCGTCTTTCCATCTCCTGCCGATACTCAGCCAGACCTGATAAATCAATCGGGTTCACAGCGCTTTCTATGCGTGATTTCGGCTTGCGAGTCAGCGAGAGAATCTTGCGGTTGTCTGGCTTGGCGCTTATCTACTATGAGCCGTGGTTAAGAACTAACGGTAGCTTTAATCCAGACGCAATATACCTGAAAGATTTTGGATTTAGAGGTAACACTACTGGTGGTTGTTTAGGCGGAATAAAAATCAATGATGATTCTGTTCTGGGTGACGAAACTAGAGCCAAGCGCGACATCGTGATCGATAATGTAACCATTGCAGGTTGTTGGCGTGGTTATGGCCTAAAAATGGTATGGTGCTTTATCGTTAACACCAACAATTTAAAAATATGGGATTGCGCAGTAGGGATTCTTCTCAATAGAGTAAATAGCATTAACTTTAACGGGTTGGAGCTTGAGGGCCTTTACCAGGGGGCGACTCTTATTGAGTGTGCAGGAGTAAATATCTATGGCGTCATGGCTGAGTATATTAATAATTCCCGAACATATTACTCAATGCCTTCTGATTACCCTGTAGATGCTGGATGGGCATCAGGAGTTAATAGTTATATTGGGATTGGATTCAGGACGAGAAGTGGTATCGTTAGCTTCTTTGGTGGATACACTGAGGGAATTCCTGTTATATTTCAAAACGAAATAAACAGTGATGTATACATCAATAGAATAAGAAGCCAGATATTAACCACCACCCTTCACGTGATTAGGTCTCACGGCGGTAGAAACTTGGTCTACGAGAACAACCTGATTGAAGGGGATATTGCAAATGCTACATTCTACAGAACCCCTACGCAACAATATGTATCAAGACATAAAATATGCGGCAACTCATACAATGGAAGCTCAAGACCCACATCCAACGCAAACGTTGGGTTGTTTGGTTCATTTGACATTTATAGAAGCGTATCAACTGACGCTGGTTTGCAGACATTAGTGCAGGGAATTTCCAATGTATATACAAATATTGGAGCAGCGACAGATACGGGTGGATACCCTGTAACCGCATCCGGAGATGTTCTTTCCAGCAAGCAAGTAAATATCTCAGCATCAGGCGCTTCGTTTACGTGCACCATAGGGACGACCGTGACTGCAAGTGGATTAGTAAACGTAAATGTCCCTGCTGGATGCGCTCTAACCGTGGCAGTGTCAAGTATCGCCAACTGGATAAATGGATCAAATCTCGCAGTTTCAGTTGTTTCATCTGGTGTCGCAGGGAACCCCATCTCAGTCGCGTTTAGCTCTGACTTTAGGCTTTCCTCTGGGAACGCAGATATAACAACCCAGACCGGCAGAAGGGCCATTTATGAGTTCAGATTAATTAATGGAATATTTTTCCAGTGTGGGACGTCAACAGTTGTAGGATAACTAGAAACTAAAAGGGCCCGAAAGGGCCCTTATTAATTAATTGACTAAATCAGGAGCGTGCACCTTAGCCCAACCGGCAAACCTCTCTCCAACTTTCACACTGGCATACTCTGATAAGTGCTTGTACTGATCCCTATACACAGGCATCCCATCAATTACTGAAGAGCAGCTTTCTTTCGAGCAAAAAGTAACATTCGGGTCAAAGAACATAACATTTGTATTATTCTTTGAGATGTAATTCTCAACCCTTTTAAAGTTATTACGTATAGAGGTTACTTCTTTTGTATCGGTAACGCAGTCTGACTCAGGAGCCTTCAACGGGCGCGCGAAACAAGCCTTTATGTTAGATGTAAGCATGACGTGAGGGTAGAATAAAATGACCTTCTTGCCGCTATTTGTAAATATTGCAACCCTCTCTGATAGGGCCTTTATGTAGCTTATGTCCGCATTGTCAGTAATACCACCAATAATGACATACTCAATATTTCTATCATCTTTGATGATATTGTTTATATAATTAAATTGTGAGACCTTAAGTTCATTGTTGTTATTAATTATTCCTTCAACAACGTTATTCATGCCTATTGATAATACATTTACATCTTTTAGTTTTTCATTTTTAGCAAATGCAGGATAAAGGTGGTTAGCAAAACTATTACCAACTAGAACAATCCTAGGTGACTCATCTCGTTTTAACATGCAAAACCACCATGGCATAGACTTAACTTCTGGGAAGTCGAATCTATTTAAGCATTTCGCATTGTTTGTGTATTGCCAAAGAGCACCATTCAGTTGAGAACTTATAGCATTACTTAATTTTATATTTGCACGGTCGTTTATTCCGTTATTGGCGAAAATATAAAGACCAGACAATCCGATCACTGACATTACGATAAGCATCGGTATTGTTTTTGCCCGCCAAGATTTTATCTTTTTCAGTGGCTTCTCTACACATACATATGTTAGTACCGCTAAAATAACTGATGCAATAACAAGGAGAATTCTTACATACTCGGCAGGCGTGTCTCCGTTTATAATGTATGCGAATGACAGTAAAGGCCAGTGCCAAAGATAAAGAGGATAGCTTACTAAGCCTAAAGCAACCAGAGGACTTGATGATAACAAGTAGTTAACAGGTCTTGATCTCAATGACGTTATAATCAATAAAGATGTAGCAATTACTGGTATGAGTGCATACCACCCAGGGAACAACACACTGCTGTCAATTTTTAATGATGTGAAAAGCAAGGCTAGCAATGATGCACACGAAATAGTAAATGATAAACGGCTATTGATATTTAGTAATTTAGATGTTGAAGGCAGGAGAGCTATCATAGATCCAGTAAGCAACTCCCAGAATCTATACTGAGGAAGGTAAAACGCGGCCTCTACATTATTACCAACTTGAATAACATTAATGATGAATGAAGCCAGCGCTAACGCCAGTATTGATATAGATACGCTGATTTTTCTTCTAAATAAAATATAAAGAACTATCGGGAATATTAAGTAATACTGCTCCTCAACCCCCAGAGACCAAAGGTGTAGCAATGGCTTCGTTGCTGACGTTGCATTAAAGTAACCAGTCTCGCTATACAAAACAATGTTTGCAATGAATCCAGCCCCTCCCGCTATTTGCTTACCAACCTGCATAAATTCATCAGCAAAAAGAGTATACCAACCAAAAATAAGGCAAGAGATCATGACAATGGTCAATGCTGGAAATATTCTGTCTACCCTACGGCGATAGAACTCCTTTATGGAGTATGAACCATTCTCCATTTCCTTTTTAAGAATTGATGTTATTAGATAACCTGAAATTACAAAGAAGATATCAACTCCAATGAAGCCACCAGGCAATGCCTCTGGGAATGCGTGATAAATCACCACTAGCAAAACGGCAACTGCCCTTAATCCATCAATGTCGGGTCTATATTTTATATTCATTTCCGTAATTACACCAATATCTGATTTTTAATTTATTTAATGCCACTCATTAAGTAGAGCATCAAGTTTAGATCACACCCCACTATGGGGGTTGTTTTTTATTTAACTATAAAGTTAATGCTATCGGCCCACGCCTGATATGCTTCTTTCCTTAGGTGCACACCATCTGGGAAGTAGTAGCTACTGCTGTTATTTTTCCACATTACAGATGGTGACGTAATCAAACGACATTGCTTCGTTTTTTTACATAGGGATGATGTGTATTTATTTAGTTCTTCAATGAGACTGTTTTCTTTATCGTGACTAGTCGCAAGGGCAGGAAGCATCTGCGAAAAGTAGAATCGTTTTGACCTGCTCGCTTCAGCAAACAAAGTATCATATCCAGCTTTAACTTGCTCATCAGTTCTACCAATTAGGACATCGTTAACCCCACCCTCAACGATAATCGCCCTGTAATCCTGCACGCGAACGGCCTTCATTCAGTTCGTGATTTCGGCCAGCGTGTAGCCGCCGATCCCCATGTTGACGGCTTTAAACTTGAGACCGTCCATGTTCATTCCCTGCACCAGTGAATCACCGAAGAACAGGATGTCATCTGGACCAGCCTGGTTCAGATGCATCTCAGTGAAGTACCACATCGTCTGTTTGAAAGGGTTAGCTTCCTTGGTAGACACCTGGTTCTCAGCAGCAGCCGATGAAAACGCGACCAGCGCACCGGCTAAAAAAATTGTTCGTAACATCAACACCTCTCCGATTTTTACCACATCATACGATGTAGCGCCCTTGATCTGAACCCTCAATTGATAATACTGTATATGCATACAGTAACTAATCGGAGGTCATCATGGGATTCCCGTCACCGGCAGCAGACTATGTAGAGGAAAGGATTTCGCTTGATGCGAAGTTCATAAGGCATCCAGCCGCAACGTACTACATGAGAGCAGGTAACACGCACTATCGGGAGGGAATCATTAAAGGTGCGCTGCTGGTTATCGACTGCTCACTGACTGTGTGCGATGGGTCATTGCTGGTTTGTTGCATGGATGGGGAATTCAGAGTGAAGCGATACCGATCGCACCCAAGGCCGCATTTGGTCAACCTGGAGAACGGCAAGCGAGAGGAGATACCGGAAGATACCGGTGCAGATACGTCGCGTCCGGTATTCGGGGTGATAACGTACATCATCAACGATGCGCAGTCTGGTGAGTTCGATGACTGCCCGGTGATGTGATGGGGCATATATGGGGCATAAAGCATCACTCGTTCTAACTCGAATTTAGACGACTGATGTTTTGGTCGATGCTAACAGCCTGTTATGTGGTGCGCTCTTGGGCGATTATTGTCGATTATGAAAAATGCACGGTCATATGATGTCGATGCAGGTGTAGTCCCTGCTACGCATTCAGAATCTTGCGCTGGCAGCTTTAACGCTTTAATGCCACAATATTTTTTTCTTCGCAGGCAGGAAAGATGATGAAAAAAATAGTGATGGTCGGCGCGCTGCTGGCGTTGACCGGTTGTGTGCAGGTCGATAATTATCAGGAAGTGATTAAACATCCGGTCCCTGCACATCTGGCGGGCTACTGGCAGTCGACAGGGCCGCAAAGCAAATTGGTGAGTCCGCAGGCGATTGCAACGCTTGTGGTGACGGAAGAGGGCGACACGCTGGATTGTCGTCAGTGGCAGCGAGTGGTAGCTGTGCCAGGTAAAATCATGCTGCGCTCAGATGATTTCTATAACGTCACGCGCAAACTGGATATTTATCATCTGGAACGTGAAGGCAATACCCTGGAATATGATGGTATGGAATTGCAACGCGTTGACCGTCCAACGGTAGAATGCGCGCAATACCTGACTAAAAATCCTCTCGAAAGTACCTTGCCATAACGTGTGTGCCGGGTGGCAACGCTGCCTTACCCGGCAAACAAAATCTTATCCCTTACAGCACATCCTCCATCACCCAGATACTCACGCTGCCGCCGTTACAGGTGAACGTGCCTTCGCCATCTGCGGCGGTAGTTACCGTCTCTTCACGGTTGCCGAGGAAATCACGCCAGCTCTTGTTGCCGTAATTCTCGCCCAGACAGATCACTTTTTCGCCCTCGTCACCGTTAGACAACACCACCACACAGCCAGGCTCTTCATCCGTGCCGCTGCGGCTGAACGCAATACAGTTTGGATGATCAAAATAGAGCGTTTGCACCCCATGGGCAAAGCGTTGACGGGCGAGGATCAGCTCGTGCAGCTGTTCGATAATCGGCATTTCGATAGGGTAAGTTTCGCCGTCGCCGCCCGTGTCTTCATAGCTCGCGCCAAAGAGATCGGGGTAAAACACGCTGGGTACGCCGTTTTCGCGCAGCAGGATTAATGCGTAGGCGAGGGGTTTGAACCAGGATTCGACCGGGGCCTCTAACGCCTGAAGGGGTTGGGTGTCATGGTTGGCCACCAGCGTCACTGCGTGGAACGGATCGGCTTCAACCAGCGTACCGGTGAAAATCTGGCTCATGTCATAGTCACGTCCCTGGCGAGACGCTTCATGGAATTTCATTTGCAGCGGGGCGTCGAACAGCATGGTTTTGCCTTCGACCTGCTCAATGTATTGCTGCAATTTGTCGACTTCGTGGGACCAGTATTCTGCCACGATAAACAGCGGTTTTGGTGCGACTTCCTGGACGTGTTCGATCCACTCTTTATAGAACCAGGCGGGGATATGTTTGACTGCATCGAGTCGAAAACCGTCGCACTGGGTCTGTTCCATGACCCAACGTGCCCAGTATTTGATCTCTTCCGTCACGGCATGATTGCGAAAATCAATGTTTTCGCCCATCAAATAGTCGAAATTCCCCAACTCATTATCGACCTGATCGTTCCAGCCTTCGCCGGTGTAATCATTGACGATTTTAAAGATGCTGTCCTCGTTCGGGTTTTCGATATGATCAATGCCGCTAAAGCATTTGAAATCCCAGACAAACTGAGAATATTGACCGGCGCGGACAGGGAAGGTGTAGCGGGTCCAGGCTTCGCATTCGATGACTTCATCGTCGATCTGGGTCCGGTCCTGCTCATTAACGCGCTGCACACGGATGGGCTCTTTTTCGTCCGCACCCATTTTATGGTTCACCACCACGTCCAGCAGCACCGCAATGTCATTACTTTTTAACGCCGCGATGGCTTCAAGCAATTGGGCCTTGTCACCATACTTAGTGGCAATAGAGCCTTTTTGATCAAATTCACCGAGGTCGAACAAATCGTACGAGTCGTAGCCAACTGAATAACCGCCCGATGCGCCTTTGTAAGCGGGGGGCAGCCAAATCATATTGATGCCGATTTCATTAAGATTGGGAGCCAGGGCAGTCACTTCCGGCCACAATTCACCGCCGGTGGGGTAATACCAGTGAAAACATTGTAATAGCGTGGGATTTTTCATCTTCCGTGCTCCAGAGGCCGTTATCGGCGAATCTCTGGAGTATGGATCATAAACCGCTAATGTGGATTACTGATTGATCTCACCGGGAAACAAAACGTTACCGGAAAGTCTTCCATAGGTAATATTCACATTTTTCTGCTTGCCGGTCTGGGCCATCAAACCGTGCAGTTCATCCATCCGTTCCTGCAGCAGAGTTTTCAGCGTCATTTCATTCTGCAGCACATTGTTCAGCATCACCATTGCCTGTTCCTGTATATGCTTACTGTCAGGCGGGAAAGGGGTAATGCTGATCTTCTCTACCAGCGAAACGTAGGCAACCTCCTGTTCAATAAGCTCATCCCATTTCCCGGATTGAGCAAGGCTTAGCATGGTATTGCTCAGCGCAGAAAGTGCATGCCACTTTTTAAGGGATAAGCTGGAGTCTTTCATCAAAATTGATCCTGCGTGGGAGGAAAACCTGGATTGATTTGCTTCCAGGCGTCGGAAATATTAAGCAGCAGTGCTTCAACTTCAACGATAGCCTCAACGTCGTTACGCAGGTTAGCGTGCAACAAACGGCGTACCATATAGTCGTAAAGTGCTGAAAGGTTATGGGGAAGCGTGCCCCCAACATCCATGTTCAGCCCAGCTTTAAGTCCATTGTCGATAATATTAATGGCTTTCGATAGCGCTTCTCCTTTAGCAGGGATATCACCCTGCTCAAGGAAAAGGCGCGCTCGAACAAGCGCGCTATGGACACCGTCGAATAGCATGACAACCAACTGGTGCGGGCTGGCACTTAAGACGGCAGATTCAACACCTACCTTCTGATAGGCCTGTACACCAGATTTGCTATACATAAAGGTTCCTTTCTTATGACGACTTCGTACTGAACTGTTGAGTCAGATAGCTTGCGGTACCATTAAATTTGGTGACCAGTGCATCTAAATCACTAAATTGTTTTTTGTAACGCGCCATCGTGGCATCAATGGTGAGTTCCATGGCTTCATAACGCTTACCAATGGATTTCAGCGTGGCGTTGATACCGTCTTTCGCGTTCTGAATAACGCCTTCTTTACCCACTGACGTGCTGAGCATCGTGGTGAGTTTGCTATTCATCTGGGTAGCGAAACCGGTGGTTTTGCCGTCACCGACAAAGTATGCCTGTACGCCTGCTGGGTTATCCGCTAACACCTGGGTGAGCTTTTTGTCATCAATCTTCAGATTCCCAACCGCGCCATCAGCGCCTTTTAACGGATCCTGGGTGATGCCCAACTGCGCCATAATGGCATACGATCCACTCTGGACATTGGTCAATAAAGAGCGAAGATCGGACTGTACTCCCCTGATAGTGCTGTCACCCATCAATACGCCATTGCTGGAGTTCTGTGCTGTAGCGCCCGTCGCAGGAGGTGAGTATTTGGTCAGAGAAGCAATCGTTGATTGCAACGCGTTGTAGGCGCTTACCCAGTCGGTAATAGCTTTTTTGTTATCGTCGGTTGAGCGAGTGACTGACAGCGTTTCATCTGCTGTGCTTTGCGCTTTCAGGGTTAAGGTCACCCCTGGCATCGCGTCGTTGATAACATTGCTCTGACGAATGATGTCGATACCGTTAACGTTCACAACGGCATTCTGCGATTTAACCTGCTCGTTCAGAGCAGCGCTGCCAATCACGTCGTTCAGCGTGTCATCACCCGTCACTGATACCGTCATATTCGAATCAGTACCGGTGGTTTTTGAAGACAGCATCAAGCGGTAATCACCGTTATCGGCTTTGACGACGCTTGCCGTCACGCCGCCATTGGCTGCGTTAATGGCTTTAGCAATTCCATTCAGAGATGTATCACCGTCTGCCAGTTTCACCGTCATCGGTTTGCTGTCAGCGCCAGCCTGGGTGATGGTAATGGTACGGGTGTTATCTGTAGTGGTGCCGCCGAGCTGTTTGGTATTGCTATCAATGGTGCCTGGCGCTGTCGTCAGAACCTGACCTTTCGCAATCTTGGCAACATTGATCGTGAACTCGCCAACGTTAGCATTAGTAGAGGTAGTGGCAGCGAACGCGGTATTGGTGCTGGTAACCGTCGTTGAGTTCCAGGTATCAGTGTTAGCCAGCTTAGCCGCAGCGGTTTGCAGAGTGGTCAGGGAGCTTTGTAATTTGCCGTAACCGGTGATCTGCGCATCGTATTTGGTTTTCTGCGTGGCGATGGCCGTTAATTTCGTCTCTTCCGCAGCCTGTAACTTATCGTACAGGTCTGACAGCCCAGGCAAACCGACGCCGAGGTTACTGATAGTCGCCATACATTGTTCCTTGTCAATGGTAGTTTCAGACTTATATCGGCCATGAAGAGGAAAAGTTTACGGTAAGCCCAAAAAAATAAATCGCCGAATTACCCCCTCAAACGGATGCTTATATAAGTATAACGTTCGTCATGACATTTCAACGCCAGGATCGACCTGTAATAAAGAGGGCAATACGTAAGCACCGAAGGCGAGATTTTGAACGCCTAAAAGGAATGCGGAAAGCATGAATGAAAAAACAATTCGTTTAAAAACAGCCAATTAAAAAAATCCTTAGATATTTTCTAAAGTCTTTTTCAGACCCGTCGATAACCTTGTTGACGGTGAGAGACGCCGTGAGTGTTAGACACCGACCCTAAAAACCAATTTGAAGGAATTTAATCATGGCTGTTATCAATACTAACCTGTTGTCCCTGACTACTCAGAACAACCTGAACAAATCTCAGTCTTCCCTGGGCACCGCTATCGAGCGTCTGTCTTCTGGTCTGCGTATCAACAGCTCTAAAGACGATGCTGCTGGCCAGGCGATTGCTAACCGTATGAACTCCCAGATTAAAGGGATGACTCAGGCAGCACGTAACGCCAACGACGGTATCTCCCTGGTTCAGACTGCTGAAGGCAACCTGAACGAAATCAACACCAACTTACAGCGTATCCGTGAACTGTCTGTACAGGCAGCAAACGACACCAACGGTACAACTGACCTGGATTCAATCAACACTGAAATCACACAGCGTCTGTCTGAAATCGACCGTATCGCGGGCGGTGCTAACTTCAACGGTAAAAACCTGCTGGACGGTTCTGTATCTACCGCGCTGAGCATTCAGGTTGGTGCTGGTGTTTCTACTAACGACACCATCTCTATCGACAGCACTGCGCTGATCAACGCAACTTCTGGTACTCTGAGCTCCACTCTGAGCACCAAAATTGCTGATAACTCTTCTGCACAGGCAGTTATCTCTGCAGCTGACGAAGCTATCGGTAAAATCGATACCGCTCGTTCAAACATGGGTGCGATTCAGAACCGTTTCGAATCTACCATCAACAACCTGAACAACTCTATCACCAACCTGTCTGCTGCTCAGTCCCGTATCCAGGACGCTGACTACGCTACAGAAGTTTCTAACATGTCTCGCGCGCAGATCCTGCAGCAGGCTGGTACTTCTGTACTGTCCCAGGCAAACCAGGTTCCACAGGCGATGCTGTCCCTGCTGCGTTAATTTCGCAGAATATTCAGAAAAGGTTGCTGGAAACAGCAGCCTTTTTTTTTGCCTTTCTTTCCTTAATTACGTCAGTCCCGTCTCTTTCTAATATCGAAAATAAGCCCTTCATTTAGGTTTTGTTCCCGCCATTATGGTTGCCGCTCTGGTGATAACCTTTCAGCATCTGCAGCATTGGCTAAAAATTGTGTCACCACAGGTTACGTAAAATATGACTAATTACGCTCGTACCCGAGCTTTGCATCAATTTTATCGGGATGTCTTCACCCGTACGATCTCTTTGCCTGAGGCAGATGCTCTGCCTGCGCATCTGGTGGTCGAAATCCTGAACTATGCCAATGCCGATTTTGACTCGCTCGACGCGAAATTATGGGATGCGGAAACTGATTTAGACACGGAAAACGATCGGGCGCTAAAGCTGATGATGAGCGCGATTGCGCTGGCCAACGGTGCATTTGATGGCCGCTCTGACGGACCGCTGGCACCCGAAACAGTCGCGCTGATCACCAGTCAAGTGGTAGAAGCCATGCAGCTTTCGGATAACGTGAATTATCTGGTGGCTTCCATTCAACTGTTGTTCCGCGTCAACGAAATCGACTCGGTGCTGTTCCTGATCTCCAACAATCTTTCAACGCTCAGCGAAACGCCAAATGTGCTGAAAATCCTGCTGCTCATCTGCCTGATGGAAGAGGATTACAACCAGGCGCACGTGGTGATTCAGCAGTTAACGTCCAATGCCGATCTGATTGGCGAAGACCGCATGACGCTGGTGATGATAGTGTGCTGCATCTATAAGCTGGGCGGTTATCCTGATTCGTTTATTGATTTCCGACCGCTGGTTGAACCCGCGCCCGAATTGGATGCCTCCCGCTACGAATGGCTGATTGCGCCGGAGGATAACGGCAAAACGACCGTGCTGATGGCATGCGATAAAGGCTATTACTACGAACACGCAATCGCACTGCTGCTCTCCATTTATGAAACCAACGGCACCGCGCTGAACGTCCATGTCCACATTTATAACTGTGACGCTGAAATGATTTCGCATTTGAAGTCTCTCGGCGAAAAACTGCCAGGGCTGTCGATCTCACTCAGCAGCGAATATTTTGCCGCGGTAAAAGCGGTGAATGTGCATTACGCCTGCCGCCGTTTTGTCTTCCTGAGCCATGCTGTCGAGAAAATCGCCGGGCCGGTTATGGTGCTGGACGCCGATTGCCTGGTGAGAAAACCGTGGGCTGACGTCAAAGCGCGCTACCCGGATAACGAACTGATCTTCTCGCATCATGAAGGGCTGCCGCTTTGGGAACAGATCCCAGCCGGATTCGTCTATACCCGCGGCGGTGAAATCTCGCAAAAGTATTTTGCAGCCGTCGGTCATTTCATCGACGTTAACCTGGCTTGCGATAAAGCCGAGTGGTTCCTCGATCAAATTGCGCTCTCTTTCGCCGTTGATATTTTATCCCCGATGGAGCAGATGGCCGTTGGTCGCGAACCGACGGAAGAGCTTATTGATATCAGGTATTCCGACGCAGCGTTTAGCTGGGTGGTGACCACGAAGAAAAATGCTGCCGGTCCTTATCAGGACTATAAACGCCAGCTGAACAGCAAATATCTGCCAACGGTCTAAGACCCTGGCAAAGCAGGTTTCATTCTTTATTTTGGATACGTTATTGTGACAAGCATTTACTCTGCCTCTCGTCATACGCCAACTGCACTCCATGCGGCGGCCTCGCTTTATCTCGCTGATGCGGTTAATCCCACAGAGGCGCGTATTCTGGAGCTGGGGTGCGGGCAGGGTGAATCGTTGATTGCCAACGCGCTGGCCTGGCCAGAAAGCGTGGCGATGGGCGTCGATATCAACGAAGACGACATCGCCCACGGTCAACGGCAGATTGCGCAGTTCGCGCTGGTGAACATTGAGCTGCATCACGCCGGGCTTGCCGATCTGCTGGCCTCCGATTTGGGTGAATTCGACTACATCATCCTGCGTGGACTTTTCTCCATGATGGGGGGCGACGAGCGTACCGCGCTGCTGGCTTGGTGCCAAACGCATCTTGCAGCTCAAGGCATGATGGCGATTCGCTGGCAGGTATTGCCTGGCGCGCACGATGCAAAAACGTTACAGGACTCGCTCAGCTTTCACGCCGGTAGCGCGGAGGGGATTGACGCCCAACTGGATTCCGCGCGTGGGATGCTCAGCTATCTGGCGATGACGCTCCCCGAAGGTGGCCTGAAAAATCAGGTGACTGACGCCGAGCAAAGCAACGATCTGACGCTCGCGTTCCGTTATCTCGGCAATATCAATCAGGCCGATTATTTCGTCGATTTCCACCAGCAAATCACCGGCGCGGGCTTTAGCTATATCGGCGATGCCGTTCCTCAGTGTGAAGTGGCGGACACTTTCGGTACGCAGACAGGGCAGATGCATAGCCTGATAAGCGGCGGCAGCTCACGTGAGAAAAGTCAGCAATATCTTGATCTTGCCGTCAATCGCCGCGAACGTTTTAGCCTCCTGACACATGTCGGATCGCACGACTTTGCGGCGACGCCAGACCTGAAATCGGTCGAGCATTTGCACTGGGCGGGCTGCTTTAAGCGCCAGATTAACCACTATGGCGTAACGGCCAACGGGCATATCGGTCTGGACGGCACGCCGCTGAGAACGGAAAACAAAACCACGCTGCAAATCTTGGATGTGCTGGCGGAAGTCTGGCCGTTGAGTCTGAGCTTTGAGCAGCTGCTTTTCCACTGCCGCTTCCCGGAAGATTCGGCCAGTGACACCCGCGCTGATCTGGTCGCCTCGCTACAGGATCTGCTGGGGAACACCATAAATGGTCTGATGATCAGCGCCGTTCCTTCGGCTTATAACGACGCAAGTGACCCCGTTTTACGGCCTATTGTGGCCGTGACGGAAGACGCATTTGCGAAGCAGAATTTCATCACCCTCGGTAACTACTGGGGGCAAACCGTCACGCTGAGCCGCGAAGAGTGGGGTTTTGCGACGGAGGGGGTCAAAAATGGCGACGAATCAAGCTGGCTGCTGTTTTGCGCGCTGCGTGATAAAGGGCTGCTGACCGGTTCGACCGATGCCTGGCGTGCGGCGTTCCAGTGCTTTATGAAGTCTGACAATGTGGCCATCATTAAGCAGGTTTATATCGCGCTGCTGATCTTCAGCTGTGAGCGCAAATACGGTGGTTTTCCGCTAAAGGTGGATCTCAAGCCAATATCGGATGACGACGATCAACAGTACGACAGCTTGTACGATGAAGTTAACGCGCTTATCAAGCAAGGCCGTCATAAAGAAGGGCGCGACCGGCTCGCGAGTTTTCTTGAAGCCGATCCGTATAACGTTCATCTGCTGCGCTGTCAGGCGCGGTCAAATCTGCTCATGGGCGCGTGGACATCGTCGCTACAGCTGAGTAGCCGTCTGCTGGGCCAATATTCCATGCACTGGGATAGCTATTTCGATCTGGCGACCGCGCTGTTCAAAACCAACGATTTGCTTGAAGCACGCAAACTGTTGAGGGCCTTGCTGCGCATTAACGATAAAAACGCCAACTGCTGGAATCAGCTCGCGTGCATCTACCACGAACGCCGTGAAATGACGGTCGCGGAGAAATGCGCCCGACAGTCAATCCGCCATCATGCGGACGTGCCGTATTTCCTGAGCGTCATGGGCATTATCCTCAGCGATAACCAAAAAATGGCCGATGCGCGCTATTTCCTGCAAAAAGCGTTGACGCTGAAAAATTATGATTTTGATACCTACACCAGCCTGCTGTTTGTGATGACGCATGATGCCAGCGTAACGCCATCCGAGCTGTTTGCTGCCCACCAGGAATATGGTCGTCAGGTGAAGGAATGGTGCGCGGAACAGCAGGTCAATATCAGCCATTCCGGTAACAAAGATGCCACCCGCAAACTACGCGTTGGGTTTGTCTCTGGTGACCTTCGCAATCATCCGGTCAGCAATTTCTTTTTGCCATTCTGGGATAACCTCAACCGCGATCAGTTTGATGTCATTGCTTATCACACCATCGATAAAAATGACGCGGTCAGAGAACATTACGATCACACCGCCACCTTGAGTCGGCTGGTGACGGAACTGAGCGCCGCCGAAGTGGCGAAGCAAATCGCCGAAGATCAGATTGATATTCTGATCGACCTGTCTGGGCACACCACGGGCACACGTCTGCCGGTGTTTGGTTTTAAACCTGCACCTATTCAGATGACCTGGATCGGTTATCCCGGCACCACCGGTCTTGAGCAGATGGACTACCGCATCACCACGCCAGGGCTCGGTAAACCGGGTGAAATGGACGATCAGTACACGGAAAAATTGCTCTACATGCCTCTGCGCAGTTTCTTTGCACCCAGTGAACTCAGCCCTGACGTCAACCCGCTCCCGGCGTTGAGCAACGGCTATTTCACCTATGGCAGCTTCAACCGTTCGAAAAAGCTCAACAATGAAGTTTTCGCCGTGTGGGCGCAAATCATGGCCTCGAATCCGACGGCCAAATTGCTGATTGGCTTTATGGACGACGACGAAATGATCGCCCGCTATCGCAAAAAACTCTGCGCACTCGGGGTGCTGGATTCACAGTTGATTTTCCGTAAAACCACGGGTCTGGAAAATTATCTGCGGATGCATCACGAAGT
Organism: Lelliottia sp. GFLA7; assembly: GCF_056490165.1. Lineage (NCBI taxonomy): Bacteria > Pseudomonadati > Pseudomonadota > Gammaproteobacteria > Enterobacterales > Enterobacteriaceae > Lelliottia > Lelliottia sp. GFLA7. The sequence continues at coordinate 402,733 of NZ_JBWLAQ010000002.1, read as the reverse complement.
GGATATTTTGCTCGACTCTTTCCCGTACACCGGCGGTACCACGACCAGTCATGCCGTGTGGATGGGGGTGCCGACGCTGAGCATTGCAGGCGGAACGACCTCCTCCCGACAGGGCGTAGAAATCATGCATATCTACGGACTGCAAACGTTTGTCGCGACCAGCCAGCAGGATTACGTCGAGAAAGCCATCGCATGGCAAAGCAACCTCGAAGAACTCAACGGCTGGCGACAGAGAATGCGCCAGCAAATGCCGCTTAAGCAGGACGGTTTTGACGTATCAGCACCGCTAGAAAAGGCGCTGCGTAAGGCATGGCAGATTTATTGTGCCGGGCAACCTGCACAAAGTTTTACGGTAAAAGAATAAGGCGGTTCGTGGCGGAGTTGTTCCGTTCGCGAGGGCAAATACAGTTTCATTATGAAGGTGCGCTATGAAAAACAATGTTTACGTCACGAGCCCGCTGCTTCCGCCGCTGGAGGAATTTATTCCTTACCTGGAGCAAATCTGGGACAACAAGTTTTTAACCAATGGCGGTCAGTTTCACCAGCAGCTTGAAAAGGCGCTGGCGGACTATCTTGGCGTTGAACATTTATGCTTGTTCTCCAACGGCACGCTGGCGTTGCTGACGGCCTTGCAGGCGTTGCGCATAACCGGAGAAGTGATCACTACGCCGTATTCGTTTGTAGCGACTTCCCACTCTTTACTGTGGAACGGCCTTACGCCTGTCTTTGCTGATATTGACCCTATCACCTGCAACATTGATCCGGCAAAGATCGAAAAACTGATCACGCCAGCGACGTCTGCGATTCTTCCGGTGCACTGCTACGGTATACCCTGTGATATTGAGGGTATCCAGAAGATAGCTGGTGCGTGGGGTTTGAAGGTTATCTACGATGCGGCCCACGCGTTCGGCGTGAAACAAAATGGTCAGAGCGTGCTGAACTGCGGCGATCTGTCGATTCTAAGCTTCCACGCCACCAAGGTGTTCAACACCTTTGAAGGCGGGGCGATTATCTGCCCGGATGCCAGAATGAAGCAGCGCATCGACTATCTGAAAAACTTTGGCTTTGCTGATGAGACCACCGTCGTTGCGCCGGGTATCAACGCCAAAATGAACGAGGTTCAGGCGGCATTCGGCCTGGTGCAGCTGCAACACATTGACGGCGCGTTAGCGGCGCGTGCGGACATTTATTCGCGCTACTGCGAACTGCTCAGCGATATCGAAGGCATCGAGGTTTTCCGCGCGCCAGACAACGTAGAATGGAATCACGCCTATTTCCCGATCATCGTCAACGAGGCGTACCCAATCGGCCGTGACCAGCTTTACGACGTGCTGAAAGAGGTGAATATCTACTCACGCCGTTACTTCTATCCGCTGATCAGCTCGTTCTCGATGTATCGCCATCTGCCTTCTGCCAACCCGCAAAATCTGCCGGTGGCCGAAGGCATTTCGCAAAAAATCCTCTGTCTGCCGATTTACCCTGACCTGACGCAAGACGATCAGGATCGCGTGGTGGCGATGATTCGCCAGTACAGCGCAACAGCCGCTAATCAACCGCTGGTGCGCCATGTGGATGGAGAAGTGGCATGAAACTGGGTATTTATGGCGCAGGCGGCCTGGGCCGCGAAGTCTTAATGCTGGCACAGCAGCTGAATCAATCTTCACGCTGGGAAGAGATCTTCTTTATTGATGATGTGACTGACGAAAATGTGGTCTCTGGTGTGCCGGTTCACCGCTTTGCGCTGCTGGATCATCCGTGCACTGAAGTGGTGATCGCCATTGGCGAACCCGCTGCGCGGCAGAAGCTGGCCGAGAAAGTGCTGGCGAAAACCAGCCTGGCGACGTTAATCCACCCCTCCGTTTTTATTCCGCCAGGAACGCATATTGGCGCGGGCGCGATTATCTGCGACCACGCCTTTATCTCCTGCGATGTGTTTATTGCAGAAAACACCTTGATTCAGCCGCACGCGAGTGTCGGTCACGATACGCACGTTGGTGTGCACAGCGTGGTGTCCAGCAACGTGACGCTGGCCGGGCACTGCGTTGTTGGCAAGCGCGTTTTTATCGGAATGAATTCTGCCATTAAAGAAAAAACCACCCTTGGCGATGACGTCATCATCGGCATGGGCAGCGCAGTGTTCAGCGATATCGCTGATGACTCTGTCGCGCTGGGGAATCCAGCGCGCGTGATGCGCAAAAACGATCAAAAGAAAGTATTTAAGTAACTGTTTTATCTGGAGCTATTTGAGATGACTAATTTAGTAAAATACAACGCGATTTTCGTCGAAACCTTTGAAGTGTCAGAAGAAATTCTGCCGACGTATAAATATCAGGATACGCCGTCATGGGATTCCGTGGGCCACATGAGCATGATTGCCGCGCTGGAAGAGACCTTCGACATCATGCTGGACACCGAAGACATTATTGATTTCTCCTCCTGGGAAAAAGGGAAAGAGATCCTCAATAAATATGATGTTGAAGTTGCCTGATTAACGGAGAGGTAAGCATGTTACTGGCCGGGAAAACTGCCGTTGTTACTGGATGCCTGCAGGGAATTGGTAAGGCAACGCTCGTGGCCTTCGCCCGCCAGGGTGCAAACCTGTTTGCCTGCGTTCAGCAGGAAGATGAGGCCTTTTTGGCCTTCATCCGCGATCTCAGCGAAGAACACGGCGTGTCTATCACGCCTGTCAGCTTTGATTTGCTGGATGACGCCTCCATCAAACAAGCTGCGATGACCATTCAAAAAGCCAAACAGCCGATTGATATTCTCGTGAATGTGGCGGGAATTACGCTTGATGCGCTGTTCCCGATGGTCACGCTGGCGCAGATGCAAAAAACCTTCACCATCAATTTCTTCTCGCAGATGGTCTTTACCCAGTATATGACCCGTCTGATGCTGCGTAATAAGCGCGGCAGTATCATCAATATCGCCAGCATTTCTGGCCTGGACGGCAACGTCGGTCAGTTATCGTACTCTGCGTCAAAAGCGGCGATGGTGGCGGCAACGAAAACGCTCTCTGCAGAACTTGCGCCACAGGGGATCCGCGTGAACGCGGTAGCACCCGGCGTGATTCAGACGGCGATGACGGAGAATTTACCGGAATCCGTAATCGCTGAAAAAATGGCGGCAGCGGCCATTTCGCGCCCAGGTCTGGCCGAAGAAGTCGCAAACACACTTTGCTGGTTAGCGTCTGATGCGGCGAGTTACGTCACCGGACAGGTTATTCGCGTTGACGGCGGCATTGGTCATTAAGGAGCGTTGTATGCTGTTAAAAGATAAAAATGTGATTATCACGGGCTGCAAACGTGGTATTGGCCGGGCGATGGTTGAAGCGTTCGCGGCAAACGGTGCCAATATTTATGCCCACGCCCGCAGTGCTGACGATGCTTTTTTAGCCGACATGGCCGAGATTTCTGCGCGTCACGGCGTACAAATTTGGCCGCTCTGTTTTGATCTGACCGATGCGGCCGCGATGAAGCTGGCGGTTAAACAGTTGATGAGCGACAAACGCCCGCTGCATGGTCTGGTCAACAATGCCGGTATTACGCTGAACGCGCTGTTCCAGATGACCACCGAGCAGGCGTTACGCCAGCAGTTTGAGGTCAACTTCTTTGCGCTGTTCAACTTTACCCAGTTGGTGTCAAAGCTGATGACCCGCCAGAAGCAGGGCAGTATCGTCAATATCGCCTCGACGGCCGCGCAGGACGGGAATGCCGGTAAATCCGCGTACGGCGCATCAAAAGCAGCGGTGATTGCCTTAACAGAGTCAATTGCCACAGAGCTGGGTGAAACTGGCATCCGTGCGAATTGCATCGCACCGGGTATTACCGATACCGATATGCTGGCCACGCTGCCTGCGGCCATTATCGAAGCCACGCGCAATCAGACGGATCTGCGTCGTCTGGGTAATCCGTCGAACATCGCCGATGCGGCGGTCTTTTTAGTCTCCGATCTGGCCAGCTACATTACCGGTCAGACAATCCGCGTCGACGGTGGCCTACGATGAAATCGCTCGCTGAACTGCAGCTGGCCGCCCGCCAGATCCGCCGCTCGATCGTTGATGTCGCGTTTCATGCGCCCGTTGACGGAGTGCATCTTGGCTCGGCGCTGTCGATGGTCGATATCGCCACCGTTCTGTATGGATCGGTGATGCGTTATCAGCCGGAGAAAATGGCCGCTCAGGAACGCGATCGCTTTTTATTAAGTAAGGGGCATGCCGCACTGGCGCTCTATACGACACTGCACCATTACGGCGTGCTCAGCGATGAACAGTTGGCGACCTTCGATCATAGCGGCTCGCTCTTTCCGGCATTAACCCCGATGAACCCTGCGCTAGGGATTGATTTCGCGGGTGGATCGCTTGGGCTTGGCGTCGGCTTTGCCAGCGGTATCGCGTGGCATCAGCGCCTCAAGCAACAGCCGTGGCACAGCTACGTGGTGTTGGGCGATGGCGAATGCAATGAAGGATCTATCTGGGAGAGCGCACTTTTTGCGGCCCATCATGGATTAGAGAATCTGACGGCTATCGTTGACGTTAACGGCTATCAGTCGGACATCGCCTGCGAGCAAACGCTAAAAATGAATTTCCCCGCGCTGTGGCAGGCCTGCGGCTGGCACGTCGAAGTGTGCGACGGGCACGATATTCAGGCTCTGCAACAGGCCTTCGCCGCACCTTCCCACAACAAACCAAAAGCGGTTATCGCCACCACCGTGAAAGGGAAGGGGATCTCGTTTATGGAAAATAATAACGCGTTTCACCGCGCTAAACTGTCTGCGGCACAGCACGGTGCTGCGCGGGAGGAACTGGTATGAAGATTTCCGTTTCTCCGGCCGATGTGCGCGCCTGGTCGATGATGGGCACGCGCGGCACCTTTGGTGTGACGCTGCTGAATCTCGCCCAGCAGAATTCAGATATTATCGGCCTGACGGCGGATCTTGGCATTACGTCAGGCATGGAGCGTTTCAGCCACACGTTTCCCGAGCGCTATCTCAACGTGGGCATTGCCGAGCAAAATCTGATTGGCGTGGCGGCGGGGATTGCGTCTCAGGGAAGCATTCCCTTTGCGACGACGTTTGCTAATTTTGCCGCGCTGCGCGCCTGCGAACAAATGCGCCATTACATGGGCTATTTGCAGGGCAACATCAAAGTGGTCGGGCTGGCGTCTGGCTTTGCGATGGGCATGTTTGGTACCACGCACTACGGAATAGAAGATATCGCCACGCTGCGATCAATTCCGAATTTAACCATTCTTTCGCCTGCGGATGCGACTGCGACCGCGCTGCTCACGCTCGCAGCGGCTAAGCTTAACGGTCCCGTTTATCTGCGTCTCACCGGCGGGATGCGCACGCCAATTGTTTATCGTGAAGCGGTTGAATTTGTCCCTGGCAAAGCTAACCTGCTCCGCGAGGGTACAGACGTTGCGCTGGTCGCGACGGGCAGCATGGTTTCGGCTTCGCTGAAGGCGGCAGAATTGCTGGCCGAGCGCGGGATCAGCTGTAGCGTGCTGGATATGTTCACCCTCAAACCGCTGGATACCGACGCGCTGAAAAAACAGCTGGGCTGCAAACTGATGGTCAGTGTTGAAGAACATAGCGTCATCGGCGGTCTTGGCAGCGCCGTCGCCGAGTTTCTGGTGACTCAGCCAACAGCGCCACGTCTGTTAACCATCGGTATTCCGCAGGGTTATGGCCCGGCAGGAGAGTACGTGTGGATGTTGGAGCAAAACGGGCTGACCGCGACGCAGATCGCGGATACGATTCTGGAGACTGGGCTATGACAGCCTTCTGGCAGCTTGAACAGTACGGCGATGCGGTGGCGGTGATCAGCGAGGATGAAACACAGCTGACCTATCGCCAGCTGGCGCAATCGGTCAGCACGCTGGCTGAACAGTTGCCTGCGCGTGCGCTGGTTTTTTGTCTGTGCGATAACAGCCCCGGCGCGCTGATGGGGTATCTGGCCTGCCTGAACGCCCGCGCCGTCCCGCTGATGCTGGACAAAAACATCGCTACGGAACTGCTGCAACAGCTGATGGATATCTACCGTCCAGGTTTTGTCTGGAAGCAAGATGACGCCGAAGCGGGGACGTACCAGCTGCACGATTTACATCAACCCGCACCCGAAATGGACGATGCGCTGGCACTGTTGATTGCCACGTCAGGTTCAACGGGCAGCCCGAAACTGGTGCGCCAGAGCTATCAAAACTTGCTGAGCAACACCCGCAGTATTGTGGATTATCTCAATATCGACAGCCACGAGCGCGCATTTGCCTGGCTGCCGATGAACTACGTGTATGGCCTGTCGATTATCAATACTCATCTGGCGCAAGGCGCCACGCTGCTGTTGACCAACAGCGGGCCGGTTCAACCGACGTTCTGGCGCTTTTTGAAACAGCATGCGGCAACATCGTTATCAGGCGTGCCGTACAGCTGGGAAATTCTCAAAAAACTGCGCTTTACCCGTATGGATCTCCCGTCGTTGAAAACGCTGACCCAGGCCGGGGGCAAATTGCGCCCGGAACTGCAAAGTGAGCTGGCGGCATGGGCCGCGGAAAAGGGGCTACGCTTTTTTGTCATGTACGGCGCAGCCGAAGCCACCTCGCGGATGGGTTTTTTGCCCACAGAACTGTCCAGGGATAATCCCGGCGTGATGGGGATGGCGATCCCTGGCGGTAAATTTGCGCTCGAAGATGAGAGCGGAACGGTAATCACCACAGCCGGACAGCGCGGCGAGCTGATTTATTACGGTGAAAACGTGACGCTCGGTTACGCCACCTGCCGTGAAGATCTGGCAAAAAGTGATGAGCGTCAGGGGCGTCTGGCCACCGGCGATCTGGCAAGCTGCGATGAGAACGGCCTGTACACCATCGTCGGGCGAAAGACGCGTTTTTTGAAAGTGTTCGGCAACCGCGTAGGCCTGGATGAGCTGGAGCATCTGGTACTGAAGGCCTTCCCGGCCACGGAGTGCGTGGCGGTTGGGCGTGACGACAATGTACAGGTGTTTATTACTGACGCCGCACAGACCGAAGCGGTAAAAAGCTATCTTGCGCAAACCTGCCAGCTTCATCATTCCGCCTTTACGGTGAAAGGGATCGACGCGATCCCTAAAAATCCGACAGGCAAGACGCTGTACAGAGCGCTGGAGGCATTGTGTGATTGAGTTTGATGCCTGGCTAGAGCACGGCCCCTACGCATTTGAGCGTCAAGAAAAGCGCGAGCATATGCTGCAACGACTGCGCAAACTGACGGAACATCACCAGCAAAACTGCGAGCCGTATCGCAATATTTTGCAGGGGCTGGGCTGCAATGTGACGCAGCTTGAACAGCCGGAAGACATTCCGTTTTTGCCGGTGTCGCTGTTCAAAACGCTGACGCTTAAAAGCGTGCCGGATGACGCGGTGGTGAAAACCATGACCTCTTCAGGGACGACGGGGCAGGCGGTTTCGCGTATTTTTCTCGATAAGATGACAGCGGCGCGACAGCAGAAAACGCTGGTGCGAATTGTCAGCCATTTCACCGGCGCAGGGCGTTTGCCGATGCTCATTCTCGATACGCCGACGGTGATGAAAGATCGCAATATGTTCTCTGCGCGCGGCGCGGGGATCCTCGGGTTTTCCATGTTCGGCTCCGAGCGGTGCTGGGCATTAACGGATTCGATGGCGCTGGATATCGACGGTATCACCGCGTTTCTGGAGCGCCATCAGGGTAAGCCTATCCTGCTGTTTGGTTTTACCTTTATGGTCTGGCAACATTTTTATCAGGCGCTTAAGGACAGCGGGGTGAAGCTGGATTTAGCGAACGGGATCCTTATCCACGGCGGCGGCTGGAAAAAGCTGCAGTCACAGGCGGTTTCCGCCAGCGCGTTTGCCGATGCGTTGCAGAGCGTGTGCGGCCTGACGAAAATTTATGATTATTATGGCATGGTGGAACAGACCGGCTGCATCTATATGCAGTGCGAGCAAGGCCATCTCCACGCCAGTATTTTCTCGGATGTTATTGTGCGCGATCCCGTGGATCTCTCCCCCTGTGCGCACGGTAAGCCAGGTATTATCCAGGTACTCTCGACGCTCCCGGAATCTTATCCTGGGCATTCGCTGTTAACGGAAGATGAAGGGGTTGTGTTGGGCGAGGATGATTGTCCGTGCGGCAGAGCCGGAAAGTATTTTCGTATTATCGGTCGACTCAAAAATGCAGAAATAAGAGGGTGCAGTGATACCTATGCCGCCGATTTTTAAAACGTTGCGTTATCGGGTAGGCAACGAACAGGTGCTGGAGCAGATGCGCGCCGTTAAGCCGCGTATTCCATTTGATCCGGACGTGATCGCGTTTTTGCAATCCTTCTCAAAAATTTTGCTTACGGAGCCACAGGCACGGACGCACAGCGATGTTATTTCGCTGGCATTCTGGTGTCGGAAAGCGGCACTGGAGCAAATGAAAAATACGCACGCATATAATGAATTATTGCTGGGCAGAGGTGTTGCGTTTCATATTGCGCCGTCAAACGTTGCTGTCAATTTTGCATACTCTTTGTTTGCTGGATTACTGACCGGGAATGCCAACATCGTGCGGTTGCCATCGAAACCCTTTGTCCAGGTCGATATTATTTGTCAGGCACTTAATCAGGCGATTGAACAACATGTTGCGATACGGGAATTGATTTGTCTGGTGCAATATGGGCATGAGCCAGAAATTAATCACGCCCTCTCTGCTATGTGTCAGGCTCGTCTGATTTGGGGGGGCGATAAAACCATCGCATTAATTCGCCAGTCGCCTTTATCTGCGCGTGCAGTAGATATTGCTTTTGCCGATCGCTATTCCATTGCTGTTATTCAGGCTGATGCTTATATCGCCGCCGACAATAAGCAGCGCATTGCGCAAAACTTTTATAACGACACATTATTAACCGATCAACAGGCCTGTACCTCACCAAAATTGGTAGTATGGTTAGGTGAGCAAAAGGCTGAAGCTCGCGCGTTATTCTGGGCTGAATTTGAGACTTATTTACGCGAAAAACCTGCGCCAGAAGCGGTTTCTGTGGTGAAAACGTTGGCTGATTATTGTGAGCGCGCGGCGCTTAGCCCTGAATTAAAATATATCCCATCAGCAACGCGGCATATTTTCAGGGTAGAAGCGGAAAAGGTGACGCAGGACATGCTGGAAAATCATCATGGCAGCGGACTTTTTTATGAGTGGCTGGTCAATGATATTAGTGAAATCGCGCCCGTTTGCGGTGAAAAATGCCAAACCATCGCGACGTTGGGTTTAACAAAAAATAACCTTGAACAGTTTATTCTTAACTGCGCGCCAAAGGGTATTGATCGAATAGTTGCAGTGGGCCAAACGATGGAATTTACACTGCACTGGGATGGCTACGATTTGTTAAAAACATTAACCCGGACAATCACTTTGTCGCCCGGCTATTAGTCGGGCACTCCTCTTTTTTACATTACCCTTCAAATAACCCCTCATTTCACCCACTATTCACCCGATTAAAACCCCTCCAGAATCGGATAATCATGCCGATAACTCAATTAACGCAGGGCTGTTTATCGTGAATACACTCTATACCGCTGATGGTGTAATGGATAAACACTCGCTGTGGCAGCGTTATGTCCCGCTGGTGCGTCACGAAGCATTGCGCCTCCAGGTGCGATTGCCAGCGAGTGTTGAATTGGACGACCTGCTACAGGCGGGCGGTATTGGTCTACTGAATGCAGTGGATCGGTATGACGCTCTGCAAGGAACGGCATTTACGACTTACGCAGTACAGCGTATTCGTGGTGCGATGCTGGACGAACTGCGTAGCCGTGACTGGGTACCGCGAAGTGTTCGCCGCAATGCCCGCGAAGTGGCACATGCTATAGGGCAACTGGAACAAGAGCTGGGACGAAACGCGACAGAAACTGAAGTGGCGGAGCGTCTCGGGATCGCGGTTCAGGATTATCGTCAGATGTTGCTTGATACTAATAACAGCCAGCTCTTCTCTTATGATGAGTGGCGTGAAGAGCATGGCGATAGTGTTGAACTGGTGACTGATGAAAATCAGCACGAAAACCCGTTACACCAATTACTGGAAGGTAATTTACGCCAACGCGTAATGGATGCGATTGAAGCATTGCCTGAACGTGAGCAGTTGGTGTTAACCCTCTATTACCAGGAAGAGCTGAATCTTAAGGAGATCGGCGCGGTTCTGGAAGTGGGGGAGTCCAGGGTGAGCCAGTTGCACAGCCAGGCCATTAAACGCTTACGTACCAAACTGGGTAAGTTATAGGCGAGTCATTCGCCCGAAAAATGCCGCACAACGTATTGACAACCAGGAGTTATCATGACGGTGCAGCAATCTAAAAGACGGCCTTTAAGCCGCTACCTAAAAGACTTTAAACACAGCCAGACTCATTGTGCTCACTGCAATAAGCTGCTTGACCGTATCACGCTGGTTCGTCGTGGCGAAATCGTCAATAAAATTGCGATCTCCCGTCTCGACACCCTGATGGATGAATCCGCGTGGCGTGAAGAGCAGCAGGAGTGGGTCGCTTTGTGTCGTTTTTGTGGCGATCTGCATTGCAAAGAGCAGAGCGACTTTTTCGATATTATCGGCTTCAAACAATTCCTCTTTGAGCAAACCGAGATGAGTCACGGGACCGTGCGCGAATACGTCGTGCGTCTGCGTCGTCTGGGGCAACATCTGACGGTACAAAATATCTCCCGCGATCTGCTGAAAACCGGTTACATGGATGAAAACCTGGAACCGTGGTTGCCTGCAACCAGCACCAATAACTATCGCATCGCGCTGCGTAAATACGCGCAATATAAAGCGCATTTGCCAGGTGCGGTCACGCAGAAAGTCTACGCCGAAGCGACTTCTGATATATATTAAAATTGAATAAGATGTAGCGGACTCGCCTTTGACGCCAAAGGCGAAAGCCTTACACTACTCAAAAAACCACTATATCGGGGTATTTATGAAATTAGCACTTCTGGGTCGTCAGGCGCTGATGGGCGTAATGGCTGTGGCGCTGGTCGCGGGAATGAGCGTGAAAACGTTCGCGGCCGAAGGATTACTGAATAAAGTGAAAGAGCGCGGCACGCTGCTGGTTGGGCTGGAAGGAACCTATCCACCGTTCAGTTTCCAGGGTGACGATGGCAAGCTGACCGGCTTTGAAGTCGAGTTTGCCGAAGAACTGGCGAAACATCTGGGGGTAAAAGCGTCGCTGAAACCCACCAAATGGGACGGCATGTTGGCCTCACTGGATTCCAAACGTATTGATGTGGTGATTAACCAGGTCACCATTTCTGATGAACGTAAAAAGAAATATGATTTCTCAACGCCGTATACCGTGTCAGGTATTCAGGCGCTGGTGAAGAAAGGTAACGAAGGCACGATCAAAACCGCCGCGGACCTGAAAGGTAAAAAAGTGGGTGTCGGTCTCGGGACCAACTACGAAGAGTGGCTGCGCCAGAACGTGCAGGGCGTGGATATCCGCACCTATGATGATGACCCGACTAAATATCAGGATCTGCGCGTGGGCCGTATTGATGCGATCCTGGTCGACCGCCTGGCCGCGCTGGATCTAGTGAAGAAAACCAAAGACACGCTGGCCGTTGCCGGTGAGCCGTTCTCGCGTCAGGAATCTGGCGTTGCCATCCGCAAAGACAACGACGATCTGGTCAAAGCGATCGACGGTGCAATCGCTGAGATGCAAAAAGACGGAACGTTAAAAGCGCTGTCTGAGAAGTGGTTCGGTGCTGACGTCACCAAATAAGTCTTAAATGACAAAAAAAGGCGCTTTTAAAAGCGCCTTTTTTATTTCTGGCGTTCTAGCGTGCATAATAAAAATAATAAACAAAAACAGAGTTACCGGAGGTTCCATGTCACTGCAAAATTTAACGCGCTTTCCGCGCCTCGAGTTTATCGGCGCGCCGACGCCGCTAGAATATTTACCGCGGTTTTCGGATTATTTAGGGCGCGATATCTTTATTAAACGTGACGACGTGACCCCTATGGCCATGGGCGGAAACAAACTGCGTAAGCTGGAGTTTCTGGCGGCTGATGCGCTGCGCGAAGGGGCTGATACCCTGATTACTGCGGGTGCGATTCAGTCCAACCACGTTCGCCAGACGGCGGCGGTGGCCGCAAAACTCGGGCTGAACTGCGTGGCACTGCTGGAAAACCCGATTGGCACGCGTGCGGAAAACTATCTCAGCAACGGAAATCGTCTGCTGCTGGATTTGTTCAACGCGCAGATTGAAATGTGCGACGCATTAACCCATCCCGCAGAACAGCTCGAGGCGCTGGCGACGCGTGTAGAAGCGCAGGGCTTTCGGCCTTATGTGATTCCGGTAGGCGGCTCCAATGCGCTCGGTGCGTTGGGATACGTAGAAAGCGCGCTTGAAATCGCGCAGCAGTGTGAAGGCGCGGTGAGTTTGTCCTCGGTGGTCGTGGCATCGGGTAGCGCGGGAACGCACGCAGGGCTTGCAGTCGGGCTTGAGCAACTGATGCCGGACGTCGAACTCATTGGCGTGACCGTATCGCGTAGCGTGGCGGATCAAAAGCCAAAAGTGTTTGCTTTGCAACAGGCGGTCGCGCAGCAGCTGGAAGTCCCGGCGCAGGCTGAGATTGTGCTGTGGGATGACTATTTTGCGCCTGGCTACGGCACGCCGAATGATGAAGGGCTGGAAGCGATAAAATTGCTGGCACGTCTGGAAGGGATCTTGCTCGATCCGGTTTACACGGGTAAGGCGATGGCGGGCCTGATCGACGGTATTACTCAGAAGCGCTTCAAGGATGAAGGCCCAATTTTGTTTGTGCATACGGGCGGAGCGCCTGCGTTGTTTGCCTATCATCCTCACGTCTAAAAGCAGGTCGAAAACGATAATGCAAGAAAGTATTCAGCTGGTTATTGATTCGCTACCGTACCTGCTCAAGGGCGCTGTGTTTACGCTGCAGCTCAGTCTGGGTGGGATGTTCTTTGGCTTAGTGCTGGGCTTTATTCTGGCGCTGATGCGCATGTCGCCGGTTCTGCCGGTGCGTTGGCTGGCGCGCTTTTACATCTCCGTATTTCGCGGTACGCCGCTCATCGCCCAGCTGTTTATGATTTATTACGGCCTGCCACAGTTTGGTATTGAGCTGGATCCTATCCCGGCGGCGATGATTGGCCTGTCGCTGAATACGGCGGCGTATACCTCTGAGACGCTGCGTGCCGCAATTTCATCCATTGATAAAGGCCAGTGGGAAGCGGCGGCCAGTATCGGGATGACCCCGTGGCAAACGCTGCGTCGCGCCATTTTGCCCCAGGCCGCACGCGTGGCGCTCCCGCCGCTGAGCAACAGTTTTATCAGTCTGGTAAAAGATACCTCCCTCGCCGCGACGATTCAGGTGCCGGAGTTGTTCCGTCAGGCACAGCTGATTACGTCGCGCACGCTGGAAGTTTTCACCATGTATCTGGCCGCTTCTCTGATTTACTGGGTGATGGCAACCGTATTGTCCGCACTGCAAAACTATTTTGAAAATCAGCTTAATCGTCAGGAGCGAGATCCGAAATGAGTGCAATTGACGTCAAAAACCTGACGAAAAAATTCCACGGGCAAACTGTCCTTCACGGCATTGACCTTGAAGTGCAGGAGGGCGAAGTGGTGGCGATTATCGGGCCGAGTGGTTCTGGTAAAACCACGCTGCTGCGCAGTATTAATTTGCTGGAGCATCCAGAGGGCGGAACCATTCGTGTGGGTGATATCACCATTGATACCGCGAAGTCGCTTGGGCAGCAGAAAACGTTGATTCGCCATCTGCGCCAGCATGTCGGTTTTGTGTTCCAGAGTTTTAACCTGTTCCCCCATCGCACGGTGATGGAGAACATTATCGAAGGGCCGGTCATCGTAAAGGGTGAGCCTAAAGACGAGGCGATTCAACGCGCCCGCGAACTGTTGGCAAAAGTTGGGCTGTCCGGGAAGGAGACCAGCTACCCGCGTCGTCTGTCGGGCGGTCAGCAGCAGCGCGTGGCGATTGCCCGTGCGCTGGCGATGCGACCCGATGTTATTTTGTTCGACGAACCAACATCGGCGCTCGATCCCGAGCTGGTAGGGGAAGTGCTGAACACCATTCGCCAACTCGCGCAGGAGAAGCGAACGCTGGTGATTGTCACGCATGAGATGAGCTTTGCCCGGGACGTGGCAGACAGAGCAATCTTTATGGATCAGGGGCGTATTGTGGAGCAGGGGCCAGCAGAAGAATTGTTTACCAATCCCCAACAGCCGCGTACGCGTCAGTTCCTCGAGAAGTTTCTGACGAAATAGTCCGCTTTACTCAATTTGCTCCAGAAAACCAATCTGGAGCAAAATATTCCCCCATTGTCCGTAATTGGAGGTGTTTTTATTCTGCTTCTTGGTTTCAAACCCCGCTTAAACGCAACTAATTCTCAATTGGGGCGATATTTTATACATATAAATAAGTTTTATGTGTTACGTTATATTCACCATAATAATGATTAGTTTTTTCAGGGGTTTTATTCGGTAAGTATGAGGGAAACAGACTTTTTTACATGGCGACGGAATTGCTTCCTGCGATTCCAGGAGATGGGCTCTGCCGATGAAGTGTATGAAGAACTTCAACGACAAACTCAGGCACTTGAATTCGATTATTACTCACTCTGTGTCAGGCATCCGGTTCCATTCACGCGTCCTAAAATATCCATTCATTCAAGCTATCCGGCGGAATGGATTTCGCAATATCAGTCAGAAAATTATTACGCTATTGATCCGGTATTAAAGCGTGAGAATTTCTTGCAGGGGCATCTTCCCTGGACTGACGCGTTATTTGCGGATGCGCAGGCATTATGGGACGGCGCGCGCGACCACGGTCTGCGCAAGGGCATTACACAATGTTTGATGTTGCCCAATCATGCGCTGGGCTTTCTCTCGGTTTCTCGCACCAGTCAGTTTGGTAAAATGATGGACAGCGATGAAATAGAATTGCGCCTGCAAGTGTTGGTGCAAATGGCGCTGACCACCTTGCTGCGATTTGAGCATGAAATGGTGATGCCACCTGAGATGAAATTCAGCAAGCGTGAAAAGGAAATTCTTAAGTGGACGGCGGAAGGAAAAACGTCGGCTGAAATCGCGATTATTCTTTCGATCTCAGAAAATACGGTGAATTTTCATCAGAAGAATATGCAGAAGAAATTTAATGCGCCGAATAAAACGCAGATTGCTTGCTACGCGGCGGCGACCGGTTTCATCTGACCACAATATTGTTCTGCGTGCCAGACACGAAGACGGCTGAATGCATTGCGTTCAGCCGTTTCTTTTTTACTGACGGTAAGCCTGTTTAATTTGCTTAACTGTGCCAGCATATACGTCAGCCTGGCTTTGATCTTCCATCTGCGCGATTTGTCTTTCCATCTTAATGATCACACGGCCTGCATCGGCCTGACCCATTGCCTGAAGCATAAGAGTCAACAGTGCTTTCAGACAGGATACTTCCTGCGCCAGTTCTTGGTTATTTTCCGCGGTGGCGAATTCAGGTGTGCTCATGGATATTCCTCATTACAAAACTGCGCTGTAGCGCGACGATGAAAGTTAAGGCGGCGGAGTATACCATAAGCCAGAGGAAAAAAAGCAGTGGTTGTTTTTTGAGCATTCTGTCGTTTTGTTTATTCGGGTAAACTAGGGTTAAGTATAATTGCTGTCGTGTTTAAATATCCCTTAATTGTTTAGACTTGGTTTGGCTGCTGTTAATTATTGTTACAAAAATATATCTTCTGTTTTTTGCGCTTCCTGCCGTGTTTATTTTTTGTAACTTTTTGAATGCAGGTGCTTAAAAAGGGCAAAGAACGCCATTAAGACAGGGTTCTTCTTTCCACTTGCTGTACAGACTAATTTCCAAAAAAGAGAACGGAATCGTACTGCACCTTTTTAACGTTTTAAACTTGGGAGGAAAACCGTTAATATAAACCAATTAGCAGTCAGTCGCGTTATCCCTATTTCTGGAGACATTTCCTTTGATCAACGTCCTTCTTGTTGATGACCACGAACTCGTGCGCGCAGGGATACGTCGCATACTTGAAGATATAAAGGGTATTAAAGTGGCCGGAGAAGCCTGCTGCGGTGAAGACGCCGTGAAGTGGTGCCGAAGCAACTCTGCCGATGTGGTGCTTATGGACATGAATATGCCCGGCATCGGTGGGCTTGAAGCCACGCGCAAAATCGCCCGCGCCTTCGTTGATACCAAAGTCATCATGCTGACCGTGCATACCGAAAACCCCTTGCCCGCGAAAGTGATGCAGGCTGGCGCAGCCGGTTATCTCACTAAAGGCGCTGCGCCGCAGGAAGTGGTGAATGCCATTCGCTCCGTGTATGCCGGACAGCGCTATATCGCTTCGGATATCGCTCAACAGATGGCGTTGAGCCAGATTGAGCCGGAAAAGACGGGTTCACCGTTTGCCAGTTTGTCTGAGCGCGAATTGCAGATTATGCTGATGATCACCAAAGGCCAAAAGGTGAATGAGATTTCGGAGCAACTGAATCTTAGCCCGAAAACGGTGAACAGCTACCGCTATCGTATGTTCAGTAAACTGAACATTCATGGCGATGTCGAACTCACTCACCTGGCTATTCGTCATGGTCTGTGTAATACAGAGACCCTAACCAGTCAGTGAGTGATGTGTTCGATTCTAAATCTTTCCTGAAAACCGTGACCAGCCAGCCAGGCGTATACCGTATGTACGACGCTGGCGAAACGGTTATCTATGTCGGTAAGGCGAAGGACCTCAAAAAGCGCCTTTCCAGTTATTTTCGCAATAACCTGGCCTCACGTAAGACTGAAGCGCTGGTTGCGCAAATTCAGCAGATCGATGTCACCGTCACCCATACGGAGACGGAAGCACTCCTGCTTGAGCATAACTACATCAAGCTGTATCAGCCTCGCTACAACGTCTTATTGCGTGACGACAAGTCTTATCCTTTTATCTTCCTGAGTGGCGACACCCATCCGCGCCTGGCCATGCACCGTGGTGCTAAGCATGCGAAAGGGGAGTATTTCGGTCCTTTCCCAAACGGCTATGCGGTACGTGAAACGCTAGCGCTGCTGCAAAAAATCTTCCCGGTTCGCCAGTGCGAAAACAGCGTTTATCGCAACCGCTCTCGGCCATGTCTGCAATATCAGATTGGGCGTTGTCTTGGCCCGTGTGTGGCAGGTCTGGTCAGCGAAGAGGAATACGCGCAGCAGGTTGAATATGTGCGCTTGTTCCTGGCCGGTAAGGACGATCAGGTCCTGACGCAGCTGATTGAACGCATGGAAAAGGCCAGTCAGTCGCTGGCGTTTGAAGAAGCAGCGCGCATTCGGGATCAGATACAGGCTGTGCGTCGCGTGACGGAAAAACAGTTCGTTTCTAATAATGGCGACGATCTGGATGTTATAGGTGTCTCTTTCGATGCCGGGCTGGCCTGCGTACATGTTCTGTTTATTCGCCAGGGCAAGGTCCTGGGTAGCCGTAGCTATTTCCCAAAAGTGCCGGGTGGCACTGAATTAGGCGAAGTGGTGGAGACTTTTGTTGGCCAGTTCTACCTGCAGGGCAGCCAGATGCGCACGTTGCCGTCGGAAATTCTGCTCGACTTTAATCTGAATGATAAAACCCTTCTGGCAGACTCGCTTTCTGAGCTGGCAGGCCGGCGGGTCAACGTCCAGACCAAACCTCGAGGCGACCGTGCACGCTATCTGAAGCTCGCTCGTACTAATGCGGCGACCGCGCTGACCACCAAACTTTCTCAGCAATCGACTATTCATCAGCGCTTACTCGCCCTGGCGACGTTGTTGAAATTGCCAGAAGTGAAGCGCATGGAGTGTTTTGACATTAGCCACACCATGGGCGAGCAAACTGTCGCCTCTTGCGTGGTGTTCGACGCTAATGGACCGCTGCGCGCGGAATATCGTCGCTATAATATTACGGGCATCACGCCTGGCGATGATTACGCAGCAATGAATCAGGTGCTGCGTCGTCGCTACGGAAAAGCGATTGAAGAGAGCAAAATCCCTGACGTCATTATTATTGATGGTGGGAAAGGGCAGCTGGGTCAGGCGAAACAGGTTTTTGCGGAGCTAGACGTGCCGTGGGATAAGCATCATCCGCTGATGCTGGGAGTGGCGAAAGGGACTGACCGTAAAGCGGGTCTGGAAACGTTATTCTTTGAGCCTGAAGGTGAGGGATTCAACCTCCCGCCAGATTCTCCTGCTTTGCATGTCATCCAGCATATCCGCGATGAGTCGCACGATCATGCTATCGGTGGACACCGCAAAAAACGGGCGAAAGTGAAAAATACCAGTACACTTGAAACGATCGAAGGCGTTGGGCCAAAACGTCGACAAATGTTGTTGAAATACATGGGGGGATTGCAAGGATTACTCAACGCGAGCGTGGAGGAAATTGCAAAAGTGCCAGGTATTTCGCAAGGGCTGGCAGAAAAGATCTACTACTCGTTGAAACATTGAGGGCTCTGTAGCAACATAGAGCTAAATTTACTGACAACAGACAGTTACCGTCATTATGCGATTTAATATCCCTACGTTGCTTACGCTTTTTCGCGTCGTACTTATCCCATTCTTTGTTCTGGCATTTTACCTGCCGTTCACCTGGGCACCTTTCGCATGTGCATTCATTTTTCTTATCGCCGCGGTGACGGATTGGTTTGATGGTTATCTGGCGCGTCGCTGGAATCAGAGTACGCGTTTTGGTGCGTTCCTCGATCCGGTTGCGGATAAAGTGATGGTCGCCATCGCGATGGTGCTGGTGGCGGAGCATTACCATACCTGGTGGGTGACGCTGCCTGCTGCCACCATGATCGGCCGTGAAATCATTATCTCTGCACTGCGTGAGTGGATGGCTGAGCTGGGTAAACGCAGCAGCGTTGCGGTTTCCTGGATCGGCAAAGTGAAAACGACCGCCCAGATGGCTTCGCTGGTGTGGATGCTCTGGCGTCCAAATGCGTGGGTTGAGTGGGCAGGGATTGGTCTGCTGTGGGTTGCCGCCGTCTTGACGCTGTGGTCGATGCTGCAATATCTGAACGCCTCACGCGGCGATTTGCTTGAACAGTGATCGTTTCGACGCAAATTTCAGCAAACGATCCTGGGAAGCAAAAATTAACGTTGACTCAAACCGTCATATAAGTAGAATGCAACGCATCGAACGGCGGTACGCTTAGCCAGTCGGTAGTAAAATCAAGTGATTAGCATAATGACTTGATGATTGCGGGAATAGCTCAGTTGGTAGAGCACGACCTTGCCAAGGTCGGGGTCGCGAGTTCGAGTCTCGTTTCCCGCTCCAAATTATAAGTATCGGCAATAGCGGGTGCTCAGTAAAAAGATTCAAAGGCGCGTTAGCAAAGCGGTTATGTAGCGGATTGCAAATCCGTCTAGTCCGGTTCGACTCCGGAACGCGCCTCCAATTTCTTCCCGAGCCCGGATGGTGGAATCGGTAGACACAAGGGATTTAAAATCCCTCGGCCATAGGCTGTGCGAGTTCAAGTCTCGCTCCGGGTACCATGGGAAAAAAGCAGAATAATCAAAGCAATAAGCAGTGTCGTGAAACCACCGAAAGGTGGTTTTTTTGTGCCTGGAAATCGCGTTCCGCCATTTGTTTTCACCATAAGGCGAGGGAATCACTGCCCAAACCACCTGCACGATAGACAATTTCTTGTTGTATCTTTCTGAGGCTAATTACGCCGCGCAGATACGAAGGTAATGCCGCATTCACTGCGACTTCCCGGCGAAACCCAAAGGACGCATGACCCGCTTCGCTGATCTTTTACTGCAAAATCGACAGATTAAATCAGCAGTTATCAGCCAATGAAATTCAGCGTGGAAAATAGTTGAGCTTGTTTTATGTTAAAAGATAATGGATGAGTGACCATAAAATATACACAGTGAATGCAACCTTTATCACTTTGAATGGGTATCTTACATGGCGCCACTTGTGGCGTTCTCTGGCGTTGGCTTCAGAGATTGACGCTTCTACACTTGGTTTCTTTTTCCTTCTTTTCCGCAGTTCATCAAAGCCCCAAAATAAAAGAAGAATTACGACCCCTATTTTAAGAAGTACCGAGCTGTCTATACTGAAATGTGTTTCCCAGTTCCAGTTTATATTGTTCATCCCTTCTGACCTTTTACTTTTTTGCTTGACCACAGTGATTTATAACAAGTTAAGTTGTTTTTATCCATATAAATAGAATGGGTATAGTGCATGGTCATAATCATGCCTCATGTGTGTGCTAATCATGTCAGGCCCGAGTTGGGTGGTGATGTATCCTTCTCTCTCACAACGGCCCTAGGGCATAGCAGGAGTGGTTCAGCCACTATTGCTGTTAATAAAAACATGTTTTAAAAAACAGTATTGACCTCAAATCTTAAATGAGTAAATTAGTACTCAACGGCACAATGAAAGTCGTTAGTAAATAGTATGAAGTACTGGGTTAAGCCATTTTGCTTTACGGGCCACGAAGTTTGTTGTTTGGGATGTAGTTTGCTTTCAGGCCTCGTAGTGTTTGTGCTGGTTCGCGAAATGGTAGTGATAGCGCGACGATGTAAGGCCTTGTTTTTGTTGTTAGTGTCGGTGGTTTCGCTTGTTGATGGTAACCGTATCGGCAAAGGGCAACGCATCAAAGAGTATATGTCGCGAGAGGGGATGTGCTTGTTCAAGTTGCTACGCTTAGATCTTATAAGCGCAGGCAGGTATATAACGAGATAAATAGAGGGAGGTTTATAGTATTAACGCCCAATATTATCTGTAGTAAGTAAACGGGTACATTTAAAAGCAGTATCAATAGCAGTATCACTCTATTAAGTCCATTAATGTCAAATCTGAAGTCTGTAGTACCTTAAAAGCCCTGGCTGCAATGGTCAGGGCTTTTAAGATTACTCCCTTTTAGAATTGTAAATTTTCCCAACAAATCACTGACAAAAGTAACCTTGATTATTATCCCATAAGAGTCCAACATGCCTCATCGGTTTGGCATACAGACCTTATGAAAGCAGTTTTAGTAAAGCAGTCCTCATTTCAAGCGATATCCTTTGATACTCTTATGCATGAGCCTCCTCCTAAGTGCCCAATAAGTCCTCATCTGCAAGCAGGCCATGTTCGCCGCCACGT
Source organism: Lelliottia sp. GFLA7 (assembly GCF_056490165.1). Lineage (NCBI taxonomy): Bacteria > Pseudomonadati > Pseudomonadota > Gammaproteobacteria > Enterobacterales > Enterobacteriaceae > Lelliottia > Lelliottia sp. GFLA7. Next base: position 381,602 of record NZ_JBWLAQ010000002.1, on the reverse strand, counting down.
GTGGCTCAAGAAAATTTAAGGAAATATCTATGTCTAACAAAATGACTGGTTTAGTAAAATGGTTTAACTCTGAAAAAGGCTTCGGCTTCATTACCCCAGCCGATGGTAGCAAAGATGTATTCGTACATTTTTCTGCTATTCAGAGCAGCGATTACAAAACGCTGGATGAAGGACAGAAGGTTGAGTTCTCGATTGAGAATGGTGCCAAAGGTCCGGCAGCTGCTAACGTTACCGCGCTTTAATAGCTGATAACGCCATGAACACTTATAACAGCGATGATGGCTTCAGCCTGAGCCGATAAGTGAACGTGATAAAAAACCCGCCTTGAGCGGGTTTTTTACGTTTAAGGCATGGCATATAACAGAAGATGAGCGTCGTTTTACTTCAACTGCTGGAGTGAAAAAACGAAACCAAATAGTGCAAATCCAACGATGGTGGCAAAAAGAAAGCCGATTAGAAATTTCCAACCCAATAACCTATCCTCCCTACGTCAGTTTGATAAGCTAGAAAGATAATAATATTGATTATTCACAGGTCAACCGGTGTAGGTGTTTTCCAGAATAAGCTGTCATGAGTACCGTCAACAGGATACTTTTCTGTATCTGGCATACTGTTACCTTATAAAGATCATATTCCGCAGCAGATATGAAATATTAAAAGAGTTTGAAGTATGGAGGTGGGATGAATTTTTTAGCATTGAACATGCCGATATGACGATTGCCTCAAATACTGATCTTAGTGGCTCTTACCTCATATCACAGCCAATCAATAACACTGCGTGAAAGGTCAATTTCTGCGACATCACACAGTGTTATGCATTGATAAAACTTCGATTAACCAAGTGAATTTTCGAGGTGTTTTATTGCGGCTTCATAGGCTAACGCTTCGTCAACGGAAGCGCTCGTTTCGTAAATATGCACATACTTGCGGGTAAGGTGCTGAATCAGCATTTTTGGCGTTATGTGGTCAGCTACGCCGGCCTGGATAATGTCAAAGACAGCACTGCCTATGACTCTGTCAACATCGTTTGTGACGAATTCGTTGGATGAAAAGCTAAACATGTCGCTGTCCTGCATTGTTAATGTATACATTTAAGCATACACGCCTTACTTCATTCGTGTACCACGCGGTCGTCGTTTTCAGACATTTGTGATTACCATCCGATAATTTGGTCCAGAAAGGCAACTCGATAGTCTGCTTCATATGACTCCTCCGGGATAGAAGCGATGTGAAGAAGAATGAAGAAAATTAAGACGTTAGACATTGTTTGGCAGTCTTTAAATCTTGACCTTATAACAGGTAAAAGCGCTTTGAACGTGTGGGGGATAATCTTCTCTTGAAAGGCTTTCGGCCCGGCAAAATGTCATAGCACATGAGATGGATAGTAAAGAATGCTTTGCTTATTGTCACCGTCCGTGCCTTAATGTCCTGATAAGTTCGATGTACAAGCGAACGTAAACATTTTATCGGGCAGTCCTCATTACCAGGTGCTATCGCTGATACCCTTCCTTCTGAGTCCATACGTTTATTATTATACGTTTATTACCCCACTCATCATGCGTAATAGGAGTCAATATGTCCTCAAGAATCAGAGGCCTGGTAAAGTGGTATAAAGAAGATAAAGGTTTTGGTTTCATCTCTCCTCTTGATGGAGGCAAAGATATCTCAGTTCATGTTTCGAATCTTAAGGGTGATAATTGTCAAACCCTATTTGAAGGACAGAAGGTTGAGTACACTATTTATAATGGTAACAAAGGTCCCGCTGCTTCTAACGTAATACTTTGTGATAAATAAATAGGTGTGGTTCTGCGATATCGAGGGGAAGGATGCCCGAGCAGGCATAACTGTAAGATGATTGAAAGGCCGAAAATTTTTAAAATGAGGCCAGCATCTTTTCAGTTGTGCTGACCGGAATGATGAAGCGCAGGCCTCTCGCATGAACAGTCTAAAAGTTGACGTTAACTGACAGTATAAACAGTAATGAGCATCAATGATTAGACGGCCTACAACAGCATCATTTTTGGTATTCCCTAAACTATGGCTAAATATGGGGCGTTAGTTGCAACGCTCATCATATCTGCAACAATTTTTTGCAGTCATTTTGATGACTTGAACAAGGTGCTGCAAAACGGGCAGACCAGCTGGGAACCTTTTTGAACGCGACTAAAACTGTGTTCTGAGTCTTTAGAACAGTTTGGGCATGGGCATTTGACTAAATAATTACGACGGGTTTGTGAATTTTTACGTCCAGACATAGGCATCTCCTGATATAAGGGACGACCACGATACACGTTTACTATAATAATTACTCGTGTTTTTTACGATGTATTAGGAAATGCCAGGGATTTGGAAATACAAGTTTTTTCTGAGAAAAATCTACCGGTATCGTCTGTAATGATGCTCATAATATTTGAGCGAATAGCAGATATCATTTAATCCGCATCTCATATCCCTATTTTGATGAAGAAGCGCTCATTCTTTCATGCCCGGAAAATGTTTAGCGCGCAGCGCCATCGTCTACAATCTTCCGTTTACCTTTTGGTTATCCCTGAGCACTTCGATAGCGGTTTGCATTGCGACTTTGTTATCTCTGCCTGATAGTTTTTTTTGTGTAACCTGCAGGTATTCAAGGAGCGTGCGAGTGTTGATTGGGCGGCCTGTTTTACCGACTTCGAGCACTGCATTACCCAGAATGATTTTTACGGGTGGGAGCTGGGCTGGGTACCAGTCGAGGGTGTCTTCTGATTTCATGACAAATTTCTCTTGGAAGGGCAGTGTACCACAAATTGAGTCAGCCGGCGCGTTGACAGGATAGTCCATGTTGTACAATGCCACTCAAACTCCTCGCCATAATGAATTATTGAGCTAAATAACGCCTGAGTTTTTATGAACAACATGCGTGATGTTAAAATCCTTCGGCACTTGCGGTCTGCGAATTCAAGTCTTGCGCCATTTACAAGGGAAAGCGAAGAATAATCAAAGCAATATGCCGTGTTGTGAAAGCTCCGAAAGCTGTTTTATTAACCAAATTCCCCGTGGATTACACGCCGCCCAAATACGCTTTTCGCACATCTTCATTACCTAACAGTTCCTCGCCGCTACCGCTCAGTCGGATTTGCCCGTTAACCATTACATACCCGCGATCGGAGAGCTTGAGCGCGTGATGCGCATTTTGCTCCACTAAAAAGATCGTCATCCCGTTTCGTGCCAGTTCGCGCAGCGTCTGGAAGATTTGTTTTACCACAATTGGCGCAAGCCCAAGACTTGGCTCATCGAGCAGCAGCAGTTTTGGACGACTCATCAGCGCGCGCGCAATCGCCAGCATTTGCTGCTCTCCCCCGGACATGGTCATCGCCCGCTGTTTGCGTCGCTCTTTCAGTCGCGGGAATAAATCAAACATAGTTTGCAGATCGTGCGCGGCATGTTGGTTACCCACAGGAATGGTCCCCATCAGCAAATTTTCTTCAACGGTCATATCCGGGAAAATACGTCGACCTTCGGGGGCCTGCGCGATGCCGCCTGACGCCACATAATGCGTTGATTGATGGCTGATATCCTCGCCGCAAAAGAGGATCTGACCTTTTCGAATGCGGGGCTGGCCAAAAATGGACATCAATAGCGTCGATTTTCCCGCGCCGTTAGCACCAATCAGCGCCACGGTTTCGCCTTTATTCACCTGCAAAGAAACCTGCTTTAATGCCTGAATCACGCCATAAAAAACATCCACGTCCTTAAATTCCAGCATCGTCCCGCTCATACGCTGACCTCGCTTTCATCGGTGCCCAGATAAGCGGCGATAACCTTCTCATCATGCTGGATTTCATGCGGTTTACCCTGTGCAATCACATCGCCATGGTCGAGCACAATAATGTGATCCGAAATCTCCATCACCATTCCCATATCATGTTCAATCAGCAAGACCGTGATCGCATGATGGCCACGCAAAAAACGAATGATTTTACTCAGCGCACGCGTTTCGACGGGGTTTAATCCCGCGGCGGGTTCATCCAAACACAGCATTTCCGGCCCCGTACACATCGCACGCGCGATTTCGAGACGCCGCTGCTGGCCGTAGGACATCTCGCCCGCCAGGCGGTTAGCGCAATCCACCAGATCCACCACTTCCAGCCAGTAAAACGCCCGATCAAGCGCATCGCTTTCCGCGCGACGGTAGGCGGGAGTATTTAGCACCCCGGCAATCAGGTTACGGTTAACGCGCATGTGCTGCGCAACCAGCAGGTTTTCCACCACAGACATTTCCCGAAAAAGACGGATATTCTGGAAGGTACGCGCCAGCCCAGCGCGGTTGACCAGGTGCGTCCCGCCAAACATTTTGTAGAAAATACGCCCGCCAAGTTGCGCCGGATTGATCCAGTCACCGGGCTGGAATTTTTGTCCAAGAACCTGAATCACGTTCGTGGTTTTGCTGCGCGTATTGAACAGGATCGTGCCGCCGGAGGCTTTGTAGAAGCCGGTCAGGCAGTTAAACACCGTGGTTTTCCCAGCGCCATTCGGGCCGATTAAAGCGGTTATTGAGCCACGCTGGACGTCCAGATTCACATCGTTTAGCGCTTTAATGCCTCCGAAATGCATCATTAAATGTTCAACGTTTAGTATCGTCCCGTTCATGGCGCGACTCCTTTGCGAACCGCAAATCCACTGCGGTTAATGCGAATCAGACCGCGTGGCCGCCAGATCATCATCACGACCATCAGCATGCCGAATAACAGTACGCGGTATTCCGCAAAGCTACGCAACAGCTCTGGCGTCACGGTGAGGACGAATGCGGCTAACACGACGCCGACAGTCGATCCCATTCCGCCTAAAACGACGATGGCGAGGATTAGCGCGGACTCAAAAAACGTAAAAGAAGTGGGGTTTACAAATCCCTGATAGGTCGCGAAGAACACCCCGGCAATGCCTGCTGTGGACGCCCCAAGGGTAAACGCCGAGAGCTTGACCAGTACATGATTAAGCCCCATCGAACGACAGGCGATTTCGTCCTCGCGCAACGCTTCCCACGCGCGTCCCATTGGCATACGCGTCAGGCGGTGTTTGACATACAGCACCAGCAAAACGACCAGCAGCAGAACGACATAGATGAAAATAAACTTAAGGTTGGGGTTGTAGGTCAGATGGAAAAACTCATGGAACGGCACGCCGCCTTCTTTGGCTCGTCGTCCAAATTCAAGGCCGAAAAAGGTGGGAGGAGGGGCCGAAACGCCGTTTGGACCGCCGGTAAAGGTCAGCCAGTTGTTGAGAATTAGACGGATAATTTCCCCAAATCCGAGCGTCACTATCGCCAGATAATCGCCGTGCATGCGCAGAACCGGGAACCCCAGCAAAGCCCCCGCAGCAGCGGCCATCAGGGCCGCCAGCGGCAGCATAGTCCAGAATCCCAGGCCCAGATATTGATAACCCAGCGCTAAACCGTAGGCGCCAATCGCGTAAAACGCAACGTATCCCAGGTCCAGCAGACCAGCGAGGCCGACAACGATATTCAGCCCCAGCCCCAACAGGACATAAATCAGCCCAAGGATCGCTACCGTCAGCACATATTTTGTGGCGATAAACGGGAAACAGACCGCCAGCGTCAGTACCAGCGGGATAATCCAGCGCATCCGACTTTTGTATTCTGGTGGCCGCACGTAAACGCCCGCGTTATCGGTGTCGAATCGCGATAAAAACCGTGAACCCACAGCCGTCATCAAAAACGCGCTCAGTAAAAAGCGTCCCGTCACCACGGTGGCAACGATCCATGCCAGCCGTCGTCCTTCAAAGTTGAAACTGTAGCCATCCAGCACCACGCCAACGATGGGGCCAAAAATGATTAATGCGACCATGCCGGCAAAGATGGCATCCAGCACGCAGCGTTTGAGTGAGAAACCGTCGTGCACATCTGTTTGCGATTTCATATTTGACTCCCTCATACTTTGGCGACAACCGGGCGGCCAAGCAGTCCCTGAGGACGAAAAATGAGGATCACCACCAGTAATCCAAACGAGAACACATCTTTGTAGTCAGAATTCACCATTCCCGAAAATTGTGCCTCGGCTATCCCGAGAATCAACCCGCCCAGCATTGCGCCGGGCAACGAACCAATGCCGCCGAGAACCGCAGCCGTAAAGGCTTTTATGCCGATAACAAACCCGACGTAAAAATCAAACGTGCCGTAGTTCATGGTAATCAACACACCCGCCAGACCTGCCATAGATGCACCAATCACGAACACCAGCGAAATAATCCGGTCGGTGTTGATCCCTAAAATCGACGCCATTTTGCGATCCTGTTGCACGGCGCGGCACATACGTCCTAATCGCGTATTGCTGATTATCCAGGTGAGCAGGAGCATGCCCGCGAACGAGGCAATCAGAATAAAGACTTTGGTATAGGTGACTTGAACAAACCCCTCACCAATGTGAAAACGGAACACGCCATCCAGCATTGTGGGCACGCCTTGTTGACGCGGTCCCTGGCTGATTTGCGCGTAGTTTTGCAGGATTAGCGACATCCCGATGGCCGAGATCAGCGGAGCCAGGCGCGTTGAGTTTCGCAGCGGTTTATAGGCTATTCGTTCAATCGTCCAGCCGTATACGCCCGTCACGAAGATGGTGAACACCAGCGTGCCGAGGATTAATAACGGAAATGACTCCAGACCAAACCAGGCGAGCAGCGCCAGGCCGATGGCGCTGAGATAGGCGGAAATCATATACACTTCGCCATGAGCGAAATTAATCATCCCGATAATGCCGTACACCATCGTATAACCGATGGCAATGAGTCCGTACACGGAACCCAGCGTTAGGCCGTTGATCAACTGCTGAAGAAAGAATGTGCTCATCACCGCGCGCTCGTGTTATGGGCTGCACGACACATGCGTGCAGCCTGATGTGTATATCGCGTCGATTCGCAATGCTATCGACGTTGAGCGTGACGCCGTTCCGTTACGGCACTTCGGTATATTTCCCTTTGTCATCCCACTGATACACCACGTAGTCGGAGACTTTCAGGTCACCCTTGTCATCCCAGGCTTTTTTACCCATCACCGTTTCAACCGGATTGGCTTTCAGCCAGGCGCTGGCTTTGGCTGAATCCGTACCGCCAGTCGCTTTAAAGGCTGCGGCGATGGCTTGAACAGAAGCGTAGGAATAAAGGGTGTAACCTTCGGGTTCAAACTTGCTGGTGCGGAATTTCTCGATGACGGCTTTGCCGTCGGGGATCAAACGCGGATCTTTGCCAAAGGTCATGTAAATGCCGTTGGTGTATTTCGGGCCACCCGCCGCGGTGACCATCTCTTCGTTGACGATACAGTCGCCGGAGAAGAATTTGGCCTGCACGCCTTGCTCACGCATCTGACGCACCAGCGGTCCTGCTTCCGGGTGACACCCGCCGAAGAACACGACATCAGGTTTTTGCGCGCCGATTTTGGTGACCAGGGCGTTAAAGTCTTTTTCACCGCGCGAGAGGCCTTCGTACATCACATCTTTTACGCCACGTTTTGCCAGTGCGGCTTTCGTCGCATCCGCCAGTCCCTGACCGTAGGTGTCTTTATCGTGAATGATCACTACCCGTTTGGCCTTCAGCTTATCGATAATAAAATCGCTGGCGACTTTCCCTTGCTGGTCATCACGTCCGCACATGCGGAACATATCGCTCATGCCGCGTTCGGTGATCAACGGATTGGTCGAGCCGGGAGTGATAGCCAGAATGCCGGCATCGCTATACACCTCAGAAGCCGGCATGGTAGACGATGAGCAGAAATGGCCGACAACCGCTTTGACTTTGTCCTGATCAACCAGACGGTTAGCGACGGAGACGGCCTGTTTTGGCTCGCAGGCGTCATCACCCTGAACCAGCTTAATCTTTTCGCCGTTGATCCCACCGGCGGCATTGATATCTTCTGCGGCCTGAGTCGCCCCATGCCAGTACTGATCGCCATAGGTTGCGTTCGGGCCGGTGAAGGGCCCCGCGACACCGATGACGATATCCGCCTGGGCGGAAAATGCCGTGACCAGACAACCTGCTAATACAAGAGAAAGGGGACTTCTGATTAATTTCAGCGACATTATTATGTTCCTTAGCAAAGAGGTTTTTGCACCACGGTCTAAACCTGAACGGCATATGGCGCAGTCAATCCAAAAACAAAAGCGAGAACAAAATGCACGAAACAAACGCGAGCCTGACAATATCCTGCTGATACGACGAGATTTCCTGTCACCCTCTACGGGCAGGAACATTAAGCAAGCAAAATGGCTGCCAGAGTGAATAACCCATTGCGGGTTTTTGACTTATTTCAGTATAGAGTGCCGTTTTACGCCACCTGGCACCGTGAACTGAAATTACAGCGGGGATCACATCTCGTTAACAATAAAGCCCGCCACGTGGGCAACGGTCACGATTCAAGCTATCTTGCACCAGGAAAGCCCATGGAGAATATGGTGTTATCGGCGTGTAAACAGCATGCTCCACGCGCCTGGAACTGGCGTTTGAGAAGTCCTTTGGCATTGTGTGATAAAATCGTTTTCTTTTTTTATCAGGAGTGTCTGCAATGACTGAAGGCCCATTAACTGAAAATGAACTGGAGTGGCTGGAAGAGACGTTAATGTCTTACGGTCATGAGGATGCGTCTGTGATTGACGTTTCCGAGCTTGACGGCATGCTTACCGCGGTTTTATCGGGTCCGGTTGTCGTTGAACCCGATACCTGGCTGGTGGCGGTGTGGGGCGGTCAAAAGTATGTTCCGCGCTGGAAAAACGATCGCGAAATGAACCGTTTTATCGATCTCTGCTTTAAGCATCTGAACGATATTGCCGAGCGACTGAGTGACTATCCCGATCAGTTTGAACCAGTCTTCGGCGTTAACGACGTGGACGGGAAAAGCTATACCGTGGTGGAAGAGTGGTGCTATGGCTATATGCGCGGGATGGCACTGACCGACTGGTCATCGTTGCCGGAAGAGCTGAAAGCCGATTTAGACATCATTACGCTGCACGGAACGGAAGCGAATGCCGAACAACTGGATGAACTAACCGAAGACGAATATCACGCCAGCATTGAACGAATCAAACCGGCGGCGCTTCGTTTATACAACTACTGGGTGGCGAACCCACAATTGACCGTGGCGCAACAGCCGATTATCAATGGCGCGAAAGTGGGTCGTAACGATCCTTGTCCGTGTGGCAGCGGTAAGAAATTCAAAAGCTGCTGTTTGCATTGATTGCGCTGATAAAAAAGGGCTCATTATGAGCCCTTTTTGTTAACCGACTTCCGGTAATAATCCTGCTGCAATCGAGAACTGCACCAGGATAACCACAATCCCGCAGGTGAATACCATCGCCAGAAGCGTTTTTCCCCCCCACACCCTATAGCCTGAATCAGGATGCTGCTGGCGGCTTTTCCACGCCAGAAGGGAAGGGAGCAGCAGCGCAAGCACGGCTAACGCCACACCCGCGTAGCCCAGTGCCATCACAAATCCGCGTGGATAAAACAGCGCAAAGGCGAGTGGCGGCAAGAACGTCACAACGCCCGTCTGGATACGTCCCCCGACGGAGCGACGGCGCTGGAACAGGTCCGCCAGATAATCGAACAGACCCAGCGCCACGCCGAGGAAAGAGGTCGCCAGCGCAAGGTCGGCAAACAGATGAACTGCCAGCTCAACGTGCGGCGAGGCCACCACGTCACGCAGCGCCTGTAAGAATCCATTCAAACCGGAATGGTCAGCCATTAAGCCGATAAACGTCGATGAATCGATGCTGCCCAGCGTCACCAGTTGCCAGAAAATATAGGCAATTAATGGAATGGCGCTGCCGATAATAAACACACGACGCAGCTTGCGAATATCACCATTCATGTAGCTCACGATGCTCGGCACGCTGCCGTGGAAGCCAAATGAAGTGAATATCACCGGGATGGCAGAAAGTGCCAGCCCCTGCTGCAGCGGAAGTGTCAGTAAATTCACTTTATGCACATGCGGGGCGAGTAGGACAAGCATCACCACCAGGAAAATAATTTTGGCGCTAAACAGAAAACGGTTAAACAGGTCGACGAGAGAGGTCCCGACACACACCACGCCGCCACCGATTAAGGTGAAAAAGATAACGCCGGTCGCCGGGGAAATGCCCGCGCCAAACCAGTCGTTCACACTGGAGGCGATCAATTCACCCGCGCCGCTCATATAAGCCGCAGTCAGCGCGTACATCAGGAACATCATGCTGAAACCGGTGATCCATTGACCGTAGCGACCCAGATAGCGTGCCGCCAGCGAACCAAGTCCGGTGTCCGCAGGAACGTGCTGGTAGACTTCAAGCAGCAGCAACGCCGTGTAGCACATCAGTGCCCACAGGCAGACTAAAAGCAGGAAGGTGACGCTGAAACCGACACCTGCGGCGGCTAGCGGCATCGCCAGCATTCCTGCGCCAATCGTCGTGCCTGCGACGATAAAAATACTTCCCAGAGTTCTATTTCTCACGCTTTCCTCTACCGCAACATCAAATCGCAACCCATTCTGCGGCGCAGAGTAAGTGAAAAGCGCCACTTCGTCAAATCACCGTTACAAGAAGTGTAATAAAATGTTTACGATTTGGGCTGGGCGTCATATTTAGGGCAAGTGGCTGATACTTTTGGGGGTTTTGCCTACTTCATAAGGGCAATATTTTTGCGCGAAAATTAGGCGTACCTTAAACAGTCAATATAAATAATCAACAAAAGTGAGAAGGCGATGGCAGGGGATAATCCATTTAAGGCCGCCTGGAGCCGTTCGGGCAATTTGCTGTGCCACGGGCACTGGATTATTCACTGGAACGGCGAGGCGCTGGAACTGCCTGAGCCGCGTCGCGAAAAAGATATGGAGACGTGGGCGATCTACAACATTATGGATCCGGACGATGAGATTTTTGCCCAAGGCTTGAAAGAGGACGAGTGGATAATTGAACACGTCGACTGGCTAACCGATCTGTTCTTCGACAATGGCATTCCGCTCGAAACCGACAATTATCGCGCTTTTTATCAGGCGATTAACCCTCATGACTGGCGATGCACCAGCTGTGCCGGGTGCATGTAAACCTGTGCCAGCGCAAGGCGCGACGCGGACTTCGCGTGTAGTCTGTGCCTTTCTTTGCGGAGGGGTTATGACGTCAATTCACGGGCACGAGGTGCTCAACATGATGCTGGAGTCTGATGAGCACTATTCGGAAACCAGCCTGATTCAGGCTATTCATATGCGATTCGGCGATAGCGCCCATTTTCATACCTGTTCTGCTGAAAATATGACGGCCGCGCAGCTGGTGGAGTTTCTGAAGAATAAAGGGAAATTTATTCCCTTAAAGGAAGGGTTTTCTACGCACGAAAGTAAAATATGTCAGCATTAAAAAAGGGAGCCAATGGGCTCCCTTTTTTAATTAATTCTGTGTGTCGAGCGTGGCAAGCTCTTTATCAATAAAGTACAGACCTTCGCCGGATTTACCTGCCAGTGATAATTTATCCAGAACGGATTTAAACAATTTCTCTTCTTCGTGTTGTTCTGCCACATACCACTGCAGGAAATTAAAGGTTGGATAATCCTGACCAATCATCGCAGCGTGGGTTAATTCATTAATTTTTTGCGTAATCAGCTGTTCATGTTCGTAGGTTGCACGGAACAGTTCATCCAGAGACGCATACTCCGCGAAAGGGGACGCAACAGTGTTGATGCGCGGCAGACTGCCGGTATCAGCCAGATAATCAAATAGACGCTGCATATGCGTCATCTCTTCCTGAGCGTGACGACGCAGAAATGCGGCCGCGCCTTCAAAGCTGTGGAAGCTGCACCAGGCGCTCATCTGTTGATAAAGCAGGGATGAAAAAAGCTCAAGGTTCATTTGCTCGTTGAGCTTATCGATCATTTCAGTTTTCAGCATGGTGCGGCTCCATATAATTATTAATGAGTCGGGCAGAGCGACACTATAATTTGTTATTAAATTATTTGCAAAAGGTAAAATAAAGATATTATTTATTAAAATACGAATGGGAATAAAACGCATTGGCAATGATATAATATATTAATGAGAATTGTTCTGTTTCCGATTTGAATACGCTGCCAGTGCCATTCTGGCAGCACTATTATTAATGCCTACTATTAATAATAGGTTTGCTTTGCCGAGGGATTAATTGCATAACCCTGGCATTTATACTGGATAGTCACGCTTTCATTCAGGCACACCGAACCGCTGACAACCGTGCAGGTTTTTATCGGCTGCCCATAGGCTGAAGCGGTCGCGTAACCCATCGCCTGGCATTCTTGCGTCGCCGTGCCGTTCGTCACGTAAGAATCATAATGGCTATTTTGCAGTATTGCCTGACCCATATTGAGCCTCACAACGCCGCTGGTGCTGTCCGCGCTGTTCACTTCGGCCTGGCGGGTCACATTACAACCCGCGAGCAACAGAAGCGCGCCTGCAAGGAATAATTTCTTCATATTTCGCTCTGAGTCATTGAAAACACTCTATCCTACCGCCTGATGCGACACTCAATGCCAGGAATAGCCCGTCAATCCGCGCTTTCTCTTCGCAACGACGGCGCTTAATCCGCCAGGCTGTCAAAAATGGTGCGAAACTTGAGATGGTGTTTGCGGAATAACGCGATGAGTTGCGGATCAAAATGGCGTCCTGCACCATCAAAGATCACCTCGCATGCCTGTTCGTGACTAAATGCGGGTTTATATACGCGTTTTTGCCGCAATGCGTCGTACACATCGGCCAAAGCCAGGATGCGCGCTTCTAATGGGATATTCTCGCCGCGAAGCCCCTCTGGATATCCGCTGCCGTCCCATTTTTCGTGATGGAAGTGAATAATATTTTCCGCGACCGGACCCAGCGTCAGGCCCTGAATAATCGTATAGCCTTTCGTGGTGTGCAGTTTCATTTCGCTAAATTCCTGGGGCGTTAGCGGCCCTTGCTTACGCAAAATGCGATCGGGGACGGCGATTTTCCCGACATCATGCAGGGAAGCGAAATGTTCAATTTCTGCGATCATCTTGCGGGATAATTTCAACTCACGGGCCATCATTGCGCAGTATTTCGCGACACGCTGGATATGGCTTCCGGTCTCGTCATCGTGCGCACGGTTGACCTTTTCGAGCGCCTGCACAATATTGCGGTTTATTAACCGATTCTCTTTTATATGGCGGCGCATCATTATCAGCATAAACAGGCTAAACAGGGCGGTTACAAGCAATATCACACTGACAATTTTTAGCGTGTTTTTGGTTAAATCAGGAAAGAAATCACGCTCTTCCTGGCGCTCCAGTTGTGTACGGAAACTGGAAAGACGGTGAACCTGCGTAAGCAGTTGAAAGAGCGGGTGATCGGGCTGAACCCAGGGGCCGACAATAAATTCTGATCGCGTGACGCCTGCCACTTTTAGCACGCCACGAAACAGTTCATTGCCGCGAAGCGTCGACTCCAGCGAACTTAAGTCGCCGAGAATATAGTCAATTTTGTTATTTTCGATGGCATCAATGAGACCGTTGAGGTTGTGTTGGGTCACGATCACGACGTCATTACCGAATCGCTCCTGTAAATAACGGGCCGAGAATGACCCCTCCAGCACGCCGACACGCTGGCCGCGGATACTCTCCTCATCCCACAAAAACGGTTGTTTAATTCGGTTGTAATAGAGGTTGTGCCAGGCAATATCCGGCCCAATTCGACCTGCGGCATGCCCGGTATTGCTGCTTTCGGCGACATCTACAAGACGAATCGGCCAGTGCTGTTTTTCCAGCGTCTCGGCATAATTGTCAATAAAATGCACCTCCACTTCCATGCCGAGTAATTCGCGCATGTCATTGATCATATTGATCGCCGTTCCCTGGTAACCGCGGTTGTCTTTCCAGATTATTGGCGCAAAATTTTCGTTTTTAGGTAACCAGATTTCCAAAGGATTATTGGCCAACCAGTCTTTTTCAGGGTTTGAAATCGCAATTCGACTGAGAAGATACTGACGCTTGCTCTCTTCCAGCGCCTTGCGTAAGGCCCCGCTGCGGTAACCCTCGCCAATAAAAGTATTCACCTTTTCACGTAAATCGCGCAGCTCCGGGCTGAACCCTAACACTACGGGGATGCGCAATTCGGGAAAAGGGTGGGAAAGCAGGTAGTAGCGCTGGGTGTTTTCCATTTCGCTGGCGTCATTAATGTAGAAATCTGCTTTGCGCTCGCTCAGCAAGCGGAAGGCTTCTTCGCTGGTGGCGACCAGGTGAATCGAGCGAAATGTCAGATCCGGATAACGCTTTTGCACGCTCTCCAGCGTGGCATCATTCTGGCGAAACAGAACGCGCGCGTTCGTCAACTCTTCCGCTGTATTCACCGACATCGATGGGCTTGCAGCCACCACCTCGTTGATAAAAAGCTGTGATGAGAGGATTTTGGTGCGTGCCCTCGACTCTGTTCGCAGGACTCCGGCATACACTCCGTAGCTATCGGCATTAAAACGCTGTCCGATTTCAGGCCCACCGACCGGCCTGAGTTCCAGATGTGTGTCATATTTGAGGTTAATCGCGCGCACGAGTTCGGGGTAGAAACCCTGTAATTCACCCTGAGGAGTGCGCCAGAATTCGAAACTGTCGGCGTTATAAATCCAGACGGGAACGGGGGTTGAATCAGGTGTGGGTTGTGCAAAAGATATTCTTGCCCAGAGTAGGACATAAAGTATAACTAACCCGATTAGCCATGTGATGCGAGGCTTGTGGCGGCGCATATTTACAAATATTCCCCAAAGGATTTTATTGTCTTTTAAATGCAGTCTAGCTAACTGCCGGATCCGCGAGTGAAAATTTCTTCAGTTTATGCGGGCGCACAAATTTCAACGGCAAAACAGAAATGTGTGAAGTTGCCTTAATTTTTTAAAACATTTTTTCAGTTAATTTGAAAGTATGTTTGCCAGATAGTAGAGTTGAGTGGACGAGCTATCTGTGGCGGGAAAACCCGCATCGCATTCAGGAGATAAAGAATGAAAATTGCACTGATGATGGAAAACAGCCAGGCGGCAAAAAACGCCATTATTCTTAATGAATTGAAAGCGGTAGCCGATGAAAAAGGCTTCCCGGTGTTTAACGTTGGGATGAGCGATGAGAACGATCATCACCTGACGTACATCCACTTGGGTATCATGGCCAGCATTCTGATCAACTCTAAGGCTGTTGATTTCGTCGTGACCGGCTGCGGCACCGGCCAGGGCGCGTTGATGTCTCTGAACATCCATCCTGGCGTGAACTGCGGCTACTGTATCGATCCGGCTGACGCCTTCCTGTTTGCCCAGATCAACAACGGTAACGCACTGGCGCTGCCATTTGCCAAAGGCTTCGGTTGGGGCGCGGAATTGAACGTGCGCTTTATCTTTGAAAAAGCATTCACTGGCCGTAAAGGTGAAGGCTACCCACCAGAGCGTAAAGAGCCGCAGGTCCGTAATGCCGGTATCCTGAATCAGGTTAAAGCCGCGGTAGTGAAGGACAACTATCTGGATACGCTGCGTGCAATCGACCCGGAACTGGTGAAAACCGCCGTGTCAGGTCAGCGCTTCCAGCAGTGCTTCTTTGAAAACTGCCAGGACGAAGAGATTGAAGCCTTTGTTCGCGGTATCGTCGGCTAATCTTACGATAAGTCGATAAGTCGATAAGTCGAAAAGCCAGCATCGCGCTGGCTTTTTTTATTCTCTTTTTTTCGAGACCGCGCTGCCTGCATCTTTGGTCAGACTCAGCGTATCAAACATTCCGACCAGACAGATGATGGCGATAGCGACAAAGGCCAGCCGGAAGCTCAGACCGGGGATCGCAGCCATACCTAGCGCATGACTCACTTTCTCACCAATGCGTATCCCAATTGCCCCCAACGTAATTCCCAGCCCCACGGCGAGCTGCGTGGCCGTCGAAAACAGGGTGTTGGCGTAACTCATCTGCGCGGAAGGCACGTCAGAAAAGGCCAGTGTGCTGACGGCGGTAAACTGAATGGAACGGAAGACTCCGCCCAGATACAGGATCAGCAAGGTAAGCCAGACAGGCGTTTGCGGTGTAATCAGTGCGCAGGCCAACAGCGACAGAACGTTCAATGCACCATTGATCAGCAGCAATTTCCGAAAACCCAGGCGGCGGATGAGCGGCGTTGTCGCGGGTTTGATGGTCAGGTTACCGACGAAAACGGCCAGTACCAGCAGGCCAGAGTGAAACGCATCCATACCAAAGCCGACCTGAAACATCAGCGGTAGCAGGAAGGGAACGGCACTAATAGAGGCACGAAACAGGGAACCGCCGTACATCGTCACCCGAAAAGTGGGTACCTGCATGGCGTCCAGGCGAATCATTGGCCAATTGGCGCGTTGGAAATGGCGCAAAGCGTAAAATAACGTTACGCAACCGATAGCCAAAAGCGCAATTGTCACAACGCTATCCGTCTGCTGAGCGCCCATTGACTCCATCGCGTACACCAGACTCACCATGGCGATGGTCGTTGCAATAAATCCTGGCAGGTCAAACGGGCGGCGGGCATCTTCATGCAAATCCGGAATAATACGCAGCGCCAGAATAATCGCGATGATCCCAAGCGGGACATTAATAAAGAAGATCCAGCGCCAGTCGGCGTAGCTGGTAATAAATCCGCCGAGCGGTGGCCCGATTATCGGCGCAACCAGAGCAGGCCAAGTTAACGTTGCGATAGCGGTAATCAGCAGATGCTTCGGTGTGGTGCGCAGGACGGCCAGTCTCCCCACGGGCACCATCAGAGCGCCACCCATGCCTTGTAATATGCGCATGGCGACAAACTGATCGACGGTTGTTGATAAGCCGCAAAATACCGATGCCAGCGTAAAGATGGCCAGCGCAACCGCAAACACCTTTCGAGCGCCAAAGCGATCGGCAATCCATCCGCTGGCGGGGATCAGGACCGCAAGCGTGATGAGATAAGCGCTGATACCGATGTTTAACTCTACCGCCTCAACGCCAAAACTCTTCGCCATATCCGGAAGGGCAGTCGCAATCACGGTTCCGTCGAGAAACTCCATAAAGAACGCGCCGGCGACTAAAAGTGCCGCTGGGGATATCCCCCGGCTCTGCTTCTCGCTGATATTTTCTGTCATCTTTACCTTGCCGTATCAAAAAAATTATAAAAATTTACTGGAACTTATAAGGTGCTAACTCACGGATTTGTCGGTGTTTTTATTAACAACCTGGCAGCATTGTTGGTTTGTTAACTGTGATGTACATCACATAATCATTGATTTTTGTGACTCTGGTCATATTATATGCGAATGGAGAATTACACCTGCATAACAAATTACCGGAGCATGACCATGAAACTGCGCAAAATCCTGAAAAGCATGTGGGCCAACTACTGCAATACGTTTAAAGACGTACCGCCAGGCGCAATGTTCTGATGAAAAAACCTGCTTCGGCAGGTTTTTTTATGTCTGCGATCGACGAGAGGCAAGATGAAAGGGCTGGCGTTTTGCTACTATGGCGCTCTTTATTAAAGGAGCACCCTATGTCTCAAAATCTGAGCGCCGATCAGGAACTGGTATCTGACGTCGTCGCGTGCCAGTTGGTTATCAAACAAATCCTTGATGTATTAGACATTATCGCACCCATCGAAGTGCGTGAAAAAATGTCCACCCAACTGAAAAACATCGATTTCACCAGCCATCCTGCTGCAGCGGATCCGGTTACGCTTCGCGCAATCCAAAAAGCTATCGCGTTAATCGAACTCAAATTCACACCGCAGGGTGAGTCGCACTAAAATAAACCGATGTTTTGAAATTAGAAAGGTTTTTGATAAAAAACGCAGAGGGCGACGGAGAACGTCGCCCTGTTGGCAGGTTAAAAGAAGGTTTGTACCAGCAGATAGCTTGCTGCACAGGCGCAGCTGACGCCGATCAGACCCGGTAAAATAAAGCTGTGGTTGATGATAAATTTACCGATGCGCGTGGTTCCGGACCGGTCAAAGCCGATACATGCCAAATCACTCGGGTAAGTTGGTAGGACAAAGTAGCCGTACGATGCCGGGAAGAAGGCAATCAGCATTTTGGGTTCGATGCCTAACATCAACCCCATCGGAGCGACCGCCGTCAACGCGGCAGCCTGGCTGTTCACCAGCTTAGAAACCAAAAACAGCACGATGGCGTAGGTCCACGGGTGGCTTTTCACCACTCCTTCCAGCGCCATTTTCAGCTCGTCGAGGTGGGCCTGGAAAAATGTATCACTCATCCAGGCAACACCGAATACCGAGAAAATCGCCACCATACCGGCTTTAAACACCGCACCGTTCGAAATGGCAGAGGCATTGACCTTACACACCATCAGCATAACGGCCCCTGCAATCAGCATCATCATTTGAATCACCAGATTCATCGACAATGCCGTCATTTTCCCTTTAATTTCAAAAGCGGGACGTAAGTCTGGAAGTGCACCCAGCAGGACCACGACGGCTATCCCGGCAAAGAAAATCCACGTGGACCAGTAAGATTCTCTAGGGAAGCGTTGATTCATTAAGGTTTCAGTACTGCCGAAGATAAACTCGCGCTGTTTGGGATCTTTTATCTTTTCCTGAAACTCCACGTCATCAGCCAGATCTTTCCCGCGACGTAGGCTCCAGAGTGCGGCGATCATTACCCCAAAAAGCGAGGCGGGAACGGAAATGGCCAGGATCTCAAGAATCCCCCACGCCTGTCCAATTCCGTGCTGGGCACCAATGATGGAAACCAACGACACCACTGCAACAGAAACGGGCGAGGCGGTAATCGCCATCTGTGAAGCGATAGATGCCACCGCCATAGGACGTTCCGGACGAATCCCTTTTTTTAGCGCGATATCAGCGATAATTGGAAACATGGTATAGACCACGTGTCCCGTACCGCACAGGAAAGTCAGCATCCAGGTGGTGAAAGGAGCGAGGAGGGTAATGTGCTGCGGATGGCGCCTCAGCAGGCGCTCGGCAAACTGCATCATCACGTTCAACCCGCCAGCAGTTTGTAACGTCGCCGCGCAACCAATCACCGCCAGAATCGTGAGCATCACGTCAACAGGCGGTTTGCCGGGTTGCAATCCAAAAATAAAGGTTAAAATGAACAGGCCGATGCCGCTTATCAGCCCAAGCCCCATGCCGCCAAACCGTGTTCCAACCAGCAGGCAAAGAATGATGACTACAAACTCGATGGTGATCATGAAGCTCCCTCGTCAATAATAATGAAATTGACTAAATCATTTCATTTTGTATGGGTATTGGCTGGGAGCCAGATCAGATTTGTTAAATTTCAATAAAAGCAATGAGTTGGTAACGAATAATTAACATATAGAGTGCGGTCTGCGGATCGGTCGGCCGCAGATCACAACATTAATGGCGCTGGCAATTCACCAAATTCAGTAAATGCTGATCGGTTTGCTCAGCACAAAGTCCTGCACATTTCGCACTACGTACTTCATCAAGAATGGTTTTCAGCAATACACCGTCGTGCTGCTGGTCTTTTTCCATATCATGTAAAAAATCTAGCGTCGCGCTGTCCTGGAGGAATTCTGCTTCATCGGCGAGTTTGTTCAGCGTGGTAAAACGTGTTTCATAATCGTCGAGCGTTTTTTGGAACAGCTCTTCCAGAGAAGAATAAGAGCCATCAGTCATATTCAGTGCTTTTACCACCGGATTACCCCCGGCACTTTTCATAAAGTCGAAGACACGCATCATTTGCGTAATGTTGCTTTGCGCCTGGTTGCGCAGGAAAGTGGCTGTACCGTTGAGACTGTGCTCGGCGCACCAGTCGCTTAAATGGAGATAAAGGTTTGAGGTGTTGAACTCAAGATTCATTTGGGCGTTGAGTTTCTGAATCATTCCTGGTGTCGTCATAATAATATCCTTATTTCTGGAACCCGATCATTGATACAAGAATAGAGCTGTCAGCATGTCCTGAATGTGATCGACTGTTCACTTTCTTTACTGACTAAAATCAGCATAGCGTTATCGCAGCTCTAAGAAAATGCTTAATCGGTTGGATTTACGAAGAATGACATTTTTTATTATTTAGTCACGTATTTTGGGTAGCCCTATTCATATTTATCGGAAAGTAAAAATATTATATTGCGCATAAATTACAGCTTGTTAGAGGGTTTATTCTCTTCGACATCATAAATGTCATGACCTTATCATTCTCGCTAGAGAGCCTATTTTGAGATGGATCACTTTAACTAAAATACTCAAAACTGTGATCCAAACGTATTTTTGATTTTGCACTTTCCATGAGGATGAAACGATGTTTTAAATTCTTTCAAATATGGAGGCTTTATGGCGAAAGTCGCGATGTTGTTAGCACCAGGATTCGAGGAAGCAGAAGCAATTATCACCATTGATATTCTGCGACGTATGCACATCGACGTTGAAATGCTGGCCTGTGCCGAGTCGCGAGCGGTGGTGAGTTACCATGATATTCCTATGGTGGCTGACAGCACGTTACGGGAGCGGATGGATACCCTGTACGATGCCGTGGTATTGCCCGGTGGGCCACAGGGCAGTGTGAATCTGGCTGCCAGTCAGGACGTTATCCGTTTTATATCCATGCATGATGAAGCGGGCAAATTAATATGCCCCATTTGTTCTGCAGCGGCGCGGGTATTGGGCGGGAATGGGCTGCTCAAGGGGCGGCGCTATGTTTGCTCTGGCGATTTATGGCAATCCGTAACCGATGGCGAATATATCGATGCGCCCGTCGTTGAGGATCAAAACCTGCTGAGCGGAAAAGGTCTTGGACATGCGTTCGATTTTGCCCTGACGCTCGCGGCACGTTTATTGGATGATGAAACGCCGGTTCGCGATCATGCCGATCACATTTACTACGCCTGGTAAATTCTGAGCCGGGCGCTATGGCGTTCGGCTTACAGGGACTTCTTAGCTGACCTTATGGATAATCTTGCTTAACCCCTTCTCATTTGTCCGACAAAACCCGTCATTTTTATGTCATTTCTCGCTGAATCTATGCACGCAATTACTGTAATTCTGCGGTGTGATGGCGCTCTCTTATGGATGATTAATTTCCCGCTAAAACTATCTTCAGCACTAGCACTTATAACAGGTTTTCTCTAATGCCTTGTTTTAAGTCCGATTAAATAAAAAGTACGTCTTTGTTCCCTACATAAAAGAACGCTAAAGCTGGAGATAACCATGCACAAATTTACTAAAACGCTCGCGGCCATCGGTCTGGCTGCCGTTATGTCACAATCCGCTATGGCAGAGAATTTAAAACTCGGTTTTTTGGTTAAACAGCCAGAAGAACCCTGGTTCCAGACTGAGTGGAAATTCGCCGATAAAGCCGGGAAAGACCTGGGCTTTGAAGTCATTAAAATCGCCGTTCCCGATGGCGAAAAAACGTTAAATGCGATTGATAGCCTGGCGGCCAGCGGCGCGAAAGGTTTCGTGATTTGTACGCCAGACCCGAAACTCGGCTCAGCCATTGTGGCAAAAGCGAAGGGTTACGGGATGAAAGTCATCGCGGTTGACGATCAGTTTGTTACCGCAAAAGGCAAACCGATGGATACCGTTCCACTGGTGATGATGGCGGCTACCAAAATCGGGGAACGTCAGGGCCAGGAACTCTATAAAGAGATGCAGAAACGCGGCTGGGACGTGAAAGAAACCGCCGTGATGGCGATTACGGCCGATGAGCTGGATACCGCTCGTCGCCGCACAACGGGCTCTATGGATGCACTGAAAGCCGCAGGTTTCCCGGTAGCGCAAATCTATAAAGTACCGACGAAATCGAACGATATCCCAGGCGCATTTGATGCCGCTAACTCCATGCTGGTTCAGCATCCTGAAGTGAAACACTGGCTGGTGCTGGGCATGAACGACAACACCGTGCTGGGCGGCGTGCGTGCAACGGAAGGACAGGGCTTTAAAGCCGGTGATGTGATTGGCATAGGGATTAACGGCGTTGATGCGGTAAGTGAATTGTCGAAAGCACAGGCGACCGGTTTCTATGGCTCCCTGCTGCCAAGCCCGGATGTCCATGGCTATAAATCCAGCGAAATGCTCTACAACTGGGTGACCAAAGACGCCGAGCCACCGAAGTTTACGGAGGTCACTGATGTGGTGCTGATCACCCGTGACAACTTCAAAGAGGAGCTCGCCAAAAAAGGACTGGGCGGTAAGTAATTCGTTGTGATTGTGCCCCTCATTCACGAGGGGCCAGCCGTACACTACTGGAATCACGGAGACGTTATGCAACAGTCTGACCCGTATCTCTCTTTCCGCGGCATCGGTAAAACGTTTCCCGGTGTTAATGCGCTGACCGATATCAGCTTTGACTGCTATCCGGGTCAGGTTCATGCCCTGATGGGCGAGAACGGCGCGGGAAAATCCACGCTGTTAAAAATCCTCAGCGGAAACTATTCCCCTAGCACAGGAACCATCGCTATTCGTGGTGAAGAGATGGCGTTTGCGGATACCACCGCTGCGCTGAATGCCGGGGTCGCTATTATTTATCAGGAGCTGCATCTGGTCCCTGAGATGACGGTGGCGGAAAATATTTATCTGGGGCAACTCCCGCACAAAGGCGGTTTCGTTAATCGCTCATTACTCAATTATGAAGCCGGGCTGCAGTTAAAACATCTGGGCCTGGATATTGATCCGCAAATCCCTTTGAAATACCTGTCAATCGGTCAGTGGCAGATGGTGGAGATTGCCAAGGCGCTGGCGAGAAACGCGAAAATTATCGCCTTTGATGAGCCAACAAGTTCACTCTCCGCGCGTGAAATCGAAAATCTGTTCCGCGTCATTCGCGAACTGCGCAAAGAAGGGCGCATCATTTTATACGTTTCACACCGTATGGAAGAGATCTTTGCCCTGAGCGACGCGATTACCGTTTTCAAGGATGGTCGCTATGTGCGTACCTTCACAGACATGCAGCAGGTCAATCATGATCAGCTGGTGCAGGCGATGGTAGGACGCGAGTTGGGCGATATCTATCACTGGCAATCGCGGCCGTACGGCACCGAGCGTTTGCGCCTTGAGAATGTGAAAGCACCCGGCGTAAGAACGCCAATCAGCCTGACGGTGCGCAGCGGCGAAATCGTCGGCCTGTTCGGTCTGGTGGGCGCTGGACGCAGTGAATTAATGAAAGGGCTGTTTGGCGGGACGCGCATCACGGAAGGCCAAGTCTACATCGACGGCCAGCCGATAAATATCCAAAAACCCGCGCACGCGATTCGCGCGGGCATGATGCTGTGTCCAGAAGACCGTAAAGCCGACGGCATCATTCCGGTTCACTCGGTTCGCGACAACATTAATATTTCAGCGCGGCGCAAGTTTATCCGTGCGGGCTGCCTGATTAATGACGGCTGGGAATCCAGCAATGCGGATCATCATATTCGTTCGCTGAATATCAAAACACCGGGCGCTGAACAGTTGATCATGAACCTCTCCGGTGGCAACCAGCAGAAGGCGATTCTGGGCCGCTGGCTGTCAGAAGAGATGAAGGTCATTTTGCTCGATGAACCGACCCGCGGCATCGACGTTGGGGCCAAGCACGAGATCTATAACGTCATCTATGAACTGGCAAAACGCGGCGTGGCAGTGCTGTTTGCTTCCAGCGATCTTCCCGAAGTGCTTGGCGTTGCAGACCGCATCATCGTGATGCGCGAAGGCGATATCGCCGGCGAGTTACACCATGAACAGGCGAATGAACAACAGGCGTTGAGCCTCGCCATGCCTAAAGTCAGCCAGGCTGTCGCCTGAGTAAGGAGTTAATGATGTCCTCTGTTACTACATCGCAAACGCAGAAGTCGGCTTTTAGTCTTGGTCGAATTTGGGATCAATACGGAATGCTGGTGGTGTTTGCCGTCCTGTTTATCGGCTGTGCGATATTTGTGCCTAACTTCGCCAGCTTCATCAATATGAAAGGCCTCGGGCTGGCGATTTCCATGTCTGGCATGGTGGCCTGCGGCATGCTTTTCTGTCTGGCTTCCGGTGATTTCGATCTGTCCGTTGCCTCGGTGATTGCCTGCGCTGGCGTAACAACGGCTGTTGTCATCAACATGACGGAAAGCCTGTGGATCGGCGTTTTTGCCGGCCTGTTGCTCGGTATGCTCAGCGGCCTGGTGAACGGCTTTGTTATCGCGCGTCTGAAAATCAACGCCCTGATTACAACCCTTGCTACCATGCAGATTGTGCGCGGTCTGGCGTACATCATCTCTGATGGTAAAGCGGTGGGTATTGAAGACGAGCGCTTTTTTGCGCTGGGCTATGCCAACTGGCTGGGTCTGCCCGCGCCAATCTGGCTCACGGTGGGCTGCCTGATCATTTTCGGTTTCTTGCTGAACAGAACCACTTTCGGACGCAACACGCTGGCGATTGGTGGTAATGAAGAAGCCGCGCGTCTGGCGGGTGTCCCGGTTGTGCGCACGAAGATTATTATCTTTGTGCTTTCCGGGCTGGTGTCGGCAGCGGCGGGGATTATTTTGGCTTCGCGAATGACCAGCGGACAGCCAATGACGTCGATTGGTTATGAGCTCATTGTCATCTCAGCCTGCGTTTTGGGCGGCGTATCGCTCAAAGGCGGCATCGGAAAAATCTCATATGTGGTGGCGGGTATCTTGATCCTCGGCACGGTAGAGAACGCCATGAACCTGCTGAACATCTCCCCGTTCTCTCAGTACGTGGTACGCGGCCTGATCCTACTGGCGGCGGTGATTTTCGACCGTTACAAGCAAAAAGCGAAACGCACCGTTTAAGCGATTTTCCCCTCCCAACGACCCAACTTTTAAGTCTAGTCGTCCCCCCCAACCGCTTGCCAGCTTTGCTGGTAGGCGGTTTGCTAAATGGCGAGCCCCGTCACACTGTCTATACTTACATGGCTACTGAGATGCTAACCGTTTCGACATCTCTCAAACTGTAAGGAGGACAAGGGTGGCAGACACGTTAACCGTACCGCCTGTGCTGACCGGAGATTACGCATTCTTTTTCGATCTCGACGGGACGCTGGCCGAGATCAAACCGCATCCCGACGAGGTGGTTATACCTGCCGATATTCTCCGGATGTTGAATCAGCTATCAGAACTGAATCAGGGCGCTCTGGCATTGATATCAGGGCGCTCAATGGCCGAACTTGATGAACTCGCAAGGCCTTACCGTTTTCCGCTTGCCGGTGTGCACGGAGCGGAGCGCCGCGACATCCATGATCAATCGCATATCGTCTCTCTCCCTGAACCGCTCGTGAAGGCGCTGCATGCGAAACTTACGACGGCGCTTTCTCATTTTCCGGGGACGGAACTGGAGGCAAAAGGGATGGCCTTTGCGCTGCACTATCGCGGTGCCCCTGAGCATGAGCAGGCCATAACCGAGCTTGCGGCCTCTGTTGTTGAGGCTAACACTCTGCTGGCGATTCAGCCGGGCAAATGCGTGGTTGAAATCAAACCAAGAGGCATCAACAAAGGCGAGGCGCTTAAGGCGTTCATGGCCGAATTGCCGTTTAAAGGGAGAACACCTGTCTTTGTCGGTGACGACCTGACCGATGAAAGCGGTTTTAGCGTCGTGAATCAGGAAAAGGGTATATCAGTAAAAGTCGGGCAGGGTGAAACCTGTGCGAATTGGCGACTGGCGAGTGTTGCCAGCGTCTGGCAGTGGATCACTGAAATCGCTAACCAGCAACAACAAGAAAAAATAGCGCATCAAAATAGGAGAAAACATTATGGGTCGCTTAGTCGTAGTCTCTAACCGTATTGCGCCACCGGATGATAAAAAATCCAGCGCCGGGGGTCTGGCGGTAGGGATTTTGGGTGCCTTAAAAACAGCGGGTGGACTCTGGTTTGGCTGGAGTGGGGAAGTCGGTAACGAAGATAAGCCATTACAGAAAGTCACGCGGGGAAATATCACGTGGGCTTCGTTTAATCTGAGTGAACAAGATCACGAGGAGTATTACTCCCAGTTCTCAAACGCTGTGCTGTGGCCTGCGTTTCACTATCGTCTGGACCTGGTGAAGTTCCAGCGAGACTCGTGGGAAGGCTACACGCGGGTCAATGCGCTGTTGGCGGATAAACTGCTGCCTCTGATCGAAGAAGACGATATTTTGTGGATCCACGATTATCACTTGCTTCCGTTTGCCAGCGAGTTGAGAAAACGGGGCGTGAACAATCGCATCGGTTTCTTCCTGCATATTCCCTTCCCGACGCCGGAAATTTTTACCGCCATTCCACCGCACGAAGAGCTGCTGGAAGGGCTGTGCGATTATGACCTGCTGGGCTTCCAGACTGAGAATGACCGTCAGGCATTCCTTGAGAGCGTCGCGGGCAAAACGCGTCTGACCACCCACAATGGAAAATCCCATCAGGCATGGGGGAAAACCTTTGATACCGAAGTGTATCCGATTGGGATCGAGCCAGACGAAATTGCGGCTGACGCCTCCGGGCCGCTGCCGCCCAAACTGGCTCAGCTTAAAAATGAGCTGAAAAACGTTAAAAACATTTTCTCCGTCGAGCGACTGGATTACTCAAAAGGGTTGCCAGAGCGCTTCCAGGCTTACGAGCGGCTGCTGGAGAAGTATCCTCAGCATCACGGTAAAATTCGTTATACGCAGATTGCACCGACGTCGCGTGGCGAAGTACAGGCCTATCAGGACATTCGTCATCAGCTAGAAACCGAAGCCGGACGCATCAACGGGCGCTATGGACAGCTGGGCTGGACGCCTCTCTATTATCTGAATCAACACTTCGAGCGAAAAGTGTTGATGAAAGTGTTCCGCTACGCCGAGGTTGGCCTGGTGACGCCGTTGCGTGATGGGATGAATCTGGTCGCAAAAGAGTATGTGGCTGCGCAAGATCCTAAAGACCCCGGTGTGCTGGTTCTGTCGCAGTTTGCGGGGGCGGCCAATGAACTCACCTCGGCGCTGCTGGTCAATCCGTACGACAGTGATGACGTGGCGAATGCGTTGGATCGGGCGCTCAAAATGCCGTTAACGGAACGCATTTCCCGACATGCGGAGATGATGAAGGTGATTCGCGAAAACGATATAAATCACTGGCAAGAGACGTTTATCCGCGATCTCAAGCGTACGACTCCCCGCAGCGTGGAGAGCAACCTGCAAAAAAAGATCGCAACCTTCCCTAAACTCGCCTGATCGCGGCCCCTCGGTAAATCAATTGCCGAGGGGCACCAGCAGCACATCCACCTGGCTTGAACTGACAATTGCCTTTGCAGAGCACGCCGCGCGTGAGAAAAAGCTGTGGTTGTGGTTCCCACAAATCACCAGATCGATGTTCTGTTTGCGACACACATCCAGAATATGTTCGTTCAGCTCACCCGTCGCAATAAAGGTCCGCTCGACCGGGTAATGGGCTTTATCTTCCAGTTCCTGAAGAAATTGCTGCGTCTCTTCCTGCAAGAGTCCACGTATGTTTTCCAGCATCGGTGCGGCCAGCTGATTGTACATTTCCGGCTCAGAGGCGAGGGTGATAAAACTGACGCGAGCATTGAGGGGGCGTGCAATGGAAACAGCGCGTTCGACGAGGAGGTGGCTTTCGGGTGAGACCGCGACAGAGACAAGAATGTGGGAGTAACTCATTACGCACTCCTTATACTATAAGCCCACGATATCAATCACCTTTACCGCGATTCTACTGAGTTCGCAAGGGGGCAATACGACACTCGTGTGATGCTTATCATAATTATTCATTAATTATTCTTATAAAACGAATAGTGGCATAACGCGGGTAGCTACCGTAAATGAGGCACTTAACGGAAATTCAACAAAATTAATAATGCACTATTAAATGGTTTTAACCAGTTATCAACCCGTTTGGTATGATAACGAGTTGCAATTATTTAACATGCCGCATCAGTTAACTTACTGTTTTTAAAGCTAATGATTAAATCGTCTCTATGGTAGAAATGAACGTGAGTCCATTTACGCACATGGCGAAACGTCATCGGAAAATTTGTATTCATATTGTTAATACTTATGCATGACTATTCGTTCAGTGAGAATTGAAACGCATCGCATTTGAATGTTTTTCACTCAATCAACAAGTCATGCTGATGGGTTTGCAGATTTTTCTGGCTAATTTTTGTGATCTAGGTCACACTTTTTTTAAATTCTTAGCAAAGCTGGATTGTATGTCGCAAACCTGACGAGTAGAGTTGCCGCAATTAGGAAAAATCTTAGTTATTTGTAAGAAATGATAAAGCGTGTTATCAGAATGTAACCTTTACAGCCCTGAGCGTTTTACTCAGCACGACCCTTAATACAACTATGCATTTAGCCTTTTCTTTATTTTTTACCGGGGTTTTCCCGGCGACATCACGGGATGCGGTTTATCCGCATAAAAATTATAGTTGGTTATTGTGGATGGGAAAAATGCACACATCCGAAATGTTGAAACATGTCTATGACATTAATTTGTCATACTTATTGCTTGCACAACGTTTGATTAGTCAAGACAAACCTTCCGCGATGTTCCGCCTTGGTATTAGTGAAGAAATGGCGACAACATTGGGTGGTTTAACGCTTCCGCAGATGGTCAAACTGGCGGAAACTAATCAACTGGTTTGCCAGTTCCGTTTCGACAGTCACCAGACCATTACGCGTCTGACTCAAGATTCTCGCGTTGACGATCTGCAACAGATCCATACCGGTATTCTGCTTTCGACTCGTCTCCTCACTGAAGTCAGCCAGACTGACGAAGTGGCCCGGAAGAAAAGGGCTTAACGATGAGCGAAAAAAGCATTGTTCAGGAAGCTCGCGACATTCAGTTGGCAATGGAACTGATCACGCTGGGTGCCCGCTTGCAAATGCTGGAAAGCGAAACTCAATTGAGCCGCGGTCGTCTTATCAAGTTGTATAAAGAATTACGTGGCAGCCCGCCGCCAAAAGGCATGCTGCCATTTTCAACCGACTGGTTTATGACCTGGGAGCAAAACATCCATGCGTCGATGTTTTGCAATGCCTGGCAATATCTTCTCAAAACGGGTTTATGCACTGGCGTAGACGCCGTTATCAAAGCTTACAAACTTTATCTTGAGCAATGTCCGCAGCCTGAAGAAGGCCCGTTGCTTGCGCTGACCCGAGCCTGGACTTTGGTGCGCTTTGTTGAAAGCGGCCTGTTGCAATTGTCGCGCTGTAACTGCTGTGACGGCAACTTTATCACCCACGCTCATCAGCCTGTAGGTAGCTTTGCCTGCAGTTTATGCCAGCCGCCATCACGTGCGGTAAAAAGACGTAAACTTTCCCCGCAATCTGCCGATAGTAATCCACAACTGCTGGATGAACAGATCGAACAAGCTGTTTAACCCGAACGTAGGGGCAAGATTCCAGCAGCGGTAAGAAATTACCGCTGCTTTTTTTTACCCCGCATTCCGGTTAATCATTCGAACTGAGCATCCTGCCATAGTCACTAGCTGAAGGATGATGTCGTGCTTATCGTATTAGGTTACCTGGTAGTTCTCGGTACAGTTTTCGGCGGTTACATGATGACCGGCGGACACCTTGGAGCACTCTATCAACCCGCTGAGCTGATTATTATCGGCGGCGCAGGCATAGGTGCATTCATCGTTGGCAACAACGGTAAATCCATTAAGGGCACGCTTAAGGCGCTCCCATTACTTTTTCGTCGTTCGAAATACACCAAAAGCATGTACATGGATCTGCTCGCGCTGCTTTATCGCCTGATGGCGAAGTCGCGTCAACAGGGAATGTTCTCGCTGGAAAGGGACATTGAGAACCCGAAAGAGAGCGAAATTTTCGCCAGTTATCCACGCATTCTCGCTGATGCGATGATGCTGGATTTCATTGTCGACTACTTGCGTCTCATCATCAGCGGCAACATGAATACCTTCGAAATCGAAGCGCTGATGGACGAAGAGATCGAAACCCACGAGAGCGAGTCCGAAGTGCCGGCCGCAGCGCTGGCGATGGTCGGCGACTCCTTACCAGCATTCGGTATCGTTGCAGCGGTAATGGGTGTGGTTCATGCCCTGGCATCAGCAGATCGTCCGGCAGCGGAGTTGGGTGCGCTGATTGCTCACGCGATGGTGGGAACGTTCGTCGGTATTCTTCTGGCGTATGGTTTTATCTCTCCGCTGTCGAGTGTGTTACGTCAGAAGAGCGCAGAAACAACCAAAATGATGCAGTGCGTGAAAATTACCTTGCTGTCGAACCTGAACGGCTACGCACCGCCAATCGCGGTGGAATTTGGGCGTAAAACCCTTTACTCCAGCGAGCGTCCATCGTTTATCGAGCTTGAAGAACATGTTCGTGCGGTGAAAAACCCAAACCAACAGACGACTGAGGACGCATGAAAAACCAGTCCCATCCCATCGTCATAGTCAAAAAGCGTAAGCACAAAGGCCACGGGCACGGTTCCCATGGCTCGTGGAAAATCGCGTATGCGGACTTTATGACCGCGATGATGGCGTTCTTCCTTGTGATGTGGCTAGTATCGATCTCAAGCCCCAAGGAGCTGATTCAGATTGCGGAATATTTTAGAACCCCGCTGGCGACAGCCATTACGGGTGGGCCGCGAATCTCTAACAGTGAAAGCCCGATTCCGGGTGGCGGCGATGATTTCACCCAACAGAAGGGTGAAGTCAAAAAAGAGCCGAACATTGATGAGCTGAAGAAGCGTATGGAACAAGCGCGTCTGAAAAAATTACGTGGAGACCTTGACCAGTTGATCGAGGCTGACCCGAAACTGCGCGCGCTGCGTCCACATCTGAAAATCGATCTGGTGCAGGAAGGGTTACGCATCCAGATTATTGATAGCCAGAACCGCCCAATGTTCAAAACAGGCAGCGCGGAAGTGGAGTATTACATGCGTGATATTTTGCGCGGTATTGCGCCTGTTTTGAACGGTATTCCTAACCACATCAGCCTTTCGGGCCATACGGATGATTTCCAGTATGCCAATGGTGAGAAGGGGTACAGCAACTGGGAACTTTCAGCCGATCGTGCCAACGCCTCGCGTCGCGAGCTGGTGGCAGGTGGGCTTGATGATGGCAAAGTTCTGCGCGTAGTCGGCATGTCATCCAGTATGCGTGTGACCGACCGCGGGCCGGAGGATGCCGTTAACCGTCGTATTAGTCTTTTGGTACTCAATCAGCAGGCGGAGCAGAGCATTCTGCACGAAAACGCCGACAGTCAGAATGAGTCACTGGACGATTTAAAACAGCCAGGGGCAGTTCCTTCGGCTGCCGTTCCAACATCGCCACAAGCCAATCCGAGGTGATAGCGTGAGCATGGATATTAGCGATTTTTACCAGACGTTTTTTGATGAAGCCGACGAGTTGTTGGCTGATATGGAGCAGCATCTCCTGAATTTGGTGCCTGAGGCCCCGGATTCAGAACAGCTGAATGCCATATTCCGTGCGGCACATTCTATTAAAGGTGGCGCCGGAACCTTTGGTTTTACCATTTTGCAGGAAACTACCCATTTAATGGAAAACCTGCTGGATGAGGCGCGTCGCGGTGAGATGCAGCTCAACACCGACATTATTAACCTGTTTTTGGAAACCAAAGATATTATGCAGGAACAGCTTGATGCCTATAAAAGCTCGTCAGAGCCGGATGCTGCCAGCTTTGAATACATCTGCAACGCGCTGCGTCAGTTAGCGCTGGAAGCGAAAGGCCAGGCGGCGACGCCAGCCGTAAGTGCGGCAAAATTGAGCGTCGTGGATGCGCTGGCGTCAGACGACGCGGTTGCTCCCGTCGCTGAAGACAAACTCCGTGTCGTGCTCTCTCGTCTGAAAGAAAGCGAAGTCAATTTGCTTGAAGAAGAGCTGGGTAATCTGGCGACGCTGAGCAACGTGGTGAAAGGCAAAGACAGCCTGGCAGCCACCATCGACGGTGGTATCGGCCAGGATGATATCGTGGCGGTTCTCTGCTTCGTTATCGAAGCCGATCAAATCGCTTTCGAAACGGAATCTGCCGCCATTGAAGCACCAGCTGAAGTCGACGAAGAACCTGAATTCACGGCACCTGCGGTTGTTGCACCTACGACGGCCCTGAAAGCGGTGCCAAATGATGCTGCGGCACCGAATCGCGCTGAGCGCGAAAAACCGGCAGCCCGCTCAAGTGAATCGACCAGCATCCGCGTCGCGGTAGAAAAGGTTGATCAGCTGATCAACCTGGTAGGCGAACTGGTGATCACCCAGTCCATGCTGGCACAGCGTTCTAACGAACTGGACCCGGTGACGCATGGTGATTTGATTACAAGCATGGGTCAGTTACAACGTAACGCCCGCGATCTGCAGGAATCGGTCATGTCCATCCGTATGATGCCGATGGAATATGTGTTCAGCCGCTTCCCGCGTCTGGTTCGCGATCTGGCTAGCAAGCTGGGTAAGCAAATCGACCTGACACAAATCGGGAGCTCTACTGAGCTGGATAAGAGCCTGATTGAACGCATTATCGATCCGTTAACGCACCTTGTGCGTAACAGTCTTGACCACGGCATTGAATCACCGGAAAACCGTATTGCGGCGGGTAAATCCCCAATCGGTAACCTGACGCTGTCTGCTGAACATCAGGGCGGCAACATTTGCATCGAAGTGATTGATGACGGTGCGGGTCTGAATCGTGAACGTATCCTGGCGAAAGCCATGTCGCAGGGGATGGCCGTTAACGAAAACATGACCGACGAAGAAGTGGGCATGCTGATCTTTGCGCCGGGCTTCTCAACCGCCGAGCAGGTCACTGACGTTTCGGGTCGTGGCGTGGGTATGGACGTGGTGAAACGTAACATCCAGGAAATGGGTGGTCACGTTGAAATCAAATCCAAGCAAGGTTCAGGCACGACGATTCGTATCCTGCTGCCGCTGACGTTGGCTATTCTCGACGGCATGTCGGTGAAAGTGGCCGGTGAAGTGTTTATCCTGCCGCTGAATGCGGTCATGGAATCCTTGCAGCCGAGTGATGAAGATTTGCATCCGCTGGCCGGTGGTGAGCGCGTACTTGAAGTGCGTGGCGAATATCTGCCGCTGGTGGAACTGTGGAAAGTGTTTGAGGTTGACGGCGCGAAAACCGAAGCCACTCAGGGCATCGTGGTGATTCTGCAAAGTGCAGGCCGTCGCTATGCGCTGCTGGTCGATCAGTTAATTGGTCAGCACCAGGTCGTGGTGAAAAACCTCGAAAGCAACTACCGCAAAGTGCCGGGAATTTCAGCTGCCACCATCCTTGGCGATGGCAGCGTCGCACTGATCGTCGATGTGTCGGCGCTTCAGGGATTAAATCGTGAACAACGTGTGGCGTACACAGCCGCCTGATTAGTAAAGAAGGTAAAAACATGACCGGTATGAGTAATGTAACGAAACTGGCAGGCGAGCCATCAGGGCAAGAATTTCTGGTTTTCACTTTAGGCGATGAAGAGTACGGCATCGATATTCTTAAAGTGCAGGAGATTCGCGGCTACGATCAGGTGACTCGCATTGCCAACACGCCTGCGTTTATCAAAGGTGTGACTAACCTGCGTGGTGTCATTGTCCCTATCGTCGATCTGCGCGTGAAGTTCAGCCAGGGCGACGTGGAGTACAACGAGAATACCGTGGTGATCGTCCTGAACCTGGGTCAACGCGTCGTGGGTATTGTGGTCGACGGCGTTTCTGATGTGCTGTCCCTGGCCGCAGACCAGATTCGCCCGGCACCAGAGTTTGCCGTCACGCTGTCGACCGAATACCTGACTGGCCTGGGTGCGCTCGGTGACCGTATGCTGATTCTGGTGAACATCGAGAAGCTGTTGAACAGCGATGAGATGGCATTGCTGGATATCGCAGCGAATCACGTAGCGTAAACTCTGCGGTCCGTTCCCCTCATCGCAGGGGGGAATTCTATGTTGTGCAGGTGGAATGGTTCCGTTCGCTAAGGATTCATCACCACCTTTCAGATTCGCTGCGGTGAACGTGTTAAGGGGGCTATCATGCCCCCTTAACAATCCCCGCGACCTGCAAGAACGCACTGCGCTCACCTCACGACCTTCTGCCTGCGGTCGGCTCTACTCGACTCCTGTCTCGCTTCGCCTGTGTCCGCCATCCCTGGCGCCCAGCCCTTGTCATTCGGTCTCCGGTTCGCCGATTTCAGCGGGAACTCAACACCCGTGCTCAATACATACGGTTGCGATGCTGGCGGGGGCGATGAGTCCGGCCGAAAATTGCCGAGACGTTTCCCCGAAGCCGGGTCGACGCGCACGGATGCGCGGAGAGGGCGTGACCTGCATGGATGCAGGATCGCGCCCGACCCGAAGCAGAGGGGAATAAGTCGAGGGTACCGCAAAGCGGCAATTTTCATTGCCGGGAGCCGGGATTGTAAAGGGGGCGGCGATGTATGAACCGGTCACATGGGTAACACTTTAAACCGGGCACATGGGTAACAGGTTATAACGGTACGGTAAACAGCTGACGGAGGTTTGCCGTGCCCTGGACTGAGACTGTTACCATGCAACGTTTGCAGTTTGTCGCGACCTGCCTTGAAGGCAACCTTCCCGTTGCCGAGGTATGCCGCCGCTTTAATATCAGCCGTAAGACCGGTTACAAGTGGCTGGCCCGTTTTTCACCGGATGATACCGCCTCCCTGGCTGACCGCTCCCGGGCACGCCATCACCAGAACTCAACCCCTGAACCCATGGTGCAGCTGTTGCTGGACACTAAACAGCAGCACCCGCTATGGGGTCCGGACAAAATCAGGCAGCGACTGCTTAACCTGAATATCACCGGCGTGCCTGCGGCCAGTACGATTGGAGAGCTGTTTCGGGTTCACGGGATGGTTAAAAAGCGTCGGCCTCCGGCTTTTAAATCCACACGACCTCATGAACTACATACTGTCGTCCACCCCAATGATGTCTGGAGTGCCGATTTCAAGGGTAAATTTACTCATACCGGCGGGCGCTGGTGTCACCCTTTTACGCTGACCGACAACTGCAGCAGGATAGTGCTGGCGTGCGATGCCACCTATATGCCTGACGGCCGGTTTGTCATTCCCTGCCTTGAACGGGTATTCCGGGAATGCGGTATGCCACAGGTGCTGCGTACGGATAACGGACCGCCGTTTGCCGGTGCTGGCCTGTGGGGGCTGAGCCAGATGTCCATCTGGCTGATTAAATGTGGTGTCCTGCCGGAACGTATCCGGCCGGGTAAGCCCACAGAGAACGGGCGGCATGAGCGGATGCACCGGACTCTGAAGGATGCACTAAAGCGACATACAAAGTTCACGTCCCTGGAAGAACAGCAGGCCTGGCTGGATGCCTGGCGCAGTGAGTTTAATGACATACGCCCCCACAAGGCGCTGGGCGGAAAAACACCCGGCTCGGTCTGGTATCCGTCAGAGCGCATCTTTACCGGCCCACTGAAGGCAATGCCGGTACCGGATGATGCACGGACATTACGCGTCTCAGTAAAAGGCGATTTATGCTTTAACAGCACCCGGATATTTTTATCGGAGGCGCTGAGGGGGGAATGGATATGGATGAAGCAGGTCGAAGAAGATCTGGATGAGATAGGTTTTGGTGAGCTGATACTGGCCCGGTACGACAGACGAAATCATCGTATAATCCGGGCCGATTAAGTCAAAAAGTGTTACCTATGTGACCGGTCAGATCTGTAACCCATGTGACCGGTTCATACACGATAGCCCCCTTAACACGTTCACGTGTGGGGCGGTGACAGATCGGCAAAAAAGTAAAGTGAACGGAACAACCCACTGAGCCGCATATTCCCCTCACCTTGTCCCTCTCCCCAAGGGGCGAGGGGATTGTTCAGCGCCACATCGGCCACAGCGATCAATCAGACTTCCTGCTCATGCAGGCTAAAACCGATTCAGGATAATCCGGAAATTCCCCTTAAAGCTGCAAACTGTCCCAAACCACGTTATGGTGTAAACTGGTCATACATGAGATCTGGATCACATTTATACCTTGATGGTTGCTGTTACCCGCGTTCGAAATCTTTTTCTCCTCCTCCTTGTTCCAGCCGGAGCCGTTTTGGCTGCGCCGAATTCCTTTATGCAGCAGGCGCAAAATCCGTTCGATAACAATGGCGATAGCCTCCCGGATCTCGGACTCGCGAAACCCAATGGCGAAAGCGAAAAGCATCTCGCCGAAATGGCGAAAGCGTTCGGCGAAGCGAGCATGACCGACAACGGCCTGACGACCAGCGAGCAGGCGCGTCAGTTTGCGTTTGGCAAAGTGCGTGATGCGGTCAGCGGCGAAGTGAATGAGCAGATTGAATCCTGGCTTTCGCCCTGGGGGAACGCCAGCGTCGATTTGCTGGTCGACGAAGAGGGCAAATTTAACGGCAGCAGCGGCAGGTGGTTTATCCCCTGGCAGGACAATAATCGCTACCTGAGCTGGAGCCAGCTGGGCCTCACGCAGCAAACGGATGGCCTGGTGAGCAACGCAGGGATTGGCCAGCGCTGGGTGGCAGGAAAATGGCTGCTCGGTTACAACACGTTTTACGACAATCTGCTGGATGAGAATCTGCAAAGAGCCGGGCTTGGGGCGGAAGCCTGGGGTGAAAACCTGCGCCTGTCGGCCAATTATTATCAGCCATTTTCCAGCTGGCGTGACAGCTCGGATCTCCAGGAGCAGCGCATGGCGCGCGGATATGATGTGACGGCCAAAGCCTGGCTGCCGTATTTTCATCATCTGAATACCAGCGTGAGTTTTGAGCAGTATTTTGGCGATAACGTCGACCTGTTTCGCAGCGGGACGGGGTATCACAATCCGATGGCGGTTAATTTGGGTCTCGATTATACGCCGGTGCCTCTGCTGACGTTTTCCGCTGCGCATAAGCAGGGCGAAAGCGGCGTGAGTCAAAATAACCTGGGCATGAAGCTTAACTACCGCTTTGGCGTGCCGCTGAAAAAACAGCTGTCGTCGGAGGAAGTGGCAACGACCCGTTCGCTGCGCGGAAGCCGTTACGATCCGGTGGATCGCACCAGTCTGCCGGTGATGGAGTTCCGCCAGCGTAAAACGCTGTCGGTCTATCTGGCGACGCCACCGTGGGATTTAACGCCGGGGGAAACGGTGGTTCTGAAAATGCAGGTTCGCAGTACGCACGGCGTGCGACAGTTTCACTGGCAGGGCGATACGCACGCGCTGAGTTTGACCTCGCCCGCTAACGCCAATAGCGATGAGGGATGGAGCGTAATTATGCCTGCCTGGGATGCGAGTGAAGGGGCGACTAACCGTTGGAAACTGTCCGTCGTTGTCGAAGATAAAGATGGGCAGCGTGTCTCTTCCAATGAGATCACGCTCTCTCTGTCGCAACCGCTGGTGGCGTTGCCAGATGACGATGGCGGCTATCAGCTGCTGCCAAATGAGTGAGATTAAAAGATACGATCCTGATGTACCCACACTGCCGCTTCGACGCGTGATTTCAGCTTCATTTTCTTGAGCATATGCTTCACATGCACTTTCACCGTGCTTTCAGTGATATCCAGACGGCGGGCGATCATTTTGTTCGGTAAGCCCTGAGCGATCAGCTTCAGGATATCGCGCTCGCGCGGGGTCAACTGCGTGACGTCACGGTCAGATGTGGCGCGGTTGGCGCGCAGGCTGGCCGCGAGGACGGGGGTTAACGCTTCGCTCAGTACCATTTCACCGGCGGCCGCCTGTTGCAGCGCTTTGAGCAAATCTTCCGGTTCCATGTCTTTGAGCAGATAGCCATCGGCCCCGCGTTTCAGCGCGGTCACAACGTCTTCTTCATGGTTGGAGACGCTAAACACCACGATCCGTCCGGACAGCGATTTTTCACGCAATTTATCCAGCGTTTCCAGACCGTTCATGCCAGGCATATTGAGATCAAGCAGGATCAAATCAGGATCGAGAGATTCGGCAAGTTCAATACCCTGTTCGCCGTTGCTGGCTTCGCCCACAACGGTAATGTCTTCCGCCATGCTGACGAGTTGTCTTACGCCGGTGCGCAGCATCGGATGATCGTCTATTAACAGAATGGTTGCCGGTTCCTGATTAGACATGGGTTTCTCCTTGAGAAGTGATTAGAGGCTTTTCGGGTATAAAGGTCACCACTACTTCAGTGCCGCCAGACTCACCCCGGCGAACCTGGCAATCTCCGCGCAGGCTTTGCGCTCGGTCTCGCATAATAATTAAACCATAGTGGTTGCTTCTCTCAGCGTTTTCCGGCACGCCGCAGCCGTTATCCTGAACGATAAGTTTCACCTGGTTCTGGTGGTGACTTACGGTCACGGTGACTGCCGTCGCGCTGGCGTGCTTGAGCGTATTACTCAATGCCTCGCGGGCGATTTGTAGCAAATGAATGGCCTGATGCGAGGGCACAAAACGCGGGGGGAGCTGGTAATCCAGTTTCACCGGGAACCCCAGTCGGGCGCTAAATTCGTGACAGCTGGACTCCAGCGCAGGCCGCAGCCCGGGTTCCGTGAGTTGCAGGCGGAAAGTCGTTAACAGTTCGCGAAGCTGCACCCATGAGGTGTTCAGCTCGTTGCGGATCTGCCCCAGCAACTGCTTGCTGTTCTCCGGCAGCCCGTCATCCTGCATTTGCAGACAGCTCACCTGCATCTTCATGCACGATAGCGACTGTGCGATCGAATCGTGAAGCTCGCGGGCAATGGTGGCGCGCTCTTCCATCACAATCAGCTGCTGTTGTTTTTCCTGATGTCTGTCGAGCGCCAGGGTCGCGGTGAGCTGTTCGACCAGCGTGTCGACCAGCTGCTGCTGATCGTGGTTCAAATGGCGGCCCGTCGGGAGCGTTGCCAGCAGGATGCCGTACTGAGTGTGGCTATCAGTGAGACGCCATTTCAGCGTCGTCCCGCTGCTGGTGAGCGGCGGTAAACCGCGCGGGCAGAGATGACAGCCTTTGTCATCGCAGGACATATCGGACTGACAGGTGAATTCCTGATGATTTTCTTCGTCTTCAACGTCGTAAACCCGCAGTTCGATATCATGCAACAGTGTGAGGGTTTGCAGGCCGTTGAGCACCGGTGAAAGGCGTTCGCACAGGGGGATCTGCGAATGCAGACGGCGGTTTGCCTGCCATAAGAACGAGAGAATTTCGTTCTTTTGCTCCAGACCCGCCGTTTTTTCCTGCACGCGCTTTTCGAGCACCGCGTAGCTTTCGGCCAGTTCGCCAGACATGTTGTTCAGCGCCTGTCCCAGCATGGCCATTTCGTTGCGTCCGCTAATGTGCGCGCGCTGGGTAAAATCTCTTTCTGTCACCGCCCGCGCGACGGCTAACAGCTGTTGCCATGGGTACAGCAACCGTGCGCGCAGCCAGACGATGGTAAAAATGAGCAGCAAAGCCATAAAAAGAGCCATTGCCCGATGGAGCATCACCACGCGTTCAATGCGCATTTCGGTGGAAGAATCGAAAGAAGAGACCAGCGTGTCGATGCGCGCAACAAAGCGGGCAACGTCATCAGCAACGGTTTCTGCACTTTTTGCCTGTTTAAGGCCGGGTTCGAGCTGGCTATGCCAGTAACCCTGTAATGCCTTCAACTGGGCCTGCTGGCCGTCACGCTGGGCGGCGATAACCAGTTCCGGGCTGAAGGCGGTGCGTTCCATATCGTCGAGCAGGGGTTTGTCTTCCGGCGTAAGCGGCACGGCCGCCAGCAGGCGATAACTCTGCATACGCAGCGAACCTGCCTCGTTGATGGCATGGGCGCTACCCTGCACGCCCTGTACCAGCCAGCCAGAGATCGCCATGCCGGTCACACCAATGGCGGTGGACAGCAACACGATGAGGGCCAACTGATTAACCAGCGTCAGCGGGGAGAAGAGTCGTTTTAACATGGGCTTGACTTGCTCCGGATTTTGCCTGCCTCCAGTAATGGCGCTATTCTGGTGTATACCCTGGAGTATACCCATACCAACAAGGGATTACTCCTAAATTGCCGGAGGGGTAATCGCCAGGGGGAGGCGGTGAACTTAAGTCGTCAGCACCGTGAAAAACCACACCTTTTTTACCGGAAAAACCTACTCACTAAGGATGATGACGATTTTTTACGCGTTAATCTGCCCCCTTTTCCTTTGATTTATATCAACTTACCGCCTGCTTAAAACCCTACAGTTTGCAGCATCATTTTGATAATCAGAGGTGTCTATGAGTCACTCATCCGCCCCCGAAAGGGATACTGGTGCTGTTATTAGCGATTGGCGTCCGGAAGATCCGGCGTTCTGGCAACAGCGCGGGCAACGTATAGCAAGTCGTAATCTGTGGATTTCTGTTCCGTGTTTGTTGTTGGCGTTTTGTGTGTGGATGCTGTTTAGTGCCGTGGCGGTGAACTTACCTAAAGTCGGTTTTAAATTTACGACCGATCAGCTGTTTATGCTGACGGCGTTGCCTGCGTTGTCGGGGGCGCTGCTGCGTGTGCCTTACGCGTTTATGGTGCCGCTGTTTGGTGGACGTCGCTGGACGGCATTCAGTACCGGCATCATGATCATCCCTTGCGTGTGGCTGGGTTTTGCGGTGCAGGACACCTCGACACCGTTTAGCGTTTTCGTGACCATTGCACTGCTGTGCGGTTTTGCGGGGGCTAACTTCGCGTCCAGTATGGCGAACATCAGCTTCTTCTTCCCGAAAGCGAAGCAGGGCGGTGCCCTCGGTATTAACGGCGGCATGGGTAACATGGGCGTCAGCGTTATGCAGTTGATTGCGCCACTGGCGATCTCGGTCTCCATCTTCGCGGTGTTTGGCGGCGGCGGTGCGGTACAACCGGACGGCTCAATGCTGTATCTGCAGAATGCGGCCTGGATTTGGGTACCGTTCCTGGTGGTGTTGACCCTGATGGCGTGGTTCTTCATGAACGACCTGTCCGCGTCTAAAGCCTCTCTGAGCGAACAGCTGCCGGTCCTTAAGCGCGCGCATCTGTGGGTTATGGCGCTACTTTACCTGGCGACGTTCGGATCGTTTATCGGCTTCTCTGCCGGTTTCGCCATGCTGTCGAAAACCCAGTTCCCGGATGTGCAGATCCTGCATTACGCGTTCTTTGGCCCATTCATTGGCGCACTGGCACGTTCTACCGGCGGGATGATTTCTGACCGTCTGGGCGGGACGCGCGTGACGCTGGTGAACTTTGTGTTGATGGCTATCTTCTGCGGACTGCTGTTCCTGACGCTGCCGACCAACGGTCAGGGCGGTAACTTTGGCGCTTTCTTCGCCGTGTTTATGGTGCTGTTCCTGACGGCCGGTCTGGGCAGCGCTTCGACCTTCCAGATGATTTCGGTGATTTTCCGTAAGCTGACCATGGATCGTGTGAAAGCGCAGGGTGGAAATGAAGAACAAGCGATGCGCGAATCTGCAACGGACACGGCGGCTGCGCTGGGCTTCATCTCTGCAATCGGCGCGATCGGCGGCTTCTTTATCCCGAAAGCCTTTGGTATCTCTCTCGATTTGACCGGTTCCCCTGCCGGTGCGATGAAAGTGTTCCTCGTCTTCTATATCGCCTGCGTCTTTATTACGTGGGTGGTATACGGCCGTAATACTAAGAAAAATAAGTAAGTTTGATTATCCGTTTGCGCGGCCACTGTGCCGCGCTCTTTTTTATATGCCATTTAGTTACAACATACTGTAAATGCATAATGGTATGGCCGGATGTAACACTGTGATCGCCATCGCTTTGCAGAAACGCCTACTCCTTAATACCTCAGATGTTAAATGAAACCGTTCTGTTTGTACGGTAAATAAGAAAAACCCTTATAAATCATATAAATAAAATATCAATTTTTATACCGCTTTAGGGGTACAGCGGGAAATGCTGCGGGGGAGTAACCCCGTCGGCCTTGATCGTTATCAATTCCCGTCATCTTTCATAGCGTTACCTTCGCTGCAAATCAGCAATGTCGATTTAGAGAGCCACAGGCTCCACACAGGAGATACCCGATGAGCAAATTTTTGGACCGGTTTCGCTACTTCAAGCAGAAGGGCGAAACTTTTGCCGATGGGCACGGCCAGGTTCTGGAGACAAACCGGGACTGGGAAGATGAATACCGTCAACGTTGGCAGCATGACAAAGTCGTTCGTTCTACACACGGTGTAAACTGCACCGGTTCCTGTAGCTGGAAGATTTTCGTCAAGAATGGCTTAGTGACCTGGGAAATGCAGCAGACTGACTATCCGCGTACGCGTCCGGATATGCCAAACCACGAACCGCGCGGCTGTCCTCGCGGCGCAAGTTATTCCTGGTATCTGTACAGCGCTAACCGCCTGAAATACCCGTTGATGCGTAAACGCCTGATGAAAATGTGGCGTGAAGCAAAAATCCAGCACAGCGATCCGGTGGATGCCTGGGCCTCTATCATCGAAGACGCCGACAAAGCGAAAAGCTTCAAGCAAGCGCGCGGTCGCGGCGGTTTTGTCCGTTCATCCTGGCAGGAAGTGAATGAGCTGATTGCCGCCTCTAACGTCTATACCGTCAAAACCTACGGTCCGGACCGCGTGGCGGGCTTCTCCCCAATCCCGGCGATGTCGATGGTTTCTTACGCCTCTGGTGCGCGTTACCTTTCTCTCATCGGCGGGACCTGTCTGAGCTTCTACGATTGGTACTGCGACTTGCCGCCAGCGTCTCCGCAGACCTGGGGCGAACAGACGGACGTTCCTGAATCCGCTGACTGGTACAACTCCAGCTATATCCTGGCCTGGGGTTCAAACGTTCCGCAAACCCGTACGCCTGACGCGCACTTCTTTACCGAAGTCCGTTATAAAGGCACCAAAACCGTTGCTATCACGCCTGACTATGCCGAAATCGCCAAGCTGTGCGATCTGTGGCTGGCACCAAAACAAGGCACCGACTCCGCAATGGCGCTGGCAATGGGTCACGTCATGCTGCGTGAATTCCACCTCGATAACCCAAGTCAGTACTTTACCGACTACGTGCGTCGCTATACCGACATGCCAATGCTGGTGTTGCTGGAAGAGCGCGATGGCTACTACGCAGCAGGCCGCATGTTACGTGCCGCCGATCTGGTTGATGCGCTGGGTCAGGAAAATAACCCGGAATGGAAAACGGTCGCCTGTAACAACGATGGCGATTTAGTGGCACCGAATGGTTCTATCGGTTTCCGCTGGGGCGAAAAAGGTAAATGGAATCTCGAGCAACGCAACGCAACCACCGGTGAAGAGACCGATCTGCGTCTAAGCATGCTCGGCAGCCAGGATGAGATCGCCGAAGTGGGCTTCCCGTACTTTGGTGGCGAAGGCACTGAACATTTCAACAAAGTGGAGCTGGAAAATATCCTGCTGCACAAACTGCCGGTGAAGCGTCTGCAACTGGCCGATGGCTCTACTGCGTTGGTCACCACCGTTTACGATCTGACCATGGCCAACTATGGCCTGGAGCGCGGTCTGAACGATGAAAATTGTGCGACCAGCTACGACGAAATCAAAGCGTATACCCCGGCATGGGCTGAGCAAATCACCGGTGTTCAACGCACGCAGATCACCCGTATCGCGCGTGAGTTTGCAGAAAACGCAGATAAAACGCACGGCCGCTCAATGATTATCGTGGGTGCCGGTCTGAACCACTGGTATCACCTCGATATGAACTATCGCGGTCTGATCAATATGCTGGTGTTCTGTGGCTGTATCGGCCAGAGCGGTGGCGGCTGGGCACACTATGTGGGCCAGGAAAAACTGCGTCCGCAGACCGGCTGGCAGCCGCTGGCGTTTGGCCTTGACTGGCAGCGTCCGGCGCGTCACATGAACAGCACCTCTTACTTCTATAACCACTCCAGCCAGTGGCGCTACGAGACCGTTACCGCGCAGGAACTGCTGTCGCCGATGGCAGATAAATCGCGCTACACGGGCCATCTGATCGACTTTAACGTGCGTGCTGAGCGCATGGGCTGGTTGCCATCTGCACCACAGCTGGGAACCAACCCGCTGCGCATTGCGGAAGAAGCGAAAAAAGCGGGCATGTCGCCGGTGGATTACACCGTTAAATCGCTGAAAGACGGCTCAATTCGTTTTGCGGCTGAAGAGCCAGAAAACGGTAAGAACCACCCGCGTAACCTGTTCATCTGGCGCTCGAACCTGCTGGGATCGTCCGGTAAAGGCCATGAGTACATGCTGAAGTATCTGCTCGGTACCGATCACGGTATCCAGGGTAAAGATCTCGGTAAACAGGGCGGCGTGAAGCCAGAAGAAGTCGAGTGGAAAGACAACGGTCTCGACGGCAAGTTGGATTTGGTCGTGACCCTGGACTTCCGTCTGTCCAGTACCTGTCTGTACTCCGATATCGTGCTGCCAACCGCCA
The DNA here is from genome assembly GCF_056490165.1 of Lelliottia sp. GFLA7. Classification (NCBI taxonomy): domain Bacteria; kingdom Pseudomonadati; phylum Pseudomonadota; class Gammaproteobacteria; order Enterobacterales; family Enterobacteriaceae; genus Lelliottia; species Lelliottia sp. GFLA7. The sequence goes on along the minus strand of NZ_JBWLAQ010000002.1, from coordinate 337,409 downwards.
CATGGTACGAAAAAGACGACATGAATACCTCGGATATGCATCCGTTTATTCACCCGTTGTCTGCCGCGGTTGACCCGGCATGGGATTCGAAAAGCGACTGGGATATCTACAAAGATATCGCGAAGAAATTCTCCGAAGTGTGTGTCGGCCATCTGGGCGTGGAAACCGATGTGGTGACCCTGCCAATCCAGCACGACTCTGCCGCCGAACTGGCGCAGCCGCTGGATGTAAAGGACTGGAAAAAAGGCGAATGCGACCTGATTCCAGGCAAAACTGCGCCGCACATTATTCCGGTTGAACGTGATTATCCGGCGACCTACGAGCGCTTTACCTCCATTGGTCCGCTGATGGATAAAATCGGTAACGGCGGGAAAGGGATCGCCTGGAATACCCAGACTGAAATGGATCTGTTGCGTAAGCTCAATTACACCAAAGCGGACGGCCCGGCTAAAGGCCAGCCGATGCTGAACACGGCGATTGATGCAGCCGAAATGATCCTGACACTGGCACCGGAAACCAACGGTCAGGTGGCGGTGAAAGCCTGGGCTGCGCTCAGCGAATTTACCGGCCGTGACCATACCCATCTGGCGCTGAATAAAGAAGACGAGAAAATTCGCTTCCGCGATATCCAGGCGCAGCCGCGCAAAATCATCTCCAGCCCAACGTGGTCAGGCCTGGAAGATGAACATGTGTCCTATAACGCCGGGTATACCAACGTTCACGAACTGATCCCATGGCGTACCCTGACAGGCCGTCAGTCGCTGTATCAGGATCACCAATGGATGCGCGACTTTGGTGAAAGCCTGCTGGTTTACCGCCCGCCAATTGACACACGTTCGGTGAAAGCGGTGATGGGTGCGAAATCCAACGGTTATCCGGAAAAAGCGCTGAACTTCCTGACGCCACACCAGAAGTGGGGTATTCACTCCACGTACAGCGACAACCTGTTGATGCTGACGCTGGGACGCGGTGGTCCGATTGTCTGGATGAGCGAAGTGGACGCGAAAGAGCTGGATATCGTCGATAACGACTGGATTGAAGTGTTCAACAGCAACGGTACATTGACCGCGCGTGCTGTCGTCAGCCAGCGTGTCCCGGCCGGGATGACCATGATGTACCACGCGCAGGAACGTATCGTGAACCTGCCGGGTTCTGAAATCACCCAGCAGCGCGGCGGTATTCATAACTCGGTGACGCGTATTACGCCGAAACCGACCCATATGATCGGCGGCTATGCGCAGTTGGCGTACAGCTTTAACTACTACGGCACCGTCGGCTCGAACCGCGATGAGTTTGTAGTGGTGCGTAAAATGAAAAATATTGACTGGTTAGACGGCGAAGGTAATGACCAGGTACAGGAGAGCGTAAAATGAAAATTCGTTCACAAGTCGGCATGGTGCTGAACCTCGATAAATGCATCGGCTGTCATACCTGCTCAGTCACCTGTAAAAACGTCTGGACCAGCCGCGAAGGTACGGAATACGCCTGGTTCAATAACGTTGAAACCAAACCGGGTACTGGCTTCCCAACCGACTGGGAAAATCAGGAAAAATGGAAGGGCGGCTGGATCCGCAAAATCAACGGCAAACTGCAGCCGCGTATGGGTAACCGTGCGTTGCTGCTGGGTAAAATCTTCGCCAACCCGCATATGCCGGGCATCGATGATTACTACGAACCCTTTGATTTTGACTACCAGAATTTGCATAACGCCGCGGAAGGTAAGCATCAGCCGATTGCCCGCCCACGCTCGTTGATCACCGGTCAGCGTATGGCGAAGATCGAAAAAGGCCCGAACTGGGAAGACGATCTGGGCGGTGAGTTCGAGAAGCTGTCGAAAGACAAAAACTTCGAAAACATGCAGAAGGCGATGTACGGTCAGTTCGAAAACACCTTCATGATGTATTTGCCGCGTCTGTGCGAGCACTGCCTTAACCCGGCGTGTGTGGCGACGTGCCCGAGCGGCGCCATCTATAAGCGTGAAGAAGATGGCATCGTGCTGATTGACCAGGACAAATGCCGCGGCTGGCGGATGTGCATCACCGGTTGCCCGTACAAAAAAATCTACTTCAACTGGAAGAGCGGCAAGTCTGAGAAGTGCATTTTCTGCTATCCGCGTATCGAAGCGGGTATGCCGACCGTTTGCTCAGAAAGCTGCGTAGGCCGTATTCGTTACCTTGGCGTGTTGCTGTATGACGCAGACGCAATTGAGAACGCGGCAAGCACCGAGCATGAAAAAGATCTGTATCAGCGTCAGCTGGACGTATTCCTTGACCCGAACGATCCGAAAGTGATCGCGCAGGCGCTGGAAGACGGTATTCCGCAAAGCGTGATCGACGCGGCGCAGAAGTCTCCGGTGTACAAAATGGCGATGGACTGGAAGCTGGCTCTGCCGCTGCACCCGGAATATCGCACGCTGCCGATGGTCTGGTATGTGCCGCCTCTGTCTCCGATTCAGTCTGCTGCGGATGCAGGTGAATTGGGTAGCAACGGAATTCTGCCGGATGTTGAAAGCCTGCGTATCCCGGTGCAATACCTTGCCAATCTGCTGACGGCAGGTGATACCCAGCCGGTGCTGCTGGCGCTAAAACGTATGCTGGCGATGCGTCACTTCAAACGTGCCGAAACGGTGGATGGCGTGGTTGATACCAGCGCGCTGGAAGAGGTGGGTCTGAGCGAAGCGCAGGCGCAGGAAATGTACCGTTATCTGGCGATTGCTAACTATGAAGATCGTTTCGTGGTCCCAAGCAGTCACCGTGAGCTGGCGCGTGAAGCCTTCCCGGAAAAAAGCGGCTGTGGTTTTACCTTCGGCGATGGTTGCCACGGTTCAGACACCAAATTCAACCTGTTCAACAGCCGTCGTATTGATGCGATGGATGTGACCAGCAAAACGGAGCCGCACCAATGATTGAACTCGTCATTGTTTCGCGTCTGCTCGAGTACCCTGATGTCGCTCTGAAGGAGCACCAGCAGGAACTCTTTGATGCACTCGCGTCATCGGAAACCCTGGATAAAGAGGATGCCCAGAACCTGGGCGTTTTCCTGCGCGATTTGCTCGCGCAGGATCTTCTGGATGCGCAGTCTGACTACAGCCAGCTGTTTGACCGTGGCCGCGCCACTTCGTTGCTGTTGTTCGAGCATGTTCACGGTGAGTCCCGCGACCGTGGTCAGGCGATGGTTGACCTGATGGCCCAGTACGAAGAGCACGGATTGCAGATCGACAGCCGCGAGCTGCCGGACCATCTGCCGCTGTACCTGGAATATCTGGCGCAGTTGCCTCAGGAAGAGGCGCTGGGCGGTTTGCAGGATATTGCGCCGATTCTGGCGTTACTGAGCGCACGTCTGCAACAGCGTGAAAGCCGCTATGCGGTGCTGTTTGATCTACTGGTGAAACTGGCGAATACGGCAATCGACAGTGGCAAAGTGGCGGAGAAAATCGCGGACGAAGCGCGCGATGATACCCCTCAGGCGCTGGATGCGGTATGGGAAGAAGAGCAGGTGAAATTCTTTGCTGACCAGAATTGCGGCGAATCGGAAATCTCGAATCATCAGCGTCGTTTTGCCGGAGCTGTTGCCCCGCAATATTTGAATATCTCTAACGGAGGACAGCAATAATGCAATTCCTGAATATGTTCTTCTTCGATATCTACCCGTATATCGCGGGTACGGTATTCCTGGTCGGGAGCTGGCTGCGTTACGACTACGGTCAATATACCTGGCGCGCGGGTTCCAGCCAGATGCTGGATCGCAAAGGGATGAACATGGCGTCTAACCTGTTCCATATCGGGATTCTGGGTATTTTCGCCGGTCACTTCCTCGGGATGCTGACGCCGCACTGGATGTACGAATCGTTCCTGCCGATCGAAGTGAAGCAGAAAATGGCGATGATTGCCGGTGGTGCATGCGGTGTGATGACGCTGGTGGGTGGCCTGATGCTGCTGAAGCGTCGTCTGTTCAGCCCACGCGTTCGCGCAACGACCACAGCCGCCGACATTCTGATTCTGTCTCTGCTGATGGTGCAGTGCGCGCTGGGCCTGCTGACCATTCCTTTCTCTGCCCAACATATGGACGGCAGCGAAATGCTGAAACTGGTTGGCTGGGCGCAGTCGGTGGTGACGTTCCACGGTGGCGCGTCTGAGTATCTGGACGGCGTGGCGTTTGTCTTCCGCGTGCATCTGGTGCTGGGGATGACGCTGTTTGTGTTGTTCCCGTTCTCACGTCTGGTTCACATCTGGAGTGCGCCGGTCGAATATCTGACGCGTAAATATCAGATTGTGCGTGCACGTCGCTAATCATTCTGTGAATGAGTGAAAGAATAAACCCTGCTTCGGCGGGGTTTTTTTTTGCCTGAATATTTGGCAAAGAGAGAATATGTTTGCTTCTCATCCTTCCCGCATGGACGGAATATGCAGTACAGAATTTTGATTCGAAAGAGGTGATATCTGGAAAGATGGTGGTGGGGGAAGGATTACTCAGCGCGATCCGCTTCGCCCTTCGGGTCGTTGCATGCGGCAACGTTTTCTCGCTGCGCTCGAATCGAACCTTGGTCGAAGCTTCTCATCCTTCCCACATGGGCAGAATATGCAGTGCAGAATTTTGATTCGTAAGAGGTGATATCTGGAAAGATGGTGGTGGGGGAAGGATTACTCAGCGCGATGCGCTTCGCCCTTCGGGTCGTTGCCTGCGGCAACGCTTTCTCGCTGCGCTCGAATCGAACCTTGGTCGAAGCTTCTCATCCTTCCCGCATGGGCAGAATATGCAGTGCAGAATTTTGATTCGTAAGAGGTGATATCTGGAAAGATGGTGGTGGGGGAAGGATTCGAACCTTCGAAGTCGATGACGGCAGATTTACAGTCTGCTCCCTTTGGCCGCTCGGGAACCCCACCAGGGGTAATTCATATTTTGAGGTAAAGCTAAGAGATGGTGGTGGGGGAAGGATTATTCGTCGCTTCGCTCCTCACCCTGCGGGCCGTTGCCAGAGGCAACGTTCTCTTGCTTCGCAAGAGTCGAACCTTAACGACGGTTCTCACCCTTCCCGATAAGTGCAAACTTCACAACTGCTCATCGGTGCTACTACATTTCTGTAGTGAATAATGGTGGTGGGGGAAGGATTCGAACCTTCGAAGTCGATGACGGCAGATTTACAGTCTGCTCCCTTTGGCCGCTCGGGAACCCCACCACGGGGTAATGCTTTTACTGGCCTGCTTCCTGTTGGAAGCGGGGCGCATCATATCAAATGACGCGCCCCTGTAAAGCATTCCTTTCTTTAAAATGAATCAGTTGGCTGCTTTTTATTCGTAAAGGTGCAAAGCTAATCAATTCATTTCATGAAGGATTAAAGAATGATCGTTCTGTTGCCGTAAACAAAGACGCGCTGCGCCAGCACCTGATAGAGCGCACGACTCAACACGTTCTTCTCGACATCGCGTCCCGCACGCATCATATCTTCCGCCGTGTACGTATGATCCACGTGAATGACATCCTGCATGATGATTGGACCTTCATCCAGATTGTCATTGACGTAGTGCGCGGTGGCACCCACGATCTTCACACCACGCTCGTACGCCTGATGATAAGGGCGCGCGCCAATAAAGGCCGGCAAGAATGAGTGGTGAATGTTGATAATTTTGTTCGGAAAGCGAGAGACAAACGACGGTGTCAGGACGCGCATGTATTTTGCCAGCACCACGTAATCCGGATCGTGCGCTTCAATAGCCTGAGCCATCAAATCGTCGTGTTCTTCGCGGGTATGGCCTTCATGGCTCACCAGCTCGAACGGAATATCAAAACGTTCAACCAGGGTGCGCAGCGTATCGTGGTTGCCGATGACCGCAGCAATCTCAACGTCCAGACCACCGTAGTTGGCTTTCATTAACAAATCGCCAAGGCAATGCGCTTCTTTGGTGACGAGAATGACGACCCGACGACGTCCGGAAGGGGTTAACTCACGAACTGAGCCTTCTGGTAACGCGCCATCAAGATCGGCGAGCAGGGTCGTGTCGTTGAAAATCCCTTCCAGTTCGGTACGCATAAAGAAGCGCCCGGTGCGGTGATCAACAAACTCATTGTTCTGCACGATGTTTAATTCGTGCTTATAGCAAATGTTGGTGATACGAGCGATTAAACCCTTCTGATCAGGGCAAATGGTACGCAGTACTTTGCGTTGTAGTGATTGCATCGCGAGGAAATCCTGTTGAGTGTTTGCTTGTTATTGGTGGTCAGGCATTATTGCCCGCAACACTTTTTAAATTTTTTACCTGAGCCGCAAGGGCAGGCGTCATTACGACTAAATTGCGGACGAGTACCATCAATATAGTACCATTGTCCGCCCTCAAGAATGAACCGCGAGCGTTCAATGATGGCACCCGGTTTATCATGCTCAATGAAACGCGCGACAAAACTGACAAAACCTTCTTTCGCTGTTTGACCGATTGAGGTTTCGTAAATCGTGAGACCCTGCCATTGCGTGTTGGTGAATCCCGAAACGATCTCCTGGCGAAAATCAGCAGCCTGGCACGACGGATGCCAGGTTTTGATCAGATAGTCTGCGTCTTTGATCACAAAAGCTGTGTATCTGGAGCGCATTAGGTGTGACGGGTCCGGAGCTAGCTGGTCGCCAGAAAGATATCGTTGGCAACATAGGCTATACTCGAGGGCGCTACCACAGGGACAGAGTTGAGTCACAATGCTCTTCCTGGAATAATAAAGTAATGGCGTCTTAACGCCTGGACGGCACTATGTTAACTGAGCGGTAGCGATGACGCTACGCCGGGAATTCAGGGGAAGTGAAGCAGGGCTAATGAGAAAAGTAAAAATAGGTCTGGCGTTGGGCTCAGGTGCAGCGCGGGGCTGGTCACACATTGGTGTGATTAACGCATTAAAACGAATCGGCATCGACGTTGATCTTGTTGCAGGCTGCTCCATTGGTTCGTTGGTCGGAGCCGCCTACGCGTGCGACAAAATGCCAGAGCTGGAATCGTGGGTACGTTCGTTCAGCTATTGGGATGTTTTGCGTCTCATGGACCTGTCGTGGCAACGTGGTGGACTCCTGCGCGGCGAGCGCGTCTTTAATCGCTTTCGCGAAATCATGCCATTAGATAACTTCAGTCATTGCCAAATGCCGTTCGGCGCAGTGGCAACTAATCTCAGTACGGGCAGAGAATTGTGGTTCACCGAGGGTGATCTCCACCTGGCCGTGCGCGCGTCGTGTAGTATGCCGGGCTTGATGGCGCCGGTTCCTCATAACGGTTACTGGCTGGTCGATGGGGGCGTTGTCAATCCGGTTCCGATCTCTCTGACGCGCGCAATGGGCGCGGATATCGTGATTGCCGTGGATTTACAGCATGACGCCCATCTGATGCAGCAAGATTTAATGCCGATAAATGTTCAGAGCGAAGAGCCGGATATTGATAAACTCGTCTGGCATGCGCGCCTGCGAGAGCGCTTAGGGCGAATCGCCACACGTAAAACGGTCGCGGCGCCGACGGCGATGGAGATCATGACGACCTCAATCCAGGTGCTGGAAAATCGACTGAAGCGCAATCGAATGGCGGGCGATCCGCCGGACATTCTGATCCAACCTTTCTGTCCGCAAATCTCCACGCTCGATTTTCATCGCGCCGACGCTGCCATCGCCGCCGGTGCGTTAGCCGTCGAAAAGAAAATAGATGAGTTGCTACCTTTGGTGCGCACAACCGTATGAGCACCCGTATTTTGATGACTTCAGCAAATTCTGACAGGCGATAGCCACAATAGCGTGCCACTATTTACCTATTGTCAGGCAGGGGAGAGAACATGACACAGCCATTGACCGGAAAACACATTTTAATAGTTGAAGACGAGCCCGTTTTCCGTTCGCTGTTGGATTCGTGGTTATCCTCTTTGGGCGCGACCACGACACTGGCTACCGATGGTCAGGACGCCCTGGAAAAATTAGTCGACATGACGCCGGATCTGATGATTTGCGATATCGCCATGCCGCGTATGAACGGTCTGAAGCTGGTTGAGCATTTACGCAATGAAGGTGATCAAACCCCGATCCTGGTTATCTCGGCGACTGAAAACATGGCTGACATCGCGAAAGCGCTGCGCCTGGGCGTACAGGATGTCCTGCTCAAACCTGTCAAAGATCTGAACAGATTGCGGGAAACCGTGTTCGCTTGCCTTTATCCGAATATGTTTAATTCTCGCGTCGAAGAAGAGGAGCGTCTTTTCCAGGACTGGGATGCGCTGGTCAGTAATCCGCATGCCGCCGCGAAATTATTGCAGGAACTCCAGCCGCCTGTTCAGCAAAATATATCGCATTGTCGCGTTAATTACCGTCAGCTGGTTGCTGCAGATCAGCCTGGATTAGTGCTCGATATCGCGCCGCTCTCTGATACCGATCTCGCCTTTTATTGCCTGGATGTGACACGAGCCGGTGATAACGGGGTATTAGCTGCATTATTATTGCGTGCTCTGTTTAATGGTCTCTTGCAGGAACAACTTTCTCACCAGGGACAACGACTTCCTGAATTAGGGACGTTGCTTAAACAAGTTAACCATCTTTTCCGGCAGGCAAATTTGCCGGGACAATTTCCGCTGTTAGTCGGTTATTACCATAGCGAGTTGAAAAACCTTATCCTGGTCTCAGCAGGTCTTAACGCCACGCTTAATACCGGCGAGCATAATATCCAGGTCAGTAATGGTGTGCCGCTAGGCACCATGGGGACGACATATTTGAACCAAATAAGCCACCGCTGTTCATCATGGCAGTGTCAAATTTGGGGTGCGGGCGGGCGTTTGCGCTTAATGTTGTCCACGGAATAAGCAGTTGGATTTTATTCTTCAGATAGCTTTATCTTCGTTTTACTGGCAGTGCTACTATCGTTGCCAGTTTGATACGTATTTATCCTAATTGATCGGTAACGCGCCCTTTTCAGACCCGGATCACATTGCGAGACTGATATACTGAACGCGTTATTTATTGCATAAAGTTCAAAACTTGAACAGTTCAGGAGATTTCAATGGCTGCCCTAAATTCGAAAGTTACAAAGGCCGTTATCCCAGTAGCGGGATTGGGAACCAGGATGCTACCGGCTACTAAGGCCATTCCGAAAGAAATGCTGCCGTTGGTCGATAAACCATTAATCCAGTATGTCGTTAATGAGTGTATTGCCGCGGGTATTACGGAAATTGTATTGGTAACGCATTCGTCTAAAAACTCTATCGAAAACCATTTCGATACCAGTTTTGAACTTGAAGCCATGCTGGAAAAACGTGTCAAACGTCAGCTGCTGGAAGAGGTGCAATCTATTTGTCCGCCGCACGTCACCATTATGCAGGTGCGTCAGGGTCTGGCCAAAGGCCTGGGCCATGCAGTGCTGTGCGCGCATCCAGTTGTGGGTAATGAACCTGTCGCTGTTATCCTGCCAGACGTGATTCTGGACGAGTTCGAATCCGACCTGTCTCAGGACAACCTCGCAGAGATGATTAAACGCTTTGACGAAACCGGCAGCAGCCAAATCATGGTAGAGCCAGTTGCAGATGTGACGGCCTACGGTGTAGTTGACTGCAAAGGCGTTGAGCTGAAGCCGGGTGAAAGTGTGCCGATGGTAGGCGTCGTCGAGAAGCCAAAAGCAGACGTTGCACCGTCTAACCTCGCAGTGGTGGGACGCTATGTGCTGAGCGCAGAGATTTGGCCGCTGCTGGCGAAAACCCCTCCAGGAGCGGGTGATGAAATCCAGCTCACCGATGGCATTGATATGCTGATCGAGAAAGAGACGGTTGAGGCTTACCACATGAAAGGTAAGAGCCACGATTGCGGTAATAAACTCGGTTATATGCAGGCTTTCGTTGAATATGGTATCCGTCACAATTCACTGGGCGAAGAATTTAAAGCCTGGCTGAAAGATACGATGGGTATTAAAAACTAATCTGAGCACTCAGATGTATGTAGCCGGTATCAGTCACATGATATCGGCTTTTTTATGTCTGATAACGGGTATAAGCTGATTCTTAAGGAAGCATGAGGAATGGTGTGTGGCTATATAATCGGGTGTAAGCGGATGTATCGGTATAAATTACGGGCATAAAAAATCCCGTATTAAACGGGATTTTTCTGAAAGGCAGGGGATTAATCCTTGATCAGGAAATCATCCAGCTGTTTGCCTTGCTCTTCCATAGCTTTCTTGATTACTGCTGGCGTACGGCCTTGGCCAGTCCAGGTTTTAGTTTCACCGTTCTCGTCTACGTAGCTATATTTAGCTGGGCGAGTTGCACGTTTTGCTTTAGTGCTGGTTTTAGCAGCAGACATGCTGTTCAGTAATTCGTTTGGATCGATACCGTCGGCAATCAGCATTTCGCGGTATTGCTGAAGTTTACGAGTGCGTTCTTCGATTTCTGCAGCCGCAGCGCTCTCTTCTTCACGACGTTCAGTCACAACAACTTCTAATTTTTCCAGCATTTCTTCCAGCGTTTCGAGGGTGCATTCTCTTGCCTGCGCACGAAGAGTACGGATGTTGTTCAGAATTTTAAGTGCTTCGCTCATTTTAGTAATCTCAAACTTATAATGGGGGGTTTGTTGTCCTAATAATAGAGTGATAATTTAGGATGTGCAATAGGTGGGAATGTAAGGAATTCAAAAAATACATAATATCTGGCGCTAATATTAATTACGTTAACTTAAATTTCATTGTCAGGATGACGGGTTTGTTATCATCACTAATGGCATCAACCGTTCGGCAGCATGTTTCTTTAGTGACATTTCGGCAGGTGATTATAGTTACGGCGCATAAATATCAACCTTTTGTATTACCCCATCCGCAGGGGGGCTTATTGCAAGAATAGTTAATAAATATTGAATTTAGCTGTTCAACAATTCCATTATAAAAAGTCATGACTTACGCGGCTATAACCTCTCGCCTGACAAATGGAACATGAGATTACTGCATGTTTTAACATGTTATTTTGTTAATCACTCTTGAATGCTGACATTGCCCATGCGCCTGCTTTGTGGTTCGTCACACTGAAGATAAGGCAATTTATGGTACAATCATCCATCGGGAATATTACACATTGATTAGGGTTTAACGACCAATGGCACAACTTTATTTCTACTATTCCGCAATGAATGCAGGTAAGTCTACAGCGCTGCTGCAATCCTCTTATAATTATCAAGAAAGGGGTATGCGTTCGCTTGTATACACCGCCGAGATTGACGATCGCTTTGGTGCAGGGAAGGTGAGCTCACGTATCGGCCTGTCGTCTCCGGCAAAGCTCTTTAATAACGGAACCGACTTGCTTAGCGACATCCGCGCTGAGCATGCTCTCAAGCCGATTCATTGCGTTCTGGTAGATGAAAGTCAGTTTTTGACGCGTCAGCAGGTCCACGCTCTTTCAGAAGTCGTTGATGAACTCGATATTCCCGTCTTGTGCTACGGGTTGCGTACGGACTTTCGCGGAGAGCTGTTTATCGGCAGCCAGTATTTATTGGCCTGGTCAGACAAACTGGTCGAATTGAAAACGATTTGTTTCTGCGGCCGCAAAGCCAGCATGGTGCTTCGTCTTGATCATGAAGGGAAACCCTTCGCTGAGGGTGAACAGGTCGTCATAGGGGGCAACGAGCGCTATGTATCTGTGTGCCGTAAGCACTATAAAGAAGCGCTGGCGGTGGGGTCTCTTACAGCCCTCCTTGAAGAGAATCGTCATTAGACGTGATCATGCGTTTTTGCTGATGAATTTTTATCAGACATAAAAAAACCCGCCAATGGCGGGTTTTTTGTTTCAGCTATCAATTAAGCGTTTTTCTTCACTTTTTTGTCAGCTTTTACAGGTGCATCAATTTTCACTGCAGCTGTGTCGTTTTCGCTGAATTCGCGTCCGTAGAAAGTATCAAGCAGAATCTGTTTCAGCTCGGAGATCAATGGGTAACGCGGGTTAGCGCCAGTACATTGGTCATCGAATGCATCTTCAGACAGCTTATCAACATGTGCCAGGAAGTCCGCTTCCTGAACACCAGCTTCACGGATAGATTTAGGAATGCCCAGTTCAGCTTTAATGCTATCCAGCCATGCCAGCAGTTTCTCAATCTTCGCAGCAGTACGGTCACCAGGAGCACTCAGGCCAAGATGGTCAGCGATTTCTGCGTAGCGACGACGAGCCTGCGGACGGTCGTACTGGCTAAATGCTGTCTGCTTAGTCGGGTTGTCGTTAGCGTTATAACGGATAACGTTCGAAATCAGCAGGGCGTTCGCCAGACCGTGAGGAATGTGGAACTGAGAACCCAGTTTGTGGGCCATTGAGTGACACACACCCAGGAAGGCGTTAGCAAACGCGATACCCGCGATGGTTGCAGCGTTATGAACACGTTCACGCGCCACTGGGTTTTTAGAACCTTCGTTGTAAGACGCTGGCAGGTTTTCTTTCAGCAGTTTCAGCGCTTGCAGAGCCTGACCGTCAGAGAATTCACTCGCCAGTACAGAAACGTAAGCTTCCAGTGCGTGAGTGACTGCATCGAGACCACCGAATGCGCACAGTGATTTCGGCATATCCATCACCAGGTTGGCATCAACAATCGCCATATCTGGAGTCAGAGCGTAATCAGCCAGTGGGTATTTCTGACCCGTCGCATCATCAGTCACAACCGCAAACGGAGTCACTTCAGAACCGGTACCAGACGTGGTAGTGACAGCAATCATTTTTGCTTTCACGCCCATTTTCGGGAACTTGTAGATACGTTTACGGATGTCCATAAAGCGCAGTGCGAGTTCTTCGAAGTGCGTTTCTGGGTGTTCGTACATCACCCACATGATTTTAGCGGCGTCCATCGGGGAACCACCACCAAGTGCGATGATCACGTCTGGTTTGAAGGAGTTAGCCAGCTCTGCGCCTTTGCGAACAACAGTCAGGGTTGGGTCCGCTTCAACTTCAAAGAAGACTTCAGTCTCAACGCCAGCAGCTTTCAGAACAGAAGTGATCTGGTCTGCATAGCCGTTATTGAACAGGAAACGGTCAGTCACGATGAGCGCACGTTTGTGGCCATCAGTAATCACTTCATCCAGCGCGATTGGCAGTGAGCCACGGCGGAAGTAGATAGATTTCGGAAGTTTGTGCCACAACATGTTTTCAGCTCGCTTAGCAACGGTTTTCTTGTTGATCAGGTGCTTAGGACCAACGTTTTCAGAGATGGAGTTACCACCCCATGAACCACAACCCAGAGTCAGGGAAGGCGCGAGTTTAAAGTTATACAGGTCACCGATACCACCCTGAGATGCCGGGGTGTTGATCAGAATACGTGCGGTTTTCATTTTGTCGCCGAAGTACTTCACGCGCTCAGGCTGGTTGTCCTGGTCGGTATACAGGCAAGAGGTATGACCGATCCCGCCCATCTCAACCAGTTTTTCCGCCTTCATCACAGCGTCTTCGAAGCTCTTAGCACGGTACATGGCAAGAGTAGGGGACAGTTTTTCGTGAGCAAATGGCTCAGATTCATCAACAACGGTGACTTCACCAATTAAAATTTTGGTGTCAGAAGGAACCGTAAAGCCTGCCAGTTCTGCAATTTTAGCAGCCGGTTGACCAACGATTGCAGCGTTCAGCGCGCCATTTTTCAGAATGATATCCTGAACGGCCTTAAGTTCTTTACCCTGCAGCATGTAACCGCCGTGGGTAGCAAAACGCTCACGCACTGCGTTGTATGCAGAGTCAACAACGATAACTGACTGCTCTGACGCACAGATTACGCCGTTATCGAAGGTTTTAGACATCAGAATAGACGCAACAACACGTTTGATGTCGGCGGTTTCGTCAACGACAACAGGGGTGTTACCGGCGCCAACACCGATCGCAGGTTTACCGGAGCTGTATGCGGCCTTAACCATGCCTGGGCCACCAGTTGCCAGAATCATGTTGATATCTGGGTGGTGCATCAAAGCGTTGGACAGTTCAACAGAAGGCTGGTCAATCCAACCAATCAGATCTTTTGGTGCACCTGCTGCGATGGCTGCCTGCAGAACAATATCTGCCGCTTTGTTTGTCGCATCTTTAGCGCGTGGGTGTGGAGAGAAGATAATTGCGTTACGGGTCTTCAGGCTGATGAGTGATTTGAAGATGGCGGTAGAAGTCGGGTTGGTTGTCGGAACGATACCGCAAATAATGCCGATTGGCTCTGCGATAGTGATAGTACCGAACGTATGATCTTCATCCAGAACGCCACACGTCTTCTCATCTTTATAGGCGTTGTAGATATACTCTGAAGCGAAGTGGTTTTTGATCACTTTATCTTCAACGATACCCATGCCAGATTCGGCAACGGCCATTTTAGCGAGAGGGATTCGAGCATCTGCAGCAGCCAGTGCGGCTGCGCGGAAGATTTTATCAACCTGTTCTTGGGTGAAATTGGCATATTCACGCTGGGCCTTTTTGACGCGCTCAACGAGTGCGTTAAGTTCAGCGATATTAGTAACAGCCATAATGCTCTCCTGATAATGTTTAAACTCTTTTAGTAAACCAGCGCTCAATACGACACCAGTATAGCCGAGGTGTCAGTACTTGCTTTACACACAATAAAACAAAGGTTTACTGAGGTTCGCAATCAACTCTCCGGCACTAACTTACTAAAAGAGCCTGACTTTAGCATCATCCCTTTTTATGAGGCCCACTCCCTGTTGGTGTCATCAAGATTACTCACTTCTGAGTACGGAAAACATGATCTGAATCAATTTATACCGAAGCTGATACCTTTCAGCACGGGTATTTTGAGTAATCATATCAAGTGTTAAATAATTACAAAAGTAATGGAATCGAATATTCCATCAGTGACACATATACTTAACACATGAAATTCATAGCGTTTTGGAGCAGATTTCTGGTGAAGTATGCTGATAAAAAGCGTATCTTCAGCGCGGATTTACTCCCTTTAATTTATTGTTCGGGCCATGCTGATTTGCGGAGCTAATTGTGACCCCATTGCTCTTTGATTTTTCTACCTATTTCAAATTTTTTATTGGTTTGTTCGCACTCGTTAACCCGGTGGGGATCATCCCAGTATTCATTAGTATGACGAGCTACCAGACGGCGGTTGCCCGAAATAAAACTAACCTGACAGCCAACCTGTCCGTCGCCATCATATTGCTGACGTCACTTTTTCTTGGCGACTCGATTCTGCAAATCTTCGGCATCTCCATTGACTCCTTTCGTATCGCGGGTGGCATTCTGGTCGTGACGATTGCGATGTCGATGATCAGCGGCAAATTGGGTGAAGACAAACAGAACAAGCAGGAAAAATCAGAATCCGCAGTTCGCGAAAGCATAGGCGTCGTTCCACTTGCACTTCCTTTAATGGCGGGGCCGGGTGCGATCAGTTCCACTATCGTCTGGGGCACGCGCTATCATAATCTGGTGCATTTGATCGGTTTTTCGATCGCTATTGCGCTTTTTGCGCTGTGTTGTTGGGGCGTGTTTCGCATTGCTCCCTGGCTTGTACGTTTACTGGGGCAAACCGGTATCAACGTAATTACCCGAATTATGGGCCTGTTGCTGATGGCGTTGGGAATCGAATTCATTGTGACGGGGCTGAAAAGTATTTTCCCGGGCCTGGTGAATTAATCATTTCATATGAAAGGGCGGAGCCAGTGGCTCCGTTTTTTTTCGTTATTATCAGCAAATCATATAAATAAAGTTGAAATCTTCACAAGAAATAATAATTTCCGCTAATAAATCACTTTCTTTACATTTCAGTAACTTAGTTGTTTCCCTCCCTTTTCTCTGCACACAAACCGCGCAAACAGTCTGTTATTTTAATCACATGATACTCTGGGGCTTGCTGTGAGATAACTGAAATGTTATTAGTAATTTCAACATTCCCCTAGATGAATGTGCTAAATAATAACCAGTTGTTAAATTTTTGTACAAATACGAGTCGATGATAGCGCAGCGAAGCGCGACGAGAGATGAATCTCGCTATCACATTGAATGTTCTATGTTTTCAATGTGTCTGTAGTACGGCAAGGCTGCCCTCACCGAAAACCCCATCGTAGTAAAAGAGAATTGCTTAACAAATTTGCAAAATGTATTGGCGCGAAATTAAGCCATTTGGTACTTTCCGGCCTTATATTTTGCTCCAGTATTCCTGTAGATGAGAATGATTTTCAAATATAACGCTCATCTCAGCCTGATATCACACGTCTCAAAACAGGGGAGGCGTGTCAGGAATCGACGCAAGATGGCCACACGAGTCATCAGCAATAAGTAAAGTCGGTGATAGCAAGAAGTAAACGACCTGACAGCAGCTGAACTCCTGCGTTGTTCAGGGCCCCTCAGGGGAATTAAACAGGCTGGTTATAAAACCAGTAATTATAATGAGTGGAGTATCAACACAATGTCCATCATCACAAAAAAAAATCTGATTGCCGCGGGAATTTTCACTGCGCTAATCGCGGGTAATATGGCAATGGCTGCCGAAGTGCCTGCCGGAATTACACTGGCAGAAAAGCAAACCATGATTCGTAACAACGGTGCAGAGCCACAGTCTCTTGACCCGAACAAAATCGAAGGCGTTCCGGAAGCTAACATCAGCCGCGACCTGTTTGAAGGCCTGCTGATTACCTCAACGAAAGACGGTCACCCAATCCCAGGTGTGGCTGAAAGCTGGGATAACAAAGACTTTAAAGTCTGGACATTCCACCTGCGTAAAGACGCAAAATGGTCCAACGGTGAACCTGTCACCGCACAAGATTTCGTGTATAGCTGGCAGCGTCTGGTTGATCCTAATACTGCGTCCCCGTATGCGAGCTATCCGCAATATGGTCACATCCTGAACGTTGATGAAATCATCGACGGCAAAAAGAAACCGTCTGAACTTGGCGTGAAAGCAGTTGACGACCACACTCTGGAAGTCACGCTGAGCGAACCGGTTCCGTATTTCTACAAATTGCTGGTTAACCCGGCAATGTCCCCGGTCAATAAAGCCGCCATCGAAAAATTTGGCGAAAAATGGACTCAGCCTGCGAACATCGTGACCAACGGTGCGTATAAGCTGAAAGACTGGGTTGTTAACGAACGCATCGTGATGGAGCGTAATACCAACTACTGGGATAACGCCAAAACCATCGTGGATCAGATCACTTATCTGCCTATTTCTTCAGAAGTCACTGACGTTAACCGCTACCGCAGCGGTGAAATCGACATGACCTATAACAACCTGCCGATTGAACTCTTCCAGAAACTGAAGAAAGAGATCCCGACAGAAGTTCACGTCGATCCGTATCTGTGTACTTATTACTATGAAATCAACAACCAGAAAGCACCGTTCAACGACGCGCGCGTTCGTACCGCGCTGAAGCTGGGTCTTGATCGCGATATCATCGTGAACAAAGTGAAAGCGCAGGGCGATCTGCCTGCTTTCGGTTATACCCCCCCATATGCTGACGGCGCGAAACTTACCAAACCTGAGTGGTTCACCTGGACTCAGGAAAAACGTAACGAAGAAGCTAAAAAACTGCTGGCTGAAGCGGGCTACACCGCTGACAAACCACTGAAATTTGACCTGTTGTATAACACGTCAGATCTGCACAAAAAACTGGCGATCGCTGCGTCATCCATCTGGAAGAAAAACCTGGGTGTTGACGTGAAGCTGGTTAACCAGGAGTGGAAAACCTTCCTGGATACCCGTCATCAGGGCAACTATGACGTGGCACGTGCAGGCTGGTGTGCGGATTACAACGAACCAACATCCTTCCTGAACACGATGCTTTCTGACAGCTCGATGAACACCGCGCACTATAAGAGCCCGGCGTTTGACGCGATCATGAAAGAGTCTCTGAAAGCCACCGACGAAGCACAGCGTTCCGCTCAGTACGACAAAGCGGAGCAGCAGTTGGGTAAAGACTCTGCGATTGTACCGGTTTACTACTATGTGAACGCGCGTCTGGTGAAACCTTGGGTTGGCGGTTATACCGGCAAAGACCCGATGGACAACATCTACACCAAAGATCTGTACATCATTAAGCATTAATGGCAATCCGTGGGGCAAAGCAATTTGCCCCACTGTGTCTTAACTCATCGCACTAACTACACGGCATCATTCATTTCGAATTGAGTGAGCATGTGTAAAAGGCACACGCCAGAAGGTACGGGCAATGTTGAAATTTATCTTACGTCGCTGTCTTGAAGCGATACCGACGCTCTTTATTCTTATTACTATTTCGTTCTTCATGATGCGACTCGCCCCGGGTAGTCCGTTTACCAGTGAGCGCGCGCTGCCGCCAGAAGTGATGGCGAACATCGAAGCCAAATACCATTTAAACGATCCCATCTCTACCCAGTACTTCAATTATTTGAAGCAGCTGGCGCAGGGTGATTTTGGACCGTCATTCAAATACAAAGACTATTCCGTAAACGACCTGGTGGCTGCAAGCTTCCCCGTTTCGGCTAAATTAGGCGCTGCGGCCTTTATTCTCGCCGTTGTTCTTGGCGTCAGCGCAGGGGTTATCGCTGCGCTCAAACAAAATACCAAATGGGATTATTCAGTGATGGGGATAGCAATGACCGGGGTCGTTATACCCAGTTTCGTTGTTGCGCCGTTGCTGGTGATGGTGTTTGCCATAACGCTGAAATGGCTGCCCGGAGGCGGCTGGAACGGCGGGGCACCGAAGTACATGATTTTGCCGATGGTGGCATTATCGCTGGCATACATTGCCAGTATCGCGCGTATCACCCGTGGTTCGATGATTGAAGTGTTGCACTCAAACTTCATTCGTACCGCGCGCGCTAAAGGCTTGCCGATGCATCGCATTGTGCTTCGCCACGCGTTAAAACCTGCGCTGCTGCCTGTACTCTCGTACATGGGGCCTGCGTTTGTCGGGATTATCACCGGCTCTATGGTTATCGAGACTATCTATGGCCTGCCGGGTATCGGCCAGCTGTTCGTGAATGGCGCGTTGAACCGTGACTATTCGTTAGTACTGAGCCTGACGATTCTCGTCGGCGCGCTGACGATCCTCTTTAACGCCGTTGTCGATGTGCTGTATGCCGTTATCGACCCGAAAATTCGCTACTAGCACTGGAGTACGCCATGATGTTGAGTAATAAAAACAGCGAGGCGCTGGAAAACTTCAGTGAGAAACTCGAAGTCGAAGGGCGCAGCCTATGGCAGGACGCCCGCCGTCGCTTTATGCACAACCGTGCAGCGGTCGCCAGCCTGGTGGTCCTGATCTTTATCGCATTATTTGTTACGTTCGCCCCCGTATTGTCGCAGTTTACTTACTTCGATACCGACTGGGGCATGATGTCCAGTGCGCCTGATATGACGTCTGGACACTATTTCGGTACCGACTCATCCGGACGCGATCTGCTGGTGCGTGTGGCGATCGGTGGACGTATCTCCTTGATGGTCGGTATCGCCGCCGCGCTGGTGGCGGTTATTGTCGGCACGCTTTACGGCTCTCTTTCCGGCTATCTGGGCGGCAAAGTCGACTCCGTGATGATGCGTTTGCTGGAGATCCTGAACTCCTTCCCGTTCATGTTCTTTGTTATTTTGCTGGTCACTTTCTTCGGACAAAACATCCTGCTGATCTTCGTGGCAATCGGGATGGTGTCCTGGCTGGACATGGCGCGTATTGTGCGTGGCCAGACGTTGAGCCTGAAGCGCAAAGAATTTATTGAAGCGGCGCAGGTTGGCGGTGTTTCCGTCGGTGGGATCGTGGTACGCCACATCGTTCCGAACGTGCTGGGTGTCGTCGTGGTTTACGCCTCTTTGCTGGTACCAAGCATGATTCTGTTTGAATCTTTCCTGAGCTTCCTCGGGTTGGGTACACAAGAGCCGCTGAGTAGTTGGGGTGCACTGCTGAGTGATGGCGCGAACTCAATGGAAGTTTCTCCTTGGCTGCTGCTGTTCCCGGCTGGTTTCCTGGTGGTTACCCTGTTTTGTTTCAACTTTATCGGCGATGGCTTACGTGATGCCCTCGACCCGAAAGACCGTTAAGGAGTGCCGCCATGACTATTATTGAAACGGCAACCGCGCCACAAGCGCAACGTCAGCAAAATGTCCTGCTGGACGTCAAAGATTTACGCGTCACCTTTCAAACGCCCGATGGCGATGTAACGGCCGTAAACGATCTGAACTTTGATCTGCGTGCTGGCGAGACGCTGGGTATCGTGGGTGAGTCTGGCTCCGGTAAATCGCAAACTGCCTTTGCGCTGATGGGCCTTCTGGCACAAAACGGCCGTATCGGCGGGACCGCGACCTTTAACGGTAAAAACATTCTGAACCTGCCGGAGCATGAGCTGAACAAGCTACGTGCCGAGCAGATTTCGATGATTTTCCAGGACCCGATGACCTCGCTGAACCCGTACATGCGCGTGGGTGAGCAACTGATGGAAGTCCTCATGCTGCACAAAGGCATGAACAAAGCCGAAGCGTTTGAAGAGTCGGTAAAAATGTTAGATGCAGTGAAAATGCCGGAAGCGCGTAAGCGTATGCGCATGTATCCGCATGAATTTTCAGGCGGTATGCGTCAACGTGTGATGATCGCGATGGCGTTGCTCTGTCGTCCTAAATTGCTGATTGCCGATGAGCCGACCACCGCGCTTGACGTCACCGTGCAGGCGCAGATCATGACGTTGCTGAATGAACTCAAAGACGAGTTCAACACGGCGATTATCATGATCACCCATGACCTGGGTGTGGTCGCGGGTATCTGCGACAAGGTGCTGGTGATGTATGCCGGCCGTACCATGGAATACGGTAAGGCGCGCGATGTTTTCTATCATCCCGCGCACCCGTATTCTATTGGTCTGTTGAATGCGGTTCCGCGTCTCGATGCGGAAGGTGAATCTCTGCTGACGATTCCAGGCAACCCACCAAACCTGCTGCGTCTGCCGAAAGGCTGTCCGTTCCAGCCACGCTGTCCGCATGCGATGGAAATCTGTAACAGCGCTCCGCCGCTGGAAGAGTTTGCGCCAGGCCGTCTGCGCGCCTGCTTTAAGCCGTACGAGGAGCTGGTATGAACGCGATAGATGAAAAAAGAAATGTGCTGCTCGAAATTGCCGACCTGAAAGTTCATTTTGACATCAAGGACGGTAAGCAGTGGTTCTGGCAACCATCCAAAACCCTCAAAGCGGTAGACGGTGTCACGCTGCGCCTTTACGAAGGCGAAACCTTGGGTGTCGTTGGGGAATCGGGGTGCGGTAAGTCGACGTTTGCTCGCGCCATCATCGGCCTTGTTAAAGCCACTGAAGGTAAAGTGGCGTGGCTGGGCAAGGATCTGCTGGGCATGAAGCCGGACGAGTGGCGCGAAGTGCGTAGCGACATCCAGATGATTTTCCAGGATCCGCTGGCATCCCTTAACCCGCGTATGACGATTGGGGAGATTATCGCGGAACCCCTGCGTACTTATCATCCCAAGATGTCCCGCCAGGAAGCACGTGACCGTGTGAAAGCGATGATGATGAAAGTAGGGCTGTTGCCTAACCTCATCAACCGCTACCCGCACGAGTTTTCCGGTGGTCAGTGTCAGCGTATTGGTATTGCGCGTGCGTTGATTCTGGAACCTAAGCTGATTATTTGCGACGAGCCGGTTTCCGCGCTGGATGTTTCTATTCAGGCGCAGGTGGTTAACCTGCTGCAAAAATTACAGCGCGAAATGGGGCTGTCGTTGATCTTCATCGCGCACGACCTGGCGGTGGTTAAACACATTTCAGATCGTGTTCTGGTGATGTATCTGGGCCATGCGGTAGAGCTGGGGACCTACGATGAGGTTTACCACAATCCGCTGCACCCTTACACCAAAGCGTTGATGTCCGCAGTGCCGGTTCCCGATCCTGATCTGGAAAAAAATAAAAAAATTCAGCTGCTGGAAGGCGAGTTGCCCTCACCGATAAATCCGCCGTCAGGCTGTGTATTCCGTACGCGCTGCCCGCTGGCTGGACCGGAATGTGCACAAACCCGGCCAGTACTTGAAGGAAGTTTCCGCCACGCGGTTTCCTGCCTGAAAGTAGACCCGTTATAATCGCAAGGGCTGACATGATGTCAGCCCTTAATTTTTGCGAGGTTATCGTGTCGCTATCCGTTTCTTCAGTTCGTCGTCGGATGTTCCGCCTGCTATTCGATCAAAATACCCGCTCAGGTCGTCATTTCGAAGGATTGTGCGGACTGTTTGCGCTACTCAGCGTTCTCATCATATTTATTGAGTCAGGTCTGGGCACGCAATATCACCTGACGATGGATGAGTGGCATCTCTTTGTCTGGCTGGAACTTTTCGTTACGCTGGTTTTTACCCTTGAGTATTTGCTACGGGTTTTCAGCTGGCCCAATCCGGCGAAATATGTCTTTAGCTTTTGGGGCATTATCGATCTGGCGACCATTTTGCCGCTCTACGTGATGTGGCTGTGGCCTGAAATTAGCGTCGATTATGTTTTTGCCTGGCGGGCAATGCGCGCCATACGCGTGCTGCGCGTCCTGAAGTTGCTGCGTCTAATGCCGTCATTGCGTGTGTTCTGGAAGGCGATATTTAGCGCCCGGCATCAGTTAATTCTGTTCTATTCGTTTATTGCCATTGTGATGATTGTATTTGGCGCGCTGATGTATCTGATAGAAGGACCCAAATATGGATTCACCACGCTGAATGCATCCGTTTATTGGGCGATCGTCACGGTGACGACGGTAGGGTATGGCGATATTACACCGCATACGCCGCTTGGGAGAATTGTGGCGTCAGTGCTCATTTTGATTGGTTATTCCGTGATAGCCATTCCTACCGGTCTTATCACTACGCACATGAGCGCCGCATTTCAGAATCGGCAACAGCAGCGCAAATGCCCTCAGTGTCAACAGGCGAACCATGAGCACAGTGCGAGATTTTGTAATCACTGCGGGACAAAATTAGCGGATTAAATAAAAAAGGCTGCATTCGCAGCCTTTTGTTATTCACGCCAGAGGATATGGCACAGTTTGTGATCTTTTTCCCGGCACAGCAGGACGCGGGCAAAAATATCATTGATTTCGCCGCCGTCGGTCTCCGCAAGACCAATCACTACCTCGGCAAAAAAGTCCGGGTTGAGGTCGAAATCGACATGTTCACTCCAGTCTTCGGACGGGTCGAATAACTCGGCGCCGCCGCGCTCTTCAAACTGCAAATTAAAGAGGATAACGTCCGCGGGATCGAGATTATCCATCGCCAGTTCGAGGAAAATATCGTAGGCCTGCTCAAGCGTTTCGTCTTCAGTAAGACGATTATTCAGATCCATTTCCATGATGACTACCTGTTAAAACATCGTTGGGCACGTTTTACAGCAACGGGCTAAAGAAGTAAAACAGTCGTTCGGTGATCCGCTGCCACAAAGGCCGCTTGACCCACAAACTGGCGTCCAGCAAGCGCGAGCGGGAGATGTAATCATCCTGAACGGCCGCCAAATCGCCACCAAAGCCCGCATCGTCAATCACCAGCGTAATCTCAAAGTTCAGCCATAGACTCCGCATATCCAGATTCACGGTCCCGACCAGACTGAGTTCTCCATCCACCAGCACGCTTTTAGTGTGCAGCAGTCCACCCTCAAACTGATAGATTTTCACCCCTGCGGCCAGAAGCTCAGTAAAGAATGCGCGGCTGGCCCATCCCACCAGTACCGAGTCGTTTTTTCGCGGCATGATAATGCTGACATCGACACCGCGCTGGGCGGCGGTACAAATCGCATGGAGCAGGTCATCGCTCGGCACAAAGTAGGGCGTGGTCATGATCAGATATTCACGCGCAGAATAGGCCGCAGTGAGCAACGCCTGATGAATCAAATCCTCCGGGAAACCAGGACCGGAAGCGATGGTGTGAATGGTATGCCCGCTTTCCTGCTCGAACGGCATGATATTGGCATCGGGCGGTGGCGGCAAAATGCGTTTACCGGTTTCAATTTCCCAGTCGCAGGAATACACAATACCCATTGCAGTAGCGACGGGGCCTTCCATACGCGCCATTAAATCGATCCACTGTCCCACGCCTGAATCTTGTTTGAAGAAGCGCGGATCAACCATATTCATGCTGCCGGTATAAGCAATATAGTTGTCGATCATGATCATTTTGCGGTGCTGGCGTAAATCCATACGACGCAAAAACACGCGCAGTAAATTCACCTTTAACGCTTCGACGACTTCAATACCCGCGTTGCGCATCATCCCAGCCCAGGGGCTGCGGAAGAAAGCCACACTCCCTGCAGAATCGAGCATCAACCGGCAATGAATACCCCGACGTGACGCCGCCATCAGCGATTCAGCAACTTGATCCGCCATCCCACCCGGCTGCCAGATGTAGAAAACCATTTCGATATTATGGCGAGCGAGTTGGATATCGCGAATCAGCGCCTGCATAACGTCTTCAGAGGTCGTCAACAACTGCAGCTGGTTGCCTTTCACGCCCGCAATTCCCTGACGCCGCTCGCACAGTTTGAACAATGAAGACGCCACGCTGCTATTTTCTTCGGCAAAAATGTGCTTGCAGGATTTCAGGTCGTTTAACCATTTTGCGGTCGACGGCCACATAGCGCGGGCACGCTCAGCGCGGCGCTTACCCAGATGCAATTCACCAAATGAAAGATACGCAATAATCCCCACCAGCGGCAGGATGTAGATAATCAGTAGCCAGGCCATGGCAGAGGGAACAGCTCGGCGTTTCATCAGGATGCGAAGCGTCACACCTGCGATCAGCAGCCAGTATCCCAGAATGACCAGCCAACTCACCACGGTGTAGAAGGTTGTCATAATTTAAAAATCCTTTTGAAAGCGTATTGTTATGAGTGTACGCATCAGAATTGATCTGGCAAATAAAAAGGACGGCTAAAAGCGCTGGTTTGCCGCGACCAAGGGTTTATAATGGCGTTTCTGTTAAGGAAAGAGTTTTAACCATGAAGCGCAGTAGAACAGAAGTAGGGCGCTGGCGTATGTTGCGACAAACGAGCCGCCGCAAGGCTCGCTGGCTGGAAGCTCAATCCCGCCGCAATATGCGTATTCACGCTATCAGGAAATGTGGGCTAAGCCGTCACCGTAATGCACTGGTGTTCGCTGTCCGCGATCTCTGAGTTCCCTGAAGGCACCTTTTTTGGTGCCTGATGTTTTTTTAGACCATCAGCGCCTGAGCGCGTACTATTTTGCTTCCCGCTTGTTAAATCCTCATCCTGCTGCGGTATGATGTGCGGCGATTTACGCTATGAATAAGAAAAATGAATCCTTTCCTTTGGGTATTAATAGCCATTTTAGCCGTAGATGCATTAAGGGGATATTTAGGGCTCTCGTCACTCACGCAGCTAGGGCAATTTATTTACGCTCTTTTTATGCATTGGGTGATGCTTTAAGGACAGACGGTACTGATGCCAGCAAAGGTTGGCGAACGTCAAAATGACACGCATAGCGCGTTCACGGTCTTCGGTTCTCTTCGCCACCCCGTGACGCGCTATTTTTAAAAAGGAGCAGGTTGTGTTTGCGGAGTTTGGTGTACTGAATTTTTGGACCTACGTTGTTGGCGCTTTCTTTATTGTTCTCGTTCCTGGCCCCAATACCTTATTTGTTCTCAAAACCGGCATAGGTCACGGCGTCAAAAAAGGCTATCTGGCCGCTACGGGCGTATTTATCGGCGATGCCGTATTGATGTTTCTGGCGTGGGCCGGCGTGGCGGCACTCATTCAAACCACACCCGTGCTATTCAATATTGTCCGTTATCTTGGCGCACTTTATCTGCTGTGGCTCGGTGGCAAAATGCTTTGGTCGGTCATCATGCGCAAAAACAGCGCTCAGGCTGGAGGGGCTGAACCGTCCAGTACGATCCTGAAGCGTTCGCTGGTATTGAGTTTGACCAATCCCAAGGCCATTTTGTTTTACGTCTCGTTTTTCGTGCAGTTCATTGATGTCAGCGCGACAAATACAGGCACCTCTTTCCTGATCCTCGCAACGACCTTAGAACTGATCAGCTTCATGTACATGAGCTTCTTGATTTTCTCTGGGGCATTTGTGACGCGCTATCTCAAGACGAAAAAGAAACTGGCGAAGCTGGGAAATGGGTTGATAGGGCTGTTGTTTGTGGGGTTTGCTGCACGACTGGCATCGCTACACTGAGGAAACTTATGCCTGCGATGCGACGAGCGTAATAGTGCTCAAGATTGCGCCTGTATTAGCCGATATCTATTCGCACCTACTTTATCGACTCTGGAATCAAGCTGTGCCGTTAAGAGCCAGCGTGCGAACAAGGAAAAATAATGACCGATACCGCTTTCAAATGGACGTGCATCAAGTGTGATAAGACCATTCCACAGGACCAGGAATACTGTCCTGAATGTGAGGAAAAACGGTACCGCAAAATTGGCGGTTTGCTGTTCCTGCCATTTCTGAATATGTTACTCATTTCTTATAGTTATTTCACTTCAATGGCCTTTACATTAAAGGCCAGCATCGACACGCTAGGTTATCTTTCGCTGCCGCAATCAACCTATCTGTTTATTTGTGCGGGGTTAAATTTTATTGTTTTGCTTTACATTATCTATGTTGCATCACTCTTTTTGCGCAAAAAGAAAGAGCTTCCGCTGGCGTACAGTGTGTTGCTTGTCGCTGGTATCGTCATCATGTTGATTGACCGGGGAATCGGGCGATACCTGTTCCCACAGATTGCCCTGGACTTTAATCAGATCATGCCCATTGTTACCCACACAATTTACGCCTGCATCTGGATACCTTATTTCCGTTACTCTGTCCGTGCTAAGAAGACCTTCATTCGTTAATCGAACCGAGTCTTAAAATTTCTATGGCTGCCATATTCACCGGCAGCCATTTTTTATTTGTGGTGAAACATCTCAGCGTAATATCCGCGTAGATGGCAACCACTCTTACGCTTTCTTTTGAAGGGGAGTCGGCATATCGTGTCATGAGTCTGAGTTCATTCACAGGAAAAGACAGATGCGAGACATTCCTCCCACAGCCATGCTACGTGCGTTTGAAGTCGCTACCCGCCATCCCACGTTTACCTCCTCTGCCACAGAGCTGTTCATCACGCAGAGTGCGGTCAGCCATCAGTTAAAAAATCTTGAAGAATTATGGGGACTGCAGCTCTTTCAGCGCGGTAAAACTCTCACACTGACGCCTGCTGGCGCCGCGCTCGCGCCTATCGTCCGTGAGTTCTTCAGCAAGCTGGAAACTTCATTAGCCGACCTTCGCGAACAAAAAAGTCGTGTTCGATTACGTGTAAGCACCACCTATTCCTTTGCGCTGAAGTGGCTGCTACCACGTCTTCCCGAGTTAACGCGGCTGCATCCTGAGATTCTGGTTACGCTTGAAAGCACCGACAGGGCCATTCATTTCACCAACTCGGATTCCGATGTGGCGATCCGCTTTGGTCACGGCAATTACCCCGTGCTGCACTCGGAATTTATGTTTCGCGAGCAGCTATTTCCGGTTGCCAGTCCGGCATTATTACAACGTTTTGGAACACCCCATGACCCGGCTGAGCTGCTGCGTTATCCGCTTCTGACGCGCGACGGTGCGGATCTGGTTCCGAAATGGGACTCCTGGTTTGAACTGGCGGGCATACAGACGGATGCGTTGCATGAAAGCGTCCGCTTCGCCGACACCAATATGACGATTGAAGCCGCGTTGCTGGGACAGGGCATTGCGTTAGCGCGCAGCGGACACGTTGAAAAAGAGATCAAGGAGGGCAGTCTGGTCAGGTTGTTTAATGTGAGTTTCCCATCGCCCGCTGCCTATTATTTTGTCTGCCCAAGAGGCATCGAAACCCAGCCGCACATTATGAAATTCTGCTCCTGGCTTATGGCAGAATCACATCAGGCGCAGCTCAGTTATACCTGAGGCATGAGTTTTAACTCATGATCGGATGACGACACTTCACTTTTAAAATAGGCATAGGTTGCTTAGCATCACCCTATGCCAAGCCATATTGTTTTCCTGACGCTGTTCGCCGCTCTGCTGCATGCCAGCTGGAATACCCTGCTACGCGGGGCGACTGACCGGTTATGGTCGATGACCATCATGTGTGTGGCGATTGCCGTGACCAGCGCCGTAATCGCACTGTTAGTGCCACTGCCATCCACAGCCAGTTGGAAGTACATGTTTGTTTCGGCGTTGCTGCATGTGGGCTATAACCTGTGTCTGATACGCAGCTATCAGAGCGGGGATCTTGGGCAATCCTATCCGATTGCGCGCGGTTGCTCTCCGCTCCTGGTGGCATGCGCGGCGGCACTCTTCGCCGGTGAAAAAATTGAATTGAACACGCTTGGCGGAATCACGCTGGTGTCCTGCGGTATTCTGATGCTCGCCATGAAGGGCTACAAACTGGCGATGCCGGACCTGAAATATGCGCTGGCAACCGGTGCTTTCATCGCGGCGTATAGCGTGGTGGACGGGATAGGCGTGCGATTGTCCGGAAATGCGCTCTCATACACCGCGTGGATGAGCACCTTATGGGGAGGGCTGATGCCTGCACTCTATATCGCCTTACGCGACAGCAGAAGTTTGTTGCGTTGGCGGCCAGGTTTACCTCGCGCAGCGATTGGGGGCCTTGTTTCGCTTCTGGCGTACGGGATCATTATCTACGCCATGCAGGGCGCCCCGATGGGCACTGTCTCAGCTTTGCGTGAAACCAGTGTGCTTTTTGCCGCCGTATTAGGCTACTTATTCCTGGGCGAATCGCTAACGTTAAGAAAAACGCTTGCGTGCATCGTCATCGCAACCGGCACGCTCATTATCGGTTAACTAGTTTGGGAGAATGCGACATGTCTGACAGTCCAACTATTGCCCTCATCGGTCCTGGCGCAATCGGTACCACCATTGCGGCGCTACTGCATGAGGTTGGCCGCAAGCCTTTACTGTGCGGGCGGACAGCCCATCCGAAATTAGTGCTGCGCTTTGACGAGGGCGAGATTACCGTGCCAGGACCTGTACTGAGCAACGCGGCGGAAATCACTCAGCCGTGCGAACTGGTATTCATTGCGGTGAAAGCGACCCAGACGGCATCCAGCGCAGGCTGGCTGAACAAACTGTGTGATGAAAACACGGTGGTCTGCGCGCTGCAAAACGGGGTAGAGCAGAAAAGCCAGCTGGAGCCTTATGTTAACGGTGCCACAGTCGTGCCTTCGGTCGTCTGGTTTCCGGCACAGCGCGAACCGGACGCTTCTGTCTGGCTGCGTGCCAAACCACGCCTGACGCTGCCGGATACGCCGCAGGCAAAACGGATTGCTGATGCGCTTATTGATACGCGTTGCGCCGTTGAGCTTTCCGAGGATTTCACGTCCATCGCCTGGCGAAAACTGCTTCAGAATGCGGCAGCGGGTTTGATGGTACTTGCCAATCGCCGTGCTGGCATGTTCTCGCGGGAAGATGTCACTGAACTGGCACTGGCTTACCTGCGTGAGTGTCTGGCGGTTGCGCGTGCGCAAAAGGCAATCCTGATCGATGATGTTGCGCGTGAAATTGTGGACGGTTTTCGTCGTGCGCCTGCGGATTTAGGCACTTCCATTCTGGCCGATCGTCAGTCTAACCGCCCGATGGAATGGGAAGTCCGTAACGCTGTGATCCAGCGTTTAGGCAAATCCCACGGGATTCCTACGCCCATCAGTGACGTTCTGGTCCCTCTGCTGGCGGCAGGAAGCGAAGGGCCGGGGTGAAATTACGAGCCTTACACTTAGCAAAAGAACGGGTGACATCTAATTGAACTGGCCCGTAAAAAACAAAGCCCCGTCTGCGCGGGGCTGTCATGCAACAAATTCATTTATTTCAATTGAGGTGTTTTTAACAGCGCGCAAAGACGCTTTTATTCACGGCCTCAGAACACTTTCTTGAACGGGCGGACGGTGACTTTTGCGTAAACGCCTGCCGCGACATATGGGTCGGCTTCGGCCCAAAACTGTGCAGCTTCCAGGGATTCGAATTCGGCAATCACCGTAGAGCCACTAAAACCAGCCGCGCCGGGATCGTTGCTGTCAACGGCAGGCATTGGCCCTGCGGTCAGCAGTTTTCCTTCGTCGTGCAACAGTTGCAGTCGCGCAAGATGCGCAGGGCGGACGGAAAGGCGTTTTTCAAGAGAATCAGCAACATCCTCAGCGTAAATAACGTAAAGCACGGCGGAGCTCCTTAACCATAAAAAGTGGCATTTACGTTATGTGAAAGCAGCGATGACTGCAATGTAAAGATAACGACCTTGTTAAAACTGTAACAAACAACGGCCCGCACACGCCACTTGCGCACTTAAATTGCGAGAAGATGGAGTGTCTTATTGAATATGATTGCTATTTGCATTTAAAATCGGGGTCTGGTTTTTTAACTGTAACGATTATGACTTCGATGACCCTGGATTTACCTCGCCGCTTTCCCTGGCCGACGCTGCTCTCCGTTGTGATTCACGGTGCTGTCGTCGCGGGTCTGCTCTACACATCGGTACATCAGGTTATTGAAATGCCAGCGCCCGCGCAGCCGATTTCGGTGACCATGGTGACGCCTGCTGAGCTAGAGCCGCAGGTTGTCTCGCCACCGCCAGAGCCGGTTGTCGAGCCGGAACCTGAACCGGAGCCGATCCCTGAGCCGCCGAAAGAAGCGCCAGTGGTGATCCATAAGCCGGAGCCCAAGCCTAAACCGAAGCCAAAACCGGTAAAAAAAGTGGAAGAGCGTCCAAAACGAGAAGAGCGTCCCGTTGAACCGCGTACGACGCAGACGGTGCAAAATACAGCGCCAGCGAAACCCGTGATGAATAATTCGCCGGCAACGGCAAAACCGGTGGTCTCGGCACCTTCTGGCCCGCGCGCGCTAAGCCGCAATCAGCCGCAGTACCCTGCGCGTGCGCAAGCCCTGCGTATTGAGGGGCGTCTGCGCGTGAAATTCGACGTGACGGCTGATGGCCGTGTGGATAACGTGGAAATTCTTTCCGCCCAGCCTGCTAATATGTTTGAGCGCGAAGTGAAAGCGGCGATGCGCAAATGGCGCTATGAAGCCGGGAAACCGGGAAATGGATTGATCGTGAATATCGTGTTCCGCCTGAACGGCGGGGCGCAGATGGAATAGTAAAAAGCCTCCAGAATGGAGGCTTTTTTTATACCTGCGGAAGCTGGCGAGGTTTCCCGTCGTTATCCACTGCAACATAGATGAACAGCGCTTCGGTCGCCTTGTAGCGCTGGCCGATTGGCTCCGAAGCTACCTTTTTGACCCACACTTCAATATTAATGGAAACTGACGTGTTACCGCGCTTAACGCAGCGGGCGTAGCAGCAGACCACATCGCCCACCGCGACCGGACGTAAAAACGTCATCCCATCGACTCTGACCGTCACCACGCGGCCGTGCGCGATCTCTTTAGCCAGGATCGCGCCACCCATATCCATTTGCGACATTAACCAACCGCCAAAGATGTCACCGTTCGCATTGGTGTCGGCGGGCATTGCAAGTGTGCGTAAAACCAGTTCGCCCTGAGGGGCGTCATTCGTTGTTGTCATTGTTATTTGTGCTCGTGACGGAAGACGACAGGCGGGATGCTACTATGATTTGCACTCGGTGGGAAATACGAAAAGCAGACACGAATAAAATGGCCAGACGGCGTACCGTCTGGCATACAGGGATTAGTGCTTATCGTCCTGAGGCATGCTTTTACGCTTCAACATCGATTACCGTGATTTATTTTGTTTTACCAAATCTGCCAGCAACCCGCCTGAAGACTCAACCTACCATTTATAGCATTTTAGAATGCTTTATTTTGAATGGATGCAATTTAAGTGATTTGTGTACACGAGACTGTAATTTAAATTGTGTATCTGCCTATTTTTGATATCTTCACTCCGATAGCGGAGACAGGCAATTATGGACGAAAATAAACTCAAAGCGCTGGCTGCTTAACTGGCTAAAGGCCTTAAAACCGAAGCCGATCTCAACCAGTTTTCCCGGATGCTGACGAAGCTTACTTTCGAAACAGCGCTCAATGCTGAACTGACCGACCATCTCGGACATGAGAAAAACGCGCCCAAAAAGGCTAAAACACCCGCAATGGCTACTCGTCAAAAACGCTGCTGAGTGATGACGGCGAGATCGAGCTGAACACGCCACGTGACTGTGAAAACACCTTTTAATCTCAGCTAATCAAGAAAACCCAGACGCGGATCACGCATATGGACAGCCAGATTTTATCGCTGTATGCCAAAGGCATGACCACGCGCGAAATCGTTGCCACCTTTCAAAGAAATGTATGACGCCGATGTGTCACCCACGCTTATCTCTAAGGTAACAGACGCCGTAAAAGAGCAGGTTACTGAATGCAAAACCGGCAACTGGATGGGCTGTATCCCATTGTTTATATGGACTGCATTGTCGTAAAGTTCGTCAGAATGGCGGTGTAATAAACAAAGCCGTCTTCCTCGCGCTGGGTATAAACGCCGAAGGGCAAAAAGAGCTGCTGGGTATGTGGCTGGCCGAAAATGAAGGCGCAAAGTTCTGGCTGAATGTGCTGACGGAGCTGAAAAACCGTGGTCTTAAGGATATCCTGATTGCCTGCGTGGACGGCCTGAAAGGCTTCCCGAATGCGATAAACAGCGTCTACCCGCAGACCCATATCCAGTTGTGCATCATCCATATGGTGCGCAACAGCCTGAAATACGTGTCGTGGAAGGACTATAAAGCCGTTATCACGGTGTATCAGGCCCCGACCGAAGACGCGGCGCTGATGGTGCTGGATGCGTTCGCGGAGGAGTGGGACGACAAGTATCCGCAAATCAGCAAAAGCTGGCGTGCGCACTGGGAAAACCTCAATACTTTCTTCGGCTATCCACATAATGTTACTTTGATATAGCCTCAAATAAAATATTTTTAATGAACGGCGCGAAAGCAAGTGAACCATCAAGAGACAAATGTCCTCCATCAGAATAATAAATTTTATTATTGATGATTGATTCGCAAATGCCGTTATGGCAGAAGAGAGGGTATGGATCTATATAGGTCGTATTCTCCCATGAAGAAACCTCTCTTTTCAGCTCTTCATTGAATTTATAAGACGTGGCTTCAGTCTCTTTAACTTTGAGGTTTTCAGTGCAGTGAGATATAGATATCTCTGGCCGTGTTATACAGGAGACGACTCCATTCTGATCACCAACGCGCGGCAGAGAGCCAATCACGATAAGTTGTCTGTTCCCTATACTCTGACGTAAAATATGGAGTTGAGAGATAACAAACTGATAGTAATCTTCATTATTCTTGAAGGCTAGGCGCTTGCCAGAGGATCGATCATTCAGCACTTTAATGGATGTATCCCATGAGTGACTGATAATGAGAGGAAGGTTATTTCCCTTGAGCTTATCCAGCAACCGTTGGTATTGCCCGTCACATTTATCATTGGAGCCAGTTCCTGGGGCGCGGACGGAATCCCTGCTTATCATGCAGCCATGAACAAAGAGGGTGTCAACACGCTTGTTGCTCTCTTTGAAGAGATTATCAAAACCATATGCATACTGGTTTGCATAGCTATCACCAGCCATGACGGCATCAACTGACTGCTTATCTTTTTTACCCAGTACTACGCCAAACCCGTAGCCATGTCCGCCATATTGCTCATACTGATATCGAGCCGCATCCTTCGCCAGGGTGTCGTATTTTGAATCAATGCGCCAAACCCACCCTTCATTATTTGTGATATTTTTACCAACCAATATCGTCAACACAGACACAAATGCGAATGAAGCATAGACGGCAGCGAGCCTGAGTTTGTTTAGAGACACGCCATGGAAGCGTAGCTTTCTCTCAACAAAGTAGTAAGTAATTAAAGAGAAAATAGCAGTTAACAATAAAACGTATGTTTTATCCATCCACGACAACTCTCTGGATACATAATAACTGTAGAAAACAATAACAGGCCAATGAATCAAATATAACGAATAACTCATTAATCCAATAAATCGCATTGGTTTGTTGTTAAGGATTGCGCCCAGACGGCAATCACCGCCAAATTTGATTGCCATAGCCGCACCTATACATGGAGGAACGGCCATAAATCCAGGGAAGGGTACTGACTCAGTATAAGACAGCATTGGTGCAATAATCAGAGCCAGGCCAGTCAAAAAACCTACACTCTTTGCGCTGTCTTTCATTCTTGCATTGTTTGGATATAGTGCTACCAGTCCTCCAAATGCAAATTCAAAAGCACGAAATGGAGTGAGGAAGTAAGCCGCGCTTGGGATATATGAGAGTGAAGCTTGAGAGGCAACGAGACCAATCACAAGGATAGAAAAAATGAGAGCTTTCAACCCTTTTGACGGCATGAACTTAAAAGCGAAGACCATAAGCAATGGCCATACAAGATAGAATTGCTCTTCAACTGACAATGACCATGTGTGAAGAAGTGGCTTTGTGAGTGCAGATGCTGAAAAATAATCCGTATTTAGCCAAAAGAATATGTTTGAAATAGATAGACTGGCAAATATCAGAGAGTTTGCAAAGTCAGTGAGCTGTGTTGGTGAGAACAGCAATCCACCAAAAATAATGCACAAAGCAAATGTGAAGAAGAGGGCAGGGAGAAGGCGAAGAGCTCTCCTGGCATAGAACTCGGGGAATGAAAAACTTCCTTTGTTAAGTTGATTAGCAATGTTTCTGGTGATTAAAAAGCCGCTGATCACGAAGAACACATCCACGCCAACGAATCCACCAGAGAATCCAATCCCAGCATGGAATAAAATTACACCAAGAACAGCGATGGCCCGGAGCCCATCCACATCGCCTCTGTATGTTTTTTGTATAGCAATCACACCCGCACCTGATTATTTTGATTGATTTTATTCCACTTAGACAGTGGCGCTACAATTCAATAACTTTGCTTATTCGATGCACCAAGTGGGTAACATCAAGTTAAGAGACATATTTTCAAACGTTCATGACAAAAAAATTGTTCGTGACATCAATATATCTCCATTTTCCGGACATCATACGATGTAACGGACCTGATCTGAACCATCAATGCATAATGCTGTATTTATATACAGTAATTGTCGGGAGGTCATCATGCCCAGCAGATACGAAATCAAAGCCGCGTTCAATGCGGCTATTCAGCGCAACCCGAAAGGATACCTGTGTCTTCGCACAGATGACTTTGTTCGCGAGCTTGGCATCCTGAACTGGCATTTCAGCAGAAAGGACGCGAACGAGTGGATTGAGCTTTATCAGAATGACTTTGCTGACAAGACGCCAGAGCAGAGCGATAACCGATATTGGATGCTCCGTAACATGGGGAGGATATTCTAATGGGATTCCCATCACCGGCTAAAGACTACGAAGAGGATCGGCTTACGGTCGATAATCTGTGCAGCATAGATATGAACTGCAAGGTTATCGAAACGGACCTCGGCTGGGCGGTTATCAATATCGCGCTACCGGTTATTCCTGGTGTCATCGTTCTGGCCACCTTTGACGGGTGCAATCACTTTGCAAAGGTAATGGGCAAGTCATTAATCACTGAGGATGGTGAAGCTGTAGAAGGCGAGGCGCTGGATGATGTAGTTGTCCATGGCGTGGTGACATTCACCATTCACCGGGTTAAGAATGACTGCCCGGTAATATGGTTGCACAGACAAAATTAAAGCACGCTTCTCATAAAGTGTACATGAAAGCGTGCTTATCGTTATCTTTTTATATTATCTAACTGATTGTTTTATTTAGATATATGTTGGTGATATCTATTTCTCATCCTGAGGCATGTGCTTGTAAATGTATACACCGCTGAGCAGGGTAAAAATCAGCGTCAGAGCCGTCAGACCAAACACCTTAAAGTTGACCCAGATATTTTGCGGCATCCAGAACGCAATATAGATATTTGCCAGGCCGCAGAGAATGAAGAATACGGCCCAGGCAATGTTCAGTCTCGACCATACTTCTTGCGGCAGCGTGATTTCTTTGCCCAGCATGCGTTGAATCAACGGTTTGTTCATGACCCACTGGCTGAAGAGCAGTGCACCGGCAAACAGGCCGTAAATTACCGTAACCTTCCATTTGATAAATTCATCGTTATGGAAGAACACCGTCAGGCCACCAAACACGGCAACTAAAACAAAAGTGATCAACGCCATTTTTTCGACTTTGCGATAGCGAATCCAGGTGTAGATCAATACGATAGCGGTGGCGACGATTAAGGCCGTTGTCGCGGCATAAATGTCGTACAGCTTATAGAATGCGAAAAACACGACAAGCGGTAAAAAATCAAGAAACTGCTTCATTCTTAGATTCCATTTTCTGCGTGGGGCAGAGTGCACGCGCGCACTCTGCCATCAGGATATTATTGGCGAATCAACGTATACAGGCGGAACAAATAAACCAGCAATACGGCGGAGATCAGATTACTGATCGTATTGGCAACCACCGCGCCAATGTTTGGCGTGAGCACTGCAAAATTCGGTGCAAACAGCAGCAATAACGTTTTGGCGAGCAGCCATCCGATGACTGCAGGAGCAACCAGACGCATATTCGACCACGCCAGTTTTATACTGCTGCGCATGGCGGTAAAAATCCCCATCTTGTCCTGTACCAGCATCACAGGAGCAAAGGAGAGGATAATCGCCAGCAGCACACCCGGCACGACGACCAGCATGATCCCCATTTGCACCAGCAGCGTGGTCAAAAAGATCAGGATGAACAGTTTCGGTAACACCGGCGCGCTGGCACCGATGGCGCGCAGTGCACTCACGCGTTGCCCTGCGGAAACCAACTGAACCATGAGCAATACTCCCCCCGCCATAATCGCGTTGCCGATCAACCCAGAAAAGGTCGAGGCCGCAGAGGCGCGCAGCAAAATCTGCTGCTGTTCAGGCGTCATGTTCTGCACCAGATCAAATAACCCTACGCTGCCAGCGAGATTGTCGCCCTGGCTGAGGCTGGCAATTTGCTCATCACTCGGTGAAAACGCATGGCCAAGCACGACGGTGATCAACGCGCAAAGCAAAGCGATCAGTAAAAAAGTAATGAACTGATTGCGGAAAAAGTTCCCGGTGTCACGGTAGACGGACTTCGCCGTGATAGACATGCACTCTCCTTGAGTATTGCAGGTGTTAATAAGCGGGCAATTGTACCCTGGATAACTCTGTCGTGGCAGCACCATGACTTGTATGGAAAAGCATATCTTTGTAAAGCAAAGCGTATTGAGCAAATTTGACCTGATTGGGGCAATCAAGTTTATCTATTTTTGGTAAAAATTAATCTGGATCAACAAATGTTAAATTGCTGGGCTGAATGTGATCTGTGTTGGATCACTTCCTACTCATTTGTAGTTATATTCTCCGCGCCAATAAAACCACAACGATGGAGCGGATATGAAAAAATTAGCAGTGGCAGCCCTGATCTTAAGCAGTCTCTCTGGTGGCGCTTATGCGCATGAAGCTGGCGAGTTCTTTATTCGCGCGGGTTCGGCAACGGTTCGCCCGACGGAAGGATCAGATAACGTATTGGGAAGTCTCGGTGGCTTTAACGTCAGCAATAACACGCAGTTAGGTTTAACGTTCACCTATATGGCGACGGAAAATATCGGCGTTGAGTTGCTGGCGGCTACGCCTTTCCGCCACAAAGTAGGCACAGGACCGACGGGTAATATTGCAACCGTTCATCAACTCCCTCCGACGCTTATGGCGCAATGGTATTTCGGTGATGCCAACAGCAAAGCGCGCCCTTATATTGGTGCGGGCGTTAACTACACCACGTTCTTTGACGAAAAATTCAACGATAACGGCAAAGAAAATGGACTGTCGGATCTCAGTCTGAAAGATTCCTGGGGCGCTGCGGGGCAGGTGGGGCTGGACTATTTAGTCAACCGCGACTGGCTGCTGAATATGTCGGTCTGGTACATGGATATCGACACCGACGTGCGCTTTAAAGCAGGCGGTGAACAGCAAAGTGTCCATACACGACTGGACCCGTGGGTGTTTATGTTCTCAGCGGGTTATCGCTTCTAAAGCTCTTCTGCAAAACCTTTCTGCAAAACTGGTCGTTGTATGGCCAGTTTTTCTATTCTTTCCTGTCGGCGTCGTTGTACAGAGCGCTCATTGACTCAAATGACGTGACAATCATTGCGTATTAATTCTCTGCTCACGGAAAAGGCGCTCTGGACGTTAAAGCGAAGTGCGCTCATTAACAAAAATAAACCCGCCAACGATACGAGTGTTTTGTTGGTTAAAACAATTTTCATAAAATTGCAGGGTAAAGTGTGATCTGTATCAAAATGTGATGCACCCAAGTTAAGGAAGATTAAGGAACTGTAAATATTCTTTCTAAGTGGTGGATTTATGGCGTTAAAAGACTTTTTTGTGCAAACCGAACCCCGTAGGCGTCGTTTTGGTGTTGCACTGTTTGTTGGGCTTATTTCCGGTGTGGTTTCGGCATTTGTAAAATGGGGCGCTGAAGTTCCGCTTCCACCGCGTAGTCCTGTTGATATGTTTACCAGTGCATGTGGGCCTGAATCATTAATTCGTGCGGCTGAGCATATCGACTGCTCCAGAAACTTCCTTAATCCTCCCTACATTTTTCTCCGCGATTGGCTGGGAATGGTTGACCCAAATGCAGCGGTCTATACCTTTGCGGGGCATGCGTTTAACTGGGTTGGGGTAACACACATTATATTCTCCATCGTGTTTGCCGTTGGTTATTGTGTCGTTGCGGAAGTGTTCCCTAAAATTAAGTTATGGCAGGGGCTGTTAGCCGGTGCACTTGCACAGCTATTTGTCCATATGATTTCATTCCCGCTGATGGGCTTAACCCCACCGCTTTTCGACCTTCCATGGTATGAAAACGTCTCTGAAATACTTGGCCACTTAATTTGGTTCTGGTCTATTGAGATAATTCGCCGCGATCTCCGAAACAGAATTACGCACGAACCTGACGCTGAAGTTCCTCTGAATTCATCGTTCAGATAAACGGCGCAACAAACAGTAAAAACCCGCCAAACGTGCGGGTTTTTATTTTGGAATGAGGTGAGGGTTTTTTGAGGCGATTCGCCAATAAAAACTGCGGGGAAAGACATCAATCCTCCCCGCTCAATTGAACTTCTGCCCATTAGGTCTGGTGTTAGCAGAAGCAGGGGCGCACCATAAGTTAAATATTTACATCTTGCAACATTTCACCGGTGCGAATGAATTAAATAAGTAAATAAAGATACTCCGGCCGAACCACACACAGCTGATGAGCAGAGTCGCTATTGTCTCTTAGGCAGATGTAAACCGCAGTTGTTGTCATTCATGAATAGTAACGACAACTTTTCCCTTCGCGTGTCCTCCAGCCAGATAGTCAAGCGCATCCTTTGTTTCTGCAAAGGGGAATACTTTGTCAATCACTGGAATAATGTGTTCCGCTTCCATGAGCTTACTTATTTGAGCGAGTTGCTTGCCATCAGGCCGAACGAGGAGAAATGAATAGGTTAAGCTCCTCTTCTTAGAATGACGGATGATTTTACGGCTCATCAGACTGAATATAGAACGCAGAAAGATATTTAAATGCCGCTCACGTGCAAAAGCAGCATCTAACGGCCCAATGAGAGAAATAATCTTTCCGCCAGGCTTAAGAATGTAAATGGACTTTTCAATCGTATCCCCTCTGACAGTGCCCAGAACAATATCGTAGCCTCTCAACACATTTTCAAATTCCTGCGTTTTGTAATCAACCACTTCATCTGCGCCGAGACGACTGACCCACTCGACGTTGACTGAA
Organism: Lelliottia sp. GFLA7; assembly: GCF_056490165.1. NCBI lineage: Bacteria > Pseudomonadati > Pseudomonadota > Gammaproteobacteria > Enterobacterales > Enterobacteriaceae > Lelliottia > Lelliottia sp. GFLA7. The sequence goes on along the minus strand of NZ_JBWLAQ010000002.1, from coordinate 297,749 downwards.
CTTGTCGTCGTTCCCACTTTTGCGCCAAGATGCTTCGCCAACTGGATGGCAAAACTCCCAATTCCCCCAGAACCCGCTGGGATGAAAATCTTTTGATCAGGCTGCAGATTGGCTCTCTCTGTGAGCGCCTGCCAGGCGGTGAGGCTCACCATCGGCAGTGAAGCGGCTTGCACAAAATTCAGATTTGCAGGTTTAAAGGCCGCAAGGTTTTCAGGAACAACGGCAAATTCGGCAAGAGAGCCTGTGCCCCTGTCGAAAATACTGGCGAAGATTTCGTCGCCGGGCTTGAAACGCGTCACCCGGCTTCCCGTTGCAATCACAATCCCGGACAGGTCGCTACCCAGTGTTGCGGGAAGCGTAAAATGCAAAACCGGTTTAAAAATTCCGGTGGGGATCATGTTGTCTATGGGATTAAGGCCTACAGCGTAAACCTTAACCAGAATTTCGTCAGGACCGATGGAAGGATAATCTCTGTTTTCAAATCCCAGCGCCGGGGATTTCCCATAGCGTTTAAACGTGAATGCTTTCATCGTCTTAGTCTTCATTTGTTGTTTATCCTGTCGATTTTCCGGATGCCCTTATTGCTGAGTAAAAAAGCGATTCCCAGTAACAGCTCGATAAGCACAGCCACAAGAATTTTCCCGTTGACATGTCCTTCCTGCCATTCGACGATGCCAGACACGGCTAACACAAAACATATCGTGCTAACACCGGCGGCCAGAGCATATCGAGTGGGGGAAGGCTCAGCATTCCTTGCTAATACACACATGACTCCTGTTCCTGCAAAGAATGCAGCAGAGCGTCGGCCGAGCACGTCAGTACCTGTTGTGGTTTCAATTCCCCACAGCGTGAGGAACTGTTCCGGGAAAAACATCCATGCCGTAGCCAGAATAAAAAACAACACGGACGCCAGAATAGCCAGTCGCGAAAATTTCATTTTTATTTTTTCGCATCAAGTTGAAGGCTATTTCGTACGACCTTATCCAGGATTTTTGCTGGCGCGAATCTGAGAAGAAAATTCAATTTACCGGCCAGCGTTCCCGCTGTGTAACGCACCTTTGGTCGCAAAGTCTCAGCAGCTTTAACCACTACGTCTGCCACAACGTCCGGACTTTCCGCTTCGGCCATTGCCTTACTGACCACTTTCGTTAGCTTCGCCCGCATAAGGTCATATTCTTCCAGCTTCGCATCCGGCTCTAAATTATTGGCTTCAAACTGGGTTTTTATGTAGGCAGGTTCGATAACGGATACCCTAATGCCCTGCGTGCGCAGTTCATGGTCCAGTGCTCCTGTGTATCCTTCGACTGCATGCTTACTGGCAGCATAAAGTGCTACATACGGCAACGGAACGATCCCGAGTATCGAGCCAATGTTAATGATGCGCCCGCTGCCCTGACGTCGCATATGAGGGACAACAGCCCGCGTTAACCTGACGATGCCCAGAAAATTGGTGTCGAAAATGTGCCTGGCCTGCTCAATGGAACTTTCTTCTGCCGCAGCCGGAGCGACCCCGAAGCCCGCGTTATTCACCAGAATATCGATCCGCCCCTCCAGGCGCAGCAACTCATCAATAGCCGAGTTGACAGAGGCGTCGTCCGTCACATCCAGTGTTAATAACGGAAACGGATGCTTACCCGCCAACGCACCACGCCGACTTGTGCCGTATACCGTATAACCTGCGGCTAACAGTTTAATAGCAGACGCTCTGCCGATACCTGAGGAAGCGCCTGTAACGAGCGCTACACGTTTTTTTGTCATGCTGAACAAGACCTTCATGATTTATTTGAGGTTTCTCATCGGAGATGAGAAGAGGCGCCATAAGCGATTTATGTATGATTCTCCGCTCGGCAGAACACCCAAAAAATCGTTCTGCCGAGTACACCTCTTTACCTAAAGTGCTTTGTATCGCTCTGCGGCTTCATCTTGTTTGATGTCTGAAAGCAAAGCCTGACGCGAAGCATTGAGGGTGTCCCAGCGGGCAGCATTCTGTAAAGGTGGGATAGTGACCAGTTCACGGCGATCAAAGCCAACCAGTGCAGCATCGACTAACTCGCCCACTTCCATGAATTTTGCCGAGTTGCTGATATCGATACCCGCACGGTCCCAAATTTCCGTGTAGGTACCGGCAGGGAGCACCGCCTGGACATAAATGCCTTTAGATGACAACTCGATATCCATTCCCTGAGACAAGAAAAGAACAAAGGCTTTGGTTGCACCGTAAACCGTCATTGCAAATTCAGGGGCGAGTCCAACGATGGAACTGATATTAACGATCGACCCTTCACCGGCTTTTACAAGGCGTGGTGCCACGGCACTGGCCAGTCTCGTCAATGCCGTGACGTTAAGCGCGATGAGGCGTTCTATCGACTCAGGCGTCTGCTCTGTAAAACTACCGGACTGCGCGATACCCGCGTTATTGATAAGAATACCAATCTGCGAATCCTCACGCAGACGCGCTTCGACAGTCGCTAAATCCACGGCTTGCGTGAGGTCGGCAGGCAGAACATCGACAGAAATACTATTTTCCTGTCGCAGGCGATCGGCCAGTATCTCTAATTTTGCTTTGTCGCGGGCGACCAGAACAAGGTCGTGTCCCCGGCGGGCGAACCGTTCTGCGTAAACAGCACCAATACCTGTTGATGCGCCTGTAATAAGAACTGAAGCTTTAGTCATGAGTTGATCTTCTTTATTGATGTGTTAACAGAATCTGAAGGGTGCGATGCAGGCAGCGCCGTGACATTTGATGCTTTACTCGCTGGTCTCAGTAAGTGACGGGTAATCGGTATATCCCGCAGCGCCACCGCCATAAAGCGTTTCAGGATTCAGTGGTGCCAGAGGCGCGCCCGTCTTCAGCCTTTCGACCAGATCCGGGTTGGAGATAAACGGACGACCGAACGCGAACAGATCGGCTTTGCCTTGCGCAAGCTGAGCGGTCGCCAACGGCAGGTCATAGCCATTGTTGCCGATGTAGGTGTTTTTAAAGCGTCGACGTAGTGAATCATAATCGAAGGGTGCTACATCACGCGGCCCGCCCGTAGCCCCTTCAACCACATGGAGATACACGATGCCTAATTCATCGAGTTGCTCAGCGAGGTAGTCATATTGAGGTTGCGGATCACTGCATGAAATCGCATTAGCAGGAGATACCGGTGAAATGCGCACACCAGTGCGATCGGCACCGATCTCATCTATGACGGCAGCAGTGACTTCCAACAGCAGGCGCGCACGATTCTCGACAGAGCCGCCGTATTCATCGGTACGCTGATTAGCGCCGTCTTTAAGGAACTGTTCCAGCAGATACCCATTCGCACCATGGATTTCTACGCCATCAAACCCGGCGGCAATGGCATTGGCAGATGCCTTTCTGAAATCTTCGATGATCCCGTTTATTTCCTGCAGCTCGAGCGCACGTGGCGCTGAGACATCAGCAAAACCGTTGTTCACAAAGGTTTTCGTCTCGGCGCGGATCGCGGAAGGTGCGACTGGCGCAGTACCACCAGGCTGTAAATCGACATGCGAAATTCGACCTACGTGCCAAAGCTGAATAAATATCCGCCCACCTTTGGCATGAACCGCGTCAGTCACTTTGCGCCAGCCATCGATTTGATCCTGCGTATAGATCCCCGGCGTATCCTGATAGCCCTGCGCCTGTGGTGAAATCTGCGTGGCTTCGGTAATCAACAGTCCAGCGGTAGCACGCTGGGCATAATACGTTGCTGCCAGCTCGCCTGGTACCAGCCCAGCACCTGCGCGATTACGCGTCAGGGGAGCCATCACGATGTGGTTGGCAAGGGTTATCGGGCCAAGATCATAGGGTTGAAATAGTGCCTGGTTCGTCATATTTATTCGCCTGCTAAAGGGTGGGTCGAGATGATGAATTAATGATGATGATCATAATCATTAAAGTCAACTGGTTTGATTATGATCATCATCAATGTATAATCAGGCTCTGTTTTGAGAGGGTAAAAACATGAAAGTGTCAAAAGAGCAGGTTCGCGAGAACAGGATGCGAGTCGTTGAAACGGCCTCAGAACTTTTCCGTGAGCGCGGTTACGATGGCATCGGGATAGCAGAACTGATGTCAGAGGCAGGGTTAACTCATGGCGGCTTCTACAAGCACTTTGGTTCCAAGGCTGATTTGTTGTCTGAAGCGATGAGCTGCGGTTTTACGCAATCCGCCAAAAAAACGGAGGGTGTTAACCGGGAAAAATTCATTGAATATTATCTCTCCCGCCAACACCGAGATGATAAGGGGACTGGCTGTGTGATGTCGGCTCTGGGTACTGATGCAGCGCGTCAATCGGAGTCAATCAAGGAGACATTTGCAGCCGGAATTGAACGCCAACTCGCCGTTTTAGGGACTGAAAAGGGTTCGCGCGCTGACCTGATAGATACCATCGCGCATCTTGTTGGCGCCCTGGTGCTGTCTCGTGCCTGCCCGGATAATTCCGCGCTGGCCGATGAAATTTTGGATGTCTGCCGCGCGCGTTTAATCAATCATGACGCCAGTAAACATTGAATTTTCTGAGTAAGGGATTTTCTGTGCAGTGCATTTGATCAATCACCAACGTCCGTTCTCGCACGAAGCAGACGTTCAGCTATCGAGATCTTTTGATTGCGCAAGAGTGCCATTTGATTTAGTGTTTTCTAAATTTAGACAATTCTAAAGTTGCAAATGAAAGATACTCAACTGCATCAATTACAGGAAAGCGCCTCGCTGGCAACAAAACTGCTCAAGTCGATGAGTAACAGCAGGCGGCTTTTGATCCTCTGCATTCTCATTGACAGACCCGGCACTTCGTCAGGGGAGTTGGCGCAATTGACCGGCTTAACGCCCTCTGCAACCTCACAGCACCTGGCAAAAATGAAAGACGATGGCTTAATTGAGTCGGAGAGGGTGGCGCAACGCGTGAACTATTTCATCAAAGACCTGGCTGTTAAAAAGGTCATCTCCACCTTAAAAGACATTTTCTGCCCGGAGGACCTCAAATGATCCCAGAATCCGTATCACCGCTCGAAGCGAAAAAACGCATTGAACAAGGGGCCGTGCTCATTGATATTCGAGACCGCGCTGAATACCTGCGCGAGCACATACCGAACGCGCGTTCGGTGCCTCTTTCCGACATCGCGGCAGGTAAAACAGTGGATGGCGTAGAGCAACAGACTGTCATTTTTCATTGTCAGTCCGGGATGCGTACCGCCCAAAATGCCATTACGCTTATCAACGCAGCTAGCCCCGCGCCGGTTTTACTGATGACGGGTGGGATCAATGCGTGGAAGAGCGCTCAATTCCCCACGAATGAAGACAAAAAGCAACCATTGCCGATCATGAGACAAGTTCAGATTGTGGCGGGCACACTCATTCTTACAGGCGTTGTTCTGGGGTACACCGTCAATAGCGGGCTGTTTTTACTGTCAGGCTTTGTCGGTGCAGGTTTACTTTTTGCCGGAGTCAGTGGCTGGTGTGGCATGGCAATGTTACTGTCAAAAATGCCGTGGAACAGACCGGCGAAATAGCCATGACTCGAATCATTTTCTGTAAGGGAGTGCAAAATGTCTGCGGACAACACCGTGAGTCTGCGATCGGCGGCGCAACATCGACACATTGTCGAAAACCTTTTTCGTTATTACGTTTACGATCTCGCGGAATATGGCAAGTGGCCGTGCGGAAGTGACGGACAATACGGCTATAACGCGTCGTTGCTGGACCCGCACTGGGAGCGTGAAGACCACTGGCCGTTTCTGATTTATCACGGCGACGAACTGGCGGGTTTCTGTTTACTACGACGCTATCCGCATAACGTTGAGCGTTATGATATCGATCAGTTTTTCATCCTGCGCAAATTCAAAGGGATGGGGGTGGGCAAAGAGGCGTTTCGCCTTGCAGTACAACGTCGTCCCGGGCTTTGGCAAACCCGAGTGATGCTCGAAAACACCGCTGCGCTGCAATTCTGGCGATCTGCTGTTGGCTCAGTGAGTCAGGGTAATTTTGATGAACACATTTTACTGGATGATGATTTAGAGATGCATTTTATTCTGTATGAGGTGCATTAACAGAGAAAACGGGTCACACGGCGGCCTGTTTTCTCTGCGCATCTCTAGCCTGTTACTGCGCCAGTTCGGGCATATTTTCAAGTGCGAATGCCAACACCTTTTCCCCATCCAGTGACGCAAACGGATAGCTTTCTATCACCGTAATGGGCAGTCCTTCACCAATTTCTTTCCTCAAATCTTCCAGTTTGTACTGAATATGGGGTGCGACCAAATAGGCGTCAAATGCCGGGGCGACGCTCGCGAAATTATCCAGACCGACGGCACTTACTAGAATTTTAATGCCTTGTTCATCGGCAGAATGCTGCATTTTTTTTGCCAGAGACTGCGCGGTATTGCCGAACAGACAACAAATCAGTAATTTTTTCATTAGAATATCCTCATGGAAATTAAGGATACAGTATTCCCACGTATCAAAAGAAAATGAGAGCTAACGCAATGTGTTGATTGTTTTTTAGCCGCAAAGAGGAGGGGAGACAACGCCCCGAGCGAGGGCGTTGTCTGGAGCGTTATTTCTGAATCAAATACCGAATGGTCGGGCCGTCCTGTTGAATGTCGAGGACGGTGTATCCGTGGTTTTTCGCATCCAACGGAATATTGTTGATGGATTGCGGGCAATCGCTGACCACTTCCAGAATTTCTCCTTTCTTGAGCTGAGGCAACGCTTCGAGCGTGGCGACGGCAGGATAAGGGCAGGGTTCACCCACCATATCCAGACGATAATCGGGAACGATCTCTTTCATGCCGCATTCTCCTGTGTTTTAGATTGACGCGTTGCGCGACGGAAAAAGCGTTTCTCCTGAGCGATAACCAGTAAGAACGCGATCAATAGCAGGGCGTATGTCACCAGCAATCCACCCAGTGGGCCAAAGGTACTCAGCAGATTCACTTTGTCCCAGCTTGTGGCTAATGCGGGTGACAGATCGTCCCAGTAATACGCCAGAATCGTTGACCCGATGACGTTCCCGAACCCTACCCACCAGTAATGTACCTGACCTTCGACGGCGCGGTACATCCAGCCGGTTTCACAACCACCCGCCAGCACGATACCAAAGCCAAACAGCAGGCCGCCAATGACCGCATTTGGGCCAGCCCACATGATTTTTGGCTCAACACCGAGTTGTACATAGCTGAAAATACCGATCGCACTGACGGCCATCCCGGCAATAATGGCTTTCGCCATCATCGTGCGGCCCGTGATCCACATATCCCGGAACGCGGAGGTAAAACAGATCTGCGCCCGTTCGATCAACAAGCCAAAGCCCACGCCGAACAACATGGCCAGCCCGAGTTTCGGCTGATTCATCGCCGTACACAGCGCCCAGGAGATCATGGCGAAAAAGACCAGCATGCCAAGACGGAAACGGCGTCGCGCCTGAGCGGGCTTTTGCGTCAGCGGTGAGGCGGCGCTAACTTTGGTCATTTTGACCGGAATGCGGAATATCGGCAGCAGCGTGAAGCGTGCGCCAAAATAGGAACCGATGGCGGTCGCGACAGCAAAAAACCAGGCGTGAAGCGAAAACTGTGGAATGCCCGTGAAGAAGGCCGCCAGGTTGCAGCCCATCGCCAGACGCGCGCCGAACCCGGCGATAACCCCGCCCACAATCGCCTGTGCAATACGGATACGACTCTTGGGCATCCGCAGTTTGACGTTATTGGCCCACAGGGCGGCAGCAAAACAACCGCCGAACATACCGATAATCATCATTCCGTCGATGCGCGTGAGCGGTGTGCCGTCCAGATGGATGAGTTTAAAATAACCCCACTCTTCGGCGTGGATCCCGCCAAGTTGTAAAAGCTGTCCACCCCAGCGGGTGAACTCGCCCGTGACCGCCCAAAAGGTGCCGGTGATACCAAAATAATAGGTAGAGAGGATCCCCGCAGCGATAACTGCAGGTACAGGGGACCAGAATTTAATCAGGTATGCCTGTTTGAAGTGTTGCCATGACATGTGTAAGCCTCTGAACTCAGAAGGTGTATGCGCGGCTGAGTGCCGGAAGAAAACGGGATAATACGCTGCGGGGAATATTTGAAAAGCGAGGGCGTTCGAAAAGCTCGAACAGATCAATTCTGGTCTACCACTTTCCCCCATGCGGACGGTACGAAAGCGGTAGTGGTATTCGCCGCCCGGATGAGTCCGGACGGCGAAACCGTTATGCGTGGCGAGTCGCGGCCTTCATTACGGTAACGAATTCGCGAAGTTCCGTCAGCATCTGATCGGGCTTATCGACGTTTTTCTCGATAATTTTCACAATGGCGGAACCCGAAATGGCACCCGCTGCATTAGCCTCGATGGCAGCGGTCACTTGCTCCGGCGAAGAAATACCGAAACCCTGTAACGGCGGCGCGGCGTGGTATTCAGCCAGTTTTTCGACCAGGTGATGCAGCGGAACGGCAGCTTTGTTTTCAGCGCCGGTCACGCCCGCACGGGACAGCAAATAAGTATAGCCGCGACCGTGAGAGGCAATCTGGCGCAACAGTTCGTCATCGGCATTCGGTGGGCAGATGAAAATCGGCGCGATGTTGTGACGCATCGCCGCCTGTCGAAACGGCGCAGACTCTTCAATCGGTACGTCAGCGATCAGCACGGAATCCACACCGACGCGCGCGCACTCGGCGTAAAACTCATCGATCCCACGGTTGAACACCAGGTTGGCGTACATCAGCAGGCCAATCGGAATGGTGGGGTATTTCTGACGTACAGTCGCCAGCATTTCAAAACACTGCGTTGGCGTCACGCCGGATGCGAATGCACGCAGAGTTGCACTTTGAATGGTGGGGCCATCCGCCAGCGGATCGGAGAAGGGGATCCCCAGTTCAAGCGCATCGGCACCGGCGGCAATCAGGGTGTCGATAATCTTCAGCGACTGCTCTGGCCCTGGATCGCCAAGTGTGACGAAGGGAACAAAGGCGCCTTCCTTGCGGGCTTTGAGTTCAGCAAATGCGTTATCGTAGCGTTCCATCAGATTTCCCCTCGTGCTTTCAAAATATCGTGAACGGTGAAGATGTCTTTGTCACCGCGACCGGAAAGGTTAACCACCAGTAACTGCTCTTTTTCCGGGTCCTCTTTAATCATTTTCAGTGCATAGGCAAGGGCATGAGAAGATTCGAGCGCCGGGATAATCCCTTCGTTACGACACAGGGTTTTGAAGGCTTCCAGCGCTTCGTCATCGGTAATCGACACATATTCTGCACGGCCGATGCTGTTCAGATGCGCATGCTGTGGCCCGACGGACGGGAAGTCGAGACCTGCCGAGATGGAATAAGATTCTTCGATCTGCCCTTCATCGGTCTGCATCATCGGCGATTTCATACCGAAATAAATACCCACGCGACCGTGTTTCAGCGGTGCGCCGTGCTCGCCGCTTTCAATGCCGTGACCTGCAGGTTCAACGCCAATCAACCCAACGCTGGAGTCATCAATAAAGTCAGCGAACATGCCGATGGCGTTTGAACCGCCGCCCACACAGGCGATCACCGCATCCGGCAGACGACCCTCTTTTTCGAGGATCTGCGCTTTGGTTTCTTCGCCGATCATGCGCTGGAATTCACGCACAATGGTCGGGAAGGGGTGCGGGCCTGCTGCCGTACCGAGCATATAGTGCGCGGTATCATAGCTGCCAGACCAGTCGCGCAGCGCTTCGTTACAGGCATCTTTCAGCGTCGCGGAGCCGCTGTGCACAGGAATCACATCTGCACCCATCAAACGCATACGGAACACGTTAGGTGACTGACGCTCAATGTCTTTGGCACCCATATAGATGCGGCATTTCAGGCCGAGCAGGGCGCAGGCCAGAGCCGACGCTACGCCGTGCTGTCCGGCACCTGTCTCGGCGATAATTTCCGTTTTGCCCATGCGTTTGGCGAGCAACGCCTGGCCAAGCACCTGGTTGGTTTTGTGCGCGCCACCGTGCAGCAAATCTTCACGCTTGAGGTACAGCGTGGTCTTGGTGCCTTCGGTCAGGTTGCGGCATTTGGTCAGCGCCGTCGGGCGGCCCGCGTAGTTTTTCAGCAGGTCGGTGAATTCGGCCTGGAACGCCGGATCTTTCTGGGCGCTCACAAACGCTTCTTCGAGCTGGCGCAGGGCAGGCATCAGAATTTGCGGAACGTACATCCCACCGAACTCGCCGAAATACGGATTTAATAATGTTGTCATTTTCTCTTCCTTAATATGCACGCAGCGTCTTGAATACCGAGGCCAGTTTGCTGGCATCTTTGATTCCCGGTTGGGACTCTACGCCTGAATTGAAATCGAGACCTGCGCAGCCCGCTTTCGCGGCCTCTACGCAATTGTCGGGGCTTAACCCACCCGCGAGCAGGACGTTATCCAGCTTCTGACCGTTCAGCAGCGACCAGTCGAAACGCTGGCCCGTGCCGCCCTGGCCGTTATCAAGCACATACTTATCAACGTGATTCAAATCGCGGACTGGCAAGGTGTCGGCCACGCTCTGCGCTTTCCAGATCTGGATTTGCGAAGGCAATGCCTGGCGCAGCGCGTCGATATATTGCTGGTCTTCGCTGCCGTGCAATTGAACGGCGGCGAGAGTCAGGCTCTCGGCTTTCGCCACGACGTCATTTACAGGCGCATCGCGGAACACGCCAACGTAGCTGAGTGGCGCGGCTGCCATCACTTCACGCGCCTGACTTTCTGAAATAGTGCGCGGCGAACCGTCGACAAAAATCAATCCGCCATAGATTGCGCCCGCTTCAAGCGCCGCCGCAGCATCCTGGTCGCGAGTCAGGCCGCAGACTTTGTTTTCACCCAGCAGAACGCGGCGCACCGCGACGTTTAAATCATCGTAAGCCATCATGGCTGAGCCGATGAGGAAGCCGTTTGCGAAATGACTTAACTCGCGAACCTGAGCGTAAGTATTGATACCTGATTCGCTGATCACCGTCACACCGGCACCCAGACGCGGAGCAAGCTCACGCGTACGGTTGAGATCGATGGAGAGATCGCGCAGGTCGCGATTGTTGATGCCAACGACTTTGGCTTCAAGTGCAATCGCACGCTCAAGCTCTTCTTCGTTGCTCACTTCGGTCAGCACTCCCATATTCAGACTGTGCGCCACGGCAGCGAGCTGGCGATATTGTTCGTCATCCAGAACGGACAGCATCAGCAGGCAGGCGTCGGCCTGATAAAAACGTGCCAACCAAATTTGGTACGCGTCGATAATGAAGTCTTTGCACAAAATCGGCTGCGGCGCAATTTGGCTCACAATCGGCAGGAAATCAAAACTGCCCTGGAAATATTTCTCATCCGTCAGCACCGAAATGGCCGATGCGTGGTGTTTGTAAACCCCAGCGATACGCGCAGGGTCAAAATCGTCGCGGATCACACCTTTAGACGGGGAGGCTTTTTTGCACTCCAGAATAAAGGCGGTACGAGCGCCCTGAAGGGCGTCATAAAAACGGCGGCTGCTCGGCACAACATCATTCTGAAAACTGGCCAGCGGCTGCTGTTCTTTGCGGGCTTCAACCCAGATAGCCTTATCGGCAACGATTTTCGCTAAAACGGTCTGCATTATTTACCCTCTTGCCGCAAGTGCGGTAACGCGGTCGTAAGCTGCGCCGGAACGCAATACGGCCATCACTTTCTGCGCGTTAACCTGGAGATCTTCTTCGCCGTGTAAGCGCATCAACATCGCGACATTCGCGGCGACAGCGGCCTCATGGGCAGCCTCACCTTTACCTTGTAGCAAGCGTGTCAGAATGTCACGGTTTTCTTCTGGCGTGCCGCCTGCAAGCTGTTCCTGGTGGTACGGCGTCAAACCAAAGTCTGACGCTTCCAACTGATAGCTTTGGATTTCACCGTCGCGCAGTTCGGCAACCAGCGTTGAGGCATGAAGCGACACTTCATCCATCCCGCCGCTGTGTACCACGGCGGCACGTTGATAACCCAGAACACGCAGGGTTTCAGCAATCGGTAACACCAGTTCAGGGCTGTAGACGCCAATCAGAGCCAGGGGCGGATGCGCTGGGTTGATCAAGGGCCCAAGCACGTTAAACAGCGTACGGGTTTTTAACTGCTGGCGAACTGGCATCGCATGGCGGAAACCGGTGTGATATTTCGGCGCAAACAGGAAGCAGACGCCCAAATCGTCCAGCGCTTCACGTGAACGTTCAGCGTTCATCTCCAGGTTGATGCCAAAAGCGGCCAACAGGTCAGATGAACCCGAGCGGCTGGAAACGCTGCGGTTACCGTGTTTCGCCACTTTCATCCCACATGCCGCTGCCACAAATGCGCTGGCCGTGGAGATGTTGATGCTGTTGCTGCCGTCACCACCGGTCCCGACGATATCGGCAAACTGATAATCCGGGCGCGGGAAGGGGGCGGCGTTTTCCAGCAGAGCAGTGGCGGCACCGGCAATTTCTTGCGGCTGCTCACCGCGTACTTTCATGCTCACCAGCGCGGCGGCAAGCTGTTCCGGCTTCAACTCGCCGCGCACAACGGCGGAGAAAAGCTGGTGGCTCTCCTGCTGGGTGAGCGTTTGCGCCTGATACAATTTTTCAAGAATCGGCTGCAGCGTGTTGGTTTGCTCCAGCTTCTGTAGTGCCCAGTTCAGAGTTTGTTCCAGCAGACGCGCGCCGTTAGAGGTCAAAATGGATTCCGGGTGGAATTGCAGACCGCATACGCGATCCGCGTCATGACGCACGGCCATCACCATACCCTCGAACGAGGCGTTGATCGTCAGCCCTGCAGGAATGTTGCTGCCCACCAGAGAGTGATAACGCGCCACCGGGAGCGGGTTTGGCAGTCCGGCAAACATCGCCTGACCGTCGTGTTCAATGCTGGACGCTTTACCGTGCAGGATCTCACCCGCCTGACCCACATAGCCGCCGTAGGCTTCAACAATCGCCTGATGGCCCAGGCAAATCCCGATAATCGGCAGTTTACCGCGCATACGGGTCAACAGTTCAGGCATACAACCTGCTTCGCTTGGCGCGCCAGGGCCAGGAGAAAGCATCAGCACCGGGTTTTGCATGGTTTCCAGACGTTCAATCAGTGTTTGCGCCGGGACATGGTTGCGGTAGATAACCACGTTGTGGCCGTTTGCACGCAGCTGGTCTGCCAGGTTGTAAGTAAAGGAGTCGATATTATCGAGCAGCAGAATGTCAGCCATCAGAAAATCTCCTGTGCGTGGTGTGCGGTGGCGATAGCGCGCAAGACCGCGCGAGCTTTACTGCGAGTTTCGTCAGCTTCAGATTGCGGAACAGAATCGAGAACGATGCCAGCGCCTGCCTGGACGGTGGCAATGCCGTCTTCAACGTAGGCCGAGCGGATCACGATGCAAGTATCCAGATCGCCATGAGCGGTAAAGTACCCGACTGCGCCACCGTAACTGCCACGACGACGGCCTTCGGCGCCAGCGATGAGTTGCATCGCACGCACTTTTGGCGCACCGCTCAGGGTGCCCATATTCATGCAGGCGCGGTAGGCGTGCAGCGCATCGAGATCGTGGCGTAGCTCGCCCACAACGCGTGAAACGAGGTGCATCACGAAGGAGTAGCGGTCAACTTTGGTTAAATCTGCGACGTAACGGGTGCCCGGCGTACAGATGCGCGCCAGATCGTTACGCGCCAGGTCAACCAGCATCAGGTGCTCGGAGAGCTCTTTGTGGTCGGTACGCATTTCTAACTCGATGCGGCTGTCAAGATCGCGGTCCAGTGAACCATCCGCGCGACGACCGCGTGGACGCGTCCCGGCGATCGGGTAGATCTCAATCTGACGACTGGTCGCATCGAATTTCAGTGAGCTTTCAGGCGATGCGCCAAACAGCGTGAACTCGTTGTCTTGCATAAAGAACATGTACGGGCTCGGATTGCTTTTCTTCAGCACGTCATACGCTGCCAGCGGAGAAGGGCACGGGAGTGAGAAGCGACGCGACGGCACCACCTGGAAAATCTCGCCTGCACGAATTTCTTTTTGCATCTGGCGGACAACCGCGCCGTACTGATCGTCCGTCTGGCTCACTTCACACTGCATGTGCTCGATGCTTTGCACCGGTAGCGCAGTCGGTTCTTCCGTCATCTGCTGTTGCAGCTGTTCGATACGCTGTGCAAGGCGCTGTTTTTCAGCAGCGGAAGGCGTAAAGAGGCTGGCCTGAATGCGGGTGTATTTCTTCTGATGGTCAATCACCATCAGGGTTTCTGCCAGATAGAAGCAGTAATCCGAGCAGCGGTTGCCTTGCTCGGTTTCGGGTAAGTTTTCGAATCCGGCAACCAGATCATAGGCAAACAGCCCGCCAAAGAACATCGCTTCGCGCTCGTCCTCAGGTACATCCACCAGATTTTGCAGTAAGCGGAAGGCATCAAAAACGGACAGCGAACACAGACGCGCGTCTTCATCCAGCAGTTGGCTTACCGCTGGGAAATGCAGTGTGCGGCCTTGCGGACGTTTTTCATTTTCGATGCCAGAGGGCAGAGCGGCATCCAGCAGCGGCAGCAGCGACGCACCGTTTTCTGATAACGCCTGGATGGTGACAGTGTCACCTAAGGCCGTGATCCGCAATGCGCTGTCTACCAGCAGCAGGCTTTTGAGATCGTCTTTGCTGTCGATATCGGCGGATTCCAGCAGCAGCGTGGCAGGGCGTGCACCGCAGACTTGCTGAAACAAGGCGGTTGGGTTGTGGCGATAGATTGCTTCGCAGGTCAGCAACTCAAGTTTTGTTTTGGCTGTTTGCATGTTGTTGTTCTCATATTCTGTTCATAAAAAAGCCCGCATAGTCGCGGGCCAGGTATCTGTTTTCGTAACGCACACGAATGACACTGCCCGATATTCAGGAAGTGCGCCACCAACCGTGCTGGGAGAAATGTGCTTTCATTTTCAGATACCTTCTTGAGTGAACTTTCGTACTAGTTAACTAGTTCGATGGGGCATTGTCAACCCCTGATTTCAGAATTTCCGCGCAAGCCGTTATCATAGCGTTCTTAAATACGATAAACCTGTGATGGAAACCGCTTTGAGCGAGACAAAATACGCCGTGATTTATGATTTACACAGCCACACGCAAGCCTCTGATGGGCTGCTCACGCCTGAAGCACTGGTCCACCGTGCCGTCGAAATGCGCGTGGGGACGCTGGCTATTACCGATCACGACACCACAGATGCCATTCCGGCAGCGCGTGCGGAAATTGCGCGCAGCGGACTGGCGTTGAACCTCATCTCTGGCGTAGAAATTTCCACCGTCTGGGAAAACCACGAAATTCACATCGTGGGTTTAAACATTGATATTGAACATCCGGCGCTGTGTGCCTTTCTGGAAGAACAGAAAGAGCGCCGCAATCAGCGCGCTGAATTGATTGGTGAACGGCTTGAAAAAGCGCTGATCCCCGGTGCGCTGGAGGGCGCGCAACGCCTCGCGAACGGCGGAGCCGTGACGCGTGGCCACTTCGCCCGTTTCCTGGTTGAGGCCGGTAAAGCCAGTAACTTTGCTGATGTATTCAAAAAATATCTCGCGCGCGGTAAAACCGGTTACGTTCCTCCACAGTGGTGTACAATAAAACAAGCTATTGATGTAATTCATCATTCTGGCGGAAAGGCGGTATTGGCCCATCCGGGGCGGTACAACCTGTCAGCTAAGTGGTTGAAAAGGCTGCTGGCTCACTTTGCCGAACTCGGCGGTGAAGCGATGGAAGTCGCCCAATGCCAGCAGGCTCCCAATGAGCGCACGCAGCATGCGGCTTACGCCCGCCAGTTCGGTTTACTGGCTTCGCAAGGCTCAGATTTTCATCAGCCTTGCGCGTGGATTGAACTGGGGCGCAAGCTCTGGTTGCCCGCAGGCGTAGAACCGGTCTGGCAGCTATGGGAACAGCCGCAGCAACAAATTGAAGAGAGGGAAGTATGAGTCAGTTTTTCTATATCCATCCGGATAACCCGCAGGCGCGCTTGATCAATCAGGCCGTCGAGATCGTTCGTAAGGGCGGTGTGATTGTCTATCCAACGGATTCCGGCTATGCGCTGGGCTGTAAAATCGAAGACAAAGGGGCGATGGAACGTATCTGCCGCATTCGTCATTTGCCGGATGGGCATAACTTTACCCTGATGTGTCGCGATCTCTCCGAAATCTCGACCTACGCATACGTGGATAACGTCGCGTTTCGTTTAATCAAGAACAACACGCCGGGCAACTATACCTTCATTCTGAAAGGAACCAAGGAAGTGCCGCGTCGTTTGTTACAGGAAAAACGGAAAACGATCGGCATGCGCGTGCCATCTAATCCGATTGCCCAGATGCTGCTCGAAACGCTTGGCGAGCCGATGCTATCGACGTCGCTCATGCTGCCAGGCAGTGAATTTACGGAATCCGACCCGGAAGAAATCAAAGACCGTCTGGAAAAACAGGTCGATCTGATTATCCACGGCGGATACCTCGGCCAGCAGCCGACCACGGTTGTTGATCTCACGGAAGATGCGCCTGAAGTGATTCGTGAAGGCGTGGGCGACGTTAAGCCTTTCTTGTAAAGGTATAAGCAGATATACTACGCGGCCATCAAAATAGCGGGAAATCGCTTTTTTGACCCTAATTCGACGCCTGTGAAGGCGAAAAACCATCTAACTAAATCAAAGTGATAGCGTTAACTCCATGAAATGTATAACAAAATTGGTAACGCAATGAGGAACAGAGTGTACAACAAGATTCCTCGATTCACGACAAAGCGCGGTAACGTTTACTACGTCAACTTTCGACTTCCAGACGGAACATTTTTCCGTCGAAGCCTTGGCACGGATTCATTGCAAGCGGTCGAAGTTACAATGTCACGCCTCAGCGCTTGCATCCCTCTCGTTCAAAGTGGTTCGCTGCCTGTCGAGCAGTTAAAATGCAGATTGACGGTTTCAGAGAAGCCACTCAACGCGATTTCGATACTTATCTGCTGGATTGGTGACGGATTGGTGTTGAGGAAGCTAAACGGATGCCTGAACTTGTACGGATGCAGCGCCAGATTGATTCTGATTACGCAATCTCTCCGACTGCCAGTGTTACTGAGGCGAAAGGCCGCGCGGATGTTCATCTGAATCGCGTGTATAGCGGCGATGATTCAACGGCGCGGATGTTACTCGCCACTTTGTTTAAGAAGAAGGTTTCCTTTTAACAACATGACGTAGAGCAGGCTTACGAGGTGGCTGGGCAGATCGACATGCACCAGGCTATGCTCCAGCAAGCATACGATGCTTTTTATTCTGGTGATCTTGTCCGTTATCGCTCTTTAGTCGAAGAGATGCAATTCAAGCTAACTGAAGCGGAACGGCAGAAAAAGCCAGCAGCTAAAAAAGTTGTCGCGTCTACGTCTGAGCCTGAAAGTCACGGTACTCCTCTGCTCTCTGTTGCATGGAAGATGTTCTCCACAGAGAAAGGCAAGGGCTGGGCGGCGGCTGTAGCTAACGAAAGCCAGCGGTTCGATGATGTGTTGCTGCACGTTATCGGTGATCTTCCTGTCGGAGTGATCACGAAGCAGCACATTCGCCAAGTTTTGGAAGTGATTGAAAACTTACCGCGCCGGAACAAAAAGCCGTACTCGGAAATGACGCTTCCAGAATGTGTCGATTTCGATGTTCCTGAAGAAGATTTACTGAGCAGTGCCAATGTCCAAAAGCATCTTAAGATTTACTCCTCTTTCTTCAAGTTCTTTCTGAGGGATGAAAAGGATATTTTAGAGAAAGCCCCTACCGAAGGGATCAAATACGAGGTGACGGAAAACAAGGGCGGCTCTTATTCAAAACCTGAGATGCAGCGCCTTGTGAAGTATCTGAATATCTGCACCGATTGGCGACGAGATTATTTTCTGACTCTGATTTATACCGGAGCACGCCGGGGAGAAATTGCTGTGATCCGTAAAGAGCACATTCGTGAGGATGAGGAAACACGGCGCTGGTATATATTCATTGACGGCGGTAAAACTGATCAGGCTGTGCGGCAGATACCGTTAAGCACAACCTTAGATAAGTTACTTTTAGCGAGAATTAAATCGCTCAAACCTACTGATCCAGTCTTCGGTGATCTGCCAACGTATGAGCAAATCGGGCTTGAGTGGCACAGCATCATGGCTGATTGTAAAATACAAAAGTTTAATGAATTTGGACAGAAGAGGGTGATCCATGCTCTTCGTCACACTTTCATTTCAGAGGCTATGACAAAGGCGTTGCCCGTAATGGTGCAGTTCTGCGTCGGACACTCACGAACCCAATCGTTAGGCATCACAGCAAGATACACACATAGGCCGCCGTTGAGAGATTTGCTCCCGGTGGTTGATTGCATAAACTGGTAAATGGTAGGGCATTGGTTTGCCCAAACTTGATGGAGAATAAAATGAAACCTTCGATGATACTGTTATTGCTGGTTTGCTCAACGTCATCTGCTATTGCTTGCGATTATGAATACAGTACTGACGATGGTTCTACTATCTGTGCTACCAGTGGCGATAAAGAAGTAACTATTACCACTGAAAACGGGGATGAGCACAGCGGCGAATGGGTGGATAACGGTGTTGTGCAGGATAGTGAAACGGGTGAACAATTGACAGTAAGCAACTAACGTATCGTTGAATGCCCTGACAACGCTACTCCCCAATGGAAATTGGGCTTTATTGTCTAAATTATCGGGGAAAGGCTGGGGGATTCCAGCCTTATGAGGTGTTAAGTTGGTCAGAACAGCCCTTTTAACCGCCACTGTGCTTTATATAGAAAACCAACACGCCGCTAATGATAAAAAATGCAAGGCTTATAATTGCGAGGTATAGCTCTACGTAAAATGGGCCAATGAGTCGTTTCGGTAGCCCTCGAATAAAGTCCCGATCATCGTTTTTGGTCATGTTGGAACTTTTGTTCCAGAGCAGTGGCCTGAAGATGAATTGCATTTTTACGCTGTATGCAAAATCCACATACAGGGTGTTCACATCATCGAAAATCTGAACCATCGGAGGTAAATCACCAAATTTCTCTTTGTAGAGTACGCAGATCTCCTTGTACCTTTTTTTGTTCAGGGCTGAAGCTATGATACTGCCTGCGCCTAAAACCATTGCAATGAGTCCAGTTACGATTACCACATCTTTTAGGTCAATCATCACTTGTGGCCTCATAAAATCCTAACTTTTCCCCTGAGAATTCACCAATAGTACCCATAGTTGAACTGAATATTTTATCGCTTCCATAGGAAATGCCACCTGCTACACCAAGCGTGCAGAGCAAGGCACCAGCGCCGCCAGCTTCAAACGTCGCAGCCCCCAAAACAACAGCACATACTGTATCAACGGCGCTTCCCGTTAATATTTTGCTCGCCACTTTCCCCCCAATAAGGCTCCCCGAAAACTCCCCAATGGAGGTAAACGAGGTTTTGGCGCAATCCCTACCAACCGTTCAGGCTTCGGTGATTTTCGCTGCGGTATCAAAAACAGACAAACCAAGACCAATCTTCCCGGCTGTTTCCATCCATTTGACGTACTTAGCCATTTTTTCGATGTGAGTCGCGTAACCTTCAATATCGCTAACACCTGTTTCGTTCCAGCGATGCGTGATAGAACTGCTGGAAAGGCCAAGAGCGCTTTTAAGGTCGGCGTACTCGTTGAACATGAATCGGTGCTTCATGAACATTTTCAGGACGCTATCAAGTTGACCGAACAAACGACGACGTTCAACGAAGAACTGTTCGCCGATCAGCGTGCCACTGGTGATGTACTGATTTTTGTAAGTCCTCTCGATCTCGACAAGAATTTTTTCTACCTGCTCGAAATAGCCCTTCGCGGCTTCAGTAGCTTGCCCTGAGTATCCATAAGTGTCGCTTGCTGTACTGGCGGCAGCGGCGAACATCTCAATAGTGTCTTTGTGTTTGAAAAGAAAGTTGGCTTGGTGAATTGAAAGGGGAGCTAATGCCGCATCAACTCGTGCTTTCGCGGCTTTCATGTGGGCGATCTGTCCGCTGTCCTGCTTATCAGGATCAACCAGAAGCATGATAGAAGCAGCTTTATAGCTTTTGTCTGCACCGTTCAGCGTAGCAAATAGCTCTTTGGCTCCTGCTGGTGGGTTTTCACTGAAAAGCAGGCGCTGCCAGGCTTCCGTAGTACCTCCATAGGGGAGAACAACAAAACCAGCATCTATGCCTGTTTTCTTCTTCGCTGCCTGGGCGCGCTGTTCCGGTTCTGACTCAATCGGCCCTGGAAGTTCAGGCATCTTGACGAGGTGAGATAGTTCGGTGTGCGTTACTGTTGGTTCTCCACCCAGTTCGTAATAATCATCCCAATTTGAAGGAACGAACTTCGATTTGCAGGGGCAGGAGCTATAACTGTCCAGAGTTCCGGCAATCCTTTTACCATGTATGTCATCGTCATTAAGCCCGCCGCAAATACGGTAATGGCCTGGATGTTTGCCGCAGGTAACTTTATGGCCTTCGCACGCCATGTCTTTATCGAAAAACTGGTGATCGGTAAAACCTTCGAGGATTCTTCCGCCGCAAACAGTCTTATCACCTCTGAACAGAAAGTAACCCTTAACTCCCATCAGTGCTTACTCCATGGCATGGTCAGGAATCCTTCCGGGAGTGTATCACCTTCACGGAATACCAATCTGCTACGGGATTGTGGCGTTGAGATTATTTCGTCGCCGTTATCGAGCATACTGCCAACGAGTGCAGCGGACGCGCCCTGCATGATTCGGGCCTTGCCAGCACCGGAAACAATAGTGGCTTCACTGCCATTAGCGTAAACAACTTTATCTCCAACTCGCGCCATCTTATACCCACCAGTTGTACTGCCTGCCGAAGCATTGCGGATCACTCCACCGTTGCGGGTGATGCTTCCCACTACAGCGAATCGGAAAATGTAAGCTAATGGGCGACTAACTTGTTTGTTAAAATCCTCAAGCTCTTCGCGTGCCTTGCTGTCACAGCTTGCTAAAAAATCTTCGTCGTAGGGTGGCTCTGAGGAGGATTCTCGGATTTCAGGCGTGATCTCGTTGGTGTATTGCTGCATAAATCCCTCTACTTGTTATAGAAATAATCACAGAGGTTATTTTACAAACAATAACCACATGCGCAATAAGTATTAGACCTAAGTGAAACTTCGTTTCGTAACAGAAAATTATCCGGAAAATTGTGGGAGTTGGTCTTCGATAAATTTCAGGTAGGGGATGTTATGGCAGGTGTATTGGCAGGTACGGCGGCAGAGGTTGGAATCCTTGATAAAGCGGTTAGCATCACTCAGAAGCTGGCGAATAACAGTGATGAACTGGACAAGGCTACGCTCAAACTTGAGCTGGCTAATCTGATGGTTGAACTTGCTAACGCCAAGATAGAAGCCGTGACAATGCAAACACTTTTGTTCGATGCCGAGCAAAAGATCAAAGGTCTTGAGGGGAGTTTAAAAGATAAATCAACTTTCACCTTCAAACATGAGCTGTACTGCATGTGGAGGCTGGCAAGCACTTCGTTCGCTGTTTGTTCGCTGCCGTCCACCATCCGGTTAAAATGGGCATCTGCATAGCCCTGAGCTGCTTCTACTGTTTCGGATGGCGATTGAGGTGAATCAGGATTGATGTTTTTATGCCATTGTCCTAACTCTGGGAGCCGCTCCACTTCGGCAACATCTCTTTCGAGAGCGCGTAACAGATAGCTGTCAAAGTCCTGTTTAGTGGCGGCGCGGTAGCCTTGTATCTTCCTCTTAAACTCCTCAATGCCCATTGTCCCATTCTGGACCAGCGGGATGTATTGACGGATCTGATTCATGATAACTTCGGCTTGCTTTTGGCTGTCAGTACCAAGACTCAGACGCACAAAACTTGTTGAATCATTTAGTCTAAAATTCGTGTAGTATGTGCGCCCACGAATCATTGTGTGTGACAGCTTGTGTGACACGTTGTTTGCCATGCTGTGTACCATGAAATAGTTACAGAGCAGTGAGTTAAGTTAACTCGTTGTTTTAGAAAGTATACCAGACGCCTGTGAAGGCGACACATGAAGGATGCTCAATGAGCGAGAAATTACAGAAAGTGCTGGCGCGTGCTGGCCACGGTTCACGCCGTGAAATCGAAACCATTATTGAAGCCGGTCGCGTTAGTGTAGATGGCAAAATTGCCAAGCTGGGCGATCGTGTGGAAGTCGTCGCGGGAATGAAAATTCGTCTCGACGGCCACGTGATCTCGGTGAAAGAGTCCGCAGAACAGATTTGTCGCGTGCTGGCTTACTATAAGCCGGAAGGCGAATTGTGTACCCGCAACGATCCGGAAGGACGTCCAACCGTTTTTGACCGTCTGCCAAAATTGCGCGGTGCGCGCTGGATTGCTGTCGGTCGTCTGGATGTTAACACCTGCGGTTTGATGTTATTCACTACCGATGGTGAACTGGCTAACCGCCTGATGCACCCGAGCCGCGAAGTTGAACGCGAATATGCGGTACGTGTCTTCGGTGAAGTGGATGAACATAAACTGCGTGATTTGTCGCGCGGCGTTCAGCTTGAAGACGGCCCAGCGGCGTTTAAAACGATCAAATTCACCGGCGGTGAAGGCATCAACCAGTGGTACAACGTCACGCTGACTGAAGGTCGTAACCGTGAGGTGCGCCGTCTTTGGGAAGCAGTGGGTGTGCAGGTTAGCCGACTGATTCGTGTGCGTTATGGTGACATCCTGCTACCGAAAGGCCTGCCGCGCGGTGGGTATACGGAGCTGGATTTAACCCAGACCAACTATTTACGTGAACTGGTCGAACTCAAACCAGAAACCACGTCGAAAGTGGCGGTTGAGAAAGATCGTCGCCGCGTGAAAGCGAATCAGATTCGCCGCGCAGTGAAGCGTCATAGCCAGGTGAGCCCGACTCGCCGTTCTGGCAGCCGTAATAACAACGGCTAAAAAAATAAACCCGGCATCGCCGGGTTTTTTCTTATCTAGTAGTCGATCCCAATCTGCGCTTTTATACCCGCGTCAAATGCGTGTTTAACAGGGCGAAGCTCACTGACCGTATCCGCATAGTCCAGAATCTCCCGGTGGCATCCGCGTCCCGTGACGATGGCCGTCTGGTGTGAGGGGCGATTTTTCAGTGCAGCCAATACCTCTTCGAGTGACAGATAATCGTAGGCCACCATGTAGGTGATCTCATCGAGCAACACCATATCGAGCTGCGGATCGGCAAGCATCCGTTTGGCGTGCTCCCACACGGCAAGACAGGCTGTAGTATCGCTTTCGCGGTTTTGCGTATCCCAGGTAAACCCGGTCGCCATGACCTGAAATTCCACGCCGTGAGGCTCAAGCAGATTGCGCTCGCCGTTGGGCCATTCACCTTTAATGAACTGCACCACACCCACTTTCTGGCCGTGACCGACGGCGCGCGTGGCGGTCCCAAAAGCCGCTGTCGTTTTCCCTTTTCCATTTCCGGTAAACACAATGACGATACCGCGCTCGTCCTGGGCTGCAGCGACGCGGGCGTCAACCTGTTCTTTCAGTCGTTGCTGGCGTTGCTGGTGGCGATCTTCACTCATTGAGAAATTCCTGGCTTACGGCCCGGCTGGGCATCAAAGGTCATTCCGGTTTTACGACGACTGTCATCGCCCATCAACCACAGATAAAGCGGCATAATATCCGCTGGCGTTTTGAGTTTTTGCGGGTCTTCCGAAGGGAAAGCGCTGGCACGCATCTTAGTGCGCGTACCACCCGGATTGATGCAGTTGACGCGCAAATGGCGGCTTTGATATTCCTCCGCCAGGACCTGCATCATACCTTCGGTGGCAAACTTCGATACTGCATACGCGCCCCAATTTGCGCGGCCCTGACGGCCCACGCTCGATGATGTAAAGACCAGAGACCCGGAATCAGACTTTAGTAATAAAGGAAGAAGGGCCTGAGTCAGGAAAAACGTACCGTTGATATTCACCTGCATAACCTGTTGCCAGGTTTCGGCGTTTTGCTCATCCATGGGACGAACTTCGCCGAGTAAACCGGCATTGTGCAACACCCCGTCAAGGCGCGGATAATCACGCGCAATGTGCTGGGCTAACTCGCGGCATGACTCTTGCGTACAAGACAATAAATCCAGGATGTACCAGTGAGGCGGCGTGCCGCTGATTTCAGTAATTTCGTCAGCCAGGCTACGTAATTTGTCCTCGTTTCGGCCCAGCAGCACTACGCTGGCGCCGTAACGGGCGTAGGTCAGCGCGGCCTCGCGACCAATACCGTCGCTGGCGCCCGTGACAAGGATGATGCGGTTTTGCAGTAAATCTTTTTTCGGTTGATAGTGCACGGTGACTCCTGCGGCGCTGAACACATCGGCTGCGCCTGCTTTTTGTTCGCTTTTCGGTTTTATGCCCGAAACGGCGCATGATTTCAATCAGTCTACAGGAGAGAACGCTTCGAAATTAACAATTTGCAACTATTTCCTCCATAGTCGCCTATTCCTGAAAGTCGCTCGCACGGGCATTGTTGCGGGCGAGACGCCTGACGATGGCTGTTGTACACTGGTCGGGAAAGATTCGTGGTTAAATCAAGGTGGAACACGTGGAATTACTTTCTGAATATGGTTTGTTTCTGGCCAAAATCGCGACGGTCGTCATCGCGATTATCGCCATTGCGGTCCTGCTCGTGAATCTGACGCAGCGCAAGCGTCAGCGCGGCGAGTTACGTATTACCCGCTTAAGTGAGCAGTATAAGGAGATGCAGGAAGACATGTCGGTCTCTTTGCTGGATGGTCATCAGCAAAAGATGTGGCATAAAGCGCAAAAGAAAAAGCACAAGCTGGAAGCGAAAGCGGCAAAAGCGAACGCTAAACAGGCGCAACAGGAAGTTACCAAACCACGCGTTTATGTTCTGGATTTTAAAGGCAGTATGGATGCGCATGAAGTGTCATCGTTACGCGAAGAAGTGACGGCGGTTTTGGCCGTGGCCAAATCGCAGGATCAGGTCGTTCTGCGGTTAGAAAGCCCGGGTGGCGTTGTTCACGGTTACGGTCTGGCGGCGTCGCAGTTACAGCGTTTGCGTGATAAACAGATTCCGTTAACGGTAGCGGTAGACAAAGTGGCGGCGAGCGGCGGATATATGATGGCCTGCGTGGCCGACAAAATCGTGGCGGCTCCCTTTGCCATCCTGGGGTCAATAGGCGTGGTCGCGCAGATCCCTAACTTCAATCGCTTCTTGAAAAATAAAGAGATCGATATTGAGCTGCACACTGCCGGGCAGTACAAAAGGACGCTGACGCTGCTCGGTGAAAATACCGAAGAGGGTCGTCAGAAGTTTCGTGAAGACCTCAATGAAACCCATCATCTGTTCAAAGATTTTGTGCATCGCATGCGTCCTTCGCTGGATATTGATCAGGTGGCGACAGGTGAACACTGGTACGGCATCCAGGCGCAGGAGAAAGGACTGGTGGACGAGGTCGGCACGAGCGACGATTTGCTACTGAGTTTAATGGACGGGCGCGAACTGGTTGGCGTGCGTTTCACTCAGCGTAAACGACTGCTGGATCGCTTTACGAACAGTGCCGCCGATAGCGCGGATCGTCTTCTGTTGCGCTGGTTGCAGCGCGGGCAAAAGCCGCTGCTGTAAACGACGTTAAAAAGAAACGCGAGGCATTTGCCTCGCGTTTTACGTTTAATCGATCAGGTGATATTTCTCTGAGAGCGCATGGGCCAGGTATTTGAACATGTTAAATACTGCCGTGCTCTTGGGGGTGGGCAAACCTTGCTCATCAAGAAAGTATTCACCGCTGAACACCAGCACACCATTACGTTGCTCAACGCCGGTGGCTTCAATTCCCGCCAGGGTATCTTCGTGGTCACGAATCAGTTTGTTCGCTTCAATAAGCAAAGTTTCACGATCGATAGGTTGGCTATTTTGCTGCATATTCCACTCCTTAAAAAGTGGCTTTAGTCTACGCCGGACACTCTCCATGGGCAAATTTTCCCTGTAAATCGAGGGGCTACAGCGCAGGGGCAAAGCTGGCGTGATTTGTTTTTGCATGCTAATAAAGTTGCGTAACAGATTTTATCAGGTACAGTGTGCGCTTTCGTCAATCTGGCAACAGAATTGCTTGACATTCGACCGAAAGTCCGTCGCATAGTCATTTTGATGTAAGTAAAAATGCCCGATATCTCAATCACCTGGATGTTCAAATTTCGGCGTCTGGTAAGAAATAGGGTTGATATCCCCTGGTAACGATGCAATATAAAAAGCACGTCGCCAGTGGAAGGGGAATCAACGTGCGGCGTATTCCTGGAAGAATTAAATTAGGTAAAGGTGAATATGGGTAAAGCTCTCGTCATCGTTGAGTCCCCGGCAAAAGCCAAAACGATCAATAAGTATCTGGGCAATGACTACGTGGTTAAGTCCAGCGTTGGTCATGTCCGCGATTTGCCGACCAGTGGCTCAGCCAGTAAAAAGAGCGCAGACTCTACCTCCACCAAAGGGGCTAAAAAGCCTAAAAAGGATGAACGTAGTGCGCTCGTCAACCGTATGGGTGTCGATCCATGGCACGAGTGGGAAGCACAGTACGAAGTGCTTCCAGGCAAAGAAAAAGTCGTCAATGAGCTGAAGCAGCTCGCAGAAAAAGCTGACCACATTTATCTCGCAACCGACCTTGACCGCGAAGGGGAAGCCATTGCGTGGCACCTGCGGGAAATCATTGGTGGTGATGAAACACGTTACAGCCGTGTTGTCTTTAACGAGATAACCAAGAATGCGATTCGTCAGGCGTTTGAAAAGCCGGGCGAACTGAATATTGACCGTGTAAATGCCCAGCAGGCGCGTCGTTTTATGGACCGCGTTGTGGGTTATATGGTCTCACCACTGCTGTGGAAAAAGATCGCCCGTGGACTTTCCGCAGGCCGCGTACAATCTGTTGCGGTGCGTTTAGTTGTCGAACGTGAACGCGAAATTAAAGCGTTTGTACCCGAAGAGTTCTGGGAAATTGATGCGAACGTCACCACGCCTGCCGGTGATGCGCTGCCGCTGCAAGTCACTCACGAAAATGACAAACCGTTCCGTCCTGTTAATCGCGACCATACCATGGCTGCAGTTGCGCAACTGGAAAAGGCACGTTATCAGGTCGTTGAGCGTGAAGATAAACCGACCAGCAGCAAACCTGGCGCACCATTCATCACCTCCACTTTGCAGCAGGGGGCCAGTACTCGTCTGGGCTTTGGTGTGAAGAAAACCATGATGATGGCGCAGCGTTTGTATGAAGCGGGCTACATCACCTATATGCGTACTGACTCGACGAATTTGAGCCAGGATGCCGTCACCATGGTGCGTGACTACATCGGTGAAAACTTCGGTAAGAAATATTTGCCGGAAAGTGCGAACCAGTACGCAAGCAAAGAAAATTCTCAGGAAGCGCACGAAGCAATTCGTCCTTCTGATGTGTCCGTTGTTTCCGAATCTCTGAAAGATATGGAAACCGACGCACAAAAGCTTTATCAGCTGATCTGGCGCCAGTTTGTTGCCTGTCAGATGAATCCTGCGAAATATGATTCCACCACGCTGACCGTCGGCGCTGGCGATTTCCGTCTTAAAGCTCGTGGTCGCATCTTGCGCTTCGACGGCTGGACGAAAGTAATGCCTGCGCTGCGCAAAGGCGATGAAGATCGTATTTTGCCACCGGTAAACAAAGGCGATGAGCTTTCGTTGACTGAACTCCTTCCGGCTCAGCACTTTACCAAGCCGCCTGCACGTTTTAGTGAAGCCTCATTGGTTAAAGAGCTTGAAAAACGCGGTATTGGTCGCCCGTCGACCTATGCGTCGATCATATCGACCATTCAGGATCGTGGTTACGTCCGCGCTGAAAACCGTCGTTTTTATGCTGAAAAAATGGGGGAGATTGTCACTGACCGTCTGGAAGCTAATTTCCGCGAGCTGATGAATTACGATTTCACCGCGCAGATGGAAGACCGTCTGGATCAGGTGGCGAACCATCAAGCTGAATGGAAAAATGTTCTGGATAGTTTCTTCAGTGATTTTACCGAGCAGCTGGCAAAAGCCGAGAAAGATCCGGAAGAAGGGGGCATGCAGCCTAACCAGATGGTGCTGACCAGCATCGACTGTCCAACCTGCAGCCGTCAGATGGGGATTCGTACCGCGACGACGGGGGTGTTCCTCGGTTGTTCAGGTTATGCTTTACCGCCAAAAGAGCGTTGCAAAACCACCATTAATCTGGTGCCAGAGAACGAAGTTCTCAACGTTCTGGAAGGTGATGACGCCGAAACCAACGCGTTGCGCGCGAAGCGTCGTTGCCAGAAATGTGGCACCGCGATGGACAGCTATCTGATCGATCCGAAGCGTAAATTGCATGTCTGCGGTAATAACCCAACGTGTGACGGGTATGAGATCGAAGAGGGCGAGTTCCGCATCAAAGGCTATGACGGCCCTATCGTGGAGTGCGAGAAGTGTGGTTCTGAAATGCACCTGAGAATGGGGCGCTTCGGGAAGTACATGGCCTGTACCAACGAAGAATGTAAAAACACGCGTAAAATACTGCGTAACGGTGAAGTGGCTCCTCCGAAGGAAGATCCGGTCCCGCTGCCAGAATTGCCGTGTGAAAAGTCTGATGCTTATTTTGTTCTGCGTGACGGTGCTGCAGGGGTCTTCCTTGCTGCGAACACCTTCCCTAAATCGCGCGAAACCCGTGCGCCGCTGGTGGAAGAGTTGTATCGTTTCCGCGATCGTTTACCGGAAAAACTGCGTTATTTGGCCGACGCGCCACAGCAGGATCCGGAAGGGAATAAAACCGTTGTCCGCTTTAGCCGTAAAACGAAGCAGCAATATGTGTCTGCTGAGAAAGAAGGTAAAGCGACCGGATGGTCAGCATTCTTTATTGACGGAAAGTGGGTTGAAGGTAAGAAATAATCTTTCATAACCTCAACTTACCTTTGAAGGGCCGGGATTCCGGCCCTTTTTTATTGCGCGCTTATTATTTTTTGTTCCGTACTATACAGTCAGGCTATAAATGATATAGTGGTTATAGTTAACTCCTTTCTTATTATTAAATCGTATTAAGCGATTGCCCGTGTACGCTAAATCGGATGGTCTGGCATGAAACTACAACAGCTTCGTTATATCGTTGAGGTGGTTAATCACAACCTTAACGTTTCTTCGACTGCAGAAGGTCTCTATACCTCTCAACCCGGCATCAGTAAGCAGGTCCGCATGCTGGAAGATGAGTTGGGCATTCAGATTTTTGCCCGCAGCGGTAAGCATTTGACGCAGGTGACGCCTGCGGGTCAGGAAATCATTCGTATCGCCCGGGAAGTACTGTCAAAAGTTGATGCGATTAAATCTGTCGCCGGCGAACATACCTGGCCTGATAAAGGGTCTCTCTATATCGCCACGACCCACACGCAAGCGCGCTATGCATTGCCGGGGGTGATTAAAGGCTTTATCGAGCGCTATCCCCGCGTGTCACTTCATATGCATCAGGGTTCACCGACGCAAATTGCCGAAGCGGTTTCTAAAGGTAACGCTGATTTTGCTATCGCGACTGAGGCGCTTCACCTCTATGACGATCTGGTGATGCTGCCGTGCTATCACTGGAATCGTTCGATAGTGGTGACGCCGGATCATCCGCTGGCAGGGAAGGGATCGGTAACGATTGAAGAGCTGGCGCAGTATCCGTTGGTCACCTACACCTTTGGTTTCACCGGACGCTCAGAGCTTGATACAGCTTTTAATCGTGCGGGCTTAACGCCGCGTATTGTGTTCACCGCCACGGATGCTGACGTAATTAAAACGTATGTGCGTCTTGGCCTCGGTGTTGGGGTGATTGCAAGCATGGCGGTAGACCCGGTTTCAGATCCCGACCTGGTTCGTCTGGATGCGCACGATGTCTTTAGCCACAGCACGACTAAAATTGGCTTCCGTCGCAGTACATTCCTGAGAAGTTATATGTACGATTTCATTCAACGCTTTGCGCCGCATTTAACGCGTGATGTTGTCGATACTGCCGTCGCGTTGCGCTCAAATGAAGATATTGAAGCAATGTTCCAGGATATTAAGCTCCCGGAAAAATAATGACATCCGGTATCTTCCCGCCCGGGAAGATACCGAAATAATGCCCTAAAGCTAAATTAGAATTATCATCATCTCCATCTCCCTGAACATATAACCGGATAAACATTACCGGTTTATTGTAAAAACTGTCGCGAAATTGCGACAAAAGTAGAAAGTAAATTCCCACTTCGCAAATTCCTCGTTTCAATTATTTATTTCTGGTCAAAAGATTAACTAATTCCCTGGAAAACGTTCGTAAATTCACTAGCTTTTCGACTAAAGTTTCTTTAGGATTTATCTCAACTCATGATTAGTTGTACCGATTGTTTGGTATCAAAATGATAAGCGAAATCGATTGTATGAGGTTAGCAATGCCGTCAGGAAGTGAAGAACCGCAGAGGGATTCCGCGTTTAAGCGTAAAGCCTGGCTGGCGGTGTTTCTTGGCTCCACCCTGTTCTGGGTGGTGGTGGCGTTACTGGTCTGGAAATATTGGGGATGAATATGGCAACTCAAATGCGTATCGAACCGGTGAAAAAACTGTGTCAACCAGGTGACAGTAATCCTACCGCGCGTAAAGAGCCTTCAACCAGCGTTCCAGAATCCTGGAAGCTTTCTGCTCAGCAGCAAGCTTTTATTGATACGTTCGCAGAAGACGAACCAAAGAAACAATAATTGATACCGGGTTAACCGGGTTCCTTCAGGCAATGCCGCGTGCACTTTTGTACTATTTAATAAATACATATCAGTAATAAAGAATCGGGTTATACCCCGACCGAGCAAATAAATAGAATATCTGGTGTCCGATGATGAATACTCTACAAAACGTTAAATACTGGTCGTGGATGGGCGCGTTTACCGTCTCCACTCTATTCTGG
Source organism: Lelliottia sp. GFLA7 (assembly GCF_056490165.1). Lineage (NCBI taxonomy): Bacteria > Pseudomonadati > Pseudomonadota > Gammaproteobacteria > Enterobacterales > Enterobacteriaceae > Lelliottia > Lelliottia sp. GFLA7. The sequence continues at coordinate 266,875 of NZ_JBWLAQ010000002.1, read as the reverse complement.
TGTCAGCTTATCTGGCTGGCCCTAAACTAAATCTAAAACCTCGCTGCGGCGAGGTTTTTTGTTTTATCTCAATGCTGACCCACAACCCAATTTGTCAATTTGGGTTGTTATCAAAACGTTACGACATCTTTGTGTTATCTTTAATTACGGCCCCGATGATTGTCGGGGTATCCCTGTAATTAAGGAGGAGCTTATGTCGTTCACCCTACGCGAAGCCTGTAAGGACACGTTGCAAGCCGAGAACAAGACCTATCATTACTACAGCTTGCCGCTGGCCGCCAAAACACTTGGTGACATTTCGCGATTACCCAAGTCACTGAAAGTCTTACTGGAAAACCTCTTACGTTGGCAGGATGAAGACTCTGTCACCGCCGATGACATTCAGGCGCTGGCGGGCTGGCTCAACGCTGCCCATGCCGATCGTGAAATTGCCTACCGCCCGGCCAGGGTACTGATGCAAGACTTCACCGGCGTGCCGGCTGTTGTAGATTTAGCTGCCATGCGCGAAGCCGTCAAACGTCTGGGCGGAGACACCGCCAAAGTTAATCCGCTTTCTCCCGTCGATCTCGTTATCGACCACTCGGTGACGGTTGATCATTTTGGTGATGATGACGCCTTTGAAGAAAACGTCCGTCTGGAGATGGAGCGTAACCACGAGCGCTATGTCTTTTTGAAATGGGGCCAGCAGGCCTTTAGCCGCTTCAGCGTAGTGCCACCGGGCACCGGAATCTGTCATCAGGTCAACCTGGAATATCTTGGCAAAGCGGTCTGGAGCGAACTCCAGGATAAAGAGTGGATCGCCTATCCGGATACGCTGGTAGGAACCGACTCCCACACTACGATGATCAACGGGCTGGGTGTGTTGGGTTGGGGTGTTGGCGGTATCGAAGCGGAAGCGGCGATGCTGGGACAGCCAGTTTCGATGCTTATCCCGGATGTGGTGGGATTTAAACTGTTGGGCAAACTGCGTGAAGGGATCACTGCCACCGATCTAGTGCTGACCGTCACCCAAATGCTGCGCAAGCACGGTGTTGTGGGCAAGTTTGTAGAATTCTACGGCGATGGGCTTGATTCATTACCCCTCGCCGATCGCGCGACAATCGCTAACATGGCACCGGAATATGGTGCAACATGCGGCTTTTTCCCGATCGATGATGTGACTCTGGAATACATGCGTCTGAGTGGGCGCAGCGATGAACAGGTCGCGCTGGTCGAAGCGTATGCCAAAGCGCAGGGAATGTGGCGCAACCCGGGCGATGAGCCGGTATTTACCAGCACTCTGGAACTGGACATGGATGAAGTCGAAGCCAGTCTTGCAGGCCCAAAACGTCCGCAGGATCGCGTCTCGCTGAATGATGTGCCAAAAGCCTTTGCGGCCAGTACCGAGCTGGAACTCAATACGGCGCAAAAAGACCGCAACCCCGTCAACTATGTTATGAACGGGCATCAGTATCAGCTTCCTGACGGTGCCGTGGTCATTGCGGCCATCACGTCCTGTACCAACACGTCGAACCCAAGTGTATTGATGGCGGCAGGGCTGCTGGCTAAAAAAGCGGTTACGCTGGGACTGAAGCGTCAGCCGTGGGTAAAAGCATCGTTAGCGCCTGGCTCAAAAGTGGTTTCAGATTATCTCGCTCAGGCCAGACTCACGCCTTATCTGGATGAACTGGGCTTTAACCTGGTGGGATACGGCTGTACAACCTGCATCGGCAACTCAGGCCCGCTTCCCGATCCTATTGAGCAGGCCATTAAGCAGGGCGATCTGACGGTGGGCGCTGTGCTTTCAGGAAACCGAAACTTTGAAGGCCGCATCCATCCGCTGGTGAAAACCAACTGGCTTGCGTCGCCGCCGCTGGTTGTGGCTTACGCCCTTGCGGGGAATATGAACATCAATCTGGCGACCGATCCTCTTGGACACGATCGCAAAGGAGATCCGGTCTATCTGAAGGATATCTGGCCGTCAGCTCAGGAAATTGCGCGCGCGGTTGAGCAGGTCTCTACGGATATGTTCCGCAAAGAATACGCGGAGGTGTTTGAGGGCACGCCTGAATGGAAAACCATCGAAGTGGAGCGGTCTGACACTTACGGCTGGCAGAACGATTCGACGTACATCCGCTTATCACCGTTCTTTGACGATATGGAAGCTGAGCCAAAACCGCTGGTCGATATTCACGGCGCACGGATCCTCGCCATGCTGGGAGATTCCGTGACGACTGACCATATTTCTCCGGCGGGTAGCATCAAGGCGGACAGTCCGGCAGGGCGCTATCTCCAGGGCCGCGGCGTTGAGCGTCGCGATTTTAACTCCTATGGCTCCCGTCGCGGCAATCATGAAATCATGATGCGCGGGACCTTTGCCAACATCCGTATTCGCAACGAAATGGTTCCCGGCATTGAAGGGGGCATGACGCGCCATTTACCGGGTAACGATGTCGTCGCTATTTACGATGCCGCGATGAAATACCAGCAGGAAGGCACGCCTTTAGCCGTGATTGCGGGTAAAGAGTACGGGTCTGGCTCAAGCCGAGACTGGGCAGCGAAAGGACCTCGTTTGCTGGGCGTGCGTGTCGTCATTGCCGAATCGTTCGAGCGAATTCACCGCTCAAATCTCATTGGGATGGGGATTTTGCCGCTCGAGTTCCAGCAGGGCGTCACACGTAAAACGTTGGGGCTGACCGGGGAAGAGCGAATTGATATCAGCGATCTGCAAAATGTGAAGCCGGGAGCAACCGTTCAGGTGCAACTCACGCGCGCTGATGGTCAAACGGAAATGCTGGAATGCCGTTGCCGTATCGATACTGCAACGGAGCTAACGTATTACCAGAATGATGGCATATTGCACTATGTAATTCGTAATATGCTGAATTAATAGCGTCGTTGCCCGGCAGTTTTAGCGCTGCCGGGCAACATAAATCATTCGCTAAGCAAATGGCCCATCTTTGCGGCTTTAGTATCAAGATAGTGTTCGTTTTTTGGATTACGTCCGACAATCAGCGACACACGCTCAACAATATTGATCCCCGCTTCAGTCAGAATTTCCACTTTCCGCGGGTTGTTCGTCAGCAGACGAACTTCATCGACGCCCAGGAGTTTGAACATATCAGCACACAGCGTGAAATCACGTTCATCAGCGGCAAAACCGAGCTGATGGTTAGCCTCAACGGTATCGTAACCTTGATCCTGTAGCGCGTAGGCGCGAATCTTATTCAGCAGACCAATGTTACGACCTTCCTGGCGATGATAAAGCAGGATGCCGCGACCTTCTTCTGCAATTTGAGAAAGTGCTGCTTCTAGCTGGAAGCCGCAATCACAGCGCAGGCTGAACAAGGCATCGCCCGTCAGGCATTCTGAATGGACGCGAGCCAGTACCGGTGTTTGTCCTGAAATATCGCCAAAGACTAACGCGACGTGATCCTGCCCGGTTGCCACTTCTTCAAAACCCACCATCAGGAAATCGCCCCATGGTGTCGGCAGATTGGCTTCTGCCACGCGTTTAAGCTGCATGTGATTCTCCAGAGAATGCTGACACGTTTCGTGTCTTTCGCCCTTCGGCTTTCGTATCCTGCTATTTTGCCACAAGCTGTGAGTGTTCACCTAGTTGAGGGCATACTGTCCGCGCGTTAAACGCACAATCCGACATTTTCCCGCAATGCATTAATTTCAGTTATGATTGTTGAGCTTAGCGAAAAAGGAGACATCATGCTTTCAATTGCTCGCCGCACGGCTGCTGGCGCCGCTATCTTACTTATTATGCCCGTTGCCGTCTGGGTATCAGGCTGGAGCTGGACCCCAGGAAATCATGAGCGTTGGCTGAAAGCGCTCTACTGGATAACCGAGACGGTCACTCAGCCCTGGGGAATCATTACCCACGCTGTGCTTTGCGCCTGGTTCCTGTGGTGTCTGCGTTTTCGTTTGCGTCCGGCCATTATGCTCTTTGTGATTCTCGGCGTGGCGATTGTCGCCGGGCAGGGCATTAAGTCGTGGGTAAAAGACCAGGTGCAGGAGCCGCGTCCTTTCGTCGTGTGGCTTGAAGAATCGCATCATGTTCCGGTAGAGACCTTCTACAATTTAAAGCGTAAAGACCGAGGACACTTGGTTAAAGAACAGCTGGCCGAGGAACGGGATATTCCGAAATTCTTACGTCATCATTGGCAAAAAGAGACCGGATTTGCGTTTCCGTCGGGTCATACGATGTTTGCAGCCAGTTGGGCTTTACTGGCGGTCGGATTATTGTGGCCACGTCGGCGTACCGTAACGATCGCTATTTTGCTCGTATGGGCCACGGCCGTCATGGGCAGCCGTCTGCTTCTTGGGATGCACTGGCCGCGCGATCTGGTGGTGGCAACGCTCATCTCCTGGCTGTTGGTGACGTTGGCAACCTGGATTGCCCAGCGGCTTTGTGGGCCTCTGATGCCGCCTCCGGAAGAGAACAAAGAGATCGCAGAACGTCAGCAGGATGACCCTCAGGGTTGAAAATCGACGTTTTGCCCACAAATCCAGACAGGACGTACAACTTTTCCCATTCCACGCTCGCGGCTAAAATGATAGTTTATAGGGCTGATTGCGGTGAATTGAACATTCTTTATTCGCTTAAACCACATAACGGGAAGTAATGTGAAATATTTACTCATTTTCTTACTGGTATTGGCGATTTTTGTCATTTCGGTCACATTGGGCGCGCAAAACGATCAGCTGGTTTCTTTTAATTATCTGCTGGCACAGGGCGAGTATCGCGTATCGAGCTTACTTGCTGTTTTATTCGCCGCCGGGTTTGCTATTGGCTGGTTAGTTTGTGGTCTCTTCTGGCTTAAAATTCGTGTTTCTCTTGCGCGCGCTGAACGCAAAATTAAACGTCTTGAAAATCAAATTGCGCCTGCAACCGACGTACCAGTGAATTCTGGTATGCCAGTCGCGAAGGAATAATCGAATATGCTGGAGTTGTTGTTTCTGCTTTTGCCTGTCGCCGCAGCCTATGGCTGGTATATGGGCCGCAGAAGTGCGCAACAAACAAAGCAGGATGAGGCTAACCGGCTGTCCCGTGATTACGTCGCGGGGGTAAACTTCCTTCTGAGTAACCAACAGGATAAAGCGGTAGACCTGTTCCTCGACATGCTCAAAGAGGACACCGGAACCGTTGAGGCCCATCTCACTCTCGGAAACCTGTTCCGCTCGCGTGGCGAAGTTGACCGTGCCATCCGCATTCACCAGACGCTCATGGAAAGCGCTTCTCTGACCTACGATCAGCGTTTGTTAGCTGTTCAGCAGTTAGGCCGTGACTATATGGCTGCGGGTCTTTATGACCGTGCTGAAGATATGTTTAGCCAACTGGTCGATGAAACAGAATTTCGCGTCAGCGCTCTGCAACAACTCCTGCAAATCTATCAGTCAACCAGCGACTGGCAAAAAGCCATCGACACCGCCGAGCGCCTGGTAAAACTGGGCAAAGATAAGCAGCGTGTCGAGATTGCGCATTTCTACTGTGAACTTGCCTTGCAGCAGATGGCCAGCGATGACATGGAAAAAGCCATGACATTGCTGAAAAAGGGAGCCTCTGCCGATCGTAACAGTGCGCGAATCTCCATCATGATGGGGCGCGTGTTTATGGCGAAGGGTGAGTTTGCCAAAGCGGTTGAATGCCTGTTACGCGTCATCGATCAGGACAAAGAACTGGTCAGTGAAACGCTTGAAATGTTGCAAACGTGCTATCAACAACTCGACAAACCGAATGAGTGGGTTGCCTTCTTACGTCGCTGCGTGGAAGAAAACACTGGCGCAATGGCAGAATTAATGCTGGCAGACGTGGTCGAGCAACACGAAGGCAACGACACCGCACAGGTCTACATTACCCGCCAGTTACAGCGCCACCCGACCATGCGTGTCTTCCACAAATTGATGGATTACCACCTTAACGATGCGGAAGAAGGGCGCGCGAAAGAGAGCCTGATGGTGCTGCGCGACATGGTAGGTGAGCAGGTGCGCAGTAAGCCGCGCTACCGCTGCCAGAAGTGTGGATTTACCGCGTATACGCTTTACTGGCATTGTCCTTCATGTCGTGCGTGGTCAACCATTAAGCCAATCCGCGGTCTGGATGGGCAGTGATTTTTTTTAAAACACCTCACTTTAGTTACAACATACTATTGAGTCTGATTTTATGCTGGCAGCATCGTGCGGTGGGTTGTCTGGCAGGAAAAGAAAACGATTCTGTTCATTTGCGGTGCGGGCAGGTAGAATGCTCGCCGTTTATCTATCCCGCGCCAACTGCGGCGCCCATAGACGAAAAGGGCTGGTCATGACGTCTGTTGCATCCTCTTCTTCCCGCGTAGTTACCGAATCTCCCGTTGTTGTCGCACTCGACTATAACAATCGCGATAGCGCACTTGCCTTTGTCGATCTTATTGACCCACGTGACTGCCGTCTGAAAGTGGGCAAAGAAATGTTCACGCTGTTTGGCCCGCAAATTGTTCGCGATCTGCAGCAACGCGGTTTCGACGTCTTTCTCGACCTCAAATTCCACGATATCCCGAATACCACTGCGCATGCGGTTGCTGCCGCGGCAGACCTGGGTGTGTGGATGGTCAACGTGCATGCATCGGGTGGGGCGCGAATGATGACGGCTGCTCGCGAAGCACTCATTCCTTTTGGAAAAGATGCGCCGTTGCTTATTGCTGTGACTGTGTTGACCAGCATGGAAGCAAGCGATCTGCTTGATTTGGGTGTGACGTTGTCACCTGCTGAGCACGCCGAGCGACTTGCGCGCCTCACGCAAAATTGTGGGCTTGATGGAGTGGTTTGTTCAGCGCAGGAAGCCGTGCGCTTTAAATCTGCCTTGGGTCACAACTTCAAGCTGGTCACGCCAGGGATTCGACCGCAGGGCAGTGACGCGGGCGATCAACGGCGTATTATGACCCCTGAAGAGGCGCAGGCGGCAGGCGTTGATTACATGGTTATTGGCCGGCCGGTCACGCAGTCTGCCGACCCTGCGCTAACCTTAAAAGCGATTAACGCTTCACTGGGCAAGGTGACAGGATGAGTGATTCTAATAGTCGTCTGGTTTACTCGACCGACAGCGGTCGAATTGACGAACCCAAAGCGGTTGTTCAACGTCCTAAAGGCGACGGCATCGTTCGTATCCAGCGTCAAACCAGCGGCCGGAAAGGCAAAGGCGTCTGTTTAATTACAGGTATCGACGCGGATGACGCTATGCTTGCTAAGCTCGCAGCCGAACTTAAGAAAAAATGTGGCTGCGGGGGCGCAGTCAAAGACGGCGTGATTGAAATCCAGGGAGATAATCGCGATTTAATTAAGTCGCTGCTTGAAGCGAAAGGGATGAAAGTCAAACTCGCGGGCGGATAAATAATAAGCCACGGCAGATGCCGTGGCTTTTTGTATGTGCGTCAGTCAAACAACTTCACGCTGAAATAATCCAATAATATTGCAACGGCAATATAAGAGATTATTTACCCACCTGGTGGCCGATAATACCACCCACAGCCGCACCACCTAATGTACCGAGCGTGCTGCCGTCAGTTAACACTGCACCGCCGAGGGCACCAGCACCTGCACCGATCGCCGTGTTTCGGTCGCGTTTAGACCAGTTAGAACATGCGCTCAGGGACATTGCGAGTGTGACTGCCAAAACTGCTGCTGTTAATTTTTTACTTGTTAAGCTCATGATACTTTCTCCTGAATAATCGATTCACGGAATAAGTTTGTTAAGTATAGACAATATGAATACTTATGAATCTTTTTCCATGAAACCTTGTCGCGCAGGTGGTTACAAAATCACGCAGGTGATAGTCACTTCCTGTTATATCGCTAATATTAATTTTAAGTTTTTAGCCTTTAAACAACAGGTAAATAGTCTTAAAGAATTGCTCGGAATTGTCTCAGAAGAAGGGGCGCCCGCTAATACGGGCGTTGTACAGGGAGTTAGGCAGTTTTATTAACAATATCGACAATCAGGCCGTCGCTGAGTAATTGCTCGCGGTGCGCCTCACTCAGACGTTCATCCGTAATCACACGGCTAAAGCGTGATACGGGACCCATCGTATAGGGATGTACGGCACCAAACTTGGAGCTGTCGGTCAACACAATGGCTTCACAGCCTTTTTCGAGCACAGCGTTTACAACATCAGAACGCATCATATCGCGCCCGGTAAACCCCGTCTCAGCCTGCCAGCCATCGATGCCAATAAACGCTTTGCTGAAGTGAACTTGCTGAACATACTGACGAGTCAGCGGCCCAACCATGCTTTCGCTTTTCTTCTGGTAAATACCGCCTAGCAGAATTACCTCACATGGTGTCTCTTTGAGAAGATGGGCGATATAGCTGCTCACCGTAATAATGGTGACGTCTTTTTGTTCCGCAAGTGTGCGCGCCAAAAGGGCATTGCTGCTGCCATTCTCAATGAATACGGTCTCACCATTATTGACCAGCGACGCTGCAAACTCAGCCAACTCACGCTTGAGCGCGAAGTTGTTCATCATACGGGTTTCGACATCTTCACTGTCGAGCGGGACAGCATAACCGTGGGCACGTCGCAGATAGCTCTGCTTTTCCAGCAAGTTGAGATCCTGGCGGATGGTCACTTCAGAAACACCGGTCGTTTTAGCGAGCTCGACGACACTCATGCGTCCTTTGTCGATCACCATCTGCAGAATAAGTTGTTGTCGGGAATTCATAGCATCCATATTAAGACGGCCTGCGCCGCTGGTTAAAAATAAATCTTATTAAAATGAGGGGGATTACACTTCCCACGGAGCCTTAGGCTGAGCTGAATCAGCGGTATTTCCCGCGCAGGTGTGATCCAGTAATTCGGATTTTAAAATCTCAAGATTACGAATGGCAGAGTGATAATCGCCGGCTACCAGGATATCCAGCACCGTATCAATGCGTTGCGCCACTTTCTGTGCGTCAATCTCAGACATGAAGTTCCCCATCAAGCGAAAAGTGAATAATTTCAATGATGCAGAAATTGCTAACAAAAGAGAAGGGAAAAAATGCGCTAACCAAATTACCTAAATGAAAGTGATAAATTTATCCCGCAGCATACAGAGGCGATGGGCACTGGATTAGTCTAAAACTGCGCGCAACGCGCTTTTTTATATGAGGATTTAGACTATGACAGTCATCGATCAAGCAACCTGTAAACTGTTCACCGACCCTGAACGTTTCACACAACTCGCGGGATATTACGAGGAAGAAAGACGCACCCTATGGATGTTGCTCCGCGCCCAGCCACGTCCCTGTTTTAATCATGCGTTAATTGAAGAAATTATGAATATGTCATGGCTGGTCAGGCAATCTGGTTACGCTGTGGACTTTTGGGTGACAGGCTCGCTTGTCCCCGATATGTACAATACCGGAGGCGATCTCCGTTTCTTCGTTGAATGTATCCAGAATGGCCGACGCGAAGCGTTACGTGCTTACGCCCGCGCCTGTGTCGACTGCGTACATGCGGCGTCACGAGGCTTTGATACGGGAGCCATTACGTTGGCAATGGTTGAGGGCAGCGCACTCGGTGGCGGGTTTGAGGCGGCGCTGGCGCACCATTTTGTGCTGGCGCAGCGTGATGCCCGGTTAGGTTTTCCGGAAATCGCGTTTAACCTCTTCCCCGGCATGGGAGGATACTCGCTGGTTGCGCGGCGCGCTGGGATGAAGCTAGCCGAGGAGCTTATCTACAAAGGGGAATCGCACACCGCGGAATGGCATGAGCAATATGGGCTTGTGGATGTACTTTTCGAGCCGGGACAAGGCCACGTGTCGACCCGCACGTTTATCGATACTTTACAGCCCAAACTCAATGGCGTCAGGGCGATGCTGCGTGCGCGGCAGCGGGTCATGCAACTGCCGCGCAGTGAACTGATGGACATTACCGAAGACTGGGTCGAAGCGGCTTTTTGTCTGGAGCCAAAAGATATTGCCTATATGGAGCGCCTGGTTATGCTGCAAAATCGCCACAATGCTGTCGGGGTGCGTAAAGCCAGTTAGCGCAATTTTTTAGCCTGATAGCGCTTAAACCACCGCTCGAATGCGGCAGCGGGCATCGGCTTTGCAAACAGAAAACCTTGCCGTTCGTTGACGCCGTTCTTGGTCAGAAAGGCGTCTTCTTTCGCGCTCTCTACGCCTTCCGCAATGACCTGCAAATTCAATGCCTGAGCAACGGCCACAATCGCGCGCACCAAAGACTGGGAAATAGATTGTTTGTGAATATCACGCACAAATACCTGATCGAGCTTAATCGCGTCAATAGGGAAACGGGCCAGCTGGGATAAAGAGGAATAACCGGTGCCGAAATCATCAAGATGGATCTGCGCCCCGAGCTTACTGAATTGCTGAATAACCGACAGCGCCAGCTCTTCATTTTCAATCAAACAGCTTTCCGTCAATTCGACATCGATCGGGCAATATTCAAAATTGAGATCTTTCAGCGCCTGTTTTAAATCGCTGAAAATAGTCTGGTCGGCGAGTTGACGCGCTGAAACGTTAACGGCGACGCGCAGGTTGATACCTTTGTCACGCCACTTCGCGACCTGGCGCACCACGTCCAGCATGACCCAGCGGCCAAGAGGCACAATCAGCCCGGATTCTTCGGCATAAGAGATAAACTCAAGGGGTGGAATCAAGCCGCGTTCCGGCGACTGCCAGCGTACCAGCGCTTCCAGGCTTCTGACTTCGCCACGCCACGTTATTTTGGGCTGATAGTGAATTAAGAGCTGATCCTTATCCAGCGCTCTACGCAGGTTGGTGTCCAGCCACAGATATTCGAAAACACGCTGGTTCATTTCCGGCGAGAATACGCAGAACTTGCCCCGGCCACTTTCTTTGGCCGTATACATCGCGGTATCCGCATTACGAATAATACTTTCGCGATCCGTACCATGCTGTGGCGCAAGGGAGATCCCAAGCGAACAACCGGTATAAATCTCGATAAGACCGATGCGGAAAGGCTGACGCAAGCGCGTCAGGATACGCGATGCCATCGCCTCTAGCGTGCTCTGTGACGTGTCGGTAGCCAGAACGATAAATTCATCGCCCCCAAGACGAGCCAACACCTGGCCTTCATCCAGACAGCTTAAAATGGCTAATGCGACGGACTGCAGCAGTTGGTCGCCAAACATATGCCCGTAGGCATCGTTTACCTTCTTAAAATTATCGAGATCGAGATACACCACCCCAACTTGAGTTTCACCGCGCTGAGAAATGCTGTCGCTGATTAATTCGTGGATCGCATTACGGTTTGGCAGGCCCGTAATGGTGTCAGTATTCGCCAGAACCCGAAGTCGCTCCTGTGCCCGACGCTCTTCTGTGATATCGGTGCCCGAGCAGATAAGGAAGATTTCATTTTTACCGCTGCCGCTGTGCACGAATTTATTTCTGAACAGAAATAACCGCTGGCCTTTGCGCGTTTTAATCCAGCGCTCCACTTCATACGAGCTGCCGTTACGGAAAAAACCCGAGATGTTGCGCTTAGAGGCGGCCGCTTCACTGCGGCTCATGAACAGTTTAAAGACGTTTTGTCCGATGACTTCCTGTTCTTTCAGGCCCGTATATTCTTCACTCAAACGATTGAAGCGTTGAATATTACCGTGCTGATCCAGGATAACAATGACGGAGTTCGCTTCGGATACCACCTGTTCGGCGAAGGACAAGCTTTGTACCAGATCGCGCGCGACAGAAGGGGTGTCATTCCACGCTGAAGCGGTGCCTGCCCACTCTTTTTTATTGATTTTGCGGCCCACGAGATGGAGCGGGACATCAACACCATAAAGAGAAAGGGTCATAGTGACGCTGGAGGTGATCACCGTCAACTGACGAACAATGTCGGCTTGCTCGTCACTCAGGGCGACCACTTGTGTGATATCAGCATTTTCGCTTGCGGCCAGATGCAGAGCATTGCTGTCCGCTGCCAACCGCCACCAGGGACTGTGGGTGCCCATGTAACGAAACAGCAAATTTTGCTCCATATCGTCAATCATGCTTTCTCCAGTACCTGCTTAATAGCGCAAAATTATGCATCTGCATGCGACTTTTCCGTAGTAATGCAGCGGCATAACCGAAGTGAACTTATTGTTTTTCCCTGAATTCTTATAATAAAACGAGAAACGCTAAAAAGGATATAAGTGGATAAAAATTCCCTTCACGTAAGACGACGGTTTTCTTTTACTGTAGATAATTGTGATAGTTTTTGCGGGGTTCGGGAGGAAAATATTAACAAAGAGTGATGCGTGCGTAATTTAGGGGGAAATAAAAATGTCGGCTATTCCAGAAAGGAAACAGCCGACATTTAAACGTTATCAGACGACAGGGCGCGCGATAATGCTGCGGGTTTCCATACGGACTTCCGCAATGTTCACATCAATCACATCTGTGACCTTGTAAACCGTTTCACCTTTGATCTGCACAGAACCGTTTTCCTGGCTACACACCAGTTCATCGCGGACCGCATGCAGGAAAGGCGCAGGAATAAAGGCAACAGCACCATTCTCCACCAGGCGGACACGCATACCGCCACGGCTGATATCAATAATCTCCGCTGCAAAACGGGTATCAGTACCGGCTTTATCACTCAGGAAGCGCGCATACAGCCAGTCACCGACATCACGTTCAGCCATGCGGTTCAGGCGGCGGCGCTCAGCCATCTGTACAGTGGCTTCATCCTGCGGACGCGCAATGGTTTCGCCTTTCACAATCGCTTTCAGCAGACGATGGTTAACCATGTCGCCGTATTTACGGATTGGGGAAGTCCATGTCGCGTACGCTTCAAGGCCTAAACCAAAGTGCGGGCCCGGTTCGGTGCTAATTTCAGCATACGACTGGAAGCGACGAATGCGGCTGTCGAGGAAACCTGACGGTTGCGCGTCAAGTTCACGACGAAGTTTGCAGAATCCTTCCAGAGTCAGCACTTCCTGCGGATCGACGTGGACATCGTGCGTTTTGAGCAGGGCAGCCAGCGCTTCGGTGTTGGCTGGGTCAAAGCCGGTATGCACGTTGTAGATGCCAAAGCCTAATTTGTCGCGCAGAACACGCGCCGCACAAATGTTGGCAGCAATCATCGATTCTTCCACAATGCGGTTGGCGATGCGGCGTGGTTCAGCAACGATGTCCAGCACTTCCCCTTTTTCGCCCAGAACGAAGCGATAATCAGGGCGGTCCTTGAAGACCAGCGCATGAGTTTTACGCCATTCGCCACGACTCAGACACACGCGTTGCAGCAGCGTGATTTGCTGTGCAATAGCCTCGCTCTCTGGTTTCCAATTGCCTGCGCCTTCCAGCCAATTTGAAACATCGTCGTAGGCCAGTTTGGCTTTAGATTCGATAGTGGCAGCGAAGAATTCGATGTCATCTTCAATCGTGCCATCTGCGGCGATGGTCATACGACAGGCAAGAACCGGGCGAATCTGATTCGGGCGAAGTGAGCAGAGATCGTCAGACAGTTCACGGGGCAGCATTGGGATGTTAAAGCCCGGCAGATAGTTCGTAAACGCCCGGACTTTCGCCGAATCGTCCAGTTTGCTGCCTTCTGCAATCCAGGCGGTCGGATCGGCAATCGCCACGGTCAAATGCAGTTTGCCGTCAGCACCTTCTTCGACATACAGCGCATCATCCATATCCTGCGTACTGGCGCTGTCGATGGTGACAAAGTTCAGCGCCGTCAGATCGCGACGCTCGAGGCCTTCGTCCAGCATTTCGGTCGCCACGCCGTTTGGCGCTTCTTTTTCCAGGTTATGACGCGCAAGCGTCACCCACCACGGGACGAAATGGTCGTCGCTGTAGGTAATAAAATGGGTCAGATCGGCATAGAAACCGCGATCGCCTTTCAGGGGATGGCGACGCATCTGGGCAACGGCCCAGTCACCTTCTTTGAAATCGTGCTCGCAGTTGCGATCTGCACGGCAAGGAATCGCATCTTTCAGCAGGGGATGATCTGGAACAATAGAAAGACGGTCGTCTTTTTTGTGGACCTTCCCAACAAAGCGGGTCAGGAAAGGCTCGATAAGTTCTTCTGGCTCGGCAGTTTCACGATCCTTTTGGGTGTGAATAACCGCCGTCACACGATCGCCGTGCATCACTTTCTTCATCTGCGGAGGCGGGATGAAGTAGCTTTTCTGCGCGTCGACTTCCAGGAAGCCAAAGCCTTTTTCCGTGGCTTTTACGACCCCTTCTGCACGCGGCGTCTGGGAATGCAGTTGCTGTTTAAGCTGCGCTAGCAGCGGGTTGTCCTGAAGCATAGTGTTCTATTTTCGTGGCCATTGAGCGGCTGACAGTTTTACGCGATTCTGCCTGGTACAGCAAGCGCTCTTTAGGTAATCAGTAAGGTTATTCGCCCGCGCGCAACGCGATTTTCAGGCGGTTAAGCCACCCGCAAAAAGCGGTCCAGGCGAGCAAATTAATGGCATCCGCAGCCGGAATTCCATCATCAATCAGCGGTGTCAGTTGCGCGGCGCTGAAGCGGTCGGGCGAGCGTGTGAGTAAGTCCACAGCACCCGGGAGTGACGGGTGGTTTGCGTAGTGCGCCGGTAAATCCTTAATGCCACTTGTCAAAATCTCACCTAAGCAATCCAGTAATGCGGGCTCGTGGCACAGCACTGGCGCGAGATCGCCGAGACAGACTTCTGATTGCCAGCGAGCAAGCGATTCCAGCTGCTGCGCGCTCGCGTAGCGTAACTCTACGCCAGGGATAATCGATGCCCACTCGTTCATGTTGATATCATCGATTTGAGCATGAGGGGGAATGTGATGGCCCGGCAACCAACGCACGGGATGTCCTAGCAACGCCTGAAACGCGGCAACCACGCGCGCCTGAAAACCGATAAAACCGATGATTTGATTGATCAGAATAACGTCGTAAGTCGTCAGGCCCACTTCATCAAGCTGCAGCTGCGCCCTGGAATTGATCACGTCAGGTGAGCAGGCAAGCTGGCGAGCATATTGGGTAATTTGGGCGAGACGTTGATTGCTTTCACGCGAAGAGTCCGGCCCTGGAAGAGGAGCCAGAAGAGCTGCGTAATGATTACATAAACGCTGGACGCCACACGCCTGGGCAACCGTTAGCGCGGTGCTTAAACGATCATAAGCGCTGAGCGTATGGAGACGGCTCAGATTAACCTGACGAGGGAAAAGCCGATCGCGTAAAGCCAGCGAGGGGGTTAACCAGCTTTCACAGTGCGTCACAATTTCGTTCGGTAACGCTAAATCGAGCAAAAAACGATCGGCGACATTAGCGGCCTCGGGAACCAGTGGGAGAACGTCATCCGGACAATGATTTGTCTGGGTTTCGTGATACCAGTGGCCTTTGCCGGAAAAACGGCGTTGTTCCATGTGCGTTCCTTGATCTCAAATGGCGATCAATATCCTGGCGCATGGCTTACGAGCGGAAAAATATTGTTAGGTGATAACAAATAGCAGAACGGAATAACGAGAGGCAAAACGAAGAATTGACAGGCACAAAACAGGGGGAACTCTCTTCCCCGGAGGGAAGAGAGTAAAAAGCTTATTTAATTTCCAGCTCGTTCATCGCCGCGATGTTGAAACCGCCGTCAACGTGAACCACTTCGCCGGAGATGCCAGCAGAGAGGTCAGAGCACAGGAAAGCCGCAGAGTTACCCACGTCTTCGATGGTGACGGTACGACGAATCGGGGTAACCGCTTCGCAATGCGCCAGCATTTTACGGAAATCTTTGATACCGGAAGCCGCCAGAGTACGGATTGGGCCTGCAGAAATACCGTTAACACGCACGCCTTCTGGGCCCATTGCGTTCGCCATATAGCGCACGTTAGCTTCCAGAGATGCTTTAGCCAGACCCATAACGTTATAGTTAGGGATAGCACGCTCAGCGCCCAGGTAGGACAGAGTCAGCAGAGCAGAGCCTGGATTCAGCATGGTGCGACACGCTTTTGCCATGGCCACGAAGCTGTAAGAGCTGATGTCGTGAGCGATTTTGAAGCCTTCACGGGTTACCGCATTCACATAGTCGCCGTCCAGCTGATCGCCCGGTGCGAAACCGATTGAGTGAACGAAACCGTCGAATTTTGGCCATACTTTTGCCAGTTCAGCGAACATACCGTCAATGCTTTCGTCTTGAGCAACGTCGCATTCCAGAATGATGCTTGAACCCAGCTGCGCGGCGAACTCTTCAACGCGGCCTTTCAGCTTGTCGTTCTGGTAGGTGAACGCCAGTTCAGCGCCTTCGCGGTGCATAGCCTGTGCGATGCCGTAGGCGATGGACAGTTTGCTGGCGACGCCAGTTACCAGAATGCGCTTACCGGAAAGAAAACCCATAGCTTTGATCCTTATAGTCATTGCTTACTTTGGCTTTGTATTCATATAGTTAGAAATCACATAGCCAGAATAAATAGATAGCAGGGCAGAATTATAGCCCACTATGCAGATGAAATGTCACCTGAATTTCAAAAGAGCCCTCAGGTGGCAGCTTTTAAGAGAACGACATAACACGCCAGGATGATACCAGTAGAAAGAATCTGGACTGATCCAACCTCCCGCCACGTGGTCAGTATTTAGCGGGCAGATGCTTAATCTCGCATAACCGCCCGTCCTTAATGACGATATACCCGCCCGTTTTTAATTCAGACAAGATTTTCATTATGCTGCTTCGGGAGAGATGCGTCTTATCGCGGATATAACGTTCAATCGTGACGTGTTCACGAAAGTGAGCGGGTTCGTGACTCAGTTCCCTTAGCTGGTTACGAATCACTTCATACGCGGTGGGCGCACTCATTTGTTTGCTGTAAGAATAAAGTTTATTCGTTACAACAATCATATGTTGGGCCGCTATTTCCCAAAGGCCGTTATCTGAAATGTGCTGCTGCATGTCAGCAACGGTCAGCGTTGAGACTTTGCACGTTTCAGCAGTCATAAGAAAGGCGTCATGTACGCCGAGACCAATGATTCCTGGCGCTGGCAGCGTGACAATGAGTAGACCATCTGAAGAACGGTGTATTTCAATTGAACCTGAATGAATCAAACGGCACACCGGAACATCGTTCTCAATGAGCCCCAGGCGTATCCCTTTTCGATAGGACTTTATGGGCGCAAAGGGCGTCAAAGACTCGACCAATTGTTTGGCCCACGGGAATGGTTGGTTTAATGCAGGGGTTTCCAAAGGTTTTCCATCCATAAATATTAAACCTAAAAAACATGTAATGATAAGAGTAGATAAACAGATAAACATTTACAATGTTTAAAAGTGAGAAAGGAGTTGATTTAAATCATATTTTCTCAGGGAGGTAATTGATTTTAATGAGCTTACCATTCTCTAGCTCAATGTGTCCGCCAACGCGAAGTGAAGCAAGTATAGACATAATTCCGCTACGGGAAAGTAAACACCTGTTTTGAATGTAATTGTAGGTTGATTCAGCATGACGGATTTTTGACGATTCATTAATCAGCTCAATTAAAAGCGAGCGAACTGTTTCATACATTCCTGATTGTGACAGTCTTGTACAGTGTATGAACAAGCGTGCTGAGATGAAGATCAGTAATTGGGTCAAAGGTTCCCAGAGTGACTCTTTTTCAACAATTTGAAGGGCATTTTCAAGTGACAATCTATGAAGTACGGCGTCTGGCGAGGGTCGGATACACAGGCGCGGATGCAGTTTGCTGTTTAATGTAAATCCAAAGACGAAAGGGGCTGACTCTGTGTTAAGGGTCATACCATCATCTCTGCGATTGATGATCACATGACCCTCCTCAAGCAAATAGCACAGCTTAGTATTGGTTCTGACAAAGTCGAGCGTGGGGAGTTTGTCCGCAGGCACAACCTGAGCATGGGGAGACAGAGTCTTGATTAAACGTAAAATATGGTCCTGAGGTTTATCCAAAGAAGACGATAATAGAGCGGGATTGAGTTGAGTCGAATTCATTTTATGTTCGCAATTAATAAGGTTAGGCAACTTATTAATTATCTCTAAAAACATTCATGTAGCACCATTATTATGAATCCGAAAATACACTGCGGATCTGTTGAATGAGACAATCGTGCTATTGCGTAGACGAAAAATAAAAAAGGAAGTCAATGAGGGGAGTGTTAAATTCTATTTGCCTGTCATTTTGTCATCTCTATGATAACAATCGGAGATGACAAAAAGGGCGGTTTTATCCGCCTTTTATTATTTATCTTTCCGCCATGCATCAGCCGTTAAGGCTTCGCCAAAATGACCGGCAATCAGTCGTTTCGTCAGATCGTGAAGCGGGGAAGCCAACACATCAGCGGTACTTCCGCGCTCGACCACTTCACCGTGGTGCATCACCAGAACTTGGTCGCTGATATGTTTCATCATTCCCAGGTGCTGTGTCACATAGATATAAGAAATACCCTGTTTCTCCTGCAACTCCAGCATCAGGTTGATCAGCTGCGAACGCATCGACATATCCAGCGAGGCCAGCGCTTCATCGGCGATAATCACCTTCGGGCGCAGGATAAGCGCACGTGCAAGCCCCAGACGCTGTTTCTGCCCCGGTGCCAGCATGTGTGGATAATAGCTGACGTGATCGGGCAGCAAACCCACCATCCGCAGCGTTTCAATGATGCGCTTGCGGCGTTCCTCGGGTTCCAGATCGGTATTCAGCCGCAGGGGGAAATCGAGGATTTGCGAAATGCGCTGTCGCGGATTCAATGATGTTGACGGATCCTGGAAAATCATACGAATGCGCTGACTGCGAAACGAATAGTCACCAAACGACAAAAAGTGATCGTCGATCAGCACATCGCCTGCGCTCGGTTCAACCATGCCAGCGAGCATTTTCGCCAGCGTCGATTTACCGGAACCGTTCTCGCCGATAATGGCCAGCGTTTGCTTTTCGCGCAGGGTAAAGCTGAGCGGTTTTACCGCCTCGACGGTTTGTTTATGAAACAGGCCAGTGCGATAGCGAAAGGTCTTACTGAGATTGCGCACTTCAAGCAATGTTTCGACCATTTCACTCTCTCTCCATGTTCAGCGGGAAATGACAGGCAAAAAGATGCGTTTTAGCACCCGTTAATCGAGGCGTTTCAATGCATTTGCGCTGTGCGTAAGGGCAGCGGGGGCCCAGTCGACAGCCAATCGGCAGCGATTCCAGCAACGGAATCGCGCCCGGTAACGTATTCAGACGGCTTTTATGCGGCATCGCGCTGCCAAAATCAGGAATCGCGCGGATCAGCGCCTGGGTATACGGATGATGCGGGGCATACACCAGATCTTCACTGACGGCGGTTTCTACCGTTTGTCCGCAGTACATCACGTCAATTTTATCCGCCCATTTGCTCAGCATTTGCAGATCGTGGCTGATCAGCAAAATGGTGGTGTTGTTGTTCTGATTAAGGCGCGTCAGCAGGCGGAAAATCTGCGCCTGGGTAGTTGGCTCCATGGCGTTTGTCGGCTCATCAGCAATCAGCATGCGTGGCTGATTGGCCAGCGCAATGGCGATCATTACCTTCTGGCATTCACCGTCGGTCAATTCATACGGGAAACTGCGCATCGCGTCTTTGTGATCTTTAATCCCGACGCGGTGTAATAGCTCAATGGCGCGGCGTTTACGCCAGCCGACGCGCTGCCACCAGCGGCCTTTATAGGTCCATCCTGGGATATTCTGCATCAACTGTTTGCCGACACGTTCCGAAGGATCGAGACAGGATTGTGGCTCCTGGAAGATCATCGACACGTTGTGACCCACCAGCCTGCGGCGCTCGCGCGGTGACAGCCGTAACAAATCGATATCGTCAAACCGCATGCGGTCTGCCGTCACGCGCCAGTTATCTTTCGCGACGCCACAAATGGCTTTGGCGATAAGACTTTTACCCGAGCCAGATTCACCCACCAGCCCGCGGATTTCGCCTTCAGCCAGCGTAATGCTCACGCGGTCTACGGCTTTCACCCAGCCTTCGGAAGTTTTGAATTCGATAGTGAGATTGCGGATATCCAGTAACGGCATTATTGCACCCCCGCATTGATTGCGCGGCGAATACCATCGCCCAGCAGGTTAATCAGCAGCACGCTCACCATAATTGCAGCACCTGGCAGCATCACCGTCCACGGCGCAACATAAATTAATTCCAGCGCGTCGCCGAGCATCGCGCCCCATTCCGGGGAGGGGAGTTGCGCGCCAAGATCGAGAAAACCGAGCGCGGCGATATCCAGAATTGCCATCGAAAGCGCACGCGTAATTTCCGTCACCAGCCCAGAGGCAATGTTCGGCATCACCGCAAACCACAAAATGTTCATGGTCGTTGCGCCGTCGAGGCGAGCCGCGACCACATACTCTTTCTCCAGCTCGTCATGTACCAGGCTATAAACCGAGCGCACCATGCGCGGGAGCAGTGCCAGCCAGACGGCAAACATAGCGTGAGTAAGATGCGGCCCGGCAAAGGCGACCACAATAATGGCCAGCAGCAGCGACGGGATCGACAGCAGCGTATCCAGAATATGATTCAGTACCGCCGAGCGCAGGCCGTGCGTCGCCCCGGCAAAAATCCCGAGCGCCAGACCAAATACGGTGGCGGCAAACGTCACAACAAACGCGCCGCCAACCGTCGGGGCTGCACCGCTCAACAGGCGGCTCAACACATCGCGGCCTAAATCGTCGGTCCCGAGGAAGAAGGAAACTTCGCCATAGCGCGACCATGAAGGGGGCAGCAGTTGATAGCCAAGGAACTGCTGATCGAGCCCATAAGGGGCAAACCACGCGCCAAATATGCACAGCAACGCCAGACCACCGCAGCCGTAAAGGCCGATCATCGCCGTGGTGTCGCCATAGAATTTGCGCCACACGGTGCGCACCACACCGGGAGCGCGTTTTTCCCTGTATACGCTATCGTAAGGCATACCATTCCTTATGTTTCAGCGGGTTAGCCATAGCGCCCAGAATATCGGAAATAACATTGACGATGATCACCAGCGAACCGATCACCATCACCCCCGCCGAAATAGCCGCGTAGTCTTGCTGGCGGATCGCGTTAATCATCCAACGCCCAAGTCCTGGCCAGCTAAAGACCATCTCAGTAATCATCGCCAGCGTCAGCATGGTAGAAAATTGCAGTCCCAGTTTTGGAATGACCGGCGGGAGTGCGTTGTGTAAAACGTGACGACGCAAAATGGTGAGTCGTGATAAACCGCGCGTGGCGGCCGCTTTAACATAGTTCTGATCAAAGACCTCAATCGTGCTGGTACGCATCAGGCGGATGACTTCCGTCGTGGGCGCAACGGCCAGCGTCAACACCGGCAATACCATGTGTCGCAGCGTGCTAATGATCATTTCATGACGCCAGATGGAATCCGAAAGCCAGGCATCAATAATCGCGAAGCCCGTGACGGTTTTCACGTTATAAAGCAGATCAAAACGCCCCGACACCGGCAGCCAGCCGAGCGTGAGCGAGAAGAACAACGTGAGCAGTAGCGCCAGCCAAAATACGGGAATCGAAAAGCCGAGTAGGGCGATCGCGCTGATCAATTTGTCCTGCCATTTATTGCGCGTGATCCCCGCCAGCATGCCGACCGGGATCCCCACCATCAGAGCAAAACCAAACGCCAGAATGCACAACTCCATCGTTGCCGGGAAAACTTCTTTGAGCTGTTGAGAAATCAACTGACCGTTAATGCTGGAAACGCCAAAGTCCCAGTGCAACACGCCGTTAAACCAGAACAGCCAGCCATCCCACAGCGACGAACCCTGCAGCGGCGCATGCGGCGTAAAATAGCTCAGGCTAAAGCCGACAAACGTCAGAAGGAACAGCGTAATCGCCAGGAGCAACAAACGACGTAAGGTAAAAATAATCATGGTTTTTTCACCTCATCCTTTTTCTCACGCGATACGCCCGCAAACGAGGCGTTGCCGAAGGGGCTGAGCACCAGGCCTTTAATGTCATAGCGATAGGCTTGCAGGCGCAGCGAAGAAGCTAAGGGCAGAACCGGTAACTCTTTGGCCAGGATATTCTGCGCTTCATCGTAAGCTTCAATGCGCGATGCCAGTTGCTGAGAGGACAACGCTTTTTGCAGAACCGCGTCAAACTCCCGGTTACACCAGTGCGCAAAGTTAGTTTGTGACCGAATGGCTGCGCAGCTTAAAAGCGGGCGGAAGAAACTGTCGGGATCGTTACTGTCCGTAGACCAGCCGGAAAGCGTCAGATCATGATTCATGTCCATTAATCGCGCTTCCTGGAAACGTCCTTCGACGGGAACGATCACCACTTTAAC
The DNA here is from genome assembly GCF_056490165.1 of Lelliottia sp. GFLA7. Taxonomy (NCBI): domain Bacteria; kingdom Pseudomonadati; phylum Pseudomonadota; class Gammaproteobacteria; order Enterobacterales; family Enterobacteriaceae; genus Lelliottia; species Lelliottia sp. GFLA7. The sequence continues at coordinate 244,686 of NZ_JBWLAQ010000002.1, read as the reverse complement.
GCCCACCTGCGCCATATCCGCCTGAATCAGCTCTGCGGTTTTTAAGGGACTCGGGTTCCACGCCTGTGAACTCGTCGGGACCCAAAGCTGCAGCGTGAGATTATCGGCACCCAGTGCTTTGAGCTGTTCGCGCGCTTTTGCGGGATCGTACTCAGTCACTTTTGCGTCGCTATCATAGGCCCAGGATGCGCGTGGCAAAATAGACGCCGCGGTCTCGGCTGTGCCGTAATAGATCGACTGCATCAGACGTTGATTATTAATAGCGAGTGCCAGGGCGTGACGAACCGCGGGATTATTCATCGGCGGTTTATCGGTATTAAACGCCAGATAGGCGATGTTCATGCCTGGGCGCAAGGTCAAACGCAGGCGCGGATCGTCGCGCAGGCTGGTCAACTGGCTGGCGGCCGGCCAGGCGAGGACATCGCACTCCCCGGTAAGCAGTTTAGACAATCGGCCCGTACCACCAGACCCCAGATCAACCACTACTTGCGGCATCAACGGCGTGCCGCGCCAGAAATGTTCATGGCGTTGCAGGCGAATGTACTGACCCGCGCGATATTCTGCCAACTGGAAGGGACCTGTCCCGACCGGCTGGCGGTCGAGTAATTCCTGATGATCCTGCTTCGTCAATTGCGCTGCATATTCAGCCGACATCACAGACGCGTAGTGCGTCGCCAGATGCCACAAAAAAGAGGCGTCGGGGCGCGTGAGGTTAAATTCAACCGTGTGATTATCCAGTTTGCGCACGCTTTTAACCGTGTCGGCAAACTGCAGACTATCAAAGTAAGGGAAGCTTCCACCGTTAACGTTATGCCACGGATGATTGCGATTAAAAATGCGCTGGAAGGTAAACACCACATCATCAGCGTTCAATTTACGCGTGGGTTTAAACCAGGGCGTCGATTGAAAAGCGACGTCATTGCGCAGATGGAAACGGTAAGTCGCGCCGTTATCCAGCACCTCCCAACTCTCGGCCAGTTCTGAAACCAGACGATACGTATAGGGATCGACATCAAGCAGACGATCGTAAAGCTGTGCGGCCAGGGTGTCGACGATCAGGCCACTACCGGCCTTTTGCGGGTTGAACGTGTCGACTTGCCCACTCACACAATAGACAAAACCACTGTCGCGAATATCAGGAGGCGTAGTCGGTTCAGGCGCAGCAAAGACCAGGCGGCTAAACAGACCAAGTGCAATCAGGGACGATGAAACCAGACGCATAATTTTTAAGGTTTTTAGATTCGATCTGCAAAGTGTATCGCACTTACCCCAGCTACGTAAAAATGTCTGCGGGTAAGTGCTGATAATGTCAGCGCATTTGATGCTTTTTGAGCAATGCCCTTAATTGATGGTAGGTCAGGCCCAGCAGTTCAGCTGCGTGTTTCTGGTTATATTTTGCTGTTTTCAGGCTGTGTTCCAGCAGTTGCTGTTCCTGAACATGCTGGAATTTCCGCAAGTCGAGCGGCAAAGCAGGCGCATCCGTATTAAGCGAGGGTTTAGGTTTGGCGGGAACGTTGCGGTGGAAGGGATCGATGATGATAGTGTCCAGCTCAGTTTCGCTGCTGGCATGGCGGTAAACAGAGCGCTCAACCACGTTCTTCAGTTCACGAATATTCCCGGGCCAGGCGTAACTGAGCAGTGTTTCGCGTGCGTAGTCGCTAAATCCGGCGAAAAGCGGCAGGCCCAATTCACGACACATCTGAATCGCAAACTGCTCTGCCAGAAGCATGATATCGCCACTTCGCTCGCGCAGCGGTGGCAACTGGACAACATCAAAGGCCAGCCTGTCCAGCAGATCAGCGCGAAATTTTTCCTCCGCCACCATTTCCGGCAGATTGGCGTTTGTCGCACAGACCAGGCGGACATTCACCTGCAGTGGCTGACTACCGCCCACGCGTTCCAGTTCACCGTACTCAATCACTCGCAGTAGTTTTTCCTGAACCAGCATCGGCGCGGTGGCCAGCTCATCGAGGAACAGCGTCCCGCCATCCGCACGCTCGAAACGCCCAGGATGACGCTTTTGCGCACCCGTAAACGCGCCCGCTTCATGGCCGAACAGTTCGGAATCCAGCAAATTCTCGTTGAGCGCTGCGCAGTTGAGCGAAATAAACGGGCCGTCCCAACGCCCAGACAGGAAGTGCAGGCGGTTGGCGATCAGCTCTTTACCGGTCCCGCGCTCACCAATAATCAATACCGGCTTATTGAGCGGTGCGAGCCGCGACACCTGTTCCAGCATCTCCAGAAAACTGTTGGCCTCACCCAGCAAATTGTCTTTGTATTCAGTCATGATGAAATTAACCACTCATTAGCGATATTCACCAAGTGAGAGTAGGTTCTCGTTGCGGCAAAATCAACCACAATCATACAAATCAATAAGATATAAAGTTGGCATGGTATTTGTATTATCAGTTCAGCAGGGCATCGCCCGATAACAGACACATGAAATGTGAGGATTCGAATTATGGGTATTTTTTCTCGTTTTGCCGACATCGTGAACGCCAACATCAACTCGCTGCTTGAAAAAGCAGAAGACCCGCAAAAGCTGGTGCGTTTGATGATTCAGGAAATGGAAGACACGCTGGTTGAAGTGCGCTCTACCTCAGCCCGTGCGCTGGCCGAAAAGAAACAGCTGTCACGCCGTATTGAACAGGCCACCACGCAGCAAAGCGAATGGCAAGAGAAGGCCGAGCTGGCACTGCGTAAAGAGAAAGACGATCTGGCGCGTTCGGCCCTGATCGAAAAGCAAAAGCTCACCGATATCGTTGCTACGCTCGAGCAAGAAATCACGCTGGTGGATGAAACGTTGACCCGCATGAAGAAAGAGATCGCGGAGCTGGAGAATAAACTCAGCGAAACGCGCGCTCGCCAGCAGGCGCTCACGCTGCGTCATCAGGCGGCTAACTCGTCTCGTGATGTTCGTCGTCAGCTTGATAGCGGTAAAATTGATGAAGCGATGGCGCGTTTTGAATCCTTCGAACGCCGTATCGATCACATGGAAGCGGAAGCCGAAAGCCATAGCTTTGGCAAACAGAAAACGCTGGATCAGGAATTTGCAGAACTGAAAGCGGATGACGCTATTGGTGAGCAACTGGCCGCGCTCAAAGCAAAAATGAAGCAAGACAACCAATAATAATTGAAGCGGCACCCTGGCGTGCCGCAACGCATCGTAAGACAAGGAGTACATATGAGTGCGCTATTTCTGGCTATTCCCCTGACCATTTTCGTGCTTTTCGTCCTGCCGATCTGGTTATGGCTGCATTACAGCAACCGTTCAGCTCGGGGCGATCTGTCACAAAGTGAACAGCAACGCCTGATGCAGCTCACCGACGAGGCGAAAAAAATGCGCGAGCGTATCCAGACACTGGAAGACATTCTCGACGCAGAGCATCCGAACTGGAGGAATGGTTAATGGCCGGACTTAATCTGAACAAAAAATTATGGCGTATTCCCCAGCAGGGGATGGTTCGCGGCGTCTGCGCAGGTCTGGCTCATTATCTGGATGTTCCGGTAAAGCTGGTGCGCGTCGTAACGGTGCTGTCGATTTTCTTTGGGTTGGCCTTCTTTACTTTGGTGGCTTACATCATTTTGTCCTTTGTTCTGGATCCTATCCCAGACGGTGCGCTTTATTCAGATGAAGCGCCTACAAGCAGCGATCTGCTGGACACCGTGGATGCTGAACTGGCCGCCGGAGAGAAACGTCTGCGCGAAATGGAACGTTATGTCACCTCGGACACCTTTACGCTCAGAAGTCGTTTTCGTCAGCTCTAACTGAGATAAATAACATGAAATCAAACTGGCAACAGGCCGGTCAGAAAATGAAACCCGGCCTGAAATTCGCAGGCAAATTTGTTTTACTGACAGCATTACGTTATGGCCCGGCAGGCGTAGCGGGCTGGGCGGTGAAAACGATCGCCCGTAAACCCGTCAGAATGCTGTTGGCCGTTGCGCTGGAGCCATTGTTGAAGAAAGTGGCAAACCGTTTCTCACGCCGCTATTTATCCTGACCTCACATTTAATTGCTGCTTTCTTTTGCGAGAGAGCAGCAATTCCGTTATGTACGACACAACACGAGTTTCATCCTTTCTTTGCAACAGCTCACATTATTGACTGACGCTCTATTTTTCCTCTCTTTTAACCCCTCCGATTGCATTGACATAAAAAATCCATAAGCGTAAATTGCCTCTCGTGGGACCGCTACCATGGAAAATTCAATGGACGATAAAATAGAGCAACTTATTAGACTCATCTACGGAGAGTCATTTTCTTTAGGACACTATGAAATCCTTTCTGAAAATATTAAGAACGCAAAAAACCTTATTACTGGTACCCGTAAATCGAAGTGGGATGAGCAGGATGTGGTATTAATAACGTATGCCGATCAGTTTCAAAAAAATGACCAAAATGCATTACCAATATTGACGCGGTTCTATAATCGTTGGCTGTCACCTTACTTTTCGCATGTCCATCTATTACCGTTTTACCCATGGTCTTCTGACGACGGTTTTTCTGTTATGGATTATCACCGAGTTGCGGCGAAAACAGGTGAGTGGGGAGATGTAGCAGAACTAAAAAAATCAACTCATCTCATGTTTGATTTTGTCTGTAATCATATGTCGGCAAAAAGTCAGTGGTTTGAAAACTATTTGAATCAAAATCCGGGATTTGAAGACTTTTTTATTGCAGTTGATCCCGATACTGATTTATCCGCCGTCACGCGCCCCAGAGTCTTGCCGCTTTTAACGCCGTTTACGCTGGCGGATGGTTCAATCCGCCATTTATGGACGACGTTCAGTGAAGATCAGATTGATTTGAACTTTGCCAGTCCGCAGGTCCTCATCGCCATGGTTGATGTCCTGCTGCACTATCTCATTGAAGGGGCGGATTACATCCGGCTTGATGCGGTGGGCTTTATGTGGAAAGTGCCGGGCACAACCTGTCTGCATCTGGAAAATACACACCGGCTGATCCAATTATTCCGCGCTATCACTGAAGCGGTCGCGCCGGGTACGGTGATCATCACGGAAACGAATGTCCCGCACAAAGACAACATTTCCTATTTTGGTGGTGGGTCAAATGAAGCGCAAATGGTGTATCAGTTTTCATTGCCGCCACTCGTGCTCCACAGCATTCACAGTGAAAATGTGCACGCGCTTTGTCAGTGGGCGCAAACGCTTGAGTTGCCTTCAACCGAGACGACCTGGTTTAACTTTCTCGCTTCCCACGACGGTATAGGGTTAAACCCATTACGCGGTATTTTACCGGAAGAAGACATTCTGACGCTGGTCGAAAAACTGCAAAATGAAGGTGCGAGAGTCAACTGGAAAAATAATCCTGATGGCACACGTAGCCCATATGAAATTAACGTCACGTATTTGGATGCGTTAACGCCTCAAAACTGTCACGATAATGAACGTATCGCCAGGTTTGTGCTGGCCCATGCGCTGTTATTAAGTTTTCCCGGCGTACCGGCTATTTATATTCAAAGTATTTTGGGCTCGCGCAATGATTATGATGGCGTTGAACGGTTGGGTTACAATCGCGCGATAAATCGTCGTAAATTTCAGGCTGGAGAAATTGATGCAGAGTTGGAAGATGCATCTCAATTACGCACTAAAATTTATAATGTGTTGACCAGGATGATTGCTATTCGACGTCAACAGTGCGTATTCCATCCAGACAGTAAAGCTAATTTCTCAATACCAAATGAACATGTGCTTAAAATAACGCGAATCTCTGCGGGTGGTGAGAAATTAACAGCCTTTTTTAATTTTCAGAATAGAGTGCAAACTCTTTATGACGATATACCTTATGGAGTGGAACTCTTAACAGGTTCCAATATAACCAATAGTCTACTGACACTCAATCCATGGCAGGTGATGTGGATTAAACATTGTTAAAGGAATAATAAAAACATGAAGATTCCCAATATTGTGCTGATGTCGGCGCTGGTTTCGTGCGGTCTATTATCCGGCTGTCGGGATGATAATAACACCGTTGTGACCATCGAATTTATGCACTCTTCTGTAGAGCAGGAGAGACAAGCCGTTATTTCTCAATTAATAGAACGATTCGAGAAAGAGAACCCTTTAATCCGAATCAAACAGGTTCCTGTTGAAGAGGATGCGTATATCTGGTCAGGCGTTATTCAGGGATTCGCTGGGGTAACGATCGTTGATGGTGAATTGCATCTTTCACCTCGCTTGCCAGGCCAATGGCAACGGCTGCAATTCCCCCTTAAATGGCGGACTGCCCATCTGAATATCATTGTTGAAAATCAAACTCTGGTGGTTAACACAACCGAACCCGTCACGCTGACGGTGTGGGGCAAAACGCTGACGATTATAGATAGCCATACGTTCACAGTGGATGACTTTTATTTAGTTGCTCGTGGGACCGCTACCACTTGCGGGGAGGTATGATGCTCAAGGCCATCATTTTTGATTTGGATGGGGTAATAACCGATACGGCTCACCTGCACTTCCTTGCATGGCGGGAAGTGGCGGCAAGAATAGGTATCACGATTGATGAAAGCTTTAACGCTGGACTAAAGGGAATCAGCCGTGTGGATTCGCTAAAGCGAATTTTGCGTCACGGCGGGCTGGAAAATACCTTTAGCCACGAGGAGTGCTATCGACTGACGCTGGCCAAAAATGAGCTCTATGTGCAGTCTCTACGCGGGCTAAACAGCGGTTCTCTTTTGCCGGGAATTGCACGAATTCTTGCCGATATACGGGCCGCCAATGTGCGCATTGGGCTGGCCTCCGTATCGCTCAATGCCCCGATGATTCTTGCTTCGCTTGGCATTACTCATGCTTTTGATTTTTGCGCGGATGCTTCACTCATTCAGCACTCAAAACCCCATCCAGAGATCTTTCTCTCGGCTTGTCGGGGTTTAGGTATCACTCCGGCACAGGCAATGGGTATTGAAGACGCACAGGCGGGAATTGAGGCCATCAATGCCGCTGGAATGCTCTCTGTCGGCATCGGAGACGATCTCACCGATGCCGGTTTAAAACTCTCTTCAACGGATGAATTGACCTGGCAGCGTTTGTCCGATTTCTGGGACGCGAAACGTGGCCCACATGTGTGCTTATAAGGGGACCAAATGGCTCAGCTATCTCTAAAACATATCCACAAAATCTATGATAACCAGGTTCATGTGGTGAAGGATTTTTGCCTCGAAATTGCTGACAAAGAATTTATCGTTTTTGTCGGGCCATCAGGCTGCGGTAAATCCACAACGCTACGCATGATTGCCGGTCTCGAAGAGATTAGCGCAGGCGAACTGACGATCGGGGATGTGGTGATGAATGATGTTCCCGCCAAGGCGCGTGACATCGCCATGGTTTTTCAGAACTACGCGCTGTACCCGCACATGACGGTTTACGACAACATGGCGTTTGGTCTCAAAATGCAAAAGATCGCGCCGAAAGTGATTGAGGAGCGCGTCAGCTGGGCCGCGCAAATACTGGGACTACGTGACTATCTGAAGCGCAAGCCGGGCGCGCTTTCTGGTGGTCAGCGCCAGCGTGTGGCACTGGGTCGTGCCATCGTGCGGGAAGCGGGCGTGTTTCTGATGGATGAGCCGCTGTCAAACCTTGACGCGAAGCTACGCGTGCAGATGCGGGCAGAAATTAGCAAGCTTCATCAGAAACTGAATACCACCATGATTTACGTGACGCACGATCAGACCGAAGCCATGACGATGGCAACACGTATCGTGATAATGAAGGACGGGATTATTCAGCAGGTGGGGGCACCAAAGGAGGTGTATAACGAACCGGCCAATATGTTTGTTGCCGGGTTTATTGGTTCGCCAGCCATGAACTTTATTCGTGGTGCAATAGATGGCGACTATTTCGTCACCGAAACGTTGCGCCTCGAAATACCCAAAGAAAAACTCGCGACGCTTAATACGATGGGCTATCAGCGTAAAGCTGTCGTGTTAGGTATTCGGCCTGAAAATATAATAACCGCGCAAGAGTGCGCTACCGTTATACCCGCGAAAGTGAGCGTGGCCGAGCTCACGGGCGCGGAGTTTATGCTTTATGCCAATGTCGGAGGTCACGAGTTAGTACTTCGCGCAGGCACAATACAGGATTATCGTTCTGGGGATAATTTGGCAATTCAGTTTGAAATGGATAAAAGTCATTTCTTCGATGCTGATACGGAAATTGCCATAAGATAAAAATAGTCAGTGACTGGAAAGTATTTCCAGATGTTGTTGTTCTTATTTTATAAAGGAATATATTGATGAGTACTCTACTGAGAAGTGCTGCGCTTTTATTATGCGCAGGAATGACGAACGCCCAGGCATCAGAGGCCGTTAAAAAATGGGATTTTAATATTGGCGCGATGTATGAAATCGAAAATGTCGAAGGACAGGGTGATGATAAAGATGGTTTATATGAGCCTTCCGTTTGGTTTAATGCCACCTACGATGCCTGGACGGTCTCACTTGCTATGTATCAGGAAGGACCCGTTGATTACAGTAGCATGACCCGAGGGACCTATTTTGATCGTCCGGAATTCGAGTTACGCTATCGCTTTATTGGCAGTGACGACTTTACGCTTGGGTTGACAGGGGGATTCCGCAATTATGGTTATCATTTTAAAGATGAGCATGGTGCAAAAGACGGTAGTGCAAATATGCAACGCTACAAAATCCAACCTGACTGGGATCTCAAACTGAGTGATAACTGGCGCTTTAACGGTTGGTTCGCAATGTATCAGTTTGCAAACGATCTCGAAAAGACAGGCTATTCCGATAGTCGTGTTGAGACTGAAACAGGATTTACCTGGACGATTAATAAAACGTTTTCTTTTAAAACAAATTACTATTTAGAACGCGGCTTCAATATTGACGGTGGTCGTAATAATGGGGAATTCTCCACACAGGAAATTCGTGCTTATCTGCCTATTGCGATGGGGCAAACCACATTGACGCCCTATACCCGCATTGGGTTGGATCGCTGGTCAAATTGGGACTGGCAGGACGATCCTGAACGTGAAGGACATGACTTTAATCGTTTGGGCATGCTGTATGCGTATGATTTCGCCAACGGCCTCTCAATGACGCTGGAATATGCCTACGAATGGCAAAACCATGATGAAGGTAAAAACGACCGATTCCACTATGCTGGCGTCGGTGTGAATTACGCATTTTAGGTGAGCATTGCCAGGGGCAATATGCCCCTGGATTCAGGCTAAAGAGGCAGTCTGGGTGAAATGGGTTTCTACGATCACGCGCTGCGGTGCGGGTTTACCCGCGATCCGTTTAAATAATACATCGCAGCTTTCTTCACCAAGCTTTCGCGTCGGAATATCAAAACCACTTGGGGCGGGTGTCAAAATCAGTGACAGCATGGGATCGGTGTATCCGGCAACAACAAGTTGTTCAGGTATCATCAGATTTAACTCATCCGCAGCGCGATACAGCGCCAGTAATTTCATACTGTCTGTAGCAAATACAGCGCGAGGAGGATGTGCAGCGGAAAGTAATTTACAGGCGGCATCCAGCGCACTTTCATGCGTATAACCACCGTCTACAACCCAATCAGAATTGAACGCAATATGATTATTCTTAAGGCAGATTTTATAACCCGCTAGTCGATCAATTGAGACGAGATATTCAAGCGGAGCATGCAGGCAAGCGATATCACGATAGCCTTGTTTAATAAATTTTTCGGTTAACATCATGCTGTCATGGAAGTTATCCGTATCTACTGAAAAAATATTCGTAAAGTCACCTTCAACTTTGCCAATAACCACAACCGGAATTCCATGCGCATCAAGTCTTGGGAAAAAGGCTTCATTGGCGGGTGAACTCAGCATAATAATGCCTTTCACCATTTTCTGTTTAATTTTACTTTCACATTTCTGTAAATCATCTTCACTGTTTTTGGAAGTCTGTAAAATAACATCAAAGCCTTCTTGTTCTGCTTTAGCGGTTATCGCGTGAAGAACATCTGAGAAGAATGGATTACCGGCTGTTGTTTTTGTCGAACGGGTGGAAATAACCATGATCGCATCGAAACCCGATGTCGTGAGGGCGCGGGCGAGTTTGTTGGGTTGATAATTTAATTCATCGATCGCTTTTAGCACTTTCTCTTGTGCTTCAGGAGAGATATTCGTTTGTTTGTTAAGAACACGGGACACGGTTGATTTTGAAACGCCGGCAACACGTGCAATATCATAAATTGTGGGTGACATACACCTGACAACTCCATCGTAGCGGGAATTTTATTATATTACGGCAGAAAAAAGGGGAATGACAGCCAGATTGAATTGAAAATCAACGATCTGCCCCAATTTATTGTATTCTGAAGTCAATATCGACAGTCTTCGGGGCAAAACAGGATGGCGATGAAGAGATTTAAAAATGAATTGAATTCACTGGTTAACAGAGGCGTTGATCGCCATTTGCGCCTGGCGGTCACGGGCTTGAGTCGCAGCGGCAAAACCGCATTTATTACGGCGATGGTTAATCAGTTACTCAATCTGCATACCGGAGCTCGTCTGCCCTTGCTGAGTGCTGCGCGCGAGGAACGTTTACTCGGCGTAAAACGCGTACCGCAGCGCGATTTTGGCATCCCGCGTTTCACCTATGATGAAGGGCTGGCGCAGCTTTATGGCACGCCGCCTTCATGGCCGACCCCCACGCGTGGTGTGAGCGAAATTCGTCTGGCACTGCGGTTCCGCTCGAATGATTCTTTGCTCCGCCATTTCAAGGACACCTCGACGCTCTATCTTGAAATCGTCGATTATCCCGGCGAATGGCTGCTTGATTTACCGATGTTGGCGCAGGATTACCTGAGCTGGTCTCGCCAGATGACGGGGTTGTTACAAGGCCAACGTGCGGAGTGGTCTCTAAAATGGCAGGAACTGTGCGCCGGGCTGGATCCATTGGCGCCTGCAGATGAGAATCGGCTGGCCGCGATCGCGCAAGCCTGGACCGACTATCTTCACCAGTGCAAAAAAGAGGGGCTGCATTTCATTCAGCCGGGGCGTTTTGTTCTGCCGGGTGAAATGGCCGGGGCGCCTGCACTGCAATTTTTCCCATGGCCTGATGTTGATGCCTGGGGGGAATCAAAGCTGGCCATGGCCGATAAAAACACCAACGTCGGCATGCTTCGCGAGCGTTTCAACTATTACTGCGAAAAAGTGGTGAAGGGGTTCTACAAAAATCACTTCCTCAAATTTGATCGCCAGATTGTGCTAGTGGATTGCCTGCAACCGCTTAACAGCGGGCCGCACGCCTTTAACGATATGCGCCTGGCACTCACGCAGTTGATGCAAAGCTTCCACTACGGGCAGCGCACGTTATTTCGCCGACTGTTTTCGCCGGTCATCGATAAACTGCTGTTCGCTGCCACCAAGGCCGATCATGTGACCGTCGATCAACATGCCAATATGGTTGCGCTGCTGCAACAGCTGGTTCAGGACGCCTGGCAAAATGCGGCGTTTGAAGGAATCAGCATGGATTGTCTCGGTCTGGCGTCCGTACAGGCCACGCAGAGTGGGCTGATTGACGTCAATGGCGAAAAAATCCCGGCGCTGCGCGGCAACCGTCTGAGCGACGGTGAACCGTTAACGGTTTATCCCGGTGAAGTCCCTGCGCGTCTTCCGGGACAAGCCTTCTGGCAAAACCAGGGTTTTCAGTTTGAAGCGTTCCGCCCACAAATAATGAATGTTGACCAGCCGTTGCCGCACATTCGCCTGGATGCGGCGCTGGAGTTTTTGATTGGAGATAAATTGCGATGACGGAACCCTTAAAGCCCCGTATTGATTTTCCCGGCACGCTGGAGCAGGAGCGGGCCGAAGCCTTTAAAGCGGCTCAGGCGTTTAGCGGGCCGCAAGCCGAAAACTTTGCGCCAGCCGTGGCGGAAGAGCTGCTCTCTGATGAGGGACCCGCAGAGGCTGTCGTGGAAGCAGCGCTACGCCCAAAACGTAGCTTATGGCGAAAAATGGTCACGGCAGGGCTGACGTTATTCGGCATCAGCGTTGTCGGTCAGGGCGTTCAGTGGACCATGAATGCGTGGCAAACGCATGACTGGGTGGCTTTGGGCGGTTGTGCCGCCGGGGCGCTTATCATCGGTGCGGGTGTTGGTTCGGTCGCGACAGAATGGCGTCGCCTGTGGCGTTTACGTCAGCGCGCGCATGAGCGTGATGAGGCACGTGATTTATTACACAGCCATGCGACCGGAAAAGGGCGCGCCTTTTGTGAAAAACTGGCGAGCCAGGCGGGCATTGATCAGTCGCATCCCGCTCTTCAGCGTTGGTATGCCGCAATTCATGAAACGCAGAGCGATCGCGAAATCGTCTCGCTCTACGCCTCTATCGTCCAGCCGGTTCTTGATTCCCAGGCTCGCCGGGAGATCAGCCGGTCTGCGGCGGAATCCACGTTGATGATCGCCGTCAGCCCTCTGGCGCTGGTGGATATGGCTTTTATCGCGTGGCGAAATCTGCGACTCATTAACCGCATTGCGACGCTTTACGGTATTGAACTCGGATATTACAGCCGCTTGCGCCTGTTCCGTCTGGTGCTGCTGAACATGGCCTTTGCCGGTGCTAGTGAACTGGTACGAGAAGTTGGGATGGACTCGATGTCCCAGGATCTGGCTGCGCGGTTATCCACTCGAGCGGCTCAAGGGATTGGTGCGGGGCTGCTGACTGCGCGATTAGGGATTAAGGCGATGGAGTTGTGTCGTCCGTTACCCTGGCTAAATGATGACAAACCGAGGCTTGGGGATTTCCGCCGTGAACTGATCGGGCAGTTGAAAGAGACATTGAGCAAAAAGCCGCAGTAAAAAGACTAAAAAAACACCTCGCTGTCAATATTTGTTGACAGCGAGCTTCCAGCCAGACGATATCTGACTTATTATTTAAAGCTACTGGCTTAGAGAGTGAATTTCCCATGCGTCTGGAAGTGTTCTGTCAGGACCGTATCGGTCTGACCCGCGAGTTACTCGATCTCCTTGTTTTGCGTGACATTGATTTACGCGGCATCGATATCGATCCCATTGGACGAATTTATCTCAATTTTGCCGAAATCGAATTCAATACCTTTAGCAGCCTGATGGCAGAAATCCGCCGTATTGCTGGCGTTACGGATGTGCGTACCGTGCCGTGGATGCCATCTGAGCGTGAGCATTTGGCGCTGAGCGCACTGCTCGAAGCGATGCCCGAGCCCTTTTTATCATTGGATTTGAAAGGCAAAGTTGAGCGTACCAACCTGGCGAGCTGTCAGCTTTTTGGCCAGAGCCAGGAAAAGCTCAGCAACCATCTTGCTTCGCAGCTGATTACGGGATTCAATTTTCAGCGTTGGCTCGACAGCAATCCGCAGAGCACGCTAAGTGAACACGTCGTTATCAACGGCCAAAATTTCCTGATGGAAATCACGCCGGTTCATTTGCAGGGCGAGAACGACACTGCGGTACTCACCGGTGCGGTGATCATGCTGCGATCCACCATTCGTATGGGCCGACAGTTGCAGAATCTTTCCAATCAGGATGTGGGTGCATTTAGCCAGATGATTGCGGTGAGTCCAAAGATGCGACACGTGGTCGATCAGGCGCGCAAGCTGGCGAATCTCACCGCGCCGCTTCTCATTACTGGCGAGACAGGAACCGGCAAGGATCTGCTGGCCCATGCCGTTCACACGGCCAGCCCGCGAGCGGCGAAACCCTATCTGGCGTTAAACTGTGCATCCATTCCCGAAGACGCGGTCGAAAGCGAACTTTTCGGTCATGCCCCTGAGGGGAAAAAAGGCTTTTTCGAGCAGGCCACCGGCGGTTCCGTTCTGCTGGATGAAATTGGCGAAATGTCACCACGTATGCAAGCCAAACTGCTGCGCTTCCTGAATGACGGGACGTTCCGCCGCGTGGGGGAAGATCATGAGGTGCATGTTGATGTCCGTGTGATTTGCGCCACGCAGAAGAATCTTGTTGAATTGGTTCAGAAAGGGGTGTTCCGCGAAGATCTCTATTATCGCCTGAACGTGCTGACGCTGAATATTCCGCCGCTACGCGATTGTCCACAAGACATTATGCCGCTCACCGAACTGTTCGTGGCGCGTTTTGCCGACGAGCAGGGGGTGCCGCGTCCGAAGCTCTCCGCCGATTTGGGTACAATGCTGACGCGCTATAACTGGCCGGGTAATATCAGGCAGCTGAAGAATGCGGTCTATCGGGCACTGACCCAGCTTGAAGGGTATGAATTACGCCCTCAGGATGTCCTGCTGCCAGATTATGATGCCGGAACCCTGGCGGTTGGCGAAGAAGCGATGGAAGGATCGTTGGATGATATTACCAGCCGTTTTGAACGCTCGGTGCTGACCCAGCTTTATCGTAACTATCCCAGCACGCGTAAACTGGCGAAGCGATTAGGTGTGTCGCATACGGCCATCGCCAATAAGCTGCGTGAATACGGTTTGAATCAAAAGAAAACAGACGAGTCATAAAAGTAAAAAGCCTCCAGATGGAGGCTTTTTTTTCGCTTACGCTTTTAAGACTTCCAGCGCGGCGGTGTAATCCGGTTCGTTGGTGATCTCGTTAACCAGTTCACTGAAAACAACGGTGTCGTTTTCGTCGATGACCAGTACCGCACGCGCGGTCAGGCCTTTCAGAGCGCCTTCTGCGATCCCTACGCCGTAGTTTTCGACAAAATCCTGGCTGCGCAGGGTAGAAAGGGTGATGACGTTGCTCAAACCTTCTGCACCGCAGAAACGGGACTGGGCGAACGGCAGGTCAGCGGAAATGCACAGCACCACGGTGTTGTCCATTTCAGTCGCCAACTGGTTAAATTTGCGCACGGAAGCTGCACAAACGCCGGTATCAATGCTTGGGAAAATATTCAGAACTTTGCGTTTGCCAGCAAACTGGCCCAACGTTACATCAGACAGGTCTTTCGCTACGAGGGTAAAAGCCTGCGCTTTGCTGCCAGCCTGTGGAATAGAGCCTGCAACAGTAACTGGGTTGCCCTGAAAATGAACGAGTTGTGACATAGATATCTTCCTGTTTACAAATAGTTAACGTCGTAGGTAGTGTATGACATCAGCAGATAACACGGCAAACCAAATTTGCCTTACAGGAGCGAGTGATGAGAAACGTCAAGGTCTATGAAGAAGCATGGCCATTGCATACCCCGTTTGTGATCTCTCGTGGCAGTCGCAGTGAAGCGAGCGTCGTGGTTGTCGAAATTGAAGAAGATGGCATAAAGGGCGTGGGGGAATGCACGCCGTATCCGCGCTACGGCGAGAGTCTCGCATCCGTTATGGCGCAAATTCTGACTATCCTGCCTGACCTTGAAAAAGGCGTGACGCGTGATGCTTTGCAACGACTTTTGCCTGCAGGCGCAGCACGTAATGCCGTGGATTGCGCACTCTGGTCGCTGGAAGCGCAGAAAAATCATCAGACGATTTCCGGCGCAGCGGGTGTGGTTTTACCGCAAACAATCGTCACGGCCCAAACCGTCGTGATCGGCGAGCCCCAACAGATGGCCGCCAGTGCGAAAGCATTGTATGAGGCTGGAGCGCGTTTGCTGAAGGTGAAAATAGACGATCATTTAATCAGTGAACGCATGGTGGCGATTCGTGGCGCGGTCCCTGATGCAACGCTGATTGTTGATGCCAATGAATCCTGGAAAAGTGAAGGCCTGGCCGCTCGCTGCCAGCTGCTCGCGGATCTGGGGGTGGCTATGCTCGAGCAGCCATTACCGGCGCAGGATGATGCGACGCTGGCGAACTTTATCCATCCGTTGCCCATTTGCGCGGATGAGAGTTGTCATACACGCGAAAATCTGGCGAGCCTGAAAGGGCGCTATGAAATGGTTAACATCAAGCTTGATAAGACGGGGGGCTTAACCGAAGCGCTCGCGCTGGCGGAGCAGGCGCGTGCAGAGGGGTTTGCACTCATGCTGGGCTGTATGCTTTGCACCTCACGCGCCATAAAGGCTGCGCTTCCCCTGGCGGAGCAGGTCAGTTTTGCGGATCTTGATGGGCCTACCTGGCTGGCCGTAGATGTCTCGCCGGCGCTGAATTTCACTACCGGCACGCTTCATCTCTGAGATTGCCAGCGCAGAAGACCCGTCATGGCGTCGAGGTATTTCTCGCTCGCTTCGTCAGAGGAGACGGGCGGGAATTCCGCAGTGATGCAGTGGAGGCCGAGATCGGCGCACCAGCTACCAAATGACCCTGGCGTTTCGTAGCCCACGCTTGTCACCACCGGTAGCGAAAACGCCTCGCCTAACCATTCGCCTAACTCCGTATGACGGGGATCTTCGATGCAAGCCAACGGATCGTGAAACGTAACAACCCATGCGGGATGAAGGTGATGGATTAGCTGGCACAACGCTTGAGTTTCCGGTTCTGAGCCGGGCTTTTCGCCGGTCAGTAGCACCACGTCTCGTTCTTCAGCGGCACTGTTCCAGCGGTATACCGTTTCGCCTGCGCGCCAGTTGGCCGCCGGGAAATTACGGTTGAGATCGACGCCGCGCGCGTTGGCGCGCAATCCCAATTGACAGCCATCCGGGTTGACCGTCAGCACCACATGATGACGACGTCGCTCAGGGGCCAGCGTTCGCAGCGCGCAGGAGAGTGTCACAATCGATGAATTTTCATCCCCGTGCGTACCCGCGATAATCAGTCCACTGTGGCGATCGGCCTGTGGCGCGGGGAACCAGATCAGCGGGGCGCCCAAAAAAGAGCGGCCATAGTGTTCGGTTCCACGTGGAAATACGCCACGTTCCGTTCTTGGGCGGTTGGGTGACATACGAAATCCTGATAAAGGGCTAATGACTGCCAGTGTTGTGTAAAACTCGCTGTTAATCAAATAGTTTCAGCGTGAGGAGAAAATAGCCAGATATCACCTTTCCGCGGTAAGAAGTTTGCATTTCTCTGTTTTGAAACAAATAATTACGCATCTGCTCGTTACCGACCTTTTAAAGGGGATCTTATGAAGCACCCTGTCTCGCTGCTCTGTACCGCACTTTGGCTGTGCGGACTCTCATCGTTTTCTCATGCGGCTGATGTTCCTTCGGGAACCGTACTGGCCCAAAAACAGGAGCTGGTGCGTCATATCAAAGATGAGCCAGCATCGCTCGACCCCGCTAAAGCCGTGGGGTTACCAGAAATTCAGGTTATCCGGGATCTGTTTGAAGGGCTGGTGAATCAGAACGAAAAAGGCGCGTTGATTCCAGGTGTCGCATCAAAATGGCAGAGTAATGACAACCGCACCTGGACGTTTACCTTGCGCGATAACGCAAAGTGGTCTGACGGTACGCCGGTGACGGCAGAAGATTTCGTTTACAGCTGGCAGCGTCTGGTCGACCCTAAAACGACCTCACCGTTTGCATGGTTTGCGGCGCTGGCGGGGATCACTAATGCTCAGAGTATTATCGATGGTAAAGCGCTGCCTAATTCACTGGGCGTGACGGCTGTTGATGCCAAAACGCTGCGTGTACAGCTGGATAAACCGTTGCCGTGGTTTGCCAATCTGACGGCGAGCTTTGCTTTTTATCCTGTGCAGAAAGCCAACGTTGAAGGCAATAAAGACTGGACCCGACCCGGCGCGCTGGTGGGTAACGGGGCGTATGTTTTAAAAGACCGCGTGGTGAACGAAAAACTGGTTGTTGAACCCAATACCCATTATTGGGATAACGGCAAAACGGTACTGCAAAAAGTGACGTTTGTGCCGCTCAACCAGGAGTCATCAGCCACGAAACGCTATCTGGCGGGGGATATTGATATCACCGAATCGTTCCCGAAAAATCTTTACCAGAAGCTGCTGAAAGACATCCCGGAGCAGGTTTATACGCCGCCACAGCTCGGCACATATTATTATGCGTTTAACACCCAAAAGGGGCCGACTGCGGACTCGCGCGTACGTCTGGCGTTGAGTATGACGATTGACCGTCGGATCATGGCCGAGAAGGTCCTGGGTACCGGTGAAAAACCGGCCTGGCACTTTACCCCTGACGTGACGGCAGGGTTTACGGCCGAGCCATCACCGTTTGAGCAAATGTCGCAAGCGGAGCTAAACGCGCAGGCAAAAATGCTGCTGCAAGCCGCAGGATACGGTCCGCAACGCCCGCTTAAACTCACGCTGCTTTACAACACGTCTGAAAACCATCAAAAAATCGCGATTGCGGTGGCGTCGATGTGGAAGAAAAATCTTGGCGTAGACGTGAAGCTGCAGAACCAGGAGTGGAAAACGTACATCGACAGTCGCAACACCGGTAATTTCGACGTGATTCGTGCGTCATGGGTCGGGGATTACAACGAACCTTCAACGTTCCTGTCGCTACTCACCTCAACGCATACCGGGAATATTTCACGTTTCAACGATCCGGCTTACGATAAAATCATCAATCAGGCGACGCTGGAGACAACGGTAAAAGCGCGGAATGCGGATTACAATTCGGCAGAGAAAATTCTTGCTGAAAAAGCGCCGATTGCACCCATTTATCAATATACCAATGGACGTTTGATTAAGCCGTGGGTGAAAGGCTATCCGATAAATAATGCGGAAGACGTGGCTTATAGCCGGACGATGTATATCGAAAAGCATTAATTTATCAGCCGGCATAAATAAAAAAGCCCGTCAGAGAACGGGCAACATAAGCCAATGATTAATGCTGTGTTAACCCATCACGGAGGGTCACATTTTTCATCTTACGCGTTTTTTCACACAGCAATAGCTGACAATTCCGGTAGGTGAAACAAAGGGTTATACGTGCATCATGGCGCGTCAATCGAAGGGTAAAGCCAGTTTTCGAGGAACGCCGCTAAATGCCACATTTGCCCGCTAAAAATAAACCACAAGCCAAATATAATTATCACTAAAATAATTAGGATGAGTATTACTTCTGTTTTTTCCATAGCAAAAGCTACCCACCTGAAATCCGTTTATTTAAGCGGGGCATTGTAACGAGGCTTTTATCATTGCACCAGTTCTTAGGCTGCCAACACTTTATTCCGTCCATCATTTTTAGCGCGGTACAGCGCGTCATCAACGCGTTTAAAAAGCTCATCAATGCTTTCATCGGGATTGTGCCGTGCAACTCCGATGCTCACGGTAAAGCGCGGCAGACCGGGAATCGCGATGCGTGCAACCGCAGCGCGAATGGTTTCGGCAACCTGCATTGCGACATCCAGTTGCGTGCGCGGCAACAGAATAACAAACTCTTCGCCGCCCCAGCGAAACACAAAATCATCCTTACGGCTGCAGGCTTCAAGCGTACGCGAAAGCGAAATCAAGACTTCATCGCCTTTCAGATGCCCAAACACATCGTTGATATTTTTAAAGTGGTCGGTATCGACCAGCAATAAGCTGAACTGGTCCTGAAGCGGTAAATGAGACGGGTTGGTTTGCTCGGTGATGCGGTAAAATTGCCGACGATTAAGCAAGCCAGTCATCGAATCTCGCATCGCGGCATGTTCCAGCTCCTGCTCCAGACGCTTCTGCTCGGTGATGTCATGAACGATACACAGCATCAATTTATCGCCATAGATTTCAATCGGCCCAGCGTAAGTTTGCACATGCCGGGTTGACCCGTCCGCGAGGCGGTGAACAAAATTAAGCGGTTTATGCCCGCCGGGAAGGCGCGCAACCTCATTCATGATCGGTAAAATATCACGGCCTAACGTGTTTATTTCCCAGGTATGCTTGCTGCATATCGCATCATGGGTGTAGCCGTAGAAATTCAGGGCTGCCAGATTGGCATCCACAATTTGACCATCACGCGCGGTATCAATCAGCAACATCGGGGCGCTGTTTGTCAGAAAAAAACGGGCGTAAAAGCCCTGTTTTTTGCGCTGATAATTTGCCGACCGGCTGGCTTTAAGTCCCGTCGGCATTTGAGACGCAATGCCCTCAAATATAATCACGTCGCCAATGTTTTCGTCATGAGCGAGTGACAGCCGACAGCTTAACGTCGTTTCTTGCTGGTCGCGCCAGATGGTCCAGACTTCGATGATATCCAGCTCAGATTTAAGATCCGGGACGTACATGGAAAGCAGATGCTGGGCATTTGCTGAAAAAACCCCGTTACGCATATCGTTGAGTGATTTATTCAGCATCAAGGCTGTCGCCGCTAAGTTAGCGAATATGACTTGCTCAGAAACGGATGAGACTAACCAAACGGGTGTTTTAATAAAATTGAGCGCTTCATAGCTGGGTAGCGACATAGAGTGTTCCCGATCATCAGTACCGCTGCCTGATGTCCACGACGGAATGAACACGCGTGGGCTTTATTGAAACATACTCTACTTATTCACATCAGGCATGATTTTTTTGTGAATTGTGGGGAAGGTCCACGTGATTTTTGCCAATGGGTATGATTTGTTTATCGGACTTGTTTTGTAATACCAGCCAGGGAACTTGTTCGGCGGGTAGGGGGCGTGAAAAATAATATCCCTGCAAATAATCACACCCCAGATTTGTCAGTATCTGTTGTTGTTCTGCCGTTTCAATTCCTTCTGCAACCACGACCATATCCATGGTACGGGCAACGTTAATTATGGTTTCGACAATTTTCTGGCTTTTATTGTTATCCAGCATGCTGTCGATAAAACTTTTATCAATTTTCAACTCTTTGGCAGGAAGGACATTTAACATGAGCAGATTAGAATACCCCGTGCCGAAATCGTCGATAGAGACAATAAATCCCGCTTGGCTAAAGGCATTTAACAATTCGATGCTACGTTCGAGATTTTTAAGCGCGGTGCTTTCGGTGACCTCAAGAATCAGTCGTGAAGGCTCAAGATTATATTTTTGAATGGTGCTCGTGATTATCTCAAATATATCCTGTTGCTCAAATTGAACAGGAGACAAATTAAATGAAAGTGTCCACTGACCGAAGCCTTGCTCCGTCCAGAATCGCAGTTGCCTGCAGGCTTGTTCAATCGCCCAGACGCCAACGGGAATGATTAAGCCTGTTTTTTCCAGCGAAGGTAAAAAAACAGCCGGCAGAAGAACACCTTGCTCAGGATGATGCCAGCGGATCAGGGCTTCAAAACCATGAATCTCATTAGCGTCGGCAAGGTAGGTAGGCTGATACCACAGCTCAAACTGTTCGCGCTCAAGCGCCTGGGTGAGATCCTGTAGAAATGAGGGTTCCGCCGTTATACTTTTCGACATCTCAGGGCGGTAAATTGCCCAGCCGTTACGTCCCTCTTGCTTAATGTGGTACATCGCCGCATCGGCTTTAAATTTGAGTTCATGGAGCGTTTCGCCGTGCTGGGGGTAGAGGCTGACACCGACACTCAGCGTGACATTGATCGCATGACCACCGATCGCAAAGGGGCGTCGAATCTCATCCAGAAGGGTCATAGAAAGCGTCGTTATTTTTTCGTCATCACAGTCGGGCACAAGCAGAATAAATTCATCACCGCCGAGTCTGGCGAGGGTCATACCCGGCACCAGCCGGGCAGTAATGCGCTGAGCCACGTTGATTAACAGTTCATCGCCCACCTGATGCCCCCAGGCATCATTAATCAGCTTGAAATGGTCTATATCAAGAAACATGACCGCAAACTGTTTTTTATTCAGCAACGAGGTATGCAAGCAGTCCTGGAGGCTGATGTCCATTTGATGGCGATTAGCAAGCCCCGTCAGGGCATCGAACCGAGCCTGTAGCTCAAGTTGCTTGTTTAACTGGCGCAAATTATCCGTCAGGCGCTGAGTGCGGAAATGAGAGTCCACCAATGAGATAATGAGCATAATCCCCAGCAGAACAAGCGTTGTGGACGAAACCCAGATAGAGAGATCCAGTTCGCCTACACCGCCAGATAGGGTGTGTACGTCATGCTGAAAATCAGCCGCGCTCATTCCGGTGTAATGCATTGCGCTGATGGCGAGTCCCATCACGATCGCTGCTGCGATACGGTTGATAAACACACCTTTATGTCGGTGGCGTAAGTGGAAGGCGAGCCAGAGAGCCGCGCCGGAGGCGACGATTGCAATCAACACTGAAATCAGAACGATAGTCATATTCCAGATAATTTGATCGTGGAACATTAACGCGGCCATCCCGATATAGTGCATAGCAACGACGCCCGCGCTCAGTATCAACGTGGAAAACAGCCAACGGAAAAGAGAAAGGGCGTTACCGGGTACCGCAATATGAATCGCGCTGGTCGAGGCCAGGATAGCGACGCCTAGCGAGGTGGCGGTGAGCCAAAAATCATAGCTCATGGCCATCGGCATTTTCATCGACAGCATTCCGATGAAATGCATAGACCAGACGCCAATTCCCAGGGTAATTCCGCCCGCCATTTGCCACCAGAACGCGGCTTTACGGCTAGCGCCAGAGATTTTCCCTGCACTGTCTAATGCGACAAATGACGCGATAAAGGCCACCAGGAAAGAGATGGCGATAAGGACAGGGTCCCAGGACACATCCAGCATTATGTCATCCCATGCTATAAAAAACGGTATGAGTTCATTCGGTGCACGATTCAACACCGCTACGCTTACTTTAACTAATTCCAAGATTAGTTGCTTATCTAAAATCAACAACAAACAGGTTAATATTTTGCACCATGAATACGTGCAGAATATATTCTTCTATTTTCATTTTAGTGATGCTACATGATGTTAATGATTAGTTTCACCTCTTCTTAATAAAGCGCTTTTGATTATTAGTTAGTTTGGCTAATCAATCTTTCATTATCACCTGAAATACCAGTGTAATAGCATTTATGGCCTTGCTGTGGTTATCGTAAAGATTATTATTCTGACTTAAGGTAAATCTGTGATTTCAGTATGCAAAAAACAAATACCACTAAAAATAGGTGGAAAAAGAAAGGGCGAATGCTATAAACATAATACCTTCTCCAAAACGCTGCGTGGGATCAATTATGCTGAGAAATATTAGCGTAAGGACTTTTATTATTTACTTTTTGATGATTGTGCTTTTTATGATTGACGGATTAGTTTTTGTTTTATCAAAAAGCACAACACTTTTTATTGCAGTTAATATTGTTAATGTTCTTGCGGTTTTGTTGCTTTGGTCGTATATGACAAAATATCTTGTGACCCCCATCAATACGGTGAAAAAAAGTATCGAAGAAGTGACGTCAGGCAACCTTTCTGTTTCCATTCCTGAGTTTGGTAATAACTGCGCTGGACGATTAATTCCTGGTATCAATAGTTTATCCAGCAATATCGCCACACTGGTTCGCGAAATTAGGGCATCGTCGCATACCGCGATGACCTTATCTGAGCAATTGTCATCCCGTAGCGCCCAACTCTCGGTCAAAACAGAGCAGCAGTCCGCCTCACTGATCCAGACCGCGGCCAGCATGGAGCAAATGGCAGCAAGCACCCGGAACAATGCAGACAATACCCGGCTGGCCAGCGAGCGCGCGAATCTCGCGACCGTCCAGGCACGCAGGGGTGGGGAGTTAATGGGGCAAGTTGCGCACAACATGCAATCCATTACCGAATGTGCCCAGCAAATGACGGAAATCATCACCCTGATTGACGGCATCGCTTTCCAGACCAATATTCTGGCGCTGAATGCGGCGGTAGAAGCGGCCAGAGCGGGCGATCATGGCAAAGGTTTTTCAGTGGTAGCCGGAGAGGTGCGTAATCTTGCGCATCGAAGCGCCGAAGCGGCAAAAAGCATTAAATCGCTGATTGATGTCACCAGCAATAATGTCACTCAGGGCGTCACTGTTGTGTCAGAAGCAGAAAAGAATATGCGCGAAATTGTTAACGGCTCCGGGCATGTCAGCAAACTGATGGATGAGATATCGGCGACGACCGCCGAGCAAGAAAAAGGGATCACGCAAATTACGCAGGCGCTTTCCGAGCTTGAACGCGTGACGCAGAGCAACGTGGCGATGGTCGATGAGTTATCGGGCTCCTCGGATGTGCTGAAAAACCAGGTCATCGAGTTACAGGCGCGCACCCGCAACTTTAGACTCGAAGAAAAGGATGAATTTACGGGCCAGGCGCGACAACGTTCTCCCTCGGCGATCTTCCCTCGACGAGCCGAACAAGTGTATTAATAGAGAGAAGCCTGGTTCGCCAGGCTTTTTTACGTTTTGAGAAACAATTTATCAGTAGATTCAGCGTACTGGCACGCTTAAATGTTGAATAACATTTTGTGACGGCTAGACTGACAACCATGATTTCGAAATGGTGGAGGCGCTGTGGAAGGCATTAAAGGATCCGAGGTTAACGTTCCGGACGCGGTGTTCGCGTGGCTGCTTGACGGTAAGGGTGGGGCGCGGCACCTGGAAGATAACGATGTCATCGACAGTGAACATCCCTGCTGGTTACATCTGAACTATACGCATCCTGACAGTGCGCAATGGCTGGCTTCAACCCCGTTGCTCCCCAATAACGTACGTGATGCTCTGGCGGGCGATAGCGTGCGGCCTCGCGTCAGCCGTCTTGGCGATGGCACCCTTATTACACTGCGCTGTATTAATGGCAGTACCGACGAACGCCCCGATCAGCTGGTTGCCATGCGTCTTTATATGGACGAACGCCTGATTGTGTCCACGCGTCAACGCAAAGTGCTCGCGCTTGATGACGTGGTTAACGATCTCAAAGAAGGCACAGGGCCCGCCGACTGCGGTGGCTGGCTGGTCGATGTCTGCGATGCGCTGACCGATCATGCGAGTGAATTTATTGAAGAGCTGCACGATAAGATTATCGATCTCGAAGATAATTTGCTCGATCAGCATATCCCCCCGCGGGGTTCTCTGGCGTTGCTGAGAAAACAGCTGATTGTGATGCGTCGCTATATGACGCCCCAGCGCGATGTCTATGCTCGCCTGGCCAGCGAGCGCCTGAGCTGGATGACCGACGATCAGCGCCGCAGAATGCAGGATATTGCCGATCGCCTGGGCAGAGGTCTGGATGAAATTGATTCCTGTATCGCCCGTACGGCGGTGATGAGTGATGAAATTGCGCAGGTGATGCAGGAGTCATTGTCGCGCCGAACCTACACCATGTCGTTAATGGCGATGGTCTTTTTACCCAGCACATTTTTGACTGGACTCTTTGGCGTCAACTTAGGCGGTATTCCAGGCGGCGGTTATCAGTTCGGCTTTTCGGCTTTTTGCATCATGTTAGTTGTTTTGATAGGGGGTGTTGCGTGGTGGTTGCATCGTAGTAAATGGCTGTAAATTTACGTTTTTCTCGCGTTGACTCCGCTTCAAAACGCTATTTTATTTGAGCGAAGTCAATAAACGTTTACCCCTTTCGGTGCACTATCACTCCCGCAGGTGAATGCAACGTCAAGCGATGGGCGTTGCGCTCCATATTGTCTTACTTCCTTTTTTGAATTACTGCATAGCACAATTGATTCGTACAATGCCGACTAAATTAGTCGGCTTTTTTTTGCCTGTAGGATCTCAGCGTCTACCCTAAGAGAGTCAAGCCGATAAACTGGAGGGTAACATGAGTGCATTATTAGCATTGCTCCACGGGCAAACGCCGCTATCCAATTCCATCCCCACTGAACCGGTGCCAATCCCCGATCCTATTCCTCGTCCGCAACCCATGCCGGACCCGCCGCCAGATGAAGAACCGATTAAATTGTCGCATCGGTCACGGAGATCTGCGAGGATACGCGCCAAATGACTGTGATTTTTTACCTTGAGACTACATTGTGACCGCTTTTTCTACTCTGAACGTTCTGCCTGCCGCCCAACTCGATAATCTTAACGAGTTGGGTTACCTCGCGATGACCCCTGTACAAGCGGCCGCTCTTCCGGCGATCCTGGAAGGACGTGACGTTCGCGTGCAGGCCAAAACCGGCAGTGGGAAAACGGCCGCATTTGGTCTTGGGCTGTTACAGCAAATTGACGCTGGTCTATTCCAGACTCAATCGCTGGTGCTGTGTCCCACTCGTGAACTCGCCGATCAGGTGGCCGGTGAATTACGTCGTCTGGCGCGTTTTCTGCCGAACACTAAGATTCTGACGCTATGCGGCGGTCAACCATTTGGCGCTCAGCGCGATTCACTCCAGCATCCGCCGCACATTATTGTCGCCACGCCGGGGCGTTTACTCGATCACCTGCAAAAAGGCACGGTTTCATTAGATGCGCTGCAAACGCTGGTGATGGACGAAGCCGATCGCATGCTGGATATGGGCTTTAGCGACGCGATTGACGAAGTTATCCGTTTTGCGCCCGCTACGCGCCAGACGCTGCTTTTCTCTGCCACGTGGCCAGAGGCGATTGCCGCCATCAGCGGACGCGTTCAGCAAAATCCCGCGACTATCGAAATTGATTCCGTCGATGCGTTGCCATCCATTGAGCAGCAATTCTATGAGACTTCGCAAAAAGGCAAAATTCCGCTGCTGCAAAAGCTGTTGAGTCAACATCAGCCAGCGTCGTGCGTCGTTTTCTGCAACACCAAAAAAGATTGTCAGGCGGTCTGCGAAGCGCTTGAAGAGGCAGGGCAGAGTGCACTGGCATTGCACGGTGACCTGGAACAACGCGATCGCGATCAGACGTTGATTCGTTTTGCCAATGGCAGCGCACGCGTATTGGTCGCAACGGATGTTGCCGCGCGCGGTCTGGACATCAAATCACTGGAACTGGTGGTTAACTTTGAGCTGGCGTGGGATCCGGAAGTGCATGTTCACCGTATCGGGCGTACCGCGCGTGCGGGCAACAGCGGTCTGGCGATCAGCCTCTGCGCACCAGAAGAAGCCCAACGTGCCAACATTCTGTCTGAAATGCTACAGCTAAAACTGAACTGGATGAGTGCGCCGAGCAACGTCGGTATTGTCCCACTCAAGGCGGAAATGGCGACCCTGTGTATTGATGGCGGTAAAAAAGCCAAAATGCGTCCAGGTGACGTATTGGGTGCGTTGACCGGAGATATGGGCTTTGATGGCGCGGATATCGGCAAAATCGCTGTGCATCCCGCGCATGTCTACGTCGCGGTTCGTCAGTCTGTGGCGAATAAAGTTTGGAAGCAATTGCAGAACGGTAAGATCAAAGGCAAAACTTGCCGGGTTCGTTTGCTTAAATAAGCTATAAAAAAGCGTCTCAGATGCGCTATCTGAGACGCCATACTCTTACTTCACTTCTACTTCACTTCGACGATATTCAGTCTCATCTCATCAAGCTGCGAATCATCTTCTTCCGGCTGCCAGCCAGCTGGCTGCATCGGGATATCCTCACGGTCAAACGCCAAATCGCCACCCGCCACGACTTCAGAACCGTGTTGAATCCCTTTGAAATCGAACAACTCAACGTCACTCAGATGTGAAGGGACGACATTTTGCATCGCGCTAAACATGGTTTCGATGCGGCCAGGATAACGTTTATCCCAGTCGCGAAGCATGTCGCCGATGACCTGGCGCTGTAAATTTGGCTGCGAACCGCACAGGTTACAAGGGATTATCGGATACTCACGCGCTTGTGCAAAACGCTCAATATCTTTCTCGCGACAGTACGCCAGGGGACGGATGACAATGTGCTTTCCATCATCGCTCATCAGCTTCGGTGGCATGCCTTTCATTTTGCCGCCGTAGAACATGTTCAGGAACAATGTCTGCAGAATATCGTCGCGGTGATGGCCCAGTGCGATTTTGGTCGCGCCAAGCTCTGTCGCGGTACGGTAAAGAATGCCGCGACGCAGACGTGAACACAGTGAGCAGGTCGTTTTGCCTTCTGGGATCTTATCTTTAACGATCCCGTAGGTATTCTCTTCGACGATTTTATATTCAACGCCCTGTTGCTCAAGGTATTCCGGCAGAATGTGCTCAGGGAAGCCAGGCTGTTTCTGGTCCAGGTTGACGGCCACGAGAGAAAATTTCACCGGTGCGCTTTGCTGCAGATTGCGCAAAATCTCCAGCATCGTGTAACTGTCTTTACCCCCTGAAAGGCAAACCATGATGCGGTCACCTTCTTCAATCATATTGAAGTCAGCAATCGCCTGGCCCACATTACGGCGCAAACGCTTCTGTAATTTGTTCAGGTTGTATTGTTCTTTCTTGGTAATTTCTTGATTCTGTTGCATGTATTCTTTACTCAAATATCAAATGGGGCACCAGTGGGACAAATCCATTTTAAGCCAAGCGTTGGGTTCAGCATTGCCACCTGTTCGCTATTCAGCGCTTCTATCCATGTAGCATAGATTTCATACACCCTCTGCGCATTTTCGTGCCCCATCGGATTGGTAATAAAAGACGGGTTAGCGCCTGCGGATAACAACCAGCATGCGAAAGTGTGCGGTGTATGGTACGGATTGCGGCGGCGAATGCCAGCACGTTTTACAGCAGAGTTCCATCGTATGCCAATACGGCTCAGTGAGGAATAAGGTTTTGAGGTGCGATTCTCTTTCTCAAACCCTTTTGGAACTGATCTTACGGGGTGAAAACCAGTGACGAACCCAAAGCAGCGATCCCCGTCAGCGTTCAGGAGGGCGGGCAGTTTCGTTTGTACTATATTCAAACGACGGATAAGACGGAGTCAGTCTTGACGGCATAAAAACATCGGGCATTAACGTGTTTAGCTTTTTGAGGTCCTATGAAATTTCCTGACATCCCGGAAAATGAGGAAGAACGATTAAAATCCCTTTATCTGGCAGATCTTCTTGATACAGGTGCAGATGAACGTTTTGATCGCTTAACCCGCATCGCAAAGAAAATTTTTCAAGTACCTGTTGTACTGATAAGCCTGCTTGATCGCGAGCGCCAGTGGTTGCTGGCGTGTGAAGGGCTAGGTACTCGTGAAACGCCCCGCAACATCTCCTTTTGTGGTCATGTCATTTTGCAGGAAGGCCCCTTTATTGTTAACGACGCAGTTAACGATGAACGTTTTCATGATAACCCTCTGGTTATCGGTGAGCCTTACATACGATTCTACGCTGGTTATCCTGTCCATCTGCCTGATGGAGGGGTTGCTGGTGCACTGTGTCTGATTAATACCAAACCACGTGGCTTTAACGACGATGATATTGCCTCACTTCGGGATTTGGCCTTTATTGTGGAGGATGAATTCAAGGTGATTGGCATGGCCATGACCGATAGCCTGACAGGCATATCTAATCGCCGTGGCTTTTACACCACGGGCGAAAAAAGATTCCGCAACCTTGATAAAGAGAATGCAGCATTCAGCGTTATCTTTTTTGATCTCGATAAATTCAAACCCATCAACGATCTCTGGGGACACGCTGAAGGTGATGAGGTATTGAAAGTATTCTCTGCGCTGTTGTACCAGCATCTTGGTCCCGGAGATATCGCAGGGCGTCTTGGAGGGGATGAATTTGCCGTTCTCATTACTCACCAGACTCAGGCTGATTCTTTTTTGCAAGGTCTGCGAAGCAGTGTGAATGATTACAACAGAGAGTCTGGCAAACCTTACAATATTAACTATTCCTATGGAATGCTGCACAGTGGTACGGGCCGATACGCGTCGCTAGGGGAGATGCTTAAAGAAAGCGACGAGGTGATGTACTCGGCAAAGCGACGAAAGAAGATATAAGCATAAACGGGTCACCGCTTGCCTGGGTACATTCCGTAGTCAGGTGAGCTAGTTGACCGGGTCTGGGCTATTTTATTCTCTTTATACTCATTTGCGACAGACCGCAGGATTGAACGTCACGACAGCATTCAACAAGACATTTATTAGTCCTTAACCTAAATATTATCCCGATATGAAGATAGATGACGGCCATCGGTGAGGTTATTGAGTCCCGTATTCAGGACTCATTGACCGATCGGGTTTTTTCATCATTCAGAGCGGCGGGGGGTAACAATTAATGACTGTGTTTTTGAAGCGTTGCTGATTATACTGTTCATAATTGCATCGCGCAGAGCGAGAATATATTCTTTGAAATTTAAAATTATTAATATTAAGTTTTTCTTAAGGTTTTTGATGTAACATATCTAAATAACGTGTTTTTGTAAGTTATAGAGAATATATCGGTGACGCGAAGCGCATAGGCGACGTCCTCTCATCTCGTCATTGTTGAATCATATTGAGTCATTGGAATGTTATGTATTTCGTGTAAAAGCAAGCCAGATAATGAGTTTAATGTCATGTGTTAAATTATACTCCGGCGAAATGTTTTTTGCTGTCGACTACCATTTTTAACGTAACTATGGAAGGACCCATAACGTATCTCTTAAAGGTTATAGTAATGTACTCCGCTTCTCAGTGTCTTAAAGAAATTCATTATCTGAATCTATCGTATCTTCTTCTTATTCAACGGATTTCCAATTGCGATGAACCCGCCATCTTCTCTGGAATTAATGCGGAGTTAGCAAAGGTTCTGCAAAAACTGTCCTTATCAAAGCTTGTTGCGTTGGCTGAAACAAATCAACTGCTTATTACTCTCAGGCCAGACATCATGGCGCAAAGATTGGGCGTGCCAACAACGTAAATACCCAGTCAAAACAATGGGCTGATTTAAAAAAGAATCATGAGGAATCTAAGCAGAATATGTGATCTGCATTCCTCAAAGGGATATTTCTTGCAATGCAAAGCTAAAAATAAATTAAAACAATTGACAATGAAATTCTAATAGCACTGTGAATTTCCAGACTTTATGAGCGAAAACATCAATCTCATTTTTACTTGCTATTTTTATAGGTGAATAATGTGAGGTTTTCAGGAATCGAGCTGAAAAAGCGAAATTAATTGATGGCTAATATTTTGTCTGCTATTGAAATGGCAAATATTCATAATCAAGAGAACTGTTGTTTTTTCGTTCAACTTACTGACTCTAAAGTGTATGTATTATCTTCTATTCAGCAGAGAATACATTGTGTGATTTATCTTAGGTCATTGTTTATAAATGATTGTTTAATTTAGGGCTCAACATTGTCACGCAGGGGCCGATAACTACTCTCAGAACTAAGCTTAATGAGCTGAAAACGTATTATCTCACTGCCATGTCAAACAAGGGGCGCATTGTGTCTGTAAGACGTTTTTCTTTAATTGTATTAGTATTTTTACTGGGTATTTTCCTCGTTAGTTCAGCGTCCAATCTCTGGTCACTCACACGGAGTAATGATTCCCTTGATCGGGTAAACAAAGAAATCCGCGTGGTTCTTTCAGTGATTGACCCTATCAATCACAGCAGAACACTGCGCGTGAAATTATCTGAAGCAATGATTTATATGTCCCTTGGCGATAACGTAAAAGCGGAATCGTCAATTAACAGTGCCATAAGCGTGAAGGAGAAAGCCGTTGCTGCCTTCCAGCACTATGAGTCGGCTACTCATATTGCGGGAGAAGACGCATTATCGGAGCCTTATAAAAAAGCCTGGGCACGTTACCTTGATGAAGGTTTAACTCCGCTCATTGCCGCAGTAAAGGATAAAGATACCGCCCGCTTTAACCAGCTGATGGCTACCACGGTTCCTGCGCTTGATCGAGAGTTCGAAATTACCCTGGATAAATTGCTTTCTTTCCGTGAGAGTTATGCGAAACAGCTTAATCAGGAAGCTCAAAAAAGGTTCTTAAACAGCATCTTGAGCATTACTGTTTTTGCCTTGATTTTTACCATGGTAATGATCGCCATCTTTATTTTAATCCGACGTCGTCTTCTTTCCCGACTTGATTCGGCAAAACAACATTGCGAGAAAATGGCCGCCGGAGAATTGCATCTTCCTCTCGATACGGGTTCAAAAGATGAAATTGGCGGAATGCTCGCTTCTCTGGAAGAAATGCGTCTTTCCCTTACGGACATAATATCGCAGGTACGCCATTCGAGCCAAAGTGTGGCTTCTGCTTCCGAGGAGATTGCAGCGGGCAATACCGATCTTTCTGCACGAACGGAGGCTCAGGCAGCCTCGCTTGGCGAAACAGCGGCCAGCATGGAAGAACTGACGTCAACGGTTAAACACACCTCTGAAAATACCCGCCAGGCCGATATCCTTGCAGGAAATATGCGTAGCGTTGCGCAGGAAGCCAATACCATTGTGGGTACTGCCGTAACGTCAATGAAAGAGATTGAAGCGAGTTCTGAGAAAATAGGATCAATTATTGGTCTCATCGAGGCTATAGCCTTCCAGACTAATATTCTGGCGCTCAACGCTGCCGTTGAGGCTGCACGCGCAGGTGAGCAGGGGCGCGGCTTCGCTGTTGTAGCAACTGAAGTACGAAATCTGGCGCAGCGGTCATCGATGGCAGCAAAAGAGATCAAAGAGCTTATTGAGCTTTCTGGAAAACAGGTGCTGCTAGGGAGCGAACGCGTTGAACAGACGGGTAAAAGCATGGAGAGAATTATTGGTTCAGTGAAACAAGTTTCAGAGCTGATGTCTGAGATTGCACTTTCAACCAATGAACAAAGCCGCGGAATCGAACAGATAAACCAGGCGGTTGCTCAAATGGATACGGTAACCCAGCAGAACGCCTCGCTCGTTGAAGAAGCTTCAGCAGCGGCTAAATCTCTTCGGGATCAGTCTGAGGTGCTTAAAACCACGGTCTCTATATTCAAGCTGGCCTGATATACGTTTTCGGTTGCGTAAACCAATCTAAAAAATTCCACTTAACCGTAACCATAGCAACGGTTAAGTGGAAATCATTTCCTCGTTCACACGGAGCACTTCAATTCGGTGCCATGAATATGGGCAGGCTATCGGCGTGATGGATGAAGAGAGTGGACATGAAAAATGCAGCGGCGATCGCTGTCTTCTCCTTTACTGTTACAGCGACGTTTCACTCCGTTTGCAGACGATATATCCCTTCTACCTATAAATTTGCGTTATGGTAGTTACGCCATTCATTTGATTGGAGGGGATATCCCCAACATCCGTTTTCAGTGCCCGGTGTGTTCCAGCAAAAAGTTCTTCTTTACGTGTTTCAGCCTGGAACAGAACCATCCCCACGGAGCCGTATGTTCGTTATGCGGAACCAGAATGACCTCTTCGTCGTGTATTCCGAAACTCAAGCGCAGACGATGGTCAAAACCAGTGGTTTAACGTGAGGCCTTATTGGCCTCTGATTTTACCGATCGTAAAGAGGGCAGATAATGTCACAAAATCTGAATGCACAATGCCATTGCGGTGGAGTGAAGTTTACGGTTGAACTGGCTGACGGTTTTAATACCGTTCGCCGATGTAATTGCTCTTTTTGCCGTATGCGTGGCGCGGTGGTAGTGACAGCAACTTTATCAGGAATCAAAATTATTGAAGGTAAAGACCTGCTGACTGAATATCGTTTTAACACACAAGAAGCCCGACACTTTTTTTGCGCTGTCTGCGGAATTTACACGTTTCACCAACGCCGTTCGAATCCCGATCAATACGGTGTGAATGTCGCCTGCATCGAAGGGGTGAGTCCTTTTGATTTTACAGAAATAGGCGTGATGGATGGCGTGAATCATCCAAAAGATGGGACCAGCGACGGGGTAGTAGGTATTCTTTCTTTTCGAGCTGTGAAAAACCATCCTCAGTAATAAATGCTGGCACTACACTTTGACTTCAGTAAATTTTCCTTTAACCACGCCGTCATAGAATCGCCCTTTAGACACCACCTGCAAAAAATCGTTATAGATTCGGGCTGGCACGCGCTGGTATTGAAGTGTCCGGCGATCGACAAAGCGAATCTCAAGCGTAGCGCTACGCTCATCGTAGGCAATAGAGGCAATGCGTGACGATCTAACAGGGTGGTGGACCATGATGAGTTCTCCCTTACACCTCAAAACAGGAGATTTATCATCTATCAGGTTGGCGTATCAGTGCAAGGTGAAATTCAGACTCTACCTCTTTGAGTGCAGCAATAAGAGATAGTCCACTGACTGACTTATCACGTCTGGATGACAGATTAATTTATAACGGTTTTTTCAAACGCCTAACGTATTTCATTTTTACTCGGCGTAAAGAATTCTGTTTCTCGCCATAGCGTAAGTTTATGCTGAATTATATATCTATTATAATTTTCTTATGCTGTTAGTCTTTTACTATCATGAAATGTGCGATTAGTGACGTGAATGATTTGCACGAAAGAATAATAAATAAAAATTATTCAATCGCCTTTGTGGGCGGTAGACTTAGCGCCGTTTTATGCCTTTAAGATTCTTTATCCGTGTAAAGGATGAGTGTGGTTTGTTGAATTAATAACAGTCATTTTATTTTTGGATAAGCCCGGAGTTGATACTCCGGGCTTTTTTTATTATTCGCTTGCGGATTTCTCTGCTTTTCCGGCCATCTGCGCCAGGAAGTCGTAGCGTTTTTGCAGATCCGCTGCAGCATCTTTCCAGAGCTGCTCAGCCACCTCAGGCTGCTGAGCATTCAGACGACGGAAGCGCTGTTCCTGGAGCAAGGTTTCGGCAAGTGCATCTGATGGTGGACGGGAGTCCAGCGACAGCGGCAGCTTGCCTTCATCCGCACGACGCGGGTCGAAGCGATATAGCGGCCAGAATCCCGTGGCGGTGAGCTGGCGCATCTGATCGTGGCTGAGCGCCAGATCGTAGCCGTGCTCTTCGCAAGGACTGTAGGCGATTATCAGAGAAGGTCCCGGATATGTTTCCGCTTCCTGAATCGCTTTGACCGTCTGATTAAGCTGTGCGCCCAGTGAAATCTGCGCGACATACACATGACCGTACATCATCATGCTCACGCCCAAATCTTTACGCGCTTTACGTTTGCCGTGTTCGCCAAATTTGGTTACTGCGCCCAGCGGGGTTGCTTTCGACGCTTGCCCGCCGGTATTGGAATAACACTGCGTATCGAGAACCAGAATATTGACGTTTTCGGTCAGGCTCAGGACGTGATCCAGCCCCCCAAAGCCGATATCGTAGGCCCAGCCGTCACCGCCAATCAGCCAGATCGATTTTTCTACCAGCGCGTCGGCGTCGGTTAAGAGCTGTTCAGCACCCTCAACGCCAGCCAGATGCTGTCGCAGTTCGGCGATCTGTTCACGACGAACTTCTGGTGTCGCGTCGCTGTGCAGAGCGGTGTTCAGCGCCTCTGGGATCTTATCGGCAAACTGCTCAAGCAAACGCATGACGCGGGCGCGATGCTGATCGACCGTCAGACGGAAACCCAAACCAAATTCGGCATTGTCTTCAAACAGCGAGTTCGCCCATGCCGGACCACGGCCGTTGGCGTCGGTGGTATACGGCGTTGAAGGTAAATTGCCGCCGTAAATAGAGGAACATCCCGTGGCATTAGCGATCAACATGCGATCGCCATACAGTTGGGTGAGGAGCTTAATATAAGGCGTTTCACCACAGCCCGAGCACGCCCCGGAATATTCAAATAACGGTGTAATTAACTGCGACGTACGGATATCAATACGTTCCAGCTTGCTGCGATCAATTTCGGGCAGGTCGAGGAAGAAATCGTAATTCACTTTCTCTTCTTCCACATGTTCCAGGCGCGACATCATATTGATGGCTTTAATCTCTGGATTTTGACGATCTTTGGCCGGGCAAACTTCGACACACAAATTACAGCCGGTGCAGTCTTCCGGAGCGACCTGTAAGACGTATTTTTGTCCACGCATATCGCGGGATTTCACATCCAGCGAGTGCAGGCTGGAAGGGGCGTTCTCCATCTCTTCTGGCGAAACAACTTTGGCGCGAATAGCCGAGTGAGGGCAGGCCGCGACGCAGTGGTTACACTGGGTGCAAAGCTCTTCTTTCCAGATAGGGATCGCTTCGGCGATATTGCGTTTTTCCCAGCGCGTCGTTCCCACCGGCCAGGTGCCGTCTGGCGGCAACGCGGAGACGGGCAGGGCATCGCCCAGACCCGCCAGCATGGCGGCGGTCACCGTCTTCACAAAATCAGGTGCGGCATCGGAAACGACCGGCGGTCGATTCGGGCTTTCGTCATTGACTGGCTGCAGCGGGATCTCAGAAATCGATTCGCGCGCCAGCGCTAAGGCTTGCCAGTTACGCTCGACCAGATCCTGGCCCTTGCTGCTGTAGCTTTTGGCAATGGCACCTTGTAATGCCGCGAGTGCGCTATCACCCGGCAGAATATGGGTCAGATGGAAAAACGCCATCTGCATCACGGTATTAATACGTGCCGCCAGGCCACATTCGCGGGCAATTTTTGCCGCGTTGACGGTGTAGAGGCGGGCTTTTTTTTGATTCAGTACCGCCTGCACTTCGCGAGGTAGACGTGACCAGACTTCATCGGCGTTGTACGGGGTGTTAATGAGGAAGATACCGCCCGGTTTCAGGCGTTCAGCCATTTGGTATTTATCGATAAATTGCAGCTGATGGCAGCCAACAAAATCGGCTTGCGAAACCAGATAGGCTGAACGGATCGGCTGCTCGCTGACGCGCAGATGCGACACGGTCAGACCGCCTGCTTTTTTGGAGTCATAAACGAAGTAGCCCTGCGCATACCACGGCGTTGAGTTACCAATAATCTTGATGTTGTTCTTCGTCGCCGAGACGCTACCGTCACTGCCCAGACCATAAAATAGCGCTTCGAGTTTCGCTTTCGATGGCAGCGGATCTTCAGGCAGAGGGAGCGATAGATTGGTGACGTCATCATAAATGCCGACGGTAAAGCGCGGTTTTGGCTTCGCGACGCTTAGTTCGTTGAACACCGCCATCACACAGTCGGGACCAAATTCTTTCGATGACAAACCGTAGCGACCGCCAATCACGCGCGGCAGCGTTTCGCGCTCGCCGGTATTGAATGCCTCGGCCAGCGCCGTCATGACATCCAGATACAGCGGCTCCGCATGAGCGCCGGGCTCTTTGGTGCGGTCAAGCACTGCAACAGAACGCACGCTTTCTGGCAGAACGGACAGCAAATGCTTCGCCGAGAACGGGCGATACAGACGCACTTTCAACACACCGACTTTTTCGCCGCGAGAAAGCAGTTCATCGACCACCTCTTCACACGTCCCGATCGCGGAGCCCATCAGGACAATGACGCGCTCTGCCTGCGGATGACCGTAATATTCAAACGGTTTATATTCTCGTCCCGTCGCAGCAGAGAAATCATTCATCGCCTGCTCGACATGGTCGTACACCGCGTTATACCAGGGATTTGTCGCCTCGCGAGACTGGAAATAGGTATCCGGGTTCGCTGACGTGCCGCGAATCACCGGGTGATCTGGGTTGAGCGCCCGGGCGCGATGCGCATCGATCTCCGCCTGCGGCATTAACTCAAGAATTGTGCTGTCAGCCAGCGGCACGATTTTATTGATTTCGTGGGAAGTACGGAAACCGTCAAAAAAATGAATAAAGGGCACGCGGCTCTTAAGCGTCGCTACGTGCGAAATCAACGCAAAGTCCTGCGCTTCCTGCACGTTACTGGCGCAAAGCATCGCGCAACCCGTCTGACGGATGGCCATCACATCAGAGTGATCGCCAAAAATCGACAGGGCATGGGTCGCCACGGTACGTGCGGCGACGTGTAAAACAAACGGGGTTAACTGTCCTGCCAGCTTATACAGCGTGGGGATCATCAACAGCAAACCCTGAGAAGAGGTAAACGACGTAGACAACGCGCCGGTTTGCAACGCGCCGTGTACAGCGCCGATAGCGCCTGCTTCTGATTGCATCTCGACGACGCGAGGGACATCGCCCCAGACGTTTTTGAGCCCGTTGCCCGCCCAGGCATCGGCCTGTTCGGCCATCGTCGAACTCGGTGTAATAGGGTAAATGGCGATAACTTCACTGGTGCGAAACGCGACGGACGCGGCCGCGCCATTACCGTCAATAGTGATCATGTGACACCCTTACATTGCGCAAAAAAGAGGGACCCGTGGAACGGCGACGAGTCCTGATAATTATTCCCTTATTTTAGCAAAGGTCAGCATTTGCGATTTTCGCTTTTGTGTCCTTGTTATTCACCGCAGCAATGAGCAGATCAAACTTATGTCATAAAAAGTGACAGAAAATGTTTCAGGAGTGCATAAATGCACACTGTCGCTCTCGACGGCGCGGCGTGTGATGCCTATGATGCATAGGTTTCGCAATTTAAATGGGGAAGAGAGAATGCGCGCAGCGTTTTGGGTAGGGTGTGCGGCGTTGTTGCTGTCAGCATGCAGCAATGAGCCGGTTCAGCAGGCGACAGCAGCACATGTTACGCCGGGTATGAAAGCCGCGATGTCCAGCTCCGGACAGGCGAGCTGTGCCATGGTGGGTGGTTCGTTATCCGCAGCTCGCCAGCTTGATGGTTCTGCCATTGGCATGTGTGCGTTACCCAACGGCAAACGCTGCAGTGAACAATCGCTTGCCGTCGGCACGTGCGGAACGTACTGATTAATCAGCGCGTTTGAACATCAACGTTTGTTCTGCGGTTGCCAGCGTTAACTGATCTTCCGTGAGATCAACCTGCGCGCCTTTGCGCAGCATATTGCCGATCGTACTGTCCAGTTCATTGAGCGCAGGGTCGGCACATAGTTTACGCGTCATCGCTAACGTTTTAACTTTCAGTTCGCCTTCCGACAGTTTCCCGTCACCGTTAAAGCGGTTGCACATCACACCTGAAATCGCCATTTTATCGCCAAAACTCATTTCTGGCGGTACGGCGCTGGGCTTCACCGCAACGCCATTAACACTCTCCAGTACAAATCTGTGACCCTGAAGTTGTTCCGGCTGAACAGAGGCTTTACCGGGATTCACACAGCCAGTCAGTGCCAGTGAAAACAGACCTACCGCAACGAGCTTTTTCATGTTTCTTCTCAAACTATCATTACTGTGAATATTTTTAACGATAGCGCGCAGGTTGTCTTGGGTGTTTATCTGAAAGTGCGAGGAGGGCCGGGCAGGTGTCATGCTACCCGGCACAGTGGAGATTAATGTGATTTAAAACCGGCGGCAGTCATTAGCACGCGGAAGACCATACCCACCGCCGCCAGAGCGAGCACGCTGCCGCCCCAGATAATGACCAGCCACATCAGGCGTTTCCAGACAGGTTGTTGCATCAGTGATAACCCTCCCCATGTTGGACTTTGCCGCGGAACACGTAATAGCTCCAGAATGTATAGACCAGGATGATAGGTATAATCAGTAGCGCGCCGACCAGCATAAAGCCCTGACTCTGCGGTGGCGCAGCGGCTTGCCACAGCGTTATCGACGGCGGAATGATATACGGCCATATGCTGATACCCAGCCCGCTAAACCCGAGGAAAATCAGCCCTAATGTTAGTACAAACGGCGTATTGTGGCTGTTCGCGTTGTTCAGGGTTTTCCATAATCCGCCGCTCAGAACCAGCACCAACAGCGGAACCGGCATCAAGAAGTACAGGTTAGGCACGCTAAACCAGCGATCGGCAATACTTTGATGAGCCATCGGTGTCCACAGGCTGATGACCGCGATGATCGCTAAAAGCCCCAGCAGCAGCTGTTTTGACACTCGACGCATTCTGGTCTGCAGCGGGTTTTCACTTTTCATCACCAGCCAGGTGGCACCCAAAAGAGCGTAAGCGACCGTCAACCCGACGCCGCAGAACAGGTTGAACGGCGTCAGCCAGTCGAACGGCCCACCGCTATAGGCGCGTCCGGTGACAGAGAATCCATTAATCACCGCGCCGACCACGACGCCCTGGCTAAACGTGGCAAGTATTGAGCCGCCAATAAACGCTTTATCCCAGAAAGGCCGGTGTGCGGGCGTGGCTTTAAAGCGAAACTCGAAGGCCACGCCGCGAAATATCAGGCCGATCAGCATCAGGGTAAGCGGAATGGTGAGGGCGTCGATAATCACCGCATACGCGAGCGGAAACGCGCCGAACAGCGCTGCGCCGCCAAGCACCAGCCAGGTTTCGTTGCCGTCCCACACAGGCGCGACGCTATTAACCATCACGTCGCGGTCCTCCGCGTCCTGGGTCGTAGGGAACAGAATACCGATCCCCAAATCGAAACCGTCCATCACGATATACATCAGCGTGGCGAATACGATGATTACGAACCAAATAACGGAAAGGTCGATCCCCATTATGGTTTCTCCTTAGTGACAAATTCTGTACTGGCGGCAGACAACGGACGCGCGGGACGGCCATCATGTTCAGTGGCAAACGTTTCGTCTTCCTGCGGCCCTTTTTTGATAAGACGCACCATATAGCTGTACCCGACGCCGAACACCGAGGTGTACACCACGAAAAAGGCCAGCAGGCTCACGCTCATATGCAAATCGCCATGTGCAGAGACCGCGTCTTTGGTGCGTTGCAGTCCGTAAACGACCCATGGTTGGCGTCCCACTTCGGTCGTCACCCAGCCGGCCAGAATCGCGATAAGCCCAGACGGCCCCATCAGCAGGGCAAACCACAGGAACGGACGAGAGGTATAAACGCGCTGTTTATACCGCAGCCACAACGCGACAGCGCCCAGCAACAGCATCAACATCCCGAGCCCCGCCATGATACGGAACGACCAGAAAACGATAGTGGAATTTGGACGATCTTCTTTTGGGAAATCCTTAAGCGCCGGAACTTGCTTGTCCAGGCTGTGCGTCAGTATCAGGCTGCCGAGCGCGGGGATTTCCAGACCATAGCGAGTCCGTTCTTGTTCCATATCCGGCCAGCCAAACAGCAGCAGCGGCGTGGGCTCGCCTGGGGGATTTTCCCAGTGGCCTTCGATAGCGGCGATTTTGGCGGGCTGGTATTTTAGCGTATTCAGGCCATGCATATCGCCGACCATCGCCTGGATTGGCGCGACAATCAGCGTCATCCATAGCGCCATCGAAAACATATGGCGAATCGCGGGTGTGTTGTTACCGCGTAACAAATGCCAGGCTCCCGATGCGCCGACAAACAGCGCACTGCTCAAGAATGCCGCGATGGACATGTGCAACAGTCGATAGGGGAACGAAGGGTTGAACACCACGGCAAACCAGTCCACCGGTACGACGACGCCGTTGACGATTTCATAGCCCTGCGGCGTTTGCATCCAGCTGTTCGACGCCAGGATCCAGAAGGTAGAAATGATCGTCCCTAGCGCAACCATGCAGGTTGAGAAGAAATGCAGTCCCGGACCGACTTTGTTCCAGCCGAAGAGCATCACGCCCAGGAATCCGGCTTCGAGGAAGAATGCGGTCAACACTTCATAAGTGAGCAGCGGGCCGGTAATACTGCCCGCGAACTGTGAAAATCCGCTCCAGTTTGTACCGAACTGATAGGCCATTACCAGGCCAGAAACCACGCCCATGCCAAAGTTGACGGCGAAAACTTTTGACCAGAAGTGGTAGAGCGATCGCCATACCGGATTTTTGGTTTTTAGCCAAAGACCTTCCAGTACGGCAAGATAGCTGGCGAGACCAATGGTGATCGCCGGAAAAATAATGTGAAACGATACGGTAAAAGCAAATTGTATCCGCGCTAAATGAAAAGCATCTAAACCAAACATGCACAGCCTCAATGTCAATCGGTGTGCTGTTATGGTATAGGGCGCAAAAGGGAACTATCAGAGTCAGAAAAGCGATATTTAGGTATAACAGTTTGCGAAATGAGAATCTTTACTAATCTGATATAGTCCTCGTGTGGTCAATAGGGCAATATGGACTGACTCATGGAATATAAAAAAATCATTTTTATGACGTTTATGCATAAAAAGGGTTGCGTTCTTTTCTGCAACGTGCGTTAATGTTTCTTCGGTTTGAATTCCAAAAAAATATCTGACGTAGCATCTAAGCATTTCTCATCACGTTGTGCCTCTCCGCAGCCTCTTGGGTCTTTCTCCTACACTCTGATTAGTTTTGTCTCAGACCTCTATTGCCATAAAGGCCCATTAGCTATTTACGTTTTTACGTACAGGAGAATCATATGATTTCTTATATCCATTTCCGTTGCCCGTGCTGTCACGGCTCGCAATACCGCACGTCTATTTTTGATGTGTCAGAAAAAAATCCACATGGCGCGAAATGCATTTTCTGCAAATCGTCTATGGTGACGTTGGATCATTTAGCTGCGGCGATGCATATCCAACAGCCGTCACTGGATTATCGCAAGTAATAAACGCTTAACGTATTCGATCATGAAGTCGTTTCAGAACCGTCTGTAGATAACTATAACAGTTCATAAAATCTGCCTTTTTTCTCCTGCTGATATACTATGGTGTGCAGCGAGGAGAGACCGATGAAAAAATACCAGCGCCTGGCGCAGCAAATCATTTCGCAAATCGAACTTGGCGTGTGGTTGCCGGGAGATAAGCTACCGTCGTTGCGTGAGCAAGTTGCCAGCAGCGGCATGAGTTTCATGACCGTGGGTCATGCGTATCAAACGCTGGAAAGCCAGGGGCGAATCGTTGCTCGCCCGCAGTCGGGGTACTACGTTGCCCCGCGGCCCGTTAAGCAGCAGCCTGCGCCTCCGGCGCAGGTGATGCGCGATGAAGTCGTTGACATCAACACCTATATTTTTGATGTCCTTCAGGCCAGTCGCGACCCTTCCGTTTTACCCTTTGCTTCTGCCTTTCCCGATCCGAGGCTTTTCCCGCTTCAGCAGCTCAATCGATCCCTTGCCAACGTCAGCAAAACCGCGACGGCAATGAGCGTGATTGAAAATCTGCCGCCGGGCAATGTCGATCTGCGCCATGCCATTGCGCGCCGCTATGCCCAGCAGGGTATGAATATTTCCCCCGAAGAGATCGTCATCACCGCCGGGGCGCTGGAAGCGCTCAATCTGAGTTTGCAAGCCGTGACTGAGCCGGGCGACTGGGTGATCGTTGAAAACCCTTGTTTCTATGGCGCGCTTCAGGCGCTTGAACGCCTCAAGCTGAAAGCGCTGTCGATTGCCACTGACGTGCGTGAGGGGATTGATCTCAATGCGCTGGAACAGGCGCTGAACGATTATCCCGTCAAGGCCTGCTGGCTGATGACAAACTGTCAAAATCCGCTCGGTTTCACGCTCAGTGCGCAAAAAAAATCTCAGCTTGTTGAGCTGCTGACGAAGCACAACGTCACGCTGATTGAGGATGACGTTTACAGCGAACTCTACTTTGGCCGTGAAAAACCGCTGCCCGCGAAGGCGTGGGATCGCCATGACATGACGCTGCACTGTTCGTCGTTCTCCAAATGCCTGGTGGCGGGATTTCGTATCGGTTGGGTGGCGGCCGGGAAACATGCGCGTCGTATTCAGCAACTGCAACTGATGAGTACGCTTTCGACCAGTTCGCCGATGCAGCTAGCACTGGTGGATTATCTTGCCACCAAACGTTACGACGCTCATCTCCGTCGCCTGCGGCGCACGCTTGCCGAGCGCAAACAACAGGCGTGGCAATCGCTTTTGCGCCATATGCCTGCCGACGTCAAAATTCATCACAACGACAGCGGCTATTTTTTATGGCTGGAATTGCCTGCGCCATTAGACGCGGGAAAATTAAGCGAGCAGGCGCTGGCGCACCATATCAGCATTGCCCCGGGCAAAATGTTCTCAACCTCAGATACCTGGACACCCTTTTTCCGTTTTAATACGTCCTGGGAATGGGGCGAGCGCGAAGAACACGCCGTCATCCAGATGGCACACTTAATTAACGGCATGCTGAAATAACCCCCAGAACGTATTTCTAAACCTCCCCGCTGAAATAAACAATTCTTATCCTGTGGCAGGCGTTGGGTTTATTCCCAACTGACTGTCATAGGAAATCTGCATACCGCCACCCGCCGCTAACTCCTTGTCTATAATCCAGTTAACAGGGAATGCGCCCTCGGTCACAACCTGATGAAATTTCCCAAGGCCTGCAGGTGCAGCGCATTGGCGCGGTCTACGTTTATGAAGGGAGATAATTTTAC
The DNA here is from genome assembly GCF_056490165.1 of Lelliottia sp. GFLA7. Classification (NCBI taxonomy): domain Bacteria; kingdom Pseudomonadati; phylum Pseudomonadota; class Gammaproteobacteria; order Enterobacterales; family Enterobacteriaceae; genus Lelliottia; species Lelliottia sp. GFLA7. The sequence continues at coordinate 201,069 of NZ_JBWLAQ010000002.1, read as the reverse complement.
GGCACGGCTGCCGCCAAATTTTCATTGCGACAGGAGTAATACGAATGAGCAAAAAATTTGCCTGCAGCAGCCTGTGCGCGCTCGGCATGACCATCATGACCGCGCAAGCCGCAGAGCCGCCGAAAGAGATCGGCAAAGGCGAAGGAAGACTGGATATTATCGCCTGGCCGGGGTACATCGAACGCGGCCAGACGGATAAAAACTACGACTGGGTCACGCAGTTCGAAAAGGAGACCGGTTGTGCGGTGAATGTGAAAACGGCCGCGACCTCCGATGAAATGGTCAGCCTGATGGCAAAGGGCGGTTATGACCTGGTCACTGCCTCCGGCGACGCCTCCTTGCGCCTGATAATGGGTAAACGCGTTCAGCCGATTAATCCCGATTTGATCCCCAACTGGAAAACGCTCGATCCACGCATCGTCAAAGGTGAATGGTTTAACGTCGATGGGAAAGTCTACGGCACGCCGTATCAGTGGGGCCCGAATCTGCTGATGTACAACACCAAAACCTTCCCGACACCGCCTGATAGCTGGGCTGTTGTCTTCAAAGAACAAAATCTCCCGGACGGAAAGTCCAACAAAGGGCGCGTTCAGGCATATGACGGGCCGATTTACATCGCCGATGCGGCGCTGTTTGTGAAAGCGACGCAGCCAGAATTAGGCATTACCGACCCCTATCAGCTCACCGAAGCACAATACACGGCGGTACTGAAAGTGCTGCGCGATCAGCACGCACTGATTCACCGCTACTGGCACGACACCACCGTGCAGATGAGCGACTTCAAAAACGAGGGCGTTGTGGCGTCGAGCGCGTGGCCGTATCAGGCCAACGCCCTAAAAGCGGACAATCAGCCCGTGGCGACCGTTTTTCCGAAAGAGGGCGTCACCGGCTGGGCGGACACCACCATGCTACACGCGCAGGCTAAACATCCGATGTGCGCTTACAAGTGGATGAACTGGTCTCTCACGCCAAAACTGCAGGGCGATCTGGCCGCATGGTTTGGGTCTCTGCCGGTTGTGGCTGAAGGCTGTAAAGCCAGCACTTTGCTGGGTGATAAAGGCTGCGAAACCAACGGTTATAACTATTTCGACAAAATCATGTTCTGGAAAACGCCGATCGCGGAAGGCGGAAAATTCGTTCCGTACAGCCGCTGGACGCAAGATTACATCGCCATTATGGGTGGCCGTTAATCGCCCAGGAGCAGAACATGACGTACGCAGTAGAGTTTAGCGATGTGTCCCGTTTTTACGGTGATGTGCGGGCGGTGGACGGTGTCACCATCGGCATTCGTGACGGCGAGTTCTTCTCCATGCTGGGGCCTTCGGGCTCCGGCAAAACCACCTGCTTGCGGCTGATTGCCGGTTTTGAACAGCTCAGCGGCGGGGCGATCAAAATCTTTGGCAAAGAGGCAAGCGAACTCCCGCCGTGGGAACGCGATGTGAACACGGTGTTTCAGGATTACGCGCTATTCCCGCATATGTCGATAATCGAAAACGTCGCTTATGGCTTGATGGTGAAAGGCGTCGATAAAAAGCAGCGTCAGGTTCAGGCTCGCGAGGCGCTTGAAAAGGTCGGTTTAGCCTTTGCCGAAAAACGCAAACCCTCTCAACTCTCTGGCGGCCAGCGTCAGCGCGTGGCGATTGCGCGTGCGCTGGTGAATGAACCCCGTGTGCTTTTGCTTGATGAACCGCTCGGCGCACTGGATTTGAAACTGCGCGAGCAAATGCAATTTGAGCTGAAGAAACTGCAGCAGGAACTGGGGATCACCTTTATTTTCGTGACCCACGATCAGGGAGAAGCGCTGTCGATGTCCGATCGCGTTGCCGTGTTCAATAACGGGCGCATTGAACAGGTCGATACCCCGCGTGAACTGTATATGCGTCCGCGCACGCCGTTTGTCGCCAGTTTCGTTGGCACTTCTAATGTTTTTGATAGCGCGGTTGCACGCCAGATTTGCGGCATGGACGGCATGTACTCGCTGCGCCCGGAACATATCCGCCTGAATGAGAGCGGCGAAGTTCAGGTTCAGGGTGTCGTGCAGGCGGTGCAGTATCAGGGGGCGGCAACCCGTTTTGAGTTGCGCCTGACGGATGGCGCAAAACTGCTGGTGAGTCAGGCAAACTTGAGCGGGGCCGATTTGCCTACAGGTTTTGAGCCTGGTCAACCGGTGCAGGCGTCCTGGTCGCGTGAGGCGATGGTGCCGCTGCAAGAGGAACGGTGAGATGGATATGAGTGCATCACACCTCCGCTCCTCTCGCGGTCCCGTTAGCCGCATGACCGCGCTGCTGTGGCGCAAACCGTCGCTCGGCCTGTTTTTACTGCTGCTTGGTCCGCTGATGTGGTTCGGCATCGTGTATATGGGATCGTTGCTGACACTGTTGTGGCAGGGATTTTATACCTTCGACGATTTCACCATGTCGGTGACGCCGGATCTCACCTTTGCGAATATTCTGGCGCTTTTTAACCCCGCCAACTACGACATCATTCTGCGTACCTTGCTGATGGCGATTGCCGTCACGATTGCCAGCGCGATTCTGGCGTTCCCGATGGCGTGGTACATGGCGCGTTACACTCGCGGAAAATGGAAAGCGTTTTTTTATATCGCCGTCATGCTGCCGATGTGGGCGAGTTATATCGTGAAAGCCTATGCGTGGACATTGCTGCTGGCAAAAGATGGCGTCGCGCAGTGGTTCCTTGGCTACATGGGACTCGAGCCGGTACTGATGTCAGTGCTGACGCTGCCAGCCATTGGCGGAAACACCCTTTCTACATCCGGACTTGGGCGATTTCTGGTGTTCGTCTATATCTGGTTGCCATTTATGATCCTGCCGGTGCAAGCGGCGCTGGAGCGTTTGCCGCCCTCGCTCTTGCAAGCTTCCGCCGATCTGGGCGCGCGGCCCCGTCAGACTTTCCGTTATGTGGTTTTGCCTCTTGCCATTCCGGGTATTGCTGCGGGCTCGATTTTTACCTTCTCGCTGACGCTTGGTGATTTTATCGTTCCGCAACTCGTTGGCCCGCCGGGGTACTTCATCGGCAACATGGTTTATTCCCAGCAGGGCGCGATTGGCAATATGCCCATGGCGGCCGCGTTCACCTTAGTGCCGATTGTCCTTATCTCACTGTATCTGGCGTTTGTGAAACGTCTGGGAGCATTCGATGCACTCTGAACGCGCGCCGCTGTTCCTGAAAATAGCCACCTGGGGCGGAGTGATCTTTTTGCACTTTCCGCTGCTGATTATTGCCATCTATGCGTTCAACACTGAAGACGCCGCGTTCAGCTTTCCGCCAAAAGGGTTGACGCTGAAGTGGTTTAGCGTGGCGGCTTCGCGGGGAGATATTATTGAATCGGTGACGTTGTCACTTCAGATCGCGGCTTTATCTACGGCCATTGCGCTGGTACTGGGTACGTTGGCGGCAGCAGCACTTTGGCGCAGTGAGTTTTTCGGTAAAAACGCCATCTCGCTGCTGCTGTTGTTGCCCATTGCACTGCCGGGAATTATCACCGGGCTGGCGCTGTTGACGGCATTTAAAACCATCAATCTGGAGCCGGGATTTTTCACCATCGTCACCGGTCATGCCACCTTCTGTGTGGTGGTGGTATTCAATAACGTGATTGCGCGTTTCCGGCGCACCTCCTGGAGCCTGGTGGAAGCGTCAATGGACTTGGGCGCAGACGGCTGGCAAACCTTTCGCTACGTGGTGATGCCCAATTTGGGCTCGGCGCTGCTGGCCGGGGGCATGCTGGCATTTGCGCTGTCGTTCGATGAAATTATCGTCACGACGTTTACGGCGGGACACGAACGCACGCTGCCGCTGTGGCTGCTGAATCAACTCAGCCGCCCGCGCGATGTGCCCGTCACCAATGTGGTTGCGCTTTTGGTCATGTTGGTGACAACCATTCCAATTTTGGGAGCCTGGTGGCTAACCCGCGACGGCGAAAATGTCGCCGAGAGCGGGAAATAACTTCGATTTCAACAGGACAAGACTATGCAAAATCAACTGCTGATTAATGGTGAACTGGTCAACGGAGAAGGCGAAAAACAGCCTGTCTATAATCCTGCCACGGGCGAAGTGCTGCTGGAGATCGCCGAGGCGTCTGCGGCTCAGGTTGATGCCGCCGTCAGGGCTGCCGATCGTGCCTTTTCCGAATGGGGGCACACAACGCCTAAGGCGCGTGCGGAATGCCTTTTGAAGCTCGCTGACGTGATTGAAGAACATGCCGAAACTTTTGCGCGTCTGGAGTCGCAGAACTGCGGCAAGCCGCTGCACTGTGTCATCAGTGATGAAATCCCAGCCGTCGTGGATGTATTCCGTTTCTTCGCGGGTGCAGCGCGTTGCCTGAACGGGCTGGCGGCGGGGGAATATCTGGAAGGGCATACCTCCATGATTCGTCGCGATCCGGTGGGGGTGGTGGCTTCAATCGCCCCCTGGAACTATCCGCTGATGATGGCCGCGTGGAAACTGGCTCCGGCGCTTGCGGCAGGCAACTGTGTCGTTATTAAACCCTCTGAAATCACGCCGCTGACCGCGTTGAAACTGGCGGAACTGGCTAAAGACATTTTCCCGGCAGGCGTATTAAACGTGCTGTTCGGACGCGGTAAAACCGTCGGCGATCCGCTCACCGGGCATGAAAAAGTGCGCATGGTTTCTCTGACCGGCTCGATTGCCACCGGGGAACACATCATCAGCCACACGGCGTCTTCCATCAAACGCACGCATATGGAGCTTGGCGGCAAAGCACCAGTCATCGTATTTGATGATGCGGACATTGATGCCGTGGTCGAAGGCGTTCGCACCTTTGGCTTTTACAACGCGGGCCAGGATTGCACCGCCGCATGTCGTATTTACGCGCAGAAAGGCATTTATCCGCAGCTAGTCGAAAAACTGGGCGCTGCGGTAGCTACACTGAAAACCGGTGCGCCAGAGGATGAGTCGACCGAACTGGGGCCGTTAAGCTCAGCAGCGCATCTGGAGCGCGTCTGTAAAGCCGTTGACGAGGCAAAAGCGCTGGGTCACGTCAACGTGGTAACGGGGGGCAAGAAAGTCGAGGGCGGGGGGTATTTCTTCGAGCCAACGCTGTTGGCCGGAGCGAAACAGGAAGATGCGATTGTTCAGCGTGAAGTGTTCGGTCCGGTAGTAAGCATGACCGAGTTCGACGATGAAGAGCAGGTCTTAGCTTGGGCGAATGACTCGCAATATGGACTGGCGTCGTCAGTCTGGACTCAGGATGTCGGGCGCGCGCATCGCATGAGTGCTCGTCTGCAATACGGCTGCACCTGGGTGAATACGCACTTTATGCTGGTCAGCGAAATGCCTCACGGCGGGATGAAACTCTCGGGATACGGCAAGGATATGTCGGTGTACGGCCTTGAAGATTATACCGTTATCCGTCACGTGATGATCAAACATTGATCGAAATGCCCGGTGGCATAGCGTCTACCGGGCATCAAAATTGCGCCTCTACCAGCCGCACACGTCGTGCTCGTTTTCAGTGTCGTAGCCGCGAACGGTATTCACTAAATCCTTCACTACGTCTGCTGCGACATCCGGAATCAAAAGCTCCATTGGGGCTTGCGTCTCATAATCTACCGATACGCCGTTGCTGTTATTGGTGACGGTGACGGTATACGTTGCTTTGCCCATAGTGTTACCCCTTATGTGTGTTTACGACTTTTCCCAGCCCTGCGCCTTCAAGGTTTGCCTGCGGATCGGCGAAGAAATCAATACTGAAGTAGGTATCGTCGGTCAGAAGCTCAATGCGGTGCCATTTTTCTGGCGGCGAAATACCAAATGAATCCGCTTCAATGACGAGTTCCAGATCGGGTTCGGTTGCATCGGCATCTGGAAAACCGAAATATTTCACCGCACCCTGCATCACCGACAGGCGGCCATAAACGCCTGCTTTCGTGTTGTGATGGCTGAAAAGGGCCTTTGGCGCAGAATCTTTATCCCAGAAGGGCGTCCCGCGGGTATGAACAAAATTTTCAGGAATACGAAGCATAGGTGTTTCCTTATAAGCGTTCAGAAGTTCAAAGAGATTTCAAAACCTCGGGTTCGACAAAAAAATCGACGCTGAAGACGGTATCGTCACTCATCAATTCAATGTGATGCCATTTCTCGGGGGGAAACACACCGAAGTGACCGGCTTCAATGATGAGTTCGCTGTCAGGGTTTGGGGTAACGCCGTCAGCGTAGCCCAGATAACGCACCGCGCCCTTGCTCACTGATAAACGGGGATAAACGCCCGGACGCGTACCTTGATCAAGATGGCGCTGGAAAATGCCAGCAGGGGCGGTGTCTTTGTTCCAGAACGGTGTGGAACGGGTATGAATACAACTCTGCGGAATGCGTAGCATATTAACTCCCTCTAAATTCTGGGACTATTACAGCACGACCCTGGCGAAGCCATTTTGCAAAAGGTGCACATATTATGCAACTTTAAAGGGGTAGAAAAAGGGGTAGTCATTCCTTCCTTAATTGACGGTACAAACTTCCTTCCTGATTGTCGGGTTCGCTGAGAAGCGTTTGGGTTCAGCCGTGAGGGGGGAATAAACACCCGGAAGATGTAATGCAAATTACTCTATTGTTATTATCCATAAAGTTATAGTGGATAATCTCTAACATTAAAACTTGATCTGTATCAACATATAACGCATATTGCGCGCGGTTATTTTAGATAAGGTGCACAAAATGACGTTGTATCAAAAAATGTTGGTCTTTTACGGAGTCATGGCGGCACTGTGCGCGCTCATCACCTGGTTTTTGTCTAAAGACCGTAAGCGGATTCGTTTTCTGAGCGCTGTCCTGGTCGGTTCTACCTGGCCTATGAGTTTCCCCGTCGCGTTGCTGATCTCCCTTTTCTGAACACGCTTTCACGTTTTTGCGCCGACATCTCAGACTCGTTAAATGCTGTCCGGCGCAGTGCTTCGTGGTGTCACGCCTGAAATAATCTATTCGTGACGATAATATGTCCAAACTCCCTTATCTTTAGTGATCTCTTCGTGTGATCCCTTCAAGGCTACGCGAAAATCCTATTATCCCTGCGCAGGCCAGAGATTTAGTCTCTATAGCCTCGACATTTATTTTGTTAATTTCGGCCGATTTTGATTTAGTGCTGAAGAAAAACCTATTTCCTCCGATATTAACGTAAGGCTTTCTAATGATTTGTCGACGTTAAGCGTACCTCTTAATTTCCAGGATGATCATTAGAGTTATTATAAAAGGGAGAGTTATGAAAATTAGCAACATGCGTGTTGGAACCCGCCTGAGTGTAGGTTTTTTTCTTGTATTATTTATGATGCTCATCATGGGGATGATTTCACGGCAATTAACGCAGTCGAACAGCACTAGCGTTAATACTATGATCTATCAGGATTTACAGAAGGAAAGACTGGTACAAGAATGGATTAACCTGGTTGACCGAAATAGCGGAAATACCATCGCCGCGATGGCAACGCAGGACCCGAAATTGCGAGAGCAAATTCTCAATAATATTAAAAATGACACTGCAAGAACCTCGGAAGTGCAATCCACCCTCAAGCCGCTTTTGCGATTTGAAAAAGGGAAAGCTTTTTTCAGCGCCATTCAGGAGACGCGAGGGAAATATCTTGTCCTGCGTAAAGAGGGGCTAGAGATGGCTGAGCAGGGAAAGTATGAAAATATGAGTGAATTCATATCTACCCGATTTATGCCCGTTACGCAGGAATATAACAAGACTCTGCGCTCGCTTCTTGAACTGCAAAACCAGATCATTAACGACACCCACGCCAGCATTAAGAAAGCGTCGAATCTCACCGAACTGGTGATTGTGTTGTCAGTCCTCTTCGGAATTGTATTGGGATCGTTAATCGCCTGGTATATCACTCGCAGTATTACGCGCCCGCTGAAGGAAGCCGTGACGGTAGCCAGCCGGGCAGCGCAGGGTGATCTGACGACAGACGTTAAGGTTCACTCAACGGATGAGCTTGGTCAGCTGATGAGCGCACTGAAAGAGATGGTGTCTGAGCTGGGATCAACGGTACTTCAGGTAAGACACGGGGCAGAAAGTATCTCTGTTGCGGCGGATCAAATTGATGCGGGTAACCAGGATCTGGCTTCTCGTACAGAAGAACAGGCGGCTGGCGTGGTCGAAACGGCTGCGACGCTTGAGCAGTTAACGTCCACGATCAAGAGTACGGCTGACAACGTCCGTCGTGTTAATGAGTTGTTCACGGAAACTGGACAGGTTGTCAAAATCAACAGCGATCGCATGCATGAAGTTTCAGCGGCCATGGAAGAGATTCATAAAGGCGCTGAAAAGATGGGCGATATCATTGCCGTTATTGAAGGCATCGCTTTCCAGACCAATATTCTGGCGTTGAACGCAGCCGTTGAGGCCGCCAGGGCAGGGGAACAGGGGCGTGGATTTGCCGTTGTGGCCGGAGAGGTCAGAACGCTGGCGCAAAGAAGCTCGGCTTCAGCCAAAGAGATCCGCGACATCATCAGCGCCTCCGTCAGCAAAATTGCCGATGGACGTGGGCTGGTTTCACAGGCCGATAACGGTATGCAGGAGATCGTAGATACGGTCTCAAGCGTCCATACCTTAGTGGATGAAATTGCGCGTGCCAGCCACGAACAGAGCGAGGGTATCACCCAGATCAATATCACAATGGGTCAGATTGATACCACGACGCAGCAGAACGCCTCTTTGGTTGAGGAATCCTCGGCTGCAAGTGGCTCGCTAAAAGAGCAGGCCCGCATCCTGATCGAAAGTATTCGGGTCTTTGTGCTGCGGGATTCAGACGTGAATAGCGCACCTGTGCGCACTCACGTTTCGCCAGCGCTGATACCAGGCAAACCGGCAGCCCCGCGCGGTTCCGAAAAGGACTGGCAGGCGTTCTAACCGTATTTTGATCTTAAAAGCAGAAGGGCCGCGATTGCGGCCCTTAACGTATAAACCCGCGCTTAAATTTTCAAGGTATCTATAACGATTCGCAGGGCGGGTGACACGTTGCGATGAGGGTAATACAGAAATAACCCGTCCATACGCAGGCTGTAACGCTGCATCACTCTGATCAGTGTCCCGCGCTCCAAATCATCGGCAATGAGTTCTACGGGAACATACGCCAGCCCAAGCCCTAGCCGTGCTGCTTGCGCTTCCATATAGCTGTCGGAAAAGACCCATTGTCCTTGAGGTCGGTGCATGATTTTTTTACCGTCATGAGCGAGCTCCCATTGGTACAAACTCCCATCGCCAAATTGATAGGCAATACAAGGATGTATCACTAAATCCGCTGGAGTTTGCGGAAAACCATAGCGACGAAAATGATCCGGTGTGGCGACGACGGCCATTTCCATATCAGGGGTAATCCGCACGGCGATCATGCCATTGCCGACTTCTGGCCCAAGGCGGACACCGGCGTCAAATCTCTCGGCGATAATATCGACGAACCGACTTTCATTCATCAGCTCAAGCCTGATGTCAGGATAGCGTTGTTTAAATACCGCGAGTTTTGGCAGGAGACACTTATCGATAGCGTGCTGGCTGGCGTTAATACGCACGGTGCCGGACGGGGTCTGGCGATAATGTGCCAGGGTCGAAAACCCCCTGTCCAGAGCGTCAAAGCCGGACTCGGCGGTCTGGTAGAGTTGTTCACCTGCCTGGGTCAGCGAAAGCTTGCGCGTAGTGCGGACCAAAAGCTGGACGCCCAGCCTTTCTTCAAGATCGCGGACAGAGCGGCTTACTCCCGATTGCGCAAGTCCCAGTCGCTGTGCCGCCGCCGTGAAACTGCCTTCCCGCACAACCTGCATAAACAGGTGCAGCTCATTATAATTTTCCCGTTTCGCCATCGTTATGCCCTCCGGAATCTCACCGCGAGCCCTGCTCGCTCATGGGTTTTGATTTATCACAATCTGATATTAATCCTAGCATTATTACCCCTCTAATCAGCACTATTTCTGCTAACTATAATGGCCCCATTGAAACAAAGCACAGCAGCGTTGTCCGCATGAAACCTGTACCGATATCTTGTTTTTTAGGGGAGTTTGTCATGAATGCTCTGACCAGAAAATTGACAGCCGCTATGCCTGCCATACTGCTATGTGCATCATTAAGTGGAGTGACAACAATGAGTTATGCTGATACATCAAACCCGAACGCGCCCGTTTCGATGATTGATAAATGGGACAAGACTTTCGCCGAAAGTAACAAGGTGAATCACCGTAAGGTTTCATTCCAGAACCGTTATGGCATCACGTTGGTAGGCGATCTCTACATTCCGAAAGATCATGGCGATCGCAAGCTGGCCGCCATTGCCGTTAGTGGGCCGTTTGGCGCGGTCAAAGAACAATCCAGCGGTCTGTATGCGCAGACCATGGCTGAACAGGGGTTTGTGACGCTGGCATTCGATCCTTCCTACACGGGTGAAAGTGGTGGTAATCCTCGCAATGTCGCGTCTCCTGACATCAATACCGAGGATTTTAGCGCGGCAGTTGATTTCCTCGGGTTACAAAAAGAGGTAGATCGCAACCGGATCGGTATTCTTGGCATCTGCGGATGGGGCGGTATGGCCCTGAATGCGGCGGCAATGGATACCCGCATTAAAGCCGTCGCAACCAGCGTGATGTACGACATGAGCCGCGCGATGGGTCATGGCGTGGGCGATGGCAAAGACCGTTATACAACAGCCGATCGCCACGCCGTGCTCCAGTATCTGAATGAGCAGCGCTGGAAAGATGCAGAAAACGGCACGTTCGCTCATGGCGGGCATGATATTTATGTCGATGAGAAAGGCAACGTGACCGCGTCTGAGCGTATTCTGCCAGAAACGTTACCCGCAAATCCGCACCCGGTATTGAAAGAGTTCTTCGATTATTACCGGATGCCGCGCGGATTCCATGAGCGCTCGGTGAACTCCACGGGGGCATGGACTGCGACAACGCCGTTATCGTTTATGAATATGCCGCTTCTGAGTTATGCCAAAGAAATTACGATCCCAACGCTTATCGTGACGGGTGAAAATGCCCACTCACGCTATTTTGCAGAAGATGCGTATAAAGCCGTCGGCAGCAAAGATAAAGCGTTAATCGTGGTGCCAGGCGCAAACCATGTGGATTTATATGACAATGTCGCCAGCAAAATACCGTTTTCCCAGTTTAAAGAATTCTTCGAAACCCGTTTAAAATAATAATCGCGTAACGTCTGAATAAAAGGCCATCTGCATTACGCAGGTGGCTTTTTTATAGGTTTCGTTTCAGCGCTTTCAGTAATTTGGCGAGCGTCAGCAATGGCAGTAATTGTCGCGAACGTACGATTATATTCGTTATTAATACCAACACACTTCAGCCATGACATTATCATTATTTATATTAAGGGCGGTAATTTTCCCTGAAATTAATGTAACGGTTAACGGTTTTCCTCATTTGTCCGTAATAACACAAGAGAAACCACATCGGGTCTGATGCAGTTTTTTGCTCACGATTCGGTGGCGAACAACCTTCAAAAATCGTTTTCCTTCATACATCCGCCCAAATTTTCATCACTATTTTCAGGCAAATTAACAACATGCCGCAAACCGTGATCGGCACACTCCATAAAAAGAAACGGTGGTGCTAGTTTTACAAAACTATAAACCAAAATGATGAAAGGATATCGTTATGTCCACTCGTACTCTCCCTCTGTGGGTCGCGGCGGCGGCTGTCGGCATATTACCTTTTCACCTCGCGCAGGCAGCGAGTTCAGTAAAGTTTCCGGATAAACTTTGTAATATCACGCAATACGGAGCTGAAGGCCATCGCCTGCAAATTGCGCTGAATACTGAGGCCATTCAAAAAGCCATTGATGATTGCGCTGCCGCGGGTGGCGGGACCGTACTGGTGCCGAAGGGCAATTTCTTAACCAGTCCGCTGTTTCTGAAAAACAACATTCAGCTGAAGTTGGAAAAAGACGCCACGCTGGTGGCTTCAACCGAAGTCGCTGCATATCGTGCAGATGAGAAATCGAAATATGCCGAAGCGGAAAACGGCTGGCTGCCGTTTATCAGTATTGCAGACGCGCAAAACGTCGCTATCGTCGGTGAAGGAACCATCGACGGCCAGGGCGCTGTGTGGTGGGAGCGCTGGAGAGAAAACATCCGCGCGACCGGTAAAAAAGGCGGTACCGACCGTCCACGGCTGATTTACATCACGCGTTCACATAACGTTCTGATCGATGGCGTCACATTAACCCATTCGCCAAGCTTCCACGTCGTGACTCGCTATGCGCACGATGTTGATATCAACGGTACGCGAATTCTTTCTCCATGGCATGCGCCAAATACGGACGCCATTGATCCTATCGACAGTCAGAATATTCGTATCACCAATAACTATATCGATTGCAATGACGATCATATCGCCATCAAAGCTGAAAAATCCGATCCCCGTTTCCCGGATGGCGTGGTGGATAACATCTATATTGCCAATAATACCTTGAAACAAGGCCGCGGAATTTCCATTGGCAGTGAAAGTGCAGGCGGCGTGAATAACGTGTTAGTGGAAAATAATACCTTTGAAGGATCGATGTACGGCATCCGAATTAAAAGTCCGCGCGGGAAGGGCGGTGAGGTAAAAAATATTGTGTATCGCAACACCAAAATGCACAACGTCGAAGTACCCCTTGTCTTTTCCGCCTATTATAAAGCCGCGCCTATTGTTGAAGCTGAAGTTGAAAAATTGCTTCAGGAGGGCGGTTTTACGCTCGGCGAACAAATTTATCCGCCAGACAGCGATCCAAAACAGCCCTTCGACAAATATAAAACGCCGCACTTCAGTAATATCACCGTGGAGAATTTAACCTCTACTGGCGATAGTAAAGCGGCCGCCTATATCATTGGTACGCCGGAAGCCCCGCTCAGCGGTTTCCACTTTACGAATGTCAATATTGAGGCCGCCCAGGGACTGCGCATTCGTCATGCCGAACTGGAAACCAAAGGGCTTAATCTGAGCGTGAAAGAAGGGCCGAAGATCAAGAAAGATGCTGGCGCTATCGTTCAAGAATAACGTGCCGTAAAAGGACGACTGCACGCTAACCGTGCGCTGCGTACAGTCTGTCCTGCTCACCATCACACCGTGTCAGGCCGCTGTTCCATGTCCAACGCGCTTGCGCTGGCGGGATCAAACAGCGAAAGGCTTTCAATCTGATCCAGCATAATTACCCTGCGGAACGCCATTGCGCTTCTGGGTTCTGAATCGAGCGTAATGTCATGTTCGGCGTACCACTTGCTGTAGTTGTGCTCAATACGCATATCCATTTTCTTGCCATCACGATAGCCGCTGAGCATCGGGATCAGTACGATATTCGCCGTCTTTTCATATTCCAGCGTCGCGGTATGTATCATCCCGATATAAATCCGCCGCGATTTAAGCGTCACCATCGCCAGTTCGCCTTCTTCCATACATTGATAAAGCAGCTGTTCGATGCCGCTCGAACGCGCCAGGCGTTTATACAACTGTTTCCTGCCTTCGCCGTCCAGCCGGGCGCTGCCAGCCCAGTTGGAACGATAAAGACAAAAGATGATCGCAAAGGCCAACATGAGGATCACCGGAGCCTGAATACCCAAAAAGCTCCAGTTCATAAAATCGATTTGCCAGTTGGCGTAGTGTTGCGAGGTAAAATGGAACCGATTATCGGCGAAAGAAAGCCCAAGCAGCAGCAACCAGAGCAGCCCGGTGGCGATCACGCCCTGCAACACGAAAATACAGCCATACAGAGCGACAAGAAAATAGACATCCCAACCGAAGGAGCGCTTGATTTTAAAACGGGTGGAGAGATCGCGACTGGTATACCAATATCCGCAGACCATCAGCACCATAAATATTGCCGTTCCCATATTAAGCCCTCTTCAGAGCATTAACGTGGCGCAGGAAGTCTTGCCGCACCTCTTTGCTCTTGAAGTTAACCGAGGCATTTCCATCCTGGTCAATAATAATACGGTCACCGTCCTCAACAGCTTCAATAATCTCCTGCTGACTCATCACCTGCAGTAACGACTCTGGGCTGGAGAAAACCGACATGAATAAGCGTTTCATCGCCTGGCATCCTTATAAACAAAAAGGATAAGCCTGGTCGACTCATGCCGGTGTCGCCATAAGGTAATCCTGAAAATCTATATTTTATTGGGACTGATGGAGGAGAACGAATGGTTGGTTGGGGAAAGGGGAATTTTCCGCTTTTGCTTTTGGCCGATGTTATTCGATACGTGGCGTGACGGCAAAAGCGGACATAATTCAACGAGATTCGTGAAAGAAACTCGTGTTAGCAATCTCTAGAGACGTTATTTCGTCGCGAGTTCTCTGCGGATAATCTCAGCACCGGCACTCAGTGCATTGAGCTTGCCGTTGGCAACCTGACGAGAGAGGGGCGCCATACCGCAGTTAGTCGAAGGATAGAGTTTGTCGGCATCAACAAACTGAAGAGCTTTTCGTAATGTACTGGCCACTTCTTCTGGCGTCTCAATGGTATTGGTCGCCACGTCGATGGCACCGACCATCACTTTTTTACCGCGAATCAGCTCAAGCAGATCCATAGGAACGTGTGAATTGTGGCATTCCAGTGAAATGATATCGATATTCGAGGTTTGCAGTTTTGGGAAAGCCTCTTCGTACTGTCGCCACTCCGATCCCAGCGTCTTTTTCCAGTCGGTATTGGCCTTGATGCCGTATCCGTAGCAGATATGGACAGCCGTTTCGCACTTAAGGCCTTCGATGGCGCGTTCTAAGGCCGCAATTCCCCAGTCATTCACCTCGTCAAAGAACACATTAAAGGCGGGTTCATCAAACTGGATAATATCGACACCCGCAGCCTCTAACTCTCTGGCTTCCTGGTTGAGAATTTTGGCAAACTCCCAGGCCAGTTTTTCGCGGCTTTTATAGTGATTATCATAAAGCGTATCGATCATCGTCATCGGCCCAGGCAACGCCCATTTAATCGGCTGCGTGGTGAGCTGACGCAAATATTTGGCATCTTCAACAAACACGGGCTTCTGGCGAGCGACTGCACCGACGACTGTTGGAACGCTGGCATCATAACGATTGCGGATTTTAACAACCTCGCGTTTCTCAAAATCCACGCCGCTGAGATGCTCGATAAAGGTCGTGACAAAGTGTTGACGGGTTTGCTCGCCATCACTGACGATATCGATGCCGGCCCGCAGCTGATCGTCCAGAGATAAACGCAGTGCGTCCTGTTTTCCCGCGATTAATTCTTCATTTTCCAGTTTCCACGGAGACCACAGGGTCTCCGGTTGAGCAAGCCAGGACGGTTTAGGTAAACTGCCAGCCGTCGATGTTGGGAGCAATGTTTTCATAACAGGTGACCTTTTTATTTTTAATTAATTAAAGCGCACAAGGAGCAGAAAATTTCTCAAGTATATTTTTATAGGGTTTGATGAAATGCGTTTCAGTAAATTTCCCCTGCTCAATCGCTAACTGGCTGCGTTCTTCTCGATCGTAAACAATTTTGGTTAATGAATGATCCTGATTATTCAGGTTAGGCTGATAATATTGCCCAGCGACCGAGTTAGCATTGTAAATTTCAGGGCGATAGATTTTCTGGAATGTCTCCATGGTGCTGATGGTGCCGATCAGTTCAATAAACGTATAGTCATTCAGCAGATCACCGGAGAAAAAGAAGGCCAACGGCGCAGCGCTGTTTGGCGGCATAAAGTAGCGAACCTGCAAACCCATTTTTTTGAAATATTCTTCAGTCAGCGAAGAGCCATTTTGCGCGTATTCAAAGCCCAAAACAGGGTGCTCATTTCCGGTGCGTTCATAGCTGTTTTTATTCGAAACGCTCAGGCAGATCACCGGAGGCTTGCTGAAGTTGGCTTTGTATTCGCTTGAATTTGCGAAATATTTGAAGATGTTGCCATGCAAATCGCCAAAATTAGCGGGAATGGTAAACTCAGCCTGATCTTTATTGTGATCCAACAGCACCACGCTAAAGTCATAATCACGCACGTAGGAAGAGAAATTATTACCGACAATCCCTTCGATACGCTGATGCGTTTTCTTATCCAGAATATTGGTTTTCAGTATTTCAATCGCAGGGAAGTGAGTGCGATTACCATCAACATCAATATTCATCTCAACGGTGATGATGTCGAGTTCGACAGAATAACGATCGCCTTTAGGATTATCCCAGTGCGCTAATGTGTTGAAGCGATTGTCAATCATCGCCAATGTATTGCGTAAATTCTCCTGACGGTTTTGGCCGCGCGCCAGATTTGCAAAGTTAGTGGTAATACGCGTATTTTCTGAAGGGTTATAATTCTCATCGAAGCGACTGTGCTTAATTGTGAATGTGAAATTTTTATTCATAGTAATCTCGCTTCCAGAGTGCTGATATAAAAAGTGCTGACATAAAAACTGATTTTATTTGAGGATGTTCCAGAATGTGGATGATCCGTTTTCATGTTGCCAATTCGTTAACATTGCATCTTTTATGCCAGAGCCGATGGGCGAGGGGAAGCGACTAAATTTCACGACAACATGAGGTTTCTTCATGATCGCGGTCACGCGCAAATTTTGTCATGCTAAAGCGGTTTAAACCCGCGCGACGTACAGCGGGAATCAGTGAGGTGGACAGGCTTGCGGGGGAGATAAAACAAACGGAAGGAATGAGACCCCTGACAGAGCCTCAATCAACGCAATTTTAATGTGTGATTACTGCCTGACGGCCACAACCATCTCAAGCTCAATGGGCGCTCCGCGAGGCAGTTCGGCGACGCCAACGGAAGTGCGGGCGTGTTGTCCGCGGGCGCCAAGTCGTTCAACGAGCCGATCGGACGCGCCATTCATCACCTGCGACTGCTGAATAAATCCTGGCGCTGAAGCGATATACCCCACCACTTTCAACACCTGCACGATTTTATCATCACCACCCACCGCCTGTGCGACTGCATCCAGGCACAAATCTGCGCAAAACGCGGCCGCCTCCTGTGCACTGGCGAGATCCACCTCAGCGCCGACCTTACCGGTGTACAGCAACGTTTCTCCCCGGCGCGGCAGCTGACCGCTCACGTACGCCAGACCATCCTGAATAATGACAGGGACGTAATTCCCCCCTGGCGTGTTTAGCGTATCTGTCATCATTCCTCCTGCGCCAGGCGCTATTTTACAATTGCCAGTAACGTTTTACGCGCTGCAGGCGTGATGTCGTGCGGATGTTGATACCCAATATTTTCAATTGCGCGCGTGTAGAGTGCGACCAGCCAATCATAGACATAAATCGTCGCAGCATGAACCGGTTGCTCGCCCAGGCGGGTGAGTCGTGGCGTTGTGTTGCTGACCACTGGCGTCACGAAAATAGCCTGACCTTTACGCACGCGGCTCGCCGGGCGAGACGACTCAGGGGTCTGCGCGTAACCGAGCCAGCCGATGAAATTCCCAATCGCTGCGTGCAGCTGGGCGGCGCTGCTTTTATCCGCTTCGACAATGGTCTGCAGCATCTTCGGAAGATCCAGTCGGTAGCTGCTCAACACCAGCGTATCCGCTATCTGCGGCAGCACGTTGATGTCCAGGCCCAGTCTGCTGGCCACCGCGTCATTGCGACTCCACTGACGCAGATGATTGACCCAAACGCGATGCGCCAGACGCGCTTTATCTTTGGTCTGGTAAACATCACCAGCCTCGCTGGCATTATCAGCAAACAGGTCGATAACGTCGGTGAAAAGCCCGTTAACCTGTTCTTCACGCGGCTGCTGAACGGCAAGCAGCGTTTCGAATGCTTTAAGCGGGGGCAGCAAGCCCTCCAGCAGTTCGCCGTGGCGCGCAGCACTATTCTGTAATGCGCGGACCATGGCTTCAGCCTGAGTGCGCTGTGCTTCCGGTTTTACTGTCGCAGGCGCGAGATAGCTCTGCATCAAGGCACGTCGTTCACGTTGCTGTGCTGTTTTCAAAGCCTGAAGCCGCGACTGACGCTGTGTGGGGAGCGTCGCCTGTATCAGCCATTCCACGACGCGCTGCATGCTGTGTGCATCAAGAGCCTGCAACGTCCCCCAACGCTGGCCCGGTTTACCGAGCAGCTGTTGTACGGCTTCATCCAGATTTTGTTTGGTGGTGAAGCGCGCATCATGCGGGGTGATCGCCCAGACCAGCCCCGGCAGCGCAGACTCTTCACCCGCTTGCGTCTCTTTGACCCAGTTGAGCAGGGCTTTTGCCGTTTTGGCGGTCTGCTCGTGCTGCGCGGTCGCGTTGCAAATCACCAGCACATCCGGCTGCATCTGCTGGCGATAATGCTCCAGCAACCAGACATATTTTGCCTGCGCCAGCGGCGACAATTCGGTATCGGAAGGGGCAGGGATATCAATAATATCGACATTTTCCAGCACGCTGTTTTCAACCGGGAGGACCAGTTCGCGGGTCAAAAACGCCAGGACGTCGACGGGAATACTGATGGCATTCAACATCTCGCCGTCGTTCAGCGGATGCAGCACGGCCTCCTGCGCTTCAGGAGAGGTGAACTCACCGCGCGTCAGGAATCCCTCGCTCGGCAGGCCAAAATTATCAACCAAAAGACTCAACGGCGCGGCCAGTTCGCTGGCATGGCCGGTTTGATGCAGAACGTGCGCCAGCTTCAGCCACTGCTGTGTCAGTTCCTGTTGCTCGCCCCATAACAGCGACCAGACGCTGGCGCGGGTGCTTAAATCAAGGGACGGAATGAGCTGCGCAAACTGGTGCCACAGGGCATCATCCATTTGCTGTTCTGATCCCGGTACGGTGCTTCGCCAGAATCGGGCTATGGCACCGACTTCTTGTACCGTCATTCCCGGCACACCCTGCGGCTGACGCAGTGCGCGCCATTTTTCCACACGCGCTTCTATGACCGATTTCTCAACCGGACGAATCAACCCCTGCACGGTAGTGCGCGCAATGAAAAGTTGAACCAGCTCGGCTTCGGTAACAAGACTCAAACGGATAGGGAAAGCATCGTCCATCACCGCCGGTGTGAACGGGGTAAAGCGCACGGCCATATTGGTCAGCGCATGCCCGGGATTCAGGTGTGAAAAATAGTCAAAGGTACGTAAACCGGGCGCGACATCCAGTCGTCCGCTGCCGCTTCCGCACAGCGCAACCAGCAGATGCGCTTTGGCGGCCTGAGAGTGACCATACAATCCGATACTGCTGTGCCCGGCGATAGCGCGGTCCAGCGCCTGTTCACGCGCCTGCACCGAGGTCAGTCGGGCCAGCAGCGCGTCGGCGTCATTATCCAGCATCGGGGCGTGCAGGCGCGTCTCATTGATCCACCCGATTAAGGCCTGAGTGGTGGCAGTCTTCGCTGTCATTTCAGATATACGCTCCCGCTGTCGATCCAGTAATGACTTCCGCTATGACGGCGGTCAGCCAGGGTATTCAGTTTAAAGGTTAATGCATCAGGCGGAACCGGAGTACCGTCCTGTAGCCAGGCATCGCTCAGCTCAAAGGCTTCCGGACCTTCTTGTTTAGTTCCACCGGTCAACTTAAGGCGCACGTTCAGCACGCCGTCTCCGGCGATGGCTTTTGCCAGTTCCGCAGAGTTAATACTCAGGGTATACAGCGGCGTAGCTGGCCAGCGTGCGTTTTCCAGCTGACGGAATCCCAGCGTCACGTTGCCGCGCAGTGGAAAATGCAGTTTGGTGTCGAGCTTCGCGCCAGGTTTGTCCAGATCGATATTCTGATACCAGACGTTTTCCTCGCGCAGCGTATTAACCGTGTTGTCCAGTACACCCAGATAACGCACGGTAGAGTAAGCGCCAATATCGGCCGCCTTAAAATTAAAGCGCGGCAAACGCAGGTCGAGGGCGAGGCTGCACAGCATTGCCCCGACCGCCGCGGTTGATTTTGGATTGCCAATTCGGCCTTGCTGACTGAACGGATACCACTCATGGACGCGGTATTTATCCAGCCAGACGATGCGGTTCACCGGCACCGGTTGCAGGTGGCGAATCAATGCCTGAACGCCTGGCAGGCAGCCTGGGCGTCCGGTGATCAGTAAAATATCGCAGGTATAATGTGAAATCGCTTCACAAACCGCGTGCAACGGGGCGGCCAGCGTAAACTGTCCCGCCAGCATCGCATCCTGCATTTCATGGAAATTCACGTGCAGCGGAACGGCAAACAGATCAAAGGCGGCAGAGCCTGCGGGCAGCGCATGATCAATTGCTTGTTGCAGATAGTTCATCACGTTGCGCGTTGGTGTTTGCGACAGCAGATCGCCGAAGGTGGCATGCAAACCCGCCAGCGGATCGTCGATATCACTGCTTTCCCAGGCCGCCAGAATGGCATGGCCAATCGGCATAAACAGCTGCAACGCCGTTTGCTGGCGCAATACCGCCTGGGTATCAATGCGTCCGGAATCGCCAAACAGCGACGCCATCAGCAGGGACGCGTCGGCAATGCCGGATTTCTGCAACTGCGTTTGCAGCGCAGGCAGGACGTAGCGCTGAATCACATCCAGCAGCGTGTCATCGCCCGCCACTTTAAAGCCTTCACGGAACAGCAGCTGCGGGGTGATTTTCACGTTATTGCCGGAGCCATCATCAAGCTGATAATGGGTGATCGCCATATCGGTCGTGCCGCCGCCGATGTCAATCGAGGCGACACGCAACGCACGGCCTGGCGATGCATTCGGTTCGGCTTCGCGATCCGGACGGGCGAGGGAAGCAAAGAACGCTTCCGTCTGACCGCCGAAATGGGAAATGGCTTCGTTATAGAGCCACACCAGTTGTCCGCAACTCGCTTCGTCCCATTCCATCTGGATTTCCGGAACGGGAATTACGCTTTTATCCTGCTGTTTGCGGCTGGCAAAATCCTCATCCTGCGGGTGCCAGCCCATCGCTTTCCAGACAATTGCGATAGCTTCAAACATACGGCGGCGGAATATTTCGCGCTCTTGTTTTGGCATGGCTGACGGCAGGGTGAGGATCAGCGTGCGGAGCTGTCGCGGCGAGGCCGGGAAGCCCAGACGCAAGCGCGTGGCGACGCTGTTGATCTGACCCAGCGCCTGCGCGAGTAATTCACACAGCATATGTGTCATCAGCGTGCTGCGGCTGTATTGCGGTGAAAAGACCGGTAAGCGTTCATCCTGAGGCAGGGTAAACAGCGGTTGCCCGTCATCGTTCATTAGGTTCATCAGTGGGAAGGCGGTCGCCAGCGGCTCGCGCTGGGTTTTGCTATTCATCTGGCTAAAGCGCCAGTCCTGAACCACCGGCGTTTCATCCCACAGATAGCGGCGCGGGCTAGAAATGCCGCTGTTGCCTTCGGTTCCCAGGCGTTGCATCGCCAGCTTGCGCGCTTCATCGCCAACTCGGACGATAGACGGCCAGACGAACGCGTCTTCACGTCCGCTTTCGACCGAGAAATGCTGCTTGCCGAAACGGGCTTCAGAAAATTCAAGACGGCTGGTAAACAGGGGCTCGTTCAGGAACTGAGGTTCGCTTAACGAGCGCACCTGCAGTTCGGCTGTCTGGCGTAAACCGTCGTTGGCGTCACCATGATCTTCAATGATTACGCCGCAGGTGTGGGTGTTGCCGACATCCAGAATCAAATCGACGGGGATCGCCGGTGTGCTGAGCGTGTGCGTGACGAATTTGACTTCCGGGACGGTGATTTGCTCGCCCAGCATGGTCATCAGGTTGAGCCAGTGGGCCTGATACTCAAAGCCGCGCATGGCCTGTTGCAGGTCGCGATCCGAGCGGTTTTCTACGCCCGTGGCATAGCCGGTGAACGCTTCGCGCAACCAGCCGTCAATCCAGGTCTGATCGAGGAAATTCAGTACTTCCTCATCACGCCACGCCAGCGCGAAACGGGTGCCGTTGAGAATATCGTTCTCGACTGGCGACAATCCGTGGGTGGCGTGTTCGGCAATTTGACTGTCGAGGGCAAAGGTCACACGGTGGGTATTGCCTGCGCCGTCAGGGGTGTCGAGCTTACGCACCTGAACGCGCGCCCAGTTGTCCGGGCCGTCCACAAACGTACGCGGCGGGTTAAAGCGTAAGAAAGGCACCGGCAACCAGACGCCGTCGAGCACCGTCAGCGATTGATGCAGCAGGATCGTGTTTTCCGGCTTCACCACTTCAGGATGTCCGCCACTCGCGCCTGGCAGGGTATAGCGGCCATTCACCAAATCGTAATTCAGACGCAGCAGGGGACCGTTGGCGGTTTTACGCACAAAACGCCCGTGGCTGGCCGAGTCCTGCGGCGTCAGGCCGAAATCGAGAAACTGTACGCCGCTGTTCGCAATCAGCGTGACGCTTTGTTTGTAGTCGCAAAGATTTACCAGCATAGAATCAGGCACCTGCTTTCTTGAACGTCAGCGGAACGACGGTTTTGGCATCATAACGGGCAGTACATTCTGCCACGTCGTTAGTCCCTGCTTTACAGGCAATCTCTGGCATCGGGTAGCGAGAACCATCCGAGCAGCGCGCGTTGCCGCGACTTTTAATCATCAGCTCGCCGTTACTGTGCAGCCCCGAGAAAATGTCCGTTCGGCAAACAACATTATCGCCGTGAACCACACGCGCCGTGCCTTTATTGTTCTGAATTTGATAACGCATTGACGGTGGTTTGCCGGTAATGGGGTCTTTTACGTCAAGCAGTGCGCGCCAGGTCCCATTGAGGAATTTGGTCGAACCGGTTTTCACCTGCATGGCGTCCATCACCAGCGCATCTTTTGGAATAGCTGAAATGATCACTGCTTCTTCTACTGGCGCGGGCGTCATGGCGGGCGCGGCAACAGGCAAAATTTCGGCCTGATGGAGCGGCAAATTCATGGCGATTTCGGCTACTGGCTGTACCGGTTTTGGCGCGATAGCCACTGGCGCAGGCGCAGGCGCAGGTGTCGGAACAGGATCGGCTGACGGTGCCGCTTTCGGCCACAGCAGTGGTGCCGCGACGGCGGCGACAATCACCGCCGCAACCGGCAATGTCCAGAGTGGAACGCGACGCTTTTTCGTCACGGCGGCCGGTTCAGGCTGAGCGGGCGCAGTCGGCTCACTCGTTGCTAATTTGGCAGGCTGTGCATCGTACAAATCATCTTCCGTAACGCGCAGCACCGCCGTGGTTACAGGCGCTGGCACAACGGCTGGCGCAGGCGTTGGGGCAATCAGTGGAGCGTCCGCTTCCTCAAAGGTCACCACCGGAAGCTGTTCCGGTTCTGGCTCTTCTTCGACCGGAGAAGGCATCGGCTCAGGCGCGAGTGATTCGCGCAGGCAATCCAGAACATCCTCGCGCGCGTTCTCA
This sequence comes from Lelliottia sp. GFLA7, assembly GCF_056490165.1. Taxonomy (NCBI): domain Bacteria; kingdom Pseudomonadati; phylum Pseudomonadota; class Gammaproteobacteria; order Enterobacterales; family Enterobacteriaceae; genus Lelliottia; species Lelliottia sp. GFLA7. The sequence goes on along the minus strand of NZ_JBWLAQ010000002.1, from coordinate 177,834 downwards.
TTGAGGTTTACAAATCCCCAAAACGCGATAACGGGCTTGCCTTCAATCAGGAAAATAAAATTTTCACCGGGGAACTGGAATGCTTTGGAAAGCAAAGACCCAAAGAGCTGCTGCGCAGTTTTAGGCGACTGAAGGCTCTTTTTACTCAGCGATTCAACGCTGGAGATCGTGTTTTCCAGGTAGCGCAGGGCGCGGAAGCGCGCGTCTTCGTCGGCGGCGCTCCAGCCGGTGACCGCGCCATCCACGGGAGAATACCAGTCAACGCGATCGCCACCGTCGTTAACTTGCGGAATGGCCAGACAATCGACGATCGCCTGTTGTTTGCGCAGGCGAAGCGCCTCACGGATTTGCAATGCTGATTCAAATACGGCCTGACCGCCGCCGCCAACGGCCTGAAAATCATCCAGATTGCCGCTGCGTAAAAGTGTTTTTGCCACGATTTGGTCCTGTAGACTTTTTCACGCCTCTACTTTAACGAAATCGGAGGGCAAGCAAACGGGCGAAGAGACGCCAAAAGGGGTGATTTCTTAACGCATAGAAAATGACGGTAGTGCTTGACGAACAATGGCACTTAAGGCAAATCAATGCGCGGGTCGTGGCGAGAAAACCAGCGAAATTATCTGCTTTAGAATAACCTGATAGTGTTTCGTTATTTGCCACTGTTCCGTCCCTGTGCTGTTATTAACCCTCTATATAATAAAATTGAAAAGGCTTATAACCATGTCTACAGGGAAAACGCTGCTCGCATTCGCGCTGAGCACACTGTTACCGGCAAGTGCTGCGTGGGCGGCAAAAAGCGATACCATTATTTATTGCTCTGAAGCCTCACCAGAGTCGTTTAACCCGCAAATTGCCAGTTCAGGCCCGTCATTCGTCGCCAGCTCACAGGTGCTTTATAACCGTCTGATCAACTTTGATCCGGTGAAAAATACGCCGGTTCCTTCCCTGGCGGAGTCCTGGACTATTTCACCCGACGGCAAAACCTATACTTTTGCCCTGCGTAAAGGGGTGAAATTCAATAGCAACAAATTCTTCAAACCGACGCGCGATTTTAACGCCGATGACGTTATTTTCTCGGTGATGCGTCAGAAAGACCCTAAGCACCCGTACCATAATGTGTCGAAGGGCAACTACGAATACTTTAATGATGTCGGCCTGGATAAACTGATTCAGGACGTTAAAAAGGTCGATGATTATCACGTTCAGTTTGTATTAACCGAACCGAATGCGGCGTTCCTGGCGGACTGGGGAATGGACTTTGCTTCGATTCTGTCTGCGGAATATGCGGACGTGATGCTGAAAAAAGGCACGCCGGACAACGTGGACACCTGGCCTATCGGTACAGGCCCTTATGTGCTGCAACAGTACAAAGTCGATTCACTGATCCGCTATATCGCGAACCCAAATTACTGGGATGGCGAAGTGCCGACCAAGCACCTGATTTTCTCCATCACGCCAAACGTCGAAACCCGCCTGGCGAAGCTGCAAACCAACGAATGCCAGATCATTCCTGCGCCATCACCGGTGCAATTTGATGTGATTAAGAAGAATAACGATCTGGCGCTGCACTCTGTTGATGCGCTGAACGTCGGCTATCTGGCGTTTAATACCGAGAAAAAACCGTTTGATAACGTGCTGGTGCGTCAGGCGCTTAACTATGCCACGGACAAAAAAGCGATCGTGAACGCCGTCTTTATGGGCTCCGGTACGGTGGCGAAGTCACCGATTCCGCCAAATATGATGGGCTATGACAAAGAGTTGAAGGACTACAGCTACGATCCTGAGAAGGCGAAAACGCTACTGAAGCAGGCTGGGCTGGAGCAGGGCGCGGAAGTGACGCTGTGGTCAATGCCGGTTCAACGTCCTTACAACCCGAATTCCCGCCGTATCGCGGAGATGATCCAAAACGACTGGGCGAAAGTGGGTGTGAAGGCGAAGATTGTCTCCTATGAGTGGGGTGAATACTTGTCTGGTATGCGTAAAGGCGAGCATGATTCTGCGCTGTTTGGCTGGATGTCCGATAACGGCGATCCAGATAACTTTGCGGATGTGCTGCTGGGCTGTAACAGCATCAAAACAGGTTCAAATGCCGCGCGCTGGTGCGATAAGGGATACAATGATCTGGTGCAGAAAGCGAAGTTGACCAGTGACCCGGCCGCACGTGCCAAGCTCTACGGTCAGGCGCAGGAAATTTTCTACCAGCAAGCGCCGTGGATTGCGCTGGCGAACGGCAAAACCTTCTTCGCCACGCGCAGCAACGTGACGGGTTATAGCGTCAGCCTGATGGGCAGCGATTTCTCGAAAGCGAAGCTGAACTAATGAACATGTCCTCTCCCGAAAGGGAGAGGAAAGACACATAAGGAGTGACAATGTCACATCTGGATGAAGTGACAGCGCGTGTGGATGCCGCTGTGGAAGAAAGTGTTATTACGCATATGAATGAATTGTTGGTTGAGTTGAGCGAGGACGCGGAACTCAGCCGTGAAGATCGTTATACCCAGCAGCAGCGCCTGCGCAACGCCATTGCCCATCACGGCAAGCATTACAAAGAAGATGCCGAAGCGCGACAGGAGCAGCTCACCAAAGGCGGGACCATCCTGTAAAGTTTAAAACTGGCGTCGGGCAACCAGCCAGGCGCCAATCACCAGTAAAACCGCACCGCAAATCGGGCCGATCAGCGCACGCAGGGGGATTCCCTGACTTTTCAGCACGTCCATCACCAGCCCGCCAATTAACTGACTGGCCACCAGCACCGCAATTGTCGTGGCTGCTCCAACGTACTGGTAACCGCTTATACTCGCAAAGACAAAAAACGATCCCAGTAAACCTGGAATCAACGTCCACCAGCGAATTGTCGACGCCAGTTCGCTGAATCCCGCCACGCCATTTTTAATCAGTAAAATACTGACGAATAACACAATGCCGACCAGCGAATTCAGCAGCATCGCGATCAAAATGGTGGAAGATGACTGGGTGATGCGCACCATCAGCGTATTTTGCACCACCAGACCAATCCCGGCGGCGACCAGAAAGACCAGCGTCAATGACTGATTCATCAGATAGCGTCCGGGTCGATGCGCTCGTCAAGCTGGAGCTGCATAAAGGTGAGATCCAGCCAGCGGCCAAATTTGGTCCCGACCTGCGGCATTTGCCCGGTAATCACAAATCCGAGCGTCTTATGCAGGTGAATTGAGCCGTGATTTTGTGCCTCAATTCCCGCCACCATAACGTGTTTGCCGATATTTCGCGCTTCACCAATCAGCGCTTTCATCAGCTCACGGCCAATTCCTTTGCCCTGATGGTCGGGGTGAACGTAGACCGAATGTTCGACCGTATGGCGAAATCCGTCAAATGCACGCCAGTCGCCAAATGACGCATAGCCCGTGACCACGCCATTTTCTTCACTGACCAGCACCGGATACCCCATCAACGTGCGAGCTTCAAACCACGCAATGCGGTTCTCGGTATCGACGGTGGTGTCATTCCAGATAGCGGCAGTGTGCGCAACGGCGTGGTTATAAATCTCGCCGATAGCGGCGCAATCTTCTTTACTGGCATGGCGGATGATCATGAGGACCTCAGAATAGAGTGTTCACTATAGTGGTACACTTTTATCACAATATTATATAAACGACGTTGGAAAACACGACAGCATAAGCCATATTTTTTTGTTATGAACAGGGCGTTGAAATCGATTTCATACACTATAGTATGACGTCATGAATACTATGCCAGACGATATGAATCACCGGATCAGTGCGCGCATTCGCCTCGAGCGCGAATCGCGCGGCTGGTCACTGAGCGAACTCGCCGAGCGGGCGGGCGTGTCTCGCGCCATGATCCACAAGATTGAACGCAGTGAAAGCAGCCCGACAGCGACGCTTCTGGCCCGTCTTTCCGGTGCGTTCGGTATCAGCATGTCGACGTTGATTGCCCGCGCGGAAATGCAAGAGGGCAAACTGCTGCGCTTCGCGAATCAACCGGTCTGGCGCGATCCGCAAAGCCAGTATCTGCGACGTCATGTTTCACCGCGTACCGATTTGCCTATCGATTTGGTCCAGGTTGAGCTCCCGGCGGGCAGCGATGTGCCTATGCCTGCGTCCTCGTATGCGCTGGCGCGGCAGCTGATCTGGTTGCAATCGGGCGAACTGGTGTTCCAGGAGGGAGAGACCCGCCATGAAATGCAGGCGGGGGATTGTCTGGAATTGGGGCCGCCCAACGACTGCCGATTTATCAATGAACGCCAGCTGCCATGCGTTTATCTGGTGGTTCGGCTGAATCAATCGGGCTCGTAATGTTAAGGCAGTCACCGCAAACAGGGTCTAGTCTTAAAGGTCATTTGTAAAAAAAGGAGCGAACCATGAGTCAATCTGCAAAAACAAACCGTCGTCTGGTGCTAGCGTCACGCCCGCACGGTGCGCCGGTTGCGGACAATTTTCGCTTAGAAGAACAATCCGTCCCTGCGCCAGCTGAAGGGCAAGTGTTGCTGCGCACCATCTGGCTGTCACTCGATCCCTACATGCGTGGTCGTATGAGCGATGCGCCGTCTTATTCGCCGCCAGTTGAAATTGGCGCGGTGATGGTGGGCGGTACGGTCAGTCGCGTGGAGCAATCCAGGCACCCCGATTATAAAGAAGGTGAATGGGTGCTGAGCTACAGCGGCTGGCAGGAGTATGACCTGTCCGACGGCAAAGGGCTTGTTAAGCTTGGCGAAAATCTTGAGCATCCTTCGTGGGCGCTTGGGATTCTGGGGATGCCGGGCTTTACGGCGTACATGGGGTTGCTGGATATCGGTCAGCCTAAATCTGGCGAGACGTTGGTGGTCGCCGCTGCAACCGGACCGGTCGGCGCAACCGTCGGGCAAATCGGCAAAATTAAAGGCTGTTACGTCGTTGGCGTGGCAGGCGGCGCGGAGAAATGCCGTCATGCCGTTGAAGTGCTGGGATTCGATCGCTGTCTCGACCATCACGCTGATGATTTTGCGCAACAACTGGCGCAAGCATGCCCGGACGGCATTGACGTGTATTACGAAAACGTCGGCGGGAAAGTCTTTGATGCGGTGTTGCCGTTGCTAAACACCTCCGCGCGCGTCCCCGTGTGTGGCCTGGTCAGTGGCTATAACGCCACCGAACTGCCAGCCGGACCGGATCGTTTACCGTTGCTGATGGGGACAATTCTGAAAAAACGTCTCCGCGTGCAGGGATTTATCATCTCTCAGGACTACGGTCATCGTATTGATGAATTCCAGACCGAGATGGGGCGCTGGATTAAAGAAGGCAAAATTCACTACCGGGAACAGGTGACAGAAGGGCTGGAGAAAGCACCTGAGGCATTTATCGGGCTGCTGGAAGGTAAAAACTTCGGCAAAGTTGTCATTCGCGTCGCGAACGATAATGACTGAGGCTTATATGGCGGAATTATCCGCCATAATATATTCTTAATTTTTGACTATAATGTCTTTAATAATACAAGCATAGCCATCCACTCTCTCGATAGAGTGAGATGAGCGGTGTGAATTAACATCATTTTTAGGTCTTGATTTTTTTTGCGACATTCCCAACACCAGGCATGAAAATACAGGATATATCTGGCGAGCACCGTTAGGGGGCAAAACGGGGCGGTGAATAGCGCTTATTTTAAGCAGAAGGAAATTAACATGCTTGATTTGGAAAACTTGGAAAAAGCACAACGTCTGAGCCTCACTATGCAGGTGGAGGTCAGTCTTAAGGGAGCGCTGATTGCTGGCGCACTTAAACCCGGTGCGAGACTTATTACAAAAGAAATTGCTGATAAATTAGGCACCAGTATCACTCCTGTGCGTGAGGCATTGTTGCGACTGGTGTCTTCCGGGGCATTACAAGCGACCCCCGCTCAGGCATTTTTGGTACCGGAAATCACTCTGGAACGCTACACCGAAATTAACGCCATTCGTAAACAGCTTGAAACCATGGCGGTAGCGGCAGCATGTGAAAATATGTCTGCCAGCAAAGTACAAGAATTACGCGATCTGGCAGAGAAATTTCATGAAGCGATGCGTAACGGCAATGCACAACGTGCGTTGCATGCTAACCGCGTATTTCGCTTCAGGCTTTACGAATTTGCCCATATGCCAACGTTGACCTCGCTGATTGAACAACTTTGGGTGCGCATTGGTCCCTGTTTTAACTATCTTCATGAAGATGAACACGACATCGCGAAATACCCTTATCGTTACGATCAACTGCTGGACGATCTCGAGCGCGGTGATGTCGTTGCCTGTCAAAAAGCGATAGATAAACTGATTGATGAGTCAACAGCGCTCTTATTACAACAATATTTTAGTTAGGGAGTCATTTAATTCAGTTTTAGTTTTATATATAAACTATCTCCCTTCTTAATTATTTTCCCGGTGACGAATGTTTGCCGGGAACGTTATTTCATTTCTGTGACAGATAAGACCAGATGGCTATGCATTAACCGAAAATCCTGCCGATAAAGGATCAGGCACGTTTGCCTTTTGAGGAGCAGGAAGATGAGTTTCAGCCAACGATTACGTAATATAAAAATGAGCAGAAAGCTCGCGGCGGGGTTTGGTCTGGTATTGCTGCTGGTGGCGGTATCAACCATCATGAGCGTATTACGCTTTAAAGAAATTCGCGACGTCTATCAACAAACCAACCTTATTTATAACGTTAACATCGAAGTTTTTCAGGCCAAGATTAATCGTCTTAAATTTCTGTATAACGGAGACGAAAAATCGGGCCAGCTAATGGCAAAATACGTTAAACACGCGGCGGAAATAACAGCAGAAGCAAAAACACTGGAATGGACTCCTCAGGAAGGCGTCATTATTAATGCTATTGCCGAAAACCTGACGCGTTTTGAAAGCAGCGTTGCCGAAATGCAAACTGCAATGGCCGCGCTTAACGCGAATAAAGACGATACAACCGCGCAGCAAGCGCTAAAAGTTGCCGAAGATAAAGTCAAAACCGCAGGTGATGACAGCAGCGCGTCCATTCGCGAAATTATCGCTATGGTGAAAATCCATAACGACTCCCTCGCCAACAGCTCAAGCACTATTACCGCAATTGTCGGTGTCGTCGCCGTGCTGTTTGGCATACTGGTTTCATGGTGGGTGACCCGTCAGATTACCCATCCGGTTAGACACAATCTGCAGTTGGCTGAACGGATTGCCAGTGGCGATCTGAGTTCGGATATTCACCCGCAGGGTGATGATGAACTCGGTAAATTGACGGGCGCGATGGGGCGCATGAACGACAAGCTGCGTGCCATGATTGGCGAAGTGCGTACCAGCGTCGCGCAGGTGTCGCTGGCCGCGAGTGAGATTGCCGAGGGAAATACCGATCTTTCGTCACGCACTGAGCAGCAGGCTGCCGCGGTCGTGGAAACGGCTGCCAGTATGGAAGAGTTAACGGCAACGGTGAAAAACAACGCTGATAACGCGCGCCACGCCAGCAAACTGGCCGCGGAAGCGTCACAGACCGCCACTCAAGGCGGACGCGTGATGCGCGATGTCGTCAGCACCATGAGTGATATCAACACCAGTTCGAAGAAAATCGCCGACATTACCGCTGTGATCAACAGCATTGCTTTCCAGACCAATATTCTGGCGCTGAACGCCGCCGTCGAAGCCGCGCGTGCCGGGGAACAGGGCCGTGGATTTGCCGTGGTGGCCAGTGAAGTTCGCAGTCTTTCCCAGCGCAGTTCGCAGGCCGCGAAAGATATCGAACTGCTGATCAGTGAATCCGTCTCGCGCATTACAACGGGCAGCGATCTGGTGACCAAGGCCGGGCAAACCATGGAGCAGGTGGTCCATTCCGTCACGCGCGTGAACGATATTATGGGCGAAATTTCGTCGGCGTCTGAGGAGCAGAGCCGCGGAATTGAGCAGATATCCCGCGCCGTAATGGAACTGGACAGCACGACGCAACAGAACGCGTCTTTGGTGGGAGCATCATCTTCAGCAGCGGGAGCGCTGGAAGATCAGGCGCGCTTGCTGGAGTCACTGGTAGCGGCCTTCCGCTTAGAACAGAACGCCAGAGCCGCGTAAAAATCCCCCGGCAACACAGCGTTGCCGGGGTTTTTAATTACTCAAAGCGGTATGAAACAGACATCCCGACGCCGTAGTTTCGGCCTGGAGCCGGTTCGTAATAGCGGCCATTAGACTCATTGACGATGACCGATCCGACATATTCTTTGTCGAACAGATTATCGACGCGCCCAAAGACGTCCATTCCCCAATTGCCGTAATTGAATTTGTATCCGGTATTCAGGCCAACAAGCGTATACGAAGGGGCTTTGGCACTGTTTTCGTCATCCGCCATAATGTCACTCATATAACGGATATCAGACCCGGCGTACCAGCCTTCTTCCGGCTGCCAGCCAAATGACGCATAGCCCATATTGCGCGCGATCCCCGGCATGCGGTTGCCATTGCAATCGCCGTCAGAACAGACGTTGGTGCGATAGGTGGCATCAAGATAGGTCCAGGCCATTTTCAGCTTCCAGTTCTCGGCAAACTGCTGATCGAGAGACACTTCCACGCCCTGACGGCGCGTTTTCCCGGCATTTTTATAGCTGGTGCGCCCGCCAGAACTGGCATCAACCACGATTTCGTCGTCAGTATCGGTACGGAATAACGCAGCCGTCAGCAAACCGTTCCCCACGCGCGTTTTACTGCCCACTTCGTACGTATTATTGGTTGACGGTTTTAGCGCAAAATTCAGGCCGCTCTGGTTACCGGAACGATACGACAGTTCGTTGATGGTCGGCGTTTCAAATCCGCGTCCCGCTGCAGCATATAGATTCCACGCGTCGGTTACAGAATATTTGAGCGATCCGGCCGGGAGCCATTTGTGATAGCTCGCCTCGCCGCTGTCATCGCCGTTTGCGCCTTGCACGTAACGATCGTTTGAATCGAACCACACCGAGCTGTAGCGCACGCCCGCGTCCAGGGACAGTTTTTGCGTGAGCTGCCAGCTGGTTTGCAGATACGGATCCACATTCCACATCAGATTACGTTCGTCGCGGCGTTTATCGCCCTTCACACCGTAATCCGGAACGCCGTCACGCATAACAAAGTTTTCGTAGCCGCGACGATCTTCGCGCATGTTTTCGTAATTAAGACCGGTCGTGACCGTTACGGGAACCAGCAGTTCACCGCGGTGCGTCCAGCGGGTATCGATACCCTGATAGTGACGCTGCATGTCGATTACGCCGCCGGAGTGGGTAGGGCGAAGCTGCGGCTGATAAGGGATCGACTGATACTGCGTCATTTCGCGCTCGCCTGCATAGGCCATCACGCTGAGATCGTCCTGCTCGCTTAGCTGGCGGTCATAGCGCAAACCTGCCTGCGTTTGTTTGATGGTTTTGCGCGTGTTGTACTGATCGCCGCGCGGCGACTGACGCGGATTGTCACGCCACTCCTGATAATCCAGACCGCCCGGATCGTTGGCTTTCATGTCCACGCTGTTAAAGATAAGCGTCAGCTTGCTGGCATCATCAACGCGCACGCCGAGTTTCGCGTTGGCGAGATTTTTGCGCGCGCCGCTGTGATCGCGATAGCCTTTGGTGGTGAAACGCGTTGTCGACACCGTGTAATCCACGTCGCCGGCGTGGGTACCATCGCCCATCGCACCCGTCGCTTTCATACCGTAACGCCAGGTGCCGTAGCTGCCGTAATAGCTGCTGGCTTCAATCGTTGGCGGTTGCTGACCCGTCTGAGTGGCGATGTTAATCACGCCGCCCGAGGCGTTTCCGTACAGCGCCGAAAACGGACCGCGCAGTACTTCGACGCTCTCAATACTGGAAAGATCGATATTAGACGTCTGCCCCTGGCCGTCCGGCATGGTGGCCGGAATACCGTCCACATACATACGGATACCGCGCACGCCAAAGGTCGAACGCGCCCCAAATCCGCGCATCGAAAGCTGTAAATCCTGAGCGTAATTCTGACGATTTTGAATTTGTAAGCCGGGCACGCTGCCGAGTGATTCCGAAAGGTTAATGCGCGGTGCGGCCTGACGCATGTCGTCCCCGTTGACCACGTTGATGGCGGCCGGGGTATACAGTTCAGAAACGGTCTGCGGAGTCGCGCTGACGATCATCGTTTGTTCTTGTGCGGCGAGCGCAACTGCGGGGGCCAGGACGATCGGAACCCATAATAGGGAGAGCGTTGCCTGCCGGGCGGAAATGATTTTCATGAATAAAAGCCAGTTGAGAAAGTGACGAACCAAATGGAACACATGTGCGTATGGTAAATCTTTTGTAAACATTATGAAAACTTTAACAGCACATTGCGTTAATGGAAGTGTAGATAAAAAGAGGGCGGAGAGCGAAACAGGAAACAATGACTCCACATTCACGGGAATAATGATTACTATTCTCAACAATAAACATGACGAAGCGATGACTTCGTCTCAAGGAAGCACTGTCGGCATTACACATTTTTTATCAAAGGGAGTCGTCATGTCATTACCTCATCTGTGCTCGCCGCGTCTGCGTGGTTCACTGCTGTTAGGTTCTTTACTGATCGCGGGTTCGTTCAATGTTCATGCTGCAGAAGAGATGCTGCGCAAAGCGGTTGGCAAGGGCGCATACGAAATGGCCATGAGCCAGCAGGAAAATGCCCTGTGGGTGGCCACCACGCAAAGCCGTAAAACGGACAAAGGTGGTGTGGTGTATCGTCTTGATCCCGTCACGCTCGACGTGACGCAGGCGATCCATAACGATCTGAAACCTTTCGGCGCAACCATCAACAGCAAGACGCAAACGCTGTGGCTTGGCAATACGACCAACAGCGCCGTCACGGCGATTGATGCCAAAACGGGTGAAGTGAAAGGCCGTCTGGTGCTGGACGATCGTAAGCGTACCGAAACCGTTAAGCCTCTCCAGCCACGCGAGCTGGTGGCGGATGACACCACTAATACCGTGTACATCACCGGGGTGGGCAAAGAGAGCGTGATTTGGGTGATTGATGGTGAAACGCTGAAACTGAAAGACACCATCACCAATACCGGAACATACAGTACCGGTCTGGTGCTGGATGCGCAGGCAAAACGGTTATACACCACCAATGCCGACGGCGAACTGATTACGATCGACACCGCCACTCACAAAGTCGTGAGCCGTAAAAAAGTGCAGGACGACGGGAAAGAGCATTTTTACCTGAACCTGAGCCTGGATACCGCAGGGCAACGTGCGTTTCTGACGGATTCAAAGCAGCCGGAAGTGCTGGTGGTTAACCTGAAAGATGGTAGCGTGCTGGCAAAAATCGCCGCACCAGTGTCGCTGGCCGTGCTGTTTAACCCAACGCGTAACGAAGCGTATGTGACTCACCGCGAAGCCGGTAAAGTCAGTATCATCGACACCAAAACCTATAAAGTCATCAAAACTCTTGATACGCCGGTGTTCCCAAACAGCCTGGCGCTGTCACCGGATGGCAAAACGCTGTACGTGACGGTGAAGCAGAAATCGACCCGTCAGCAAGAAGCCACTCAGCCTGACGATGTGATTCGCATCGTGCTGTAATCGCGCTAGCTGTAAAAGAAAAGGGAAGGCAGATGCCTTCCCTTTTTTATGGCTTGTTTAACGCTTAACGCGACGTTTCTTCAACCAGTGGGCCGTCGTGTTGGTCATCTTCGACCATCACCGGCGCAGTGCTGTGGATCTCATTCACGCGCTTACGCACGCCAAACCAGCCAATGATCAGCAGCACTGCCAGCAGCGGGATGGTCGCAATGGTATAGGTGCCGTTCGGATAGTCGAACGCCATCAGCACCAGAACACTGAACAGGAACAGCAGCGTCAGCCAGGAAGTGACAGGCGCGCCTGGCATCTTGAAGGCCACGTCAGCGGTTTTGCCTTCTTTAATGGCTTTGCGCAGACGCATCTGGCACACCACGATAAAGGCCCAGGAGGCAATAATCCCGATGGCCGCCACGTTCAACACGATCTCGAACACCTGAGAAGGAACCAGATAGTTCAGGAACACGCCGAAAACATAAACGACCAGCGTCGCCAGAATGCCCGCGTAAGGCACCTGCTGCTTGCTCATTTTCGACATGAATTTAGGTGCTGAGCCGCCCATCGACATGGAGCGCAAAATGCGTCCTGTAGAATAGAGACCCGAGTTCAGGCTGGAGAGCGCGGCGGTCAGCACAACAATGTTCATAATGCTGCCGACGTAGGGCACGCCAAGCTTCGAGAAGAATGTCACGAACGGACTTTGCCCCGCCTGATAGGCATTCCACGGCAGCAGCAGAACCAGCAGCACCACGGATCCAACATAGAACAGGCCGATACGCCAGATCACGCTGTTAATCGCTTTTGGCACCATGGTCTGCGGATCTTTACATTCTCCCGCAGCGGTACCGACCAGTTCGATGGACGCAAAGGCAAAGACCACGCCCTGAACCAGCACCAACGCAGGCAGCAGGCCGTGGGGGAAGAATCCGCCGTTATCGGTGATTAAATGGAAGCCGGTCGCATTGCCGTCGAGCGGTTTTCCGCTGCCGAGGAACACCGTACCGACCACCAGGAAAATGACAATTGCCAGCACTTTTACCAGCGCAAACCAGAACTCCATTTCGGCGAACCACTTTACGCCGATCATGTTCATGGTGCCGACGATCGCCAGCGCGCCAAGGGCAAAGACCCATTGCGGCACGTCACCAAACGCGCCCCAGTAGTGCATATAAAGGGCAACAGCGGTGATATCGACTATCCCGGTCATCGCCCAGTTAACGAAATACATCCAGCCCGCGACGTAAGCGGCTTTTTCGCCCAAAAACTCACGCGCATAGGAGACAAAACTGCCGCTGGACGGGCGGTGTAACACCAGCTCGCCGAGCGCACGAAGAATGAAGAAAGAGAAAATTCCGCACACCAGATAGACCAGTGCGAGAGCAGGCCCCGCCATCTGCAGACGTGCGCCTGCACCCAAAAACAACCCTGTACCGATAGCACCGCCGATAGCAATCATCTGCACCTGACGGTTGCCCATGGCTTTGTGATATCCCTCTTCGTGAGAGTTCAACCAGCGACGTTTCGCAGCGTGATGGTCGGCTGCGTTTTTATTGCTTGTTTTCATTGAGTTACCTGTTTACCTGTCTGAATCATCTTAGGGATGTCCGTACGCTGGCAGTCTGCGAACCAAACGATTGCTTCTGCACTGGCACATGCCGCCTTTCCAGTCATTCTGCGTATGGATAAGGCAAAACATGGCGAAGCATCCTACCCGCAATCGATAAGCGAGGCAAAATATTACCAGGCTGAAAGTGATGCAAGTCGAAGGAAATCGTGTGGTCAGAGCAGAAGAGGTAAACAACGTACTGAATTATGAGTACATTTCAGACGAAGAAACCGGTTGAGGGGAAATTCATCCATCAGTTGTGCTTAATAGTTGACCACTGTGCGTTTTCGTTTCGCAGTGCCTCAACCAGCAAAGTAAACGCCGTCGTGTGCTGACGACGGCTGGGGTAGTAGAGATGATAACCCTCGAACGACGGGCACCATGATTCCAGCACCCGTACCAGTTGCCCGTCTGCCACCAGATCGACGACGGTGTCTTGCGGAACATAGGCCAAACCCAATCCGGCAACGGCCGCATCCAGGCGTTGCGGCAGACTGTTTAACGTCAACTGACCGTCCACACGCACGCGCATTTCACGCCCGGCTTGTTCAAATTCCCAGGCGTACAAGCCGCCAAGAGTCGGCAGACGCATATTGATGCAGCGATGATTTTCCAGTGCTTCAGGCGTTTGCGGTACGCCATAATGAGCGAAATAGGCGGCTGATCCGACGACAGCCATCCGCATATCCGGGGCGATACGCACCGCAACCATATCTTTGGCGATCTGTTCCCCTAAGCGCACACCGGCATCAAACCGGCCGTCCACAATATCCGTGAGGCCGTTATCCACCGTCACTTCGATATTGATGTCGGGATAGTGCGCCATAAAGGGTTTCAGCACTGGCCACAGAACGGCTGACATGGCGTGTTCGCCAGCGCTGATACGAATATTGCCGGCGGGGCGGTCACGCCTGTCTCGCAGCGCCGTCAGCTCTTGTTCGATTTCCACTAAATGCGGGGTTAAGCGCACCAGGAGCTGCTCGCCCGCTTCGGTAGGCACGACGCTGCGGGTGGTGCGCGTAAGCAACCGCACGTCCAGACGGGCTTCAAGATTACGCATTGCGTGGCTAAGCGCGGACTGCGAAACACCAAGCTGGGCGGCGGCGCGGGTGAAACTGCGCTCCCGGGCGACCACCATAAACGACAGCAAATCGTTGAAATTGTCTTTGAGCATCTTGCCACTCCATTTATGAATTCAATTCATGGTTCCTTTCTGATTATGCTCTCTAATGCTGCGCCTGTCTTTGCGCTACTGTTAACGCACTATCCAGACAGGAGGCAACATGAAAATTATACGCAGTGGATCGTTACCGTCAGTTCGCGGGCCTGAGGCCTGGTTTAGCGGAACGGTGCGCATCGATGCCCCGTTTCAGGCCACGGAACCTGCGGCTGTGGGCGGTGCGACGGTGACGTTTGAGCCGGGCGCACGCACGGCGTGGCACACCCATCCGCTGGGACAAACGCTGATCGTGACGCAAGGGCGAGGCTGGTTGCAGGAGTGGGGGAAAGAGGCGCAGGTGCTGAATCAGGGGGATATCGCCTGGATACCCCCCGAGGTGAAACACTGGCACGGGGCCAGCTCACAGACCGCGATGACGCACATCGCCATCGCCGAATCCGTTAACGGCAGCCCGGTGGACTGGCTGGAAAAAGTGACTGACGAAGAGTACCAGGGTCGTTAACCGCCGAAGACCGCAATCGCCTGTTGCAGACGCGTGGTGCGATGCGTCAGGTGATTCGCTGCGTTTGTCACATTATCCACCATGCCCGTATTGTTATGAGTCATCGTGCCAATACGGGAAATCGACTCGTTGATGAGCGTCAACGCCAGTGTCTGTTCCTGCGTGGCGTGACCGATCTCTTTGATAAGCGACGTCACTTGCAGCACATTGCCGATCATCGCCGTGAGATGCGTTTCGGTTTGTTCCACCATATTCACACCTGCGTTCACGCTGGCAACGTTTTTCTCGATGAGCGTTTTGATCTCTTTGGCCGCTGAGGCGGAATGCTGCGCCAGATTACGGACTTCGGCAGCGACTACCGCAAACCCGCGTCCAGCTTCGCCTGCGCGCGCGGCTTCTACCGCGGCATTAAGGGCCAGGATATTGGTCTGGAAGGCGATACGATCGATAACCCCAATGATGTCGACAATCTGACTGTTGTCTTTCGACACCGACTGCATCATGCCGATAGTTTGCTTCATGGCCGTTTCGCCGCTGTGCGCGCTGGCGCTGGTACGATCCGCCATTAAAATGGCTTCGCCTGCGGTTTGGGCGGTTTGCTGAACGGCGCTGGCAATCTCTTCCACGGCGGCGGCCGTTTGCTGCAGATCATCCGCCGTCTCTTCTGAACGCGCCTGTAAAGATGCGCCTTCTTTCGCGACCTGCTGACTGATCGTACTTATCCCGGCGATTTGCGTTCCGACGTCATCCACAAGCGAGCGCAAATTTAAACCTGATTGATTCACCAGACGCATCATCATGCCAATTTCATCGACGCGATCAAAATGGTAATAATCCGTTTTACGCCCGGAAACGACATGTTGCATTTGACGAACTATCGTTTTGACAGGACGACTGATCTGCGTATTAAGATAAATCCCAAGCAATAAAAAGAGCGCAACAAGTCCGCCGCTTTGCATTATCCTTTCGGGGGAGATAAAAATGATTAGTAATGATAAAAGGGCAGTCATTCCAATCCCATAGTTCACTCTTTTTGCCGTGCTGAGTTTTTTAAAAAGTGAAAGGAATGAAAATAAACCCCGGCGAACAACCAACCCTTTAAAGAAACGATGACCGTTTAATTCATTATTACGCACACGTTCGTAAAGACGTTCACTGGCTTCTATCTCTGTACGGGGTGGAATATTACGTACCGAAATGTAGCCGGTGAGCGTATCGTTCTGGTATACCGGTGTCACGTTGGCGCGAACCCAGTAATGATCGCCGTTACCCCTACGGTTTTTGACAAGCCCCGTCCAGCTCTGGCCCTGCTTTAAGGTAAACCACATGTCACCAAATGCCTCAGGCGGCATATCGGGATGGCGAATCACGTTGTGCGGTTCACCAATAAGATGTTCTTCTTTATAACCGCTGGCTTCAATAAAGGCAGAGTTAGCGTAGGTAATATGACTGTGTGTATTGGTGGTCGACATAAGCGTCGATTCTTCGTTAAGCAAATACTCGCTTTGTGTAACAGGAGTGTTATTTCTCATGAAAAACTCCATGGTGATGTCAAGAATATAAAAAGCCGCCCGAAAAATGTTCAGGCAAGACAAAAGTTATTGTTGTGTTTATTACGGCCTGCGCATTCTTCCACAGAATGGGGTGAACAAGAAAGAACCTAAATTAAATATATTTTATCTATTAAAGTTCTCTTATGTAATGAAATTGCAAACAAATGAATTACCTATTTTAAATGGCAAATGAAATGCTCCCCTTAAGCCAAATAAGCAGGTATTTATGAATGCGCGCCAAAAAATGGCTTACCGACGTGACGTTTCATTAACATTCATAAAACGTTATGATAGTTCAGTACACTTTCTGAACTCCCTCGGTCATTCTTGTGAAAATCAATCTTATCGGTACCAGCGGCAGCGGAAAAACAACGTTAGCCAGGCAGCTCGCCGCTGAATTATCCCTTCCCTATATCGAAATGGACACCTTGTACTGGCGCCCTGACTGGCAGGGTACACCGGACGATCAGTTTCTGATTAAACTGGAAACCGCGCTCAGCACCTCGCCCGACTGGGTGCTGGATGGCAACTATAACCGTACGCGAGCGGTGAAGTGGCGTGAGATCGATATCATTGTGTGGGTGGATTACGGTTTTGCTCGCACGCTATGGCAGGCGGTATCGCGCGCGGCAAGGCGTGCCTCGTCGCAACAGGAGTTGTGGCCTGGCACGGGCAATCGTGAAAGTTTCCGCCGCTCGTTCTTTAACCGCGAGTCGGTGCTGCTGTGGACGATCAAAACCTGGCGCAGCAATCGCGTACGTTATATCGCTGATATGGAAAACCCAAAGTACGCACACATCCGTTTTGTGCGCATCACATCACGTCAGGACGCCGAAAAACTCATCACAGAAGTGAAGTCATCCCTTTAGCGTGGCTTTGTATTTCTGATTTTTGGCAAACCAAATGTAAATTAATTGTTTCTCAGAGGTGAAATCCCCCCTTAATAATGACGACATGTTAAGTCAAACGAGAACACAACATGTCCTGGCGAATCAGCATTCTGGATAAAAGCCCCGTCGCGGTGAATGAAACGCCTGCCGATGCGCTGGCGCGCACGTTAAGTCTGGCGAAACAGGCAGAAGCGCTCGGATTTCACCGCTTCTGGATTGCCGAACACCACAATACCGCTCAACTCGCCAGCCCGTCCCCTGAGCTGCTGATTGCCTGGATCCTGGGGCAGACAAAACGTATTCGCGTCGGTTCCGGTGGCGTGATGCTTCAGCACTACAGCCCGTATAAAGTGGCCGAAAATTTCAACGTACTGGCCTCAATTGCGCCGGGACGCGTGGATTTGGGCGTCGGTAAAGCCCCCGGCGGACTGCCGCTTTCAACGCGTGCATTGCAGCAGGGCCTTAATCAACAAGAAAAGGGCACGTTCGCCGATCAACTGACGCAGTTGAATCACTGGCTTTCACCGGTTGCCGACGCGCAACAGGACGCCGTGCAGGCGACACCGCTGCCCGCCGTGCCAGCGGAACGTTTCCTGTTGGGCGCGAGTGTCGAAAGTGCGCGTCTGGCCGCTCAGCTTAACTGGGATTTTGTCTTTGCCGCGCATCTCAATGGCGACGCGAATCTTCTGCGCGATGTGCTTAAAACCTGGCGTGAAAACAGCACCCGTCATGCCATTGTGGCGGTGCAGGCGATTGTCGCGCCGACTCAGGCGCAGGCCGACGTCCTGGCTGAAAAAGTCGAAGTGTGGGGCGTTGAGCTGGCCAACGGGCAGCGCGTCACCGTCGCCAGCGAAGAGCAGGCCTATGCTTTTGCCCGTCAGGCTGGAAGTGAGCCGTTACGCATTGCCCGCCGTGCGCAGTCGTTGATCAAAGGCACTGCCGATTCGGTGCTTGAGCAACTGGAAACGCTGCACCAGACCTATGGAATCGATGAATTCATCATTGATACGCCTGTCGCGGATGGCAGCGCCCGCACGCAATCTCTGCGCCTGCTGGCGCAGGCAAAATTCGCCGGGGAGGTGCTGGTATGAGCCTCGGAAAACAGCTGATCGACTGGCGTCGGGAACTGCATCGCCATCCCGAGCTTTCCGGACAAGAGGTTGAAACCACCGCACGTCTGCGTCAGTGGCTCTCGGCGGCTGATATCAATATTTTGCCCTACGATCTGCAGACCGGAATTGTCGCCGAAATCGGCAAGGGGAGTAAGCACATTGCCCTGCGTGCGGATATCGACGCGCTACCCATTGAGGAGCGCAGCGGCGTCGCATTTAGCTCGCAAAATCCCGGCGTGATGCACGCCTGCGGGCACGACGTGCACACCAGCGTGATTCTGGGCGCCGCATTACAGCTCAAAGCCCGCGAAGCGGATCTTCAGGGACGGGTTCGGATCCTTTTCCAGCCTGCTGAGGAGAACTTTGGCGGCGCGAAAAGCCTGGTGCGCGCGGGGGCCTTGCAGGACATCAGCGCCATTTTTGGAATGCATAACGAACCCGGTTTACCGGTTGGCGCATTCGCCACGCGCGGCGGGCCGTTCTACGCCAACGTCGACAGATTCGTTTTCCGCGTCACCGGTAAAGGGGCGCATGCGGCGCGACCGCACGAAGGATCGGACGCGATCGTACTCGCCAGCCAGCTGGTAACGGCGCTGCAAAGCGTGGCGAGCCGTAACATCAACACCCTGGATTCGGTGGTGCTGAGCGTCACGCGCATCGAAGGCGGAAACACCTGGAACGTCTTGCCAGAAAGCGTTGAGCTGGAAGGCACATTACGTACCCATCGCACTGAAGTTCAACAGAATGTTAAAGCGCGCGTAGGTGAAATCGCTGCCGGATTTGCCAGCGCCTTTAATGCCCAAATTGATATCACCTGGTATGCCGGGCCAACGGCGCTGGTGAATGACGAACGCTGGGCTGATTTTGCGACCTCAATTGCGCGGGAAACCGGCTACGAAACACAGCACGCGGACCTGCACATGGGCGGCGAAGATTTTGCCGTCTATTTACAGCATATTCCCGGCGCGTTTGTAAGCATTGGTAGTGCCAGTCCATTTGGTCTGCATCATCCGGCATTTAATCCTGATGAAGCATTAATCGAACCCGCGGCACATTATTTCTCGCAGCTTGCAGAAAAAGCGCTACATCACATTTAATGATTAAGAGGTGAATATGTCTGCAACACGACAATTGCGGCTAGGGACCATTTTACATGGTGCGTCCGGAAATATGTCTGCCTGGCGTCATCCTGCGGCGACAGCGGATGCCAGTATTAATTTTAATTTCGTTAAAGAAACGGCGTTAAAAGCAGAGGAGGGCAAGCTTGATTTCTTATTTGTTGCCGATGGACTTTATATTAATGAAAAATCCATTCCGCATTTTCTTAATCGCTTCGAGCCGCTGACCGTATTATCTGCGCTGGCGAGTTTAACGTCGCGTCTGGGATTAGTCGGTACGTTATCGACGTCCTACAGCGAACCCTTTACCGTCGCACGCCAGTTCGCCAGCCTCGATCATTTGAGCAATGGCCGCGCGGGCTGGAACGTGGTGACGTCGCCGCTGGAGGGCTCAGCAAAGAACTTCTCGCGCGAAAAGCATCCCGAGCACGCCCTACGGTATCGCATCGCCGATGAATATCTTGATGTGGTGAAGGGCCTGTGGGACTCCTGGGAAGGCGACGCTTTTGTGCGTAATAAAGACAGCGGTCAGTTCTTCAATCCTGAAAAATTACACACGCTGGATCATCACGGTGATTTCTTCCAGGTTGCTGGGCCATTAAATATTGGCCGCACGCCGCAGGGGCGTCCGATTGTCTTTCAGGCTGGCGCATCCGACGACGGTAAAAAATTAGCAGCGAAACATGCTGATGCCATATTTACCCACCACGAAACGTTAGGCGAAGCCAAAGCGTTTTATCGCGACGTGAAAGAGCAGCTTGAATTACACGGACGTCGTGCTGATGAATTACATATATTCCAGGGCGTCAGCGTGATTGTGGGAAAAGATGCTGACGACGTGGAGGCGCAATATCAAACTACCGCGGCGCTGGTATCCATAAATGATGCGTTGAATTATTTAGGGCGTTATTTCGAACACCACGATTTTAGCCAGTACCCGCTGGATGAACCGTTCCCGGATATCGGGAATTTAGGGCAAAACAGTTTCCGCAGTACCACCGATGAAATCAAACGTAACGCACGCGATCGCAACTTAACGCTGCGACAGGTCGCGCTCGAAGCCGCCTCGCCGCGCCCGCGTTTTTCCGGTACGCCGGAAGAGGTGGCCGACGGTTTGCAGCAGTGGTTTGCAGAATACGCCTCTGACGGGTTCATCATTCAGGGCGGCACACCAGACACATTCCCGCGCTTTGTCGACCAGGTCGTTCCGGTATTGCAGGCGCGTGGCCTGTTCCGCACCGAATATCCCGGCACGACGCTGCGCGAAAGTCTGGGCTTAGACCAACCCAAAAATCAGTTCACACAACAATAAGAGACACCCGCTATGCAAAAATCATCGCTCGTTCTGGCGCTCGCGCTGGCCTTTACGCCTGCCGTCTGGGCAGAGAATGTGAATATTAACGGCACAGGCGTGAGCCTCGAAGCCAATAAAACGCCCGTCAATACGGTGAAAAATCCGCAGGCCATCGCGCAGTTACCTGCCGGTTTACATCTTGCCGTACCGGGCAAATTTACGGTGGCCATCGCGGGGTTAAGTCAGCCGCCACTGACCGTTTTTGCTGATGACAACAAAACACTGATAGGCAGCGAAGCCGATATCGCGCGTCTGGTAGCCGACAGCCTGGGGCTGGAGCTGAATATCGTCCCGACGTCCTGGGAAGACTGGCCGCTGGGGGTGACGTCCGGGAAATATGATGCCGCGATCAGCAATATTACGGTCACCAAGGAGCGTAAAGAGAAGTTCGACTTCGCCACTTACCGCAAAGATTCGCTCGGTTTTTACGTGAAATCGACCAGCCCGATCAAGCAGCTTGAGAAGGCTGAAGATATCGCCGGCCTGCGTATTATCGTCGGTTCCGGCACGAATCAGGAAGCGATCCTGCTGGCATGGGATGCCGAAAATCAGAAGAAGGGCCTCAAACCGTTTACTCCGGTTTATACCAAAGATGATGCCGCCCAAACGCTGGCGCTGCAGTCTGGCCGCGCCGATGCATTTTTTGGTCCGAACGTTATCGGGGCGTGGAAAGCGGCGCTGACGGGTAAAACCAAGCTGGTCGGCAGCGTGGACGGCGGGTGGCCAAAAGCGGCGCATATTGCCGTGACGCTGAAAAAAGGCAGCGGTTTAGCTGAGCCGGTGCAAACGGCACTCAATGGCGTGATCAAAAACGGTGATTACGACAAAGTGCTGAACCGCTGGGGTGAAGGTGTGGAACGTATCCCGAGTTCAGAAGTGAACCCGGCGGGACTAGGCGATTAAGGAGGTCAACATGAGCGAGCTTTTTCGTGACGTTTCGCCGGAGGATGCCGATCTTCAGCCCATTATTGACGGGTTATTTGGCGAGTACTCCGCCCGCTACGGCGACTATTTTTCGAAAGATGCAGAAGTGGAACTGACCGAGTGGTATCTCCCGCCGCAGGGGCTGTTTATCGTCCTGGAGCGGGACGGCAAGATCATCGCCACGGGTGCATACAAACCTTTTGACGAACACACGGCTGAAATCAAACGCATCTGGACCGACAAATCCCTGCGTCAGCAGGGATTGGCCGCTCGCGTGGTTCAGGAACTGGAGCGCAGGGCGGTGCTGGCGGGCTACAGCCAGATCTACCTCACCACCGGTTTTCGGCAGCCAGAAGCGGTGAAGCTGTATCTGAGTCAGGGCTACGCGGCCCAGTTTGATCTGCACCGCGATCCGGAAGAGTACAGCCAGCCGCCGTTTGACGGGCGGCTGCGCTTCACCAAAACACTGGTACGCGAAGCGTTCAGTAAAACCGCATGAGGAACGACGATGAACAACGTTGAAACCATCAAAGTGGTCCCGGCGCGCTATCCGTGGCGCACCGTTGGGGCAATTGCGGCACTGTTCGTGCTGGCGATCGTCGTCCAGTCGGTAGCGTTCAATCCGCGCTGGGAATGGGCCGTGTTTGCACGCTGGTTCTTTGATCCGGTGATCCTCGAAGGCGTCGGGCAGACGCTTTTACTCACGCTTATCGGCACCGCGCTGAGCGTAGTGATCGGCGGCATGCTGGCGCTGGCGCGGCTCTCATCGTCGTGGTTGCTCAGTAGCCTGGCATGGGGATACATCTGGTTGTTCCGTTCGCTGCCGCTGATTGTGGTGCTGATTATTCTTTATAACTTCTCCTATCTGTACGACACGCTGTCGCTCGGCGTGCCGTTCACCAGCATCACGTGGGGGAGTTTTGAAACCATCAACGTGCTGGGGCAATTCTCCACGGCCGTTGTGGGACTGACGCTGGTGCAAAGCGCCTACACTGCGGAAATTATTCGTGGCGGATTTTTAGGCGTCGATCACGGCCAGTACGAAGCGGCGGCTGCGCTGGGCTTACCCGCATGGCGTCGCACTTTGCGCATCATTCTGCCGCAGGCGCTACGCACCATTTTGCCTGCCGGATTCAACGAAATTATCAGCCTCGCGAAAGGCACAGCGATGGTGTACGTCCTGGCGATGCCGGAACTTTTCTACACCATTCAGATGATCTACAACCGCACTCAGGAAGTGATCCCGTTGCTGATGGTGGGTGCCGTCTGGTATCTGGTGATCACCACCGTGTTGTCGGCCATTCAACACATAGTTGAACGTGGGCTGGCGCGCAGCGAGCGCCGCTCGGCGGTGAATCAATCTCGTACGTCCAGCCGCGCCCGTTCCGTTACCACGACACAGGAGCCTATCCATGCCAGCCTCTCCTGAAGGACATATTTCGATAACAGGCGTCAGCAAATTCTTTGGGCGTCATAAAGCGCTCGATAATGTGTCGCTGGAGATCCCGCCGGGTTCAGTGACCGTCATTCTGGGGCCGTCAGGTTCCGGTAAATCGACGCTTTTACGCACCATTAATCACCTTGAGCGGGTTGACGAAGGGTTTATACAGATAGACGGGGACTACATTGGCTATCGCCGTCAGGGCGACAAGCTGTACGAGCTGAAAGAGAAAGAGATCCTCAAACAGCGCGTCAACGTCGGGTACGTGTTCCAGAATTTCAACCTGTTTCCGCATCTGACGGTGCTGGAGAATCTGATTGAAGCGCCGATTGCGCATAAGCAACTGAGCCGTAAAGCTGCCGTCGACCGAGCTTACAGCCTGCTGGATGTGGTGGGCCTGCGGGATAAAGCCGATGCGTGGTCGCGGCATTTATCCGGCGGGCAGCAGCAGCGAATCGCCATTGCGCGTGCGCTGGCCCTGCGACCGCGTGTCATGCTGTTTGATGAGCCAACGTCTGCGCTCGATCCAGAACTGGTGGGCGAGGTTCTGGATGTGATCAAAAAACTGGCGCGTTCTGGAACCACGCTGGTTGTGGTGACGCACGAAATAGGTTTTGCCCGCGAAGTGGCGGACCAGATTGTGTTCATGGTGGATGGCAAAATCGTGGAACAGGGCAGTAGCGACGAAGTGTTAAACCGTCCGTCGCATGCGCGAACGCGTCAGTTCCTGTCAAAAGTGCTGTAAGGAGCGAGTATGAAATATGGATTTCTGGCGCTTTTCGGCGTCGTTTCGGTGAGCCACGCGAGCATTGATTTACAGGCGAACGAACAGCCGTTGCCCGTCACCGTCGATCAACAGGCAGTATCAAAGATCCCCCACAACTACAAATTTGTGGAGCCTGGCACGCTGACGGTGGCGATTTCAGCCCTCAACTCGCCGCCGCTGGCCCTGCTGGCCAGCGATAACCGAACCCGCATCGGCAGCGATCCGGACATTGCTCGTCTGCTGGCGGGCAGCCTGGGCTTAAAGCTCAAACTGGTACCAACGGCGTGGGAAGACTGGCCGCTCGGGATCAGCTCCGGGCGTTACGATGTGGCGCTGGTGAATATTGCGGTGACTGAACAGCGCAAGCAAAAGTTTGATTTTGCAACGTATCGCGTCGATTCTCTGGCGTTTTCCGTTAAATCGACCAGTGACGTGACCTCAATCAAAAGTGCCGCCGACCTGACCGGTAAAAAAGTGATTGTCGGTTCCGGCACGAATCAGGAACGTATTCTGCTGGGCTGGAACGAAGAGAACCAAAAAGCAGGGCGAGAACCTGCGCTTCCGGTCTATCTGACCGATGATGCGTCGGGCAATTTGTACATTCAGTCCGGTAGGGCGGATGTGTTTTTTGGGCCGCAGTCGGTATCGGCTTATAAAGAGGCGCTCACGGGTAAAACGCGTGTAGTGGGCTTGGGTCCGAAAAAAGCCTTTGTTGCGACGACCACCAAAAAAGGTAACGAGCTGGTGTATGCCTTGCAGGCCGCGCTCAATGGCGCAATCCAGCGCGGAGAATACCAGAAAGTATTGGCGCGCTGGGGAGAACAGGGCGAGGCGGTGGAACAATCGGAGGTCAATCCCCCCGGCATCACTTACTAACGCTGTGCTTAATGTCGGTCCGTTGAGGTTCTGACACTTATCGAAACTGCACAAGGTGTTAAAGGCTGATGAAATAATCTGATAACCTGGAATACTACTCATAAAGGAGCCTGAAAATGCCACATGTTGATATCAAATGTTTCCCTCGCGATCTGAATGACGAACAAAAAACGGCGCTGGCGGCGGATATCGCCGAGGTGATTATTCGCCATTTCAACAGCAAAGACAGCTCAGTATCCGTTGCGTTGAATCAGGTTCAGCAGGAAGACTGGAAAGCGCAGGTCTGGGATACGGAGATCGGCCCGAAGCTGGATGAGCTGATTAAGAAGCCGGGTTATTCGATGTAATGCTTGTGCCCTGAAGCCGCCGTCCGGCGGCTTTGTTAATTTGCGAGGCGGCTTCCAGCGATTCTCGCTACCGACAATTCCCGCAAGGGGCTCACATTTGTCCAGAATTGTTGAAGCTCGGATGCGCGAAATACCGTGAATTTACCAGTCGGAGCGGGTATCGCGTTCTGTATTCTGTTGAAGGGATAACAATCACGGCACACGTTATCTTGTCGCAGCGACAGGATATCCAGCATTTACTCTTCAGGCGTTTGGTTCAGGCCTGATATAGACCTGTCCCTTCAATCCTTACTCTTTCACATCACCTGTAGCAACGTGTTCAGCAGCCCAGGAAAACGGGCGTCCAAATCTTCTTTGCGCAATGAAATCATATTCTCGCGTCCCTGTGGACGCTGCCAGATCACACCGCTGTCGCGCAATACACGCCAGTGATGCGTCATGGTGGATTTCGCGACTTCCTGCGGACGTAAGGCATTGCAGCTTAACTCACTGCCATCGGCGATCAGGCGCAGAATAGACAGTCTTAGCGGGTTGCCAAGGGCGAAAAGAACGTTTTCCAGCAGTATTTGTTCAGGCTCGGGGTGATTCGGGATCATAGTGCTCCTGGGCGTAATAATCAGGTTGAGCTATACCAATGATAGCCGCTCCCTTAAAAAATAGTTCGTATATACTCGTACAATAGGACTATTATAGCAAACGAACACGAAGGCGACCATCCCGGTCGTCAATCTCAAGTCAAACTGACTAAGGACGCATCATGCCCCGACCCATCCCCCTCGAACGTTATCGCAACATCGGTATCTCCGCGCATATCGATGCCGGTAAAACGACGACCACCGAGCGCATCCTGTTCTACACCGGAATGAGCCACAAATTGGGTGAAGTCCACGATGGCGCGGCAACAACTGACTGGATGGCGCAGGAGCAAGAGCGTGGAATTACGATTACCTCCGCCGCCGTAAGCTGCTTCTGGCCTGGCATGGACAGAGGTTATGAGCCGCACCGGATCAATATTATCGACACCCCAGGTCACGTCGATTTCACCATCGAGGTGGAACGATCCATGCGCGTTCTGGATGGCGCGGTCATGGTCTATGACTCAGTGGGTGGCGTACAGCCGCAGTCAGAAACGGTCTGGCGGCAGGCGAATAAATATCACGTGCCGCGCCTGGCCTTCGTCAACAAAATGGACCGTCAGGGCGCGGATTTCTTCCGCGTGGTACAGATGATGCGTGACCGTCTGAAAGCCAATCCCGTGCCGATTGTGATTCCAATTGGTGCAGAAGAACATTTCACCGGCGTGGTGGACCTCATCAAAATGCGCGCCATTTTGTGGGATGACGCGACCCAGGGAATGACGTTCAGCTATGCGCCCGTACCGGATGAACTGCTGGCGACGGCGCAGGAGTGGCGAGAAAAAATGGTCTCTGCGGCAGCAGAAGCCAGCGACGCGTTGATGGACAAATATCTGGAAAGCGGCGATCTCGATGAAGCCGAAATCATCAGCGGGCTGCGCATCCGCACCATTGCCGGGGAAATCCAGCCCATGTTATGCGGCAGCGCGTTTAAGAATAAAGGCGTGCAGCGCATGCTCGACGCGGTGATTGAGCTGATGCCGTCGCCGCTCGACATTCCGGCTATTGATGGCGTGGATGAAAAAGGCGAACACGCGGAACGGCATCCAAGTGACGACGAACCGTTCTCGGCGCTGGCGTTCAAGCTAATGACTGACCCCTACGTCGGCCAGTTGACCTTTATCCGCGTCTATTCCGGCGTGCTGAAAAAAGGTGACGCGGTGTACAACCCGGTGAAAGGGAAGAAAGAGCGTATCGGCCGCATTGTGCAGATGCACGCCAACGACCGTCATGAAGTGGATGAACTGCGTGCGGGCGATATTGCCGCTTGCGTGGGGCTGAAAGACGTCACGACGGGCGATACCCTGAGCGATCTCACGGCGGTGATTACGCTTGAACGAATGGAATTTCCGGAGCCGGTGATTTCACTCGCGATTGAGCCGAAAACCAAAGCGGATCAGGAAAAAATGGGCATCGCGTTGCAGCGCCTGGCGGCGGAAGATCCGTCGTTCCGGTTGCATACAGACGAGGAGTCCGGTCAGACGATCATTTCCGGAATGGGTGAGTTGCATCTGGAAATTATCGTTGACCGTATGAAACGCGAGTTTGGCGTAGAGGCGAATATCGGCCGTCCACAGGTGACCTATCGCGAAACACTGCGTAAAGCGGTGAGCGATATTGAAGGTAAATTTGTGCGTCAGTCCGGCGGTAAAGGGCAGTACGGTCATGTGGTGCTGAGCCTTGAACCGCTAGAACCCGGCAGTGGTTTTGTCTTTGCTGATGCCACAAAAGGTGGCGTGGTGCCGCGCGAGTATATTCCTTCAGTGGAAAAAGGCCTGCGCGAAGCCATTAACAGCGGGGTGCTGGCGGGTTATCCGGTGGTCGATGTTAAAGCGACGCTGACGTTCGGTTCCTATCATGAGGTGGACTCCTCAGAAATGGCCTTCCGCATGGCAGCCATCTTTGGTTTTAAAGAGGGCGCACGCCGAGCGGATCCGGCGATTCTTGAACCGGTGATGCATGTGGAAGTTGAAACGCCGGAAGAGTACGCCGGAAATATCATGGGCGATCTCTCTTCTCGTCGCGGGATGGTGCAGGGCATGGATGAACGTTTTGGCAGCCAGATTATTCGTGCCGACGTTCCGCTGGCAGAGATGTTTGGTTACGCCACGACACTGCGTTCGATGTCGCAAGGCCGCGCCACCTATAGCATGGAGTTCCACCATTACGCCGAAGCGCCACGCAACGTGGCAGACGATATTATCGCCAGCCGCGCAAAAAGTTAGCGCGGTTAATCTGACCTAAATTAAACCCCACTTCGGTGGGGTTTTTCGTTTCTCACATCGCCACCTTTACGGTGCCGTTTGGGGCGGTGCGGAGCAGGGCACGCAAAGTCTAAATTACAGGGTAAAACCGCCATCACCCACCTGCGCCTGACGATACCATTTCATCAGTTCAGCCGTTCCTGGCTCGCCTTCAGCGGGAGCCCATGCTGCAGAATCTTGCTTTGCTACAGGCTGATATCCCCCGTGTTTCACCTCAAAAATTACGCCGCCTTTATCCATCGACAACACGGCATGCCAGGTGCCAGCATCCATCTCCAGCACCTTGCAATCCTCACCTAACACAACGCGATGGGTCACGTTACCCTTGTCATCAAAATTCAACACCAGAAAGCGTCCGTTCAGGGATGTCAGCAGTTCAAAAGTATGCGGATGGCGGTGAGGGCGAACGTAGGTGCCCGGTTCCATTGCGATAGCCAGGCGCTGCACCGGGTCGCTCAATTCAGGGTGGACGTTTCGATGGGCACGCAAGCGTGGGGAGTTTGCAGCCTGCTCGCTTTGTTGCTGTAAGTCGCTGAACGTGATTTGCTTCATATCTACCTTGTTTGTTTCTGGCGTCGTGCGGCCATTCTCAAGCGAAATTAACCGCGTAACACATCTTTGTCAGGCTGTTACCTGAACAACTGCGAAAAATCATGAATTAACAATACAAATAAACAGGCTGGAAATAGCCATCGTAATATTTCGCGGAGTGCTAAAGCCGTATTAAATGCAATCTTCAGTATTTATTCATTACCAACCTTAATTTAACCTTAAGATGTTCACTTTCTAAAGTTAAATACTGCTTAAGTGACAATAATATGACCAAAATAAAAATATTACCTTTTGTCACCATTAGACATAATCGAGCGTGAATCACTCTTTTCTTTCGGTTTTTTTGATGCGATGTCTGCCTCTTAATATTTTGCTAAGGTTCATCTGCTAGATTGGCTTTAATTTAACAACCGTTTAGGTTGCTGCGTTATGAATCATTCACGTTGTCGTTTCATTTAATTTTCGTGCTTCATGATAAAAACCTGTGCACATTTTATGAATGGAAAAACATATTGTGGACGAACGTAATACGTTGCTGGCTAATTATGGGATTATTCAATGAATGAATTTCTTCCTTTCTCGCGCCCTGCGATGGGGCCAGAAGAACTCGCTGCGGTGAGTGAGGTTTTGCAGTCCGGTTGGATAACAACGGGGCCAAAAAATCAGGCGCTCGAGCAGGCGTTTTGCGCGTTAACGGGCAATCAGCATTCGATTGCGGTCAGCTCCGCGACGGCAGGTATGCATGTCGCGCTGATGGCGCTGGGAATTCAAGCGGGTGATGAGGTGATTACGCCTTCACTCACCTGGGTATCTACGCTGAATATGATTGTGTTACTGGGTGCGGAACCCGTCATGATCGACGTTGACCGCGACACGCTGATGGCGACGCCACAAGCGATTGAAGCCGCTATCACGCCGCGAACGAAGGCGATTATCCCGGTACATTATGCCGGTGCCCCCGTCGATATTGACGCCATTCGCGCTGTTGCTGATCGTCACGGGATTCCCGTCATTGAAGATGCCGCGCACGCTGCTGGCACATATTATAAAGGCAGTCATGTCGGCAATCGCGGCACGGCCATCTTTTCATTCCACGCCATTAAAAATATGACCTGCGCCGAAGGCGGGTTAATCGTGACGGATGATGAGCAACTGGCCAACCGGATGCGGAGTCTGAAGTTTCACGGGTTGGGCGTTGATGCCTTTGACCGGCAGACGCTCGGGCGTGCACCGCAGGCGGAAGTCATTTCTCCTGGCTATAAATATAACCTCGCCGATATTAATGCCGCGATTGCGTTAGTCCAGTTGAAAAAACTTGAACAAAATAATGCGCGTCGTAGAGAAATTGCCGAGCGTTATCTTACGGAATTAGCTGATACCCCTTTTTTACCGCTGAGCCAGCCGACTTGGGCGCATAAGCACGCCTGGCATCTTTTTATTCTTCGGGTGGATGAGGCGACTTGCGGTATTTCCCGCAACGGCCTTATGGATGCATTAAAAGCAAAAGGAATAGGTACGGGCTTACATTTCAGAGCTGCTCATACCCAGAAATATTACCGTGAGCGCTATCCGGCACTGGTATTACCAAATACGGAATGGAACAGCGATCGTATTTGTTCTATTCCGCTATTCCCAACGATGACTGATGACGATGTTACCCGCGTGATCGCTGCCTTGCGTGACGTTGCAGGATATTAAAATGACCAAAGTAGAAGCCATCCACAAAGTCTCCGTGGTGATCCCGGTTTATAACGAGCAGGAAAGTTTACCTGAGCTTATCCGGCGCACGACTGCCGCATGTGAATTGCTCGGTAAAGATTACGAAATTCTGCTGGTAGATGATGGGAGCAGCGACGAATCAGCCAGCATGCTCAGCGATGCCGCGGAAGAGCCGGGTAGCCATATCGTTGCCGTGTTGCTCAACCGAAATTACGGGCAGCACAACGCAATAATGGCAGGTTTTAGCCACGTCACCGGGGACTTAATTGTCACGCTGGACGCCGATTTACAAAACCCGCCAGAAGAGATCCCTCGTCTGGTGGCGAAAGCCGATGAAGGGTACGACGTTGTCGGTACCGTGCGCCAGAATCGCCAGGATACCTGGTTTCGCAAACGCGCTTCGCGGCTGATTAATCGCCTCATTCAGAGCACCACCGGTAAAGCGATGGGCGACTATGGGTGCATGTTACGCGCGTATCGCCGCCACATTATCGACGCGATGTTGCATTGCCACGAACGCAGCACCTTTATACCGATTCTGGCCAACACCTTTGCGCGTAAGGCTATCGAAATCCCCGTGCATCACGCTGAGCGTGAGTTTGGGGAATCAAAATACAGCTTTATGCGCCTGATTAACCTCATGTACGACCTGGTGACCTGCCTGACCACCACGCCGCTGCGCATGCTCAGCGTCTTCGGCAGCATTATCGCTGTGCTGGGCTTTACGCTGTCGGTTCTGCTGGTTGTTTTACGTATTGCCTTCGGTCCGCAATGGGCGGCGGATGGCGTGTTCATGCTGTTTGCCGTGCTGTTTATGTTTATCGGCGCGCAGTTTGTTGCCATGGGACTGCTGGGTGAATACATCGGCCGCATTTACACCGATGTCCGGGCCCGTCCTCGTTATTTTATTCAGCGCGTCGTTAGCCGCGGCTCTGTTTCAACTTCAAAGGAAAATCAACAATGAAAGCTGTCGTATTCGCTTATCACGACATTGGGTGTGCGGGCATTAACGCACTGGTAGCTGCGGGTTATGACATCACAGCAATTTATACCCATCCTGATGCTCCTTCTGAAAATCATTTCTTTGGGTCAGTGGCGCGCACCGCGGCCGAGCACGGCATTCCCGTTTACGCGCCCAACGATGTAAATCACCCGCTGTGGGTTGATCGTATTAAATCCGCGCAGCCGGATGTGATTTTCTCGTTCTATTATCGCAACTTGCTGTGCGATGAAATCCTGAATAGCGCAACGGTAGGGGCGTTTAACCTGCACGGTTCGCTGCTGCCGCATTACCGTGGCCGCGCTCCGCTGAACTGGGTGCTGGTGAAAGGTGAAACGGAAACAGGCGTTACGTTACACAAAATGGTGAGCCGTGCCGATGCCGGTGCCATTGTGGCGCAACATCGTGTCGCTATTGCCCCGGAAGAAACGGCGTTAACACTGCATCACAAACTGACTCAAGCGTCGTCTGACCTGTTGAAAGATATTCTGCCGGTGATCAAAACCGGGCATTTCCCTGAGGTTGAACAAGATCACAGCCAGGCCAGCATTTTTGGCCGCCGTACTGCGCAGGATGGCTGCATTGACTGGCATGCGACGGCGCAGGAGATTGGCAACCTGGTGCGTGCGGTCACTGATCCGTGGCCGGGGGCGTTTGGCTATGTGGGCGGCAGTAAGTTTATCGTCTGGAAAGCACGTGCTCTGGAAGGATTACAGGCCGCGAAAGCGGGTACCGTGTTGTCTGTCAGCCCACTGGTGATTGCTACCGGCAGCGGCGCACTGGAAATCATGACCGGGCAAACCGAAAACGGCGTATACATGCAAGGCTCTCAGCTGGCACAAACGTTGGGTCTGGTTGCTGGCGCGATTATCAGCAGCCAGCCGGTTTCCGCCATCAAGCGCCGCACGCGCGTGCTGATTCTTGGCGTGAACGGTTTCATCGGTAACCACCTCACGGAACGTTTACTGCAAGACGACAACTTTGAAGTGTATGGCCTGGATATTGGTTCCGATGCGATAAGCCGTTTCATTGGCAATTCGCGCTTCCACTTTGTGGAAGGGGATATCAGTATTCACTCCGAATGGATTGAATATCACATCAAAAAATGTGACGTCGTTCTGCCACTGGTGGCGATTGCCACGCCAATCGAATACACCCGTAATCCGCTGCGCGTCTTTGAGCTCGATTTCGAAGAAAACCTGAAGATTATTCGTGACTGCGTGAAGTACCAAAAACGCATTATCTTCCCGTCCACGTCTGAAGTGTATGGTATGTGTAGCGACAAGGTGTTCGATGAAGATCACTCGAACCTGATCGTCGGCCCAATCAACAAGCAGCGCTGGATTTACTCGGTTTCCAAGCAGTTAC
This sequence comes from Lelliottia sp. GFLA7, assembly GCF_056490165.1. Lineage (NCBI taxonomy): Bacteria > Pseudomonadati > Pseudomonadota > Gammaproteobacteria > Enterobacterales > Enterobacteriaceae > Lelliottia > Lelliottia sp. GFLA7. The sequence goes on along the minus strand of NZ_JBWLAQ010000002.1, from coordinate 145,101 downwards.
TCGACCGTGTTATCTGGGCTTACGGCGAAAAAGAAGGGCTGCGCTTTACGCTGTTCCGGCCGTTTAACTGGATGGGACCCCGTCTTGATAACCTGAATGCGGCGCGTATCGGCTCTTCACGTGCGATCACCCAGCTGATCCTCAACCTGGTCGAAGGATCACCGATTAAGCTGATTGACGGCGGGCGTCAAAAACGGTGCTTTACTGATATTAGTGATGGCATCGAAGCGCTGTTCCGGATCATTGAGAACAAAAACAGCAACTGCGACGGGCAAATCATCAACATCGGCAACCCGGATAACGAAGCGAGCATCAAAGAGCTGGCTGAAATGCTGCTGGCGAGCTTTGAAAAACATCCGCTACGCAACCATTTCCCTCCGTTTGCCGGTTTCCGCGAAGTGGAGAGCAGCACGTATTATGGTAAGGGCTACCAGGACGTCGAACATCGTAAACCGAGCATCCGTAACGCTCACCGCTTAATCAGCTGGACGCCAACGGTTGAGATGGAAAAAACGATCGACGAAACCCTGGACTTCTTCCTCAAAACGGTTGAATTGACGGAACCTCAGGAATGAAAAAAGTGGGTCTGCGTATTGATGTCGATACCTGGCGCGGCACCCAACAAGGGGTTCCGCATCTTCTTGAGATCTTAAGTTTGCACGGTATCCAGGCCACTTTTTTTTTCAGCGTTGGGCCGGATAACATGGGCCGCCATTTATGGCGGCTGGTGAAACCGCAATTCTTGTGGAAGATGCTGCGATCAAAAGCCGCATCGCTCTACGGCTGGGATATTTTGCTGGCGGGTACGGCCTGGCCGGGCCGCCAGATTGGCGCGGGTAATGCTGACATTATCTCAGCAGCGGCGGACCACCATGAAGTCGGTCTGCATGCGTGGGACCACTTTGCGTGGCAAACCTGGGCAGGGGTTTGGGATAACGTCCATCTCGAGAAACACATTCGTCTCGGGTTGGATTCGTTGAGCCAAATTATTGAACAGCCAGTGACCTGCTCAGCCGTTGCCGGGTGGCGTGCCGATCAGCGTGTCGTGAAAGCGAAAGAGTCTTTCGGTTTTCGCTATAACAGCGACTGTCGGGGAACGACACCGTTTCGACCGGTGTTAGCGGACGGAAGCACCGGGACGGTGCAAATTCCGGTCACGCTCCCCACCTGGGATGAAGTGATTGGCGAGGGCGTCAGCCGTGAAAACTACAACCGGTTTATCCTCGATCGCATCAAACAAGACGCCGGAACCCCGGTGTACACCATCCACGCTGAAGTGGAAGGCATTGTGATGCGCAAACACTTTAGTGAGTTGCTTGAAATGGCCGCGCAGGAAGGTATTACGTTTTGTCCATTAAGCGAGCTGTTACCTGACGACCTATCGACGTTGCCGTTGGGTAAAGTGGTGCGCGGAGCGATTCCTGGCCGAGAAGGTTGGTTAGGTTGCCAACAACTTATCGACCACTAATCTCAGTCATACGTCTGCTTACCATTCGAATTATTTAGGGTATTTAAGGATGAAATCAGCACAGTATTCGCTCGTCCTGTTATTGGGTTTTGCTCTGCTTTACCTGCTTCCACTTGAGTTTCGTGCGCTGTGGCAGCCTGATGAAACCCGCTATGCGGAAATCAGCCGTGAGATGTTGTCTGCCGGCAACTGGATCGTCCCGCACTTTTTGGATGTGCGCTATTTTGAAAAACCGGTGGCGGGATACTGGATTAACAACCTGAGCCAGATGATCTTCGGCCATAACAATTTCTCGGTCAGATTCGGTGCGGTATTTTCCACAACCTTAAGCGCGCTGATGGTGGCGTGGCTGGCTTTTCGCCTCTGGCGTGACAAGACAGTGGCGGTGCTGTCCGGGGTGATTTTCCTGACCTGTTTACTGGTTTATGGCGTCGGGACGTATGCTGTTCTTGACCCCATGATTACCCTTTGGCTGGTCGCGGCGATGTGCAGTTTTTGGTTAGGAGCCAATGCGCAAACGCGTGCGGGTAAAGCCGGGGGGTACATTCTCCTGGGGCTGGCCTGCGGCATGGGCGTCATGACCAAGGGATTCCTCGCTTTAGCCGTTCCGGTACTGGGCGTCTTGCCGTGGGTGATTGCGCAAAAACGCTGGAAAGAGGTGCTGCTGTTTGGGCCGCTGGCGGTAATCAGCGCCACGCTGATTACGTTGCCATGGGCGCTGGCGATTGCGAAAGCGGAACCGACGTTCTGGCACTATTTCTTCTGGGTTGAGCACATTCAGCGTTTTGCCGAAAATGATGCGCAGCATAAAGCCCCTTTCTGGTATTACATTCCCTTCCTGATTGCGGGCTGTTTGCCGTGGGTCGCGTTATTACCCGGCGCGCTGAAACGCAGCTGGAATGAGCGACATATCGAAAGCGGAACGCTGTATCTGTTGGGCTGGGTGGTGATGCCTCTGCTGTTCTTCAGCATCGCAAAAGGTAAGCTTCCGACCTATATTCTGCCGTGCTTCGCACCGCTAGCTATTTTGTTGGCGCGCCATGCAACACAATTAGTGGCGACACCACGCACGCTAAATGTGAATGGTTGGATTAACACCGTATTTGGCGCAGTGTGTGCGCTGATCGTGCTGCTGGTTCTGGCACCGTGGGGAATCTCGAAACACCCGATTTATGCCAGCCATGAAGTGCTGAAAGTGATTCAGGCGAGCATCGCATTCCTGGTGTGGGCGCTGGTCGGTTACTTGACCACGCGGAATAACGCCCGGCTCTGGCATTGGGCGGCGTTGTGTCCGCTGGGTATCGCGCTGTTAGTCGGTGGCATGATTCCCGATAAAGTTGTCTACTCCAAGCATCCGCAGGCTTTTGTTAATCTGGTGCGCCCGGAACTGGAGAGCAGCCGTTATATTCTTGCCGATAGCGTCGGGGTAGGCGCAGGTATCGCCTGGGAAATGAAGCGCAGTGATATTACGCTTTATGCAAAACCGGGTGAGCTTGACTACGGCCTGACAACCTTTGCTGATGCGAAAGATAACTTTGTCTCTCGCGACGACTTCGCCAGTTGGCTGGCGTTACATCGTAAAAAGGGCAACGTCTCTCTGGTGAAATTGTTGTCGAAAGATAGCGTCCCGGAAGACAGTGACGTGCCTGCGCCTGATAAGGTTTATCACAAAGGGCGTTTTTTACTCTTCTTCTATGAAAAAACACCATGAGTTATGTGCTCATTGTGTTTGCCAGCCTACTGAGTTGTGGCGGCCAGCTTTGCCAAAAGCAGGCCGCCCACACGCGAGCGCGCCAACGTGTTTGGGGCTGGCTGGCGCTAAGCCTGGTGCTACTGGGCTGCGCCATGCTGCTGTGGCTGTTTGTACTTCAGACCGTGCCGGTCAGTGTGGCGTATCCCATGCTCAGCCTGAACTTTATTTTTATCACGCTCGCGGCGCGTTTCATCTGGCATGAGCCCATCTCGCTTCGCCATGGGGTGGGCGTTTTGCTGATCATCGTGGGGATTATCCTCCTGGGAGGGGCCGCATGATGGGGTACTTTTGGGCATTAATGAGCGTGCTGTTAGTCAGCGGTGCTCAGCTCATAATGAAATGGGCGATGGTGTCACTTCCGCCGGTGGGCCAGACCGATGCATTAATGTCGGCGTTTGTGAGCGTGACGCCAGGTGTCGTGGCACTGGTCATCGGTTTGTTCGGCTACGTCTTTTCGATGGGCTGTTGGTATATGGCTTTGCGCCGTATTGCCCTGAGTAAGGCTTATCCGCTGCTGAGCTTAAGCTACGTGCTGGTATGGGCTGCCGCTATCGGGCTACCCTGGCTGCATGAGCCGTTCAGTGTCGGTAAACTTGCAGGCGTGAGCGTAATTTTTGTCGGTCTGTTGCTGGTGTGTTTGCCCGACAAAAAATCGTAGACGTACAGTTCAGGCTCGTCAGGCAGATAATATGCGGTGAAAGGAATCACCGCCACTGTCACAGATTCACCGGTTGCGGGTGCCTATTCCGGGGCTCGCACGGTTTTACCGCTGACAACAAACGTCCCCGCGCCCAAATGGTGCAGCGTATTCAATTTGTCCTCATCAAAATGCCAGCGACCCGCCACGAACGCACGTTCGTCGGCCGCCGCTGCGACCACTTCGCCAAACAGGGTGTCGTATTTTTCCGCCGCGGACGTCGCGGGGAGCAGACGGCACTCCATCCACGCCAGACATTTCTCTTCAATCACCGGCAGGCCTAATACCGGGCCGTTGATCGCCGGAATGCCATAGGCGTTGAATTTGTCTTCGTCTCGTCCGCTGACGCTACCTACCGCATACGTCCAGTTGGCTGCCGCCACGCCTGGGATCACGATACCGAATTTCCCGCTGCGCTCGATGAGTTCGCGCGACCACGCGCTTTTGTCCACCACGATGGCGATGCGCGGCGGTTCAAATTCAACGGGCATCGACCAGGCGGCGGCCATCACGTTACGACGATCAATCGTGTCGTCACGGCTGGTGATCATCACCGTCGGGCCGTGATTCAGCAGGCGACTGGCGTGTTTTAACTCGACGGGACGAAAGTGGCTCATAGAAATTCCTTAAAGAGGTTTTAGGGCATTAAACGACTGAATTATGCGTGAAATCAAGTCGCAACATAACCGTCATGCATTCGTCATGTTGCCTGCCTACAGTGTCGGACATTAAATCCCAAAGAGGATAACAATATGTTTACATCTATCACGCTCAATGGCGTTTCCTACGCTTTTGGTGCGAACACGGTATTAAATCAAATCGATCTGCACATTGACGCAGGCAGCGTGGTTGCGCTGCTCGGGCCGTCAGGCTGCGGTAAAAGTACGCTGCTGCGTCTGCTTGCTGGACTCACGCATCCCGCGCAGGGTGAAATCCACTTTGGCGATCGGCTGGTCGCGAAAGCAGGGTGGTCGCTCCCGCCAGAAGCGCGCGATATCGGCATGGTCTTCCAGGATTACGCCCTGTGGCCGCACATGACGGTCGCGCAAAACGTCGCGTTCCCGTTAAAAATGCGCAACGTCAGGCGTCAGGAGTGTGATTCCCGCGTCGCGCAGGCGTTGGCACGCGTTGGACTCAGTGATTTTGCTGACCGTAAACCGGCGGGCTTATCGGGCGGTCAACAACAGCGCGTGGCGCTCGCCCGTGCGATTGTCGCGGAGCCACGCGTACTGCTGTTCGACGAACCGCTTTCCAATCTCGATAGTGAACTGCGTGAATCTCTGTGCCTTGAGATGGCTACGCTGTTGCGCCAGCTCGGGACGACGGCTGTCTATGTCACCCACGATCGCCGGGAGGCTGAAATCCTGGCCGATCGCATCGTGCATTTATCTGCTGGCAGCGTCGCTGCCGATCGTTTGATTTCATCTTCTGGGGAGTTCGCATGAAAAAGTCATTTTCCGCTCAAAAGGGAGTATTGCTCGCAATGGCGCTATCTACCGTCATGATGTCCAGCGCGCATGCGCTGACGGTTTACACCGCAGGGCCAGGATCGCTGGCAAAAAATCTGGCGACCGGTTTCGAAAAGAAAACGGGCGTGAAAGTGGATATTTTCCAGGCGACCACCGGCAAAGTGATGGCGCGTCTGGAAGCCGAACAGGCCAATCCGCAGGCCGATATTTTGATTTCTGCGTCGTGGGACACGGCTGAAGATCTGCATACTCGCGGATGGCTGTTGCCGTATCAGAGCGAAAATGCCGATAAAGTGCCTGCTGAACTGAAGTCAGCCGATTACGTTGCGCAGGGGATCTCTGCGTTGGGGATCGTGTGGAACACCAAAAGCGGGACGCCAGAACCCAAAGAGTGGCAGGATCTGACCACCGATGCGTTCAAAGATAAAGTCACCACGCCGGACCCGGCGCTGTCGGGCGCGTCGCTGGATTTGCTGATCGGTCTGCAAAATGGCATGGGCGACAAAGCCTGGACGCTTTTTCACGAACTGAAGAAGAACGGCATGGTCGTGAGCGGCCCGAACGCACAGGCCGTCACGCCGGTAATGCAGGGTGCAAAAGCCGCCGTGTTTGGCGCGGTCGACTATGTTTCTTATGGCAATATTCATCAGGGCGAATCGCTGAAGGTCATCTTCCCAGCGAGCGGGACGGTGATTGCCCCGCGCCCAATGATGATACTGAAATCGACGCAGCATGCTGACGACGCCAAAGCGTTTGTCGATTACGTCCTGTCACCAGAAGGGCAGTCAATGGTGGCCGACGCCTGGCTGATGCCTGCGCGCGAAGACGTTCAGGCTAAACGCCCGCTGCTGAATGAGCTGAAAATCCTGCCAGTCAAAAATGATGGCAGCAGCGAGCGCAGCGCAATCCTCAAGCGCTTCAACACGCTTTTCTCCCTGTAATTCATCCGACGGGGGCAACCCCGTCTTCAGGATTCCCTCGTGAAACAGCGATTTATTTCGGGTATGACGCTCGCCGTGCTGATGGTTCTGGTGGCGTTTCCGCTCTCCTTTATTCTCTTACAGGCGATTTTCCCGCAGTTTAGCGCCAGATCGCTTTCGGGCGCGTTCAGTGGCGTGAGCACATTACTGGCGGAACCTCAGCTCCCTACGATGCTGGGCGGGACGTTGCAGATTGCAACTGGCGTAGCGCTGGTCAGCGCCGTGATTGGCTTTCCGCTGGGCGTGGCGCGTGGGCTCTTTACTTTGCCGCTGCCACGCCTGTGGGATCTGCTGTTTTTGATTCCATTTTTAACGCCGCCTTATATTGCGGCGCTGTCGTGGATGCTGGTGCTCCAGACCAACGGTTATTTGCAGCAGCTGACGGGTATTAACCTCAACGATCTGCTGTTCAGTAAAACGGGGATTGTGCTAGTGATGGCGCTGAATATTTTCCCGGTTATCTATTTTGCGGTTTCGCGCAGTTTACTGGCGAGTGGACAGCGTCTGGCAATGGTAGCGCGCGTTCACGGAGCAAGTGCCGGAAGGGCGTTCTGGCACATCACGCTGCCGATGCTCTCTCCCGCGCTGGCGGCTGGGATGTTGCTGGCGTTTACGCTGGCCATCGAAGAGTTTGGCGTTCCGGCGGCGCTGGGAACGCGTGCCGGTGTCTTGATGTTGACGACGGATATCGAGAAAAAACTGGCCGACTGGCCGGTTGATCTCTCGGGTGCATCGATGCTGTCGGTGGTGTTGGTGGTGATTGCGCTGTGCGCCTGGGCATTACAGAAAAAGCTGACCGGGCATCATGACGTCACGAGTATTACCGGCAAACCCACGGAAAATAGGGGCGCAGACGCGGGGGCGTTCACGCTGCCGGTTGTGCTGGTGATGGCGCTGGTTGGGGTTGTCGCCGTTATTCTGCCGGGCGCATCAATGGCGCTTTCAGGAATTTTAGGCACGTTGTCGGGTGGTGTGACGGCTGGTAACGTGACGTTGTCACATTATGCGGCGCTGTTTAGCCAGCAGGGCGATGCGCTGTCGGCGCTCGGAACCAGTCTCTCTCTGGCGCTGGGGACCGCCTGTATCACGGGGTGCATCGGACTTCTCGCCTCCTGGCTGGTTGTGGTGCAAAAGATCAAAGGGCGTGGCGTGATTGATGCCTTGTCGCTGATGCCTGCGGCGCTGCCGGGTGTGGTCGTTGGCGTGGGGTTAATCCTGCTGTGGAATCAGCCGTTCTGGACGATTTCGCCCTATAACAGTTGGGTGATTTTGCTGCTTTCCTATTGCTGCCTGCTGCTGCCGTGGCCAGTGCGTTATGTCGGTAGCGCGTTACGTCAGTTGGGCGGTAATCTCGAACCCGCCGCGCGCGTGCATGGTGCGTCGGCGTTTCAGGCACTGCGGTTTATCGTGCTGCCGCTGGTCTCACCAGCATTGCTGGCGGCGATGTTGATGGTGTTTGCGATTGCCTCGCGCGAACTGGTCACTTCGCTGTTGCTGGCGCCTGCCGGAACGCAAACTGTGTCCGTCTTTATCTGGCGTCAGTTTGAGCAAGGCTCGATTGGGCAAGGCATGGCGATGGCGACGCTCACGCTGATGACAGGGCTTATGCTGATGCTCACGGCGCTTGGAATCATGCAGCGCGGTGTTCGTCGCTAAAAAGCACTTTTGCGCCAGTGGCGACGTAAAAATAGGTTATAAAAAGGGGAAATCATTTCAAGGAACCCTATGATGTCCCCATTTCTGAGTGCTTATTTCGCCCGTATCGACTGGCATCAGCCAGCGCAAGTGGATATCGATACCCTGCGTGCGCTGCATTTGCAGCACAACAGCGCTATTCCGTTTGAGAATATTGATGTCGTCCTGCCGCGAGAACTCCATCTGGACGATCAAAACGTCGCGGATAAGCTGATCACCGCCAGACGCGGCGGCTATTGTTTTGAGCAAAATGGACTTTTCGAACGCGTTCTGCGGGAAATCGGTTTTCACGTCCGCAGCGTGTTGGGCCGCGTAGTGCTGTCTAATCCGCCGCAGATGCCACCACGCACGCATCGCCTGTTGTTGGTCGAGTTGAACGGCGAGCGCTGGATTGCCGATGTCGGTTTCGGTGGTCAAACGCTGACGGCACCCATTCGGTTAGTCGCCGGAGAGGAGCAGGCCACGCCGCACGGTTTGTATCGCCTGATGAACGAGGGCAATGACTGGGTGCTGCAGTTCCGCCACCACGATCACTGGCAGTCGATGTATCACTTCGATCTGGTGACGCAGTATTTCAACGATTACGTGATGGGGAATTTTTGGTCCGCCCACTGGCCGCAATCGCACTTCCGTCATCATCTGCTGATGTGTCGACACCTGGCGGATGGCGGAAAATTAACGCTCACCAATTTCCATTTTACCCACTGGCAGGGCACGCATGTTGTCGAGCAGCGCACTCTGGCCAATGCCAGCGAATTGTATGAGTTGATGCAGGAACGATTTGGGCTGGGCGTTAATGATGCGAAACACGGGTTTTCACTTGCTGAGCTGACCGCGGTCATGGCCGGGTTTGAGACCCATCCGCAGGCGGGGAAATAATGCGGTAAGGGGCAAATGCCCCTTAGTCTTTATCCGAGAAGTACCTTTGCCCGCATTCTCACCGCATTGAGTTCATCAGCCGTTGCCTTTCCCTTTTTCACTGCTTTTCGTGCTTGCCAGTCCAGACTCTTTATCTGGTCGGCAAGGGCGACGCTGCGCTGTGCTGCGTTAATAGCGACTTCAAAAGGATATCCCTTAATCTGTGATGTCAGCGGGCAGCACAGCATTAAGCTGGTGCGACCGTTATAGCTCGCCGGTGAAATGACCAATGCCGGTCGATGTCCCGCCTGTTCGTGGCCTGACTGCGGGTCAAAATCAAGCCAGACGATATCACCCGCCTCTGGAACGTAGTCCATTACAACTGCTCCTTACCTTGTGGTTCACCAAAAGTGATTTCGTGGTGCAGATTTTCATCCGTTATCGCCGATAACAGCGATTCGAGCGACGGTTCGTCGTTTCTGACGGGTGACAAAATGATGCGTCCTTCTTCGTCTACGTTGATATTCACCACATCATCAACGTTCAGTTCGGCTTCACGCATAACCGCGACAGGAAGCCTGACGGAAGGGCTGTTTCCCCATTTTTTTACGGTGACTTGTGGCATAAAAAAACTCCAGATGGATATACAATGTATATCCATCATAGAGTCTGCGGGTTTCGCGTGTCAACAATGTCGATACGTGTTGCGACGTCGGGATGTCAACGCCGCGATCTCACCACCTGATATCGACGGGTCAAGTATTCCACCGGCGCGCTCCAGACGTGCACCAGCCGGGTGAAGGGGAAAATCAGAAAGATGGTCATACCCAACACAAGGTGCACGCGAAAAATAGGGGCTACGCCGTCAAGATGAGCGGATGCACCGCCGTGGAAGGTGACTACGCTCTGCGCCCAGTCGACCAGTTTTAACATTTCGCTGCCGTCCGGGTGTTGTGCCGAAAACGGAATCGTTGCCAGCCCCAAAACGCACTGAATCAGCAAGATGCACAGAATCAAAATGTCGGCAGTCGTTGAGGTGGCGCGAATACGTGGATTGGTTAATCGACGTATCAATAACCCCGCGCCGCCAACCAGCGTCAGCACGCCACACACGCCGCCCAAAATCATCGCCATTAACTGTTTTTGCGACATCGGCAGGAACCACGAATAGACCCAGTGCGGGGTCAGCATTCCGAACAGGTGGCCGAAGAAAATCCCCAAAATGCCGATGTGGAACAAATTCGACCACAACACCATGCCGCGCTTATCGAGCATCTGGCTGGACGATGCGCGCCAGGTGTATTGCCCGTAGTCATACCGCAGCCAGCTTCCGATCAGAAATACCGTGCCGCAAATATACGGGTAAATATCGTAAAAAAAGACGTTCAGAAATTGCATCATTTTGGGCCTCCGGCACTGACGTCCACGTATTGAGGCGCGACGTCCTGGCTAAAGCGGCGTTGATATTGCTGCATCGGCGAACTGTCGCAGGCGGTGGCGTTGTCCTCAATAAATTTCACCTGTTCCTCTTCCCAGACCGCGTCCAGCGCCTGGCGAGTGTCATCCCGTTGTTCCGTCGAGACCTGTTTCGTGACACTGTCACTGGTAAACGGGCTTTGGGCAAAGGTCAGCAGGGCATCAAACAGCTGATAATGCGCGACGTCACGCTGTTTCAGCCGTCCGCCTATCAGCGCCAGAATCGGCGCAACGTTTTGCAGGCCTTCCCGCGCTTCAGCGTCTGAAACGAGGCTTAAATATTCCAGATAGAGCGGCAAATAGTCCGGCAGTTCGCGGCAATCGAGCTGCAATCCGGCTTTTTCATATTGACTCATGAGATCGACCATCGCCTGGCCACGATCGCGGGACTCTGCATGAACATGCTCGAACAACAGCAGCGACGTCGAACGACCGCGCTCAAACACTTCGCACCAGTGCGCCTGTTTATCGAGAAGCGACGCCTCAAGATGCTGCTGCGCAAAGGGCAGCAGCATCGGCGCATCCTGGGCGATCAGCGACAGCGCTTCGTCTTTGCTTTCCCACAACGTCTCATCGGGATATTCAATCAGCAGAGCAATGATTTTGAGGATTTTCATTATTCTCCCTCCCCATGTTTGCGCACCTCGTCGATGTTAATGGCGTCAATGCGGCTGCTGTTGAAGAGGTTGAATTTGGTGTCGGAGCCGTGGCAACCGTCGCCGAAAGTAAAGCCGCAGCCGTTTTTCTCCGGGAAGGCATCGCGCGCCATTTCGCGGTGGCTGGTTGGGATCACGAAGCGGTCTTCGTAGTTAGCGATAGCCAGATAGCGGTACATTTCTTCAACCTGTTCCACGCTCAAACCGACTTCGTCAATCGCGCGGGTGTCCGTCACGCCTTCGACGGTTTGCGAACGTTTGTAATGGCGCATCGCCATCATGCGTTTCAGGGCGCGCAGCACCGGGCCGGTGTCACCCGCGCTGAGCATATTCGCCAGGTACTGCACCGGAATGCGCAGGCTCTCGACCGCAGGCAATATGCTGTCGGTTTGCGGCAGACCACCGGCATCGGCATAGGACTGAATTGGGGACAGCGGCGGAACATACCAGACCATCGGAAGGGTGCGGTATTCCGGGTGCAGCGGCAGAGCCAGCTTCCAGTCCATCGCCATTTTGTACACCGGTGAGCGCTGCGCGGCATCAATCACGTTTTGCGGAATGCCCTGTTTAAACGCTTCTTCAATCACTGCCGGGTCGTGCGGGTTCAGGAACACATCGCACTGGCGCTCGTACAGATCGGTTTCATGCTCGGTGCTGGCCGCTTCTTCAATACGATCCGCATCGTACAGCAGCACGCCCAGATAGCGGATACGCCCGACGCAGGTTTCGGAACACACGGTCGGCTGGCCGGATTCAATACGCGGATAGCAGAAGATGCATTTTTCTGACTTGCCGCTTTTCCAGTTGAAGTAGATTTTTTTGTACGGACACCCGCTAATACACATGCGCCAGCCGCGGCATTTGTCCTGGTCGATCAGCACAATGCCGTCCTCTTCGCGCTTGTAGATTGCGCCGCTCGGGCAGGTGGCGACACAGCTTGGGTTCAGGCAGTGTTCACACAAGCGCGGAAGATACATCATGAAGGTATTTTCGAACTGGCCGTACATCTCCTTTTGCATGTTGTCGAAGTTACGGTCGCGTGCGCGTTTCTCGAACTCGCCGCCGAGCAACTCTTCCCAGTTTGGGCCGCCGACGATTTTGTCCATCCGTTTACCGCTGATCAGCGATCGTGGGCGGGCAGTGGGCAGATGATCGCCTTCGGGCGCGCGGTGCAGATCCTGATAGTCAAAGGTAAACGGCTCATAGTAATCGTCGATGCCAGGCAGTGACGGGTTAGCAAAGATTTTGGACAGCACGCCGACGCGTCCGCCGAGGCGCGGCGTCAGTTTGCCGGTTATCCCCCGAACCCAGCCGCCTTGCCACTCCTCCTGGTCTTCCCAGTTTTTCGGATAGCCAATGCCCGGCTTGGTTTCGACGTTGTTAAACCACGCGTATTCCATACCTTCGCGTCCGGTCCAGACGTTTTTACACGTCACCGAACAGGTGTGGCAGCCAATGCATTTGTCGAGATTCAGTACCATGCCGACCTGTGAGCGTATTTTCATTTTTTCGCCTCCTGTACCTGATCCCGACCTTCGCCATCCAGCCAGTTAATATTTTTCATTTTGCGGATCATGATGAACTCGTCGCGGTTTGAGCCGACGGTGCCGTAATAGTTGAAGCTGTAGGCCAACTGGGCGTAACCGCCGATCATGTGCGTCGGTTTCGGGCACACGCGGGTGACCGAGTTATGAATGCCGCCACGTCGCCCGGTCACTTCGGATCCCGGAATGTTCAGAATGCGCTCCTGGGCGTGGTACATCATGGTCATGCCTGGCGGTACGCGCTGGCTGACGACGGCGCGGGCGGTGAGGGCGCCGTTAGCATTGAAGGCCTCGATCCAGTCGTTGTCCTCAATGCCTAACTCACGGGCGTCCGTTTCGCTGATCCACACAATCGGCCCGCCGCGCGACAGGGTTTGCATCAGTAGGTTTTCACTGTAGGTGGAGTGAATGCCCCATTTCTGGTGCGGCGTCAGGAAATTCAGCGCTTTTTCCGGGAAACCGTTCGGTGGGATCTCGCGCATGTGCGTCACGCTGCGGGTATCAATCGGCGGACGATAGGCCACCAGGCTTTCGCCGAAGGCACGCATCCATTGATGATCCTGATACAGCTGTTGGCGTCCGGAAAGCGTGCGCCATGGAATGAGTTCATGAACGTTGGTGTATCCGGCGTTATAGGAAACGTGTTCACTTTCGATGCCTGACCATGTCGGGCTGGAGATGATTTTACGCGGCTGCGCCTGAATATCACGGAAGCGAATTTTTTCGTCTTCTTTATTCAGCGCCAGATGCGCGTGTTCGCGCCCGGTGAATTCACTGAGCGCTTCCCAGGCTTTTACCGCCACATGGCCGTTGGTTTCCGGGGCGAGGGCGAGAATCACTTCAGACGCATCTATCGCGGTATCGATCCGCGGACGCCCTTTCGCCGGGCCGTCCAGCTTGACGTAGTTCAGCTTGCCGAGGAAATCGATCTCGGTTTGCGTGTTCCACGAAATGCCTTTCCCGCCGTTACCGAGTTTGTCCATCAGCGGGCCAAGCGCGGTAAACCGTTCATACGTTTGTGGATAATGACGCTCAATCACGGCGATATTGGGCGCGGTTTTGCCGGGGATCAGATCGCATTCGCCCTTGCGCCAGTCCTGGATATCAAACGGCTGGGATAATTCCGCCGGGGAGTCGTGCTGCAAGGGTTGTAGCACCACGTCCGTTTCGGTCCCCAGATGGCCAACGCACACTTCAGAGAACACTTTCGCCAGCCCTTTATAAATCTCCCAGTCGCTGCGCGACTCCCAGGCAGGGTCAACCGCCGCTGAAAGCGGGTGAATAAACGGATGCATATCCGAGGTATTCATGTCGTCTTTTTCGTACCAGGTGGCGGTTGGTAAGACGATGTCGGAGAACAGACAGGTGCTGGACATGCGGAAATCGAGCGTCACCAGCAGATCTAACTTGCCTTCGATGGCGGCGGTTTGCCACTCCACCTCTTCAGGTTTGACGTCATCCGTTGAACCGAGATCGTCGCCCTGAATGCCGCTCTCGGTACCAAGGAGATACTTGAGCATGTACTCGTGGCCTTTCCCGGATGATCCCAGCAAATTCGAGCGCCAGACAAACAGATTGCGCGGATGGTTTTTACCGTTATCCGGCTGTTCGCAGGCAAAGCGAACATCGCCAGATTTGAGCGCCTGAACGGTGTAATCCTGTGGCGACATACCCGCTGCGTCGGCACGCGCTTTGATATGCAGCGGATTAACATCAAGCTGTGGGGCGGAGGGCAGCCAGCCCATTCGTTCAGCCCGCACGTTGAAATCGATCAGATGCCCGGTAAATTTCGACGCATCGGCGAGGGGAGAAAGCAATTCCTGCGCGGTGAGTTTTTCGTAGCGCCACTGGCTGGCATGATTGTAGAAAAAGGATGTGCTGTTCATCTGGCGCGGCGGACGGTGCCAGTCCAGGGCAAACGCCAGCGGCAGCCAGCCGGTTTGCGGACGCAATTTTTCCTGGCCGACGTAGTGCGACCAGCCGCCCCCACTTTTGCCGACGCAGCCGCAGAAAACCAGCATGTTGATCATCCCGCGGTAGTTCATGTCCATGTGATACCAGTGGTTCACACCGGCACCCAAAATGATCATCGAACGGCCGTGGGTTTTATTCGCGGTGTCAGCAAACTCGCGGGCAATTTGTTCAATATGCCGACGCGGAACCCCCGTAATTTGCTCGCCCCAGGCGGGGGAATAGGCCTTCACCTCGCTGTAATCCTTAACCGCGTTTTCATCATCAAGACCGCGGTCGAGGCCGTAATTCGCCAGGACCAGATCGTACACGCTGGCGACCTGTTGCTGGCGTCCGTCCGCCAGCGTCAGAATTTTGGACGGCACTTTGCGGATCAGCACCGGCTCTTGCTTCACGCTGCGGAAATGCGGATTTTCGTTGCCGCCGAAATAGGGGAACGCCACGTTAGCGACGCTATCGTGCGTGATCAGCAGGGACAGCGTTAGCTCGATTTCATGACCCGCCGCCACCGGTTCGAGGTTCCATTTCCCTTTTTCGCCCCAGCGGAAACCAATCGAACCGTTCGGCGCGACCAGCCCACCGGCGATATCAAACGCAACGGTTTTCCATTCAGGGTTATTTTGCTCGCCCAGCCCCTCGGCCAGATCCGATGCGCGCAGCATTCGGCCCGGCAACAGGCTGCCGTCTTCGCGTTCATCAAGCATCACCAGCATTGGCATGTCGGTGTAACGGCGACAGTAATTGAGAAAATATTCGCTCGGATTATCGAGGTGGAACTCTTTGAGGATCACATGGCCCATCGCCATGGCCAGCGCGCTGTCGGTGCCTTGCTTCGGGGCCAGCCACTGGTCGCTGAGTTTCGCGACTTCCGAAAAATCGGGAGTTATTGCGATAGTTTTGGTGCCTTTGTAACGCACTTCGGTAAAGAAGTGGGCATCCGGCGTACGCGTCTGCGGAACGTTAGAACCCCAGGCAATGATGTAGCTGGAGTTATACCAGTCGGCGGACTCTGGGACATCGGTTTGCTCACCCCAGGTCATCGGTGACGCAGGGGGGAGATCGCAATACCAGTCGTAAAAGCTCAGGCACGTTCCGCCGAGCAGGGAGAGATAGCGCGTGCCTGCCGCGTAAGAGACCATCGACATCGCCGGAATGGGTGAGAAACCGGCGACCCGATCCGGGCCGTAGTGTTTGATGGTCCAGACGTTAGCGGCGGCGATCAGTTGATTCAGCTCTTTCCAGTTAGAGCGGATAAAGCCGCCGTGCCCGCGCGCCTGTTTATAGCTTTGGGTTTTTTGCGGGTCGCTCATAATAGCGTTCCACGCCAGGACCGGATCGCTGTGTTGGCCCAGCGCCTCACGCCAGAGTTCGATCAGCTTGCGGCGGACCAGGGGATATTTCAGGCGGTTGGCGCTGTAGAGATACCAGGAGTAACTCGCGCCTCGCGGGCATCCGCGCGGTTCGTGATTGGGCAGGTCAGGGCGAGTACGGGGATAATCGGTCTGCTGGACTTCCCAGGTCACCAGACCATTTTTGACGTAGATTTTCCAGCTACAGGAGCCAGTGCAGTTGACGCCGTGAGTCGAACGCACAATTTTGTCAAACTGCCAGCGCTGGCGATAACTGTCTTCCCAGTCGCGGTTGGTGTGATACACCTGCCCGTGTCCGTCGGCGAAAGTCTCGCCTTTTTGTTTGAAGTAGCGAAAGCGATCCAACAGTTTACTCATGACGTTTCTCCTGACGGAGCGACTCCTGCCCCGTGGTTACACTGCTCACAAAGTGTCGAACTGGATTGTTATGATTTGACGTGCTTTTGCCGACGGCCGTAGACCAGCCAGGTCACCAGCACGCAGACGATATAGAACACAAGGAAGACTTTCATCGCGCCCACCGGCGAACCGGTCATGGCGAGGGATGTGCCGAATGCTTTGGGAATGAAGAAGCCCCCGACCGCGCCGATGGCAGAGATAAACCCGAGGGCCGCCGCGGTATCGGTAACCGCTTCCTGCTGGGCTTGTTCTTCCGAACCGCCGCGCAGTTTTACCTTGTAGACTGTGATTTGTCGGAAGATGACGGCAATCATCTGGAAGGTGGACCCGCTGCCTAGCCCGGCTGTCAGAAACAGGCCCATAAAGACCAGATAAAAAGCGGTAAAGTTTCCGGAACCCGTTCCTGGAAGCGTCAGGAACAGCAGGGCGCTGAACAGGGCCATGAAAACAAAATTCACCAGTGTGACGCGCACGCCGCCGAGTTTGTCCGACACCACGCCACCCGCCGAACGCGCCAGCGCACCTATTAACGGGCCGAAGAAGGCGAGGTGCAGAATATTCACGTCCGGGAACTGCGTTTTTGACAGCATCGCAAACCCGGCTGAAAAGCCGATAAACGAGCCGAATGTCGCCAGATAGAGCAGACTGAGCAGCCATAAATGTGGCTGTTTCAGTACCGGCAACTGGCTGGCAATGGATGCTTTTGAACTGGCGATATCGTTCATACCAAAAAATGCGGCGAGCGTTGCGAGGAACAGCAGCGGTGCCCATATCCACGCGGCGTTGGCCAGCGCGAGCGTGGATCCGTCATCCTGGAGCACACCGTGAACGCCCAGGAAGGAAAACATCGGTAAGAAAATCACCACCGGCGCGACCATTTGCATCACGCTGACGCCCAGATTACCCAGCCCGCCGTTAATCCCCAGGGCGCTACCTTGTTTCGATTTGGGGAAGAAAAAGCTGATGTTACCCATGCTGGAGGCGAAGTTGGCACCGGCAAATCCACACAGCAGCGCAATGGTGATAAACACCCAATACGGCGTGGTGCTATCCTGAACGGCGATCCCCAGCCAGACGCAGGGAATAATCAAAATAACCGTGCTAAATAGTGTCCAGTAACGGCCACCAAATATCGGCACCATAAAAGAATAAGGTACGCGTAATATGGCACCGGAAAGGGAAGGAAGGGCGGTTAACATAAAAAGCTGATCGGTTGTGAAATTAAAACCGACTTTATTGAGATTTACCGCAACGGCGCTAAATAACATCCATACGCAGAAAGCCAGTAACAGACAGGCGACGGAAATCCACAGGTTTCGTCGTGCGATATATTTGCCTTTGTTCTCCCAAAATTCCGCGTTTTCAGGTTTCCAGTTACTTAAGAGGTAATGATTGTTCTTCTCACTTTTTTGTGACATATCGCCCTCGTACTGACCCATATCGTAGAGAAAAGGAAAGTGAAAACAGACAGTTGCTTTAAAGTGTGACTTTGTGAAATTTTGGGATGTTTTGAGATACGTCTGAAGGATAGATAAAAAAGCGAACCCCTGTGATTATAAGGGACATGGGAATTCGCTTTAAGTGTTACTAATTGTAAAACTTAACAATCTTAATACTCCATAAGAAGTATTAAACCAACTCAAGTGTTATTGCTTTATCCAGATGCTGATTAAATGCGGCATCATCGATTTCCGGCATACCCAGAACATAAATACCATCCAGGCCGCAAACCAGACCGATCAAACGCCAGGCAATATTTTCAGGGCGGTCCTTTAAAATAAAAGCATTGTCAGCAGCACCTGCGCGAATAATTGCGACCGTTTCCTGGTGCCACATTTCCATTGTTAATACATAAGCGCCTTTCAGTTCCGGATCGCGAGTGGCCAGGAACTGCGCTTCGCGCCAGAGGCGGATGTAGGGTTCAAGTCTGCCTTCATCGCTACCGAGCATGCCGTGGAGTCGGTCGCGCCAGCTGGCACCCTCAGGCACTACGTCGGCATCCAGCAGGGCACGAATCAGGTGGATAAATGACTGTGATTTTAACTCGCCGATGCTGGCGAAATGATGGTGAACCTGTCCGGCGGAGACGTGTGCCTCAGCGGCAATCCGCCTGACTGTCATCCCGCTAAACCCTTCATCCAGCGCCACCCGCATGGCGGCGTGAAGGATAGCTTCTCTGCGTTCGTCCTTGCTTAGATAGGTCATTTCTCATCACTCTCAATGGTAACGAAACGAGTGTAACAAAAAGCTGGACACGCGTTCAACTTTCCGTAGGATCGCATCCTGGACGTGTGTCCAGAAAAGGTAAAAAAAGGATCTTTATGTTTCGTCAGTGGTTAGCGTTAGTGATTATCGTGCTGGTGTATATCCCGGTGGCGATTGACGCAACGGTGCTGCATGTCGCCGCACCGACATTGAGCATGACGCTCGGAGCCAGCGGCAACGAATTGCTGTGGATTATTGATATTTATTCGCTGGTGATGGCCGGTATGGTGTTGCCGATGGGCGCGCTGGGCGATCGCATCGGCTTTAAAAAACTGCTCATGCTCGGCAGTGTGTTATTTGGGTTGTCATCGCTGGCCGCCGCGTTTTCCCCAACAGCAGGCTGGCTTATCGCTGCGCGTGCGTCGCTGGCGATTGGCGCCGCGATGATTATTCCGGCAACGCTTGCGGGGATCCGCACGCTGTTTACCGAACCTCGTCACCGTAATATTGCCCTCGGCGTGTGGGCAGCGGTGGGATCGGGCGGTGCGGCTTTTGGTCCGCTGGTTGGCGGCATTCTGCTGGAGCATTTCTACTGGGGTTCGGTCTTTTTGATCAACGTCCCGATTGTGATTGTGGTTGTCGCCCTTGCTGCTCGCCTCGTCCCGAAACAGCAGGGCCGTCCTGAGCAACCGCTGAATATTAGCCATGCGCTGATGCTGATCGTCGCGATTTTGCTGTTGGTCTACAGCGCCAAAACAGCGTTGAAAGGGGCGCTTTCGCCGTGGCTGGTTGCGGGGACATTATTGACGGGCGCGGTGATGCTGTTTGTTTTTGTGCGTATTCAGTTGCGCGCCAGCACGCCGATGATCGACATGCGCCTGTTTTGCAATCGCATCATTTTAAGCGGCGTTGTGATGGCGATGACGGCCATGATCGCGCTGGTGGGTTTTGAACTGCTGATGGCGCAGGAGTTGCAGTTTGTCCACGGTTTCACGCCGTTTGAAGCGGGCAAGTTTATGCTGCCGGTGATGGTCGCCAGCGGATTCAGTGGACCGATTGCTGGCGTGCTGGTGGGACGACTGGGGTTGCGGATCGTGGCGGCGGGCGGCATGGGATTGAGTGCGGTGAGTTTCATTGGATTATCGATGCTCGACTTCAGCACGCAGCAGTGGCAAGCGTGGAGCCTGATGGTACTGCTGGGCTTTAGCGCCGCCAGTGCACTGTTGGCATCCACATCCGCCATCATGGCTGCCGCACCTAAAGAGAAGGCGGCAGCAGCGGGTGCGATTGAAACCATGTCCTATGAGCTGGGCGCGGGGTTAGGCATCGCCATTTTTGGTCTGCTGTTAACCCGCAGCTTCTCGGCGTCGATTGTGTTGCCGCAAGGCTTAAACAACATGCTGGCGGAAAAAGCGTCGTCATCCATTGGTGAAGCCGTGAAAGTGGCCCAGGATTTGACGCCAACGCTGGCCGACTCGGTCATTGAATCCGCAAAAGCCGCGTTTATCACCTCACACAGCGTGGCATTAGGGAGCGCAGGCGGGATGTTGTTGATCCTTGCGATCGGGATTTGGTTTAGCCTGGCGAAAGTGAAAGAGTAGTCATCCACCCGGCGGCGCGAAGCATGCCGGGTATCACTCATTGTCTTTATCGAGGTGTACATCCTGTTGCAAATCGAGCAGTGAGGTTACGCCGTCAGCGAACAGCTTTTATCCATCGCTTCGATTTCCGTTCCGCTAAAACGCGCGTATTGTCCGGTCAGTCGCCAAAACGCGGGCTGCGTTTCAGTATAGATCTCGGCGGCTAACACCAGTCGACGGCGTTCATCTTCACTCAGCTCCAGCAATGTCCACGGGACAAAATAGCGTTCCGTTGGCGTCAGTTCGTACCAGAGCGGGCAGCCGCAACCGGGACAAAACCAGCGTTCACCGCGTGCCGACGAAGAGAAGTGCGAAGGGGCGATTGAACCTTGTTCCACCGCTGGCGCGCCTGCGGTTTCCAGATACATGGCAATCCCCCCCGACCATTTCTGGCACGTCGTACAGTGGCAGGCATACACATCCAGATTTTCAATGTTGACGCTGAAATGGCTCATCCCACACAAACAGCGTCCGGTATAGCGTTGCATGGCGTACTCCTTTATCACGCCAGATGACCGCGAACAAAAAAGCCAGCCACGAGGGCTGGCCTTTTTAACTCACAAATTCTTAGAACTGGTAGGTCAGGCCCAGTGCAACGATGTTATCGGTAGCGATTTTCGCATCGTTGGTGAATTTGGTGTCGTCCAGCAGGTTGATTTTGTAATCAACGTAGGTGGACATGTTTTTGTTGAAGTAGTAGCTCGCGCCCAGTTCGATGTACTCAACCAGATCCTGGTCACCGTAAGTCTCGATATCTTTACCTTTTGACTTCAGGTAAGCGATCGACGGACGCAGGCCGAAATCGAACTGGTACTGAGCAACCATTTCAAAGTTCTGCGCTTTGTTAGCAATATGCTTGTCGCCGAAGACCGTCATGTTGCGGGTTTCGGAGTAGGTGGTTGCCAGATAGATGTTGTTCGCATCGTATTTCAGGCCAGCCGCCCACACTTCAGCGTTATCGCCAGACGCATTCAGAACGCTCTGCGCTGCGTAACGTACCTGATCGTCAGTACGGTCAGCTTTTGCGTAGGTTGCGCCCACGCCGAAGCCGTCGAATTCATAAGTTGAAGAAAGACCCCAGCCGTCGCCGTTCGCTTTGGTGACGTCGTCACGGTCGTTTTTACCCTGGTACTGTGCAGCCACGTTCAGGCCGTCAACCAGACCGAAGAAGTCCTGGTTACGGTAGGTTGCTACGCCGGTGGTACGGCCGGTCATGAACACGTCAGTCTGAGTCCAGGTGTCTCCGCCGTATTCTGGCAGTACGTCGGTCCATGCGCCGATGTCGTAAGCCACGCCGTAGTTACGACCGTAGTCGAAAGAACCGAATTCGTTGAATTTCAGACCTGCGAATGCCAGACGGGTTTTGTTGCCTTTGTCACCGTTGGTTTCGTCGTTGTTGCCTTTGAACTCATATTCCCACTGGCCAAAGCCGGTCAGCTGGTCGTTGATCTGCGTTTCACCTTTGAAGCCCAGACGTACATAAGTTTTGTCGCCGTCGTTGTCGGTGTCATCAGAGAAGTAGTGCAGGCCGGTCACTTTACCGTACAGATCCAGCTTGTTACCGTCTTTGTTGAATACTTCTGCTGCATTTACCGCACCTGCTGCCAACAGGGTAGTCACTGCCACTGCAACTAATTTAAGTTTCATTTTTAATAATCCTTATAATTTTCTTTAAGCATGTCCTGAGCCATTGCTAAACAATTTATCAACGAAGTGGTTTGTCAACGGCATGCTATTTTTAAGAATCTTGTAGTGTTCTTTCAATAATAAGTTTCAAGATATTACCTTTAATTTCAATTAGTGTGACGAAGATCCTGTTATATACCCTAAAATTACCGGTATCGGTTATTTATTATTCTGCACTCACTTATTTCCCGCTTATGATAATTAATGAATTTATAGTTTCATCGTGGTTTTGTTACCTTTGGTTATTATCTGTTATTTCGGAGGGTTGATATTCAATAGTTACTCGCGAGGGTGAATAATCAACGACTTGCGTCATATCGAACAGGTATTTTCGCACTGTTCAGTATTGTACTATTGCATGTCTAGTTATTTCTTGCGGGAATAATAGGCGGTCATTAATACCGGTAAGTTGTCAGTTTCTGTCAGTAATAATGTAAGAGGACGTTTCGAACGGGGGAAATATAACCAGAATGTGAATGCAGGCACGAGCGGATAAATGAATATTTTGACGCACGATCACAAATATTTAACCGTCATATCTGCGCGGAAGATTTCTCCTCCGCGCGTATCGTTTATTGTTGCTTATTATGGGTCGCGTACCAGCACAGCAGCGACCCTGCGCAGACCATCAGCGCGCCTTGCCAGAAAGAGAACGAAAGCGGGGCGTTAAGCAGTACAGCGGCAAGCGCGGCGGAAAGCACAGGTGTGAAATAGGAAACAGTCGCCAGTACCGACACGTTACCGTGCAGAATGCCGATATTCCAGGAGGCATAACCAAAACCCAGCGCCACGCCGCACATTAACAGCTTGATCACCACGGGCAGGCTAAAGACCATTTCAGGCTGATCGCTGAACAGATATTTCAGCCACAGCGCCAGCGCCGTGAGTAACACAAACAGCGTGATCCCATTGTGTCCTTTGGCATATTTACTGGTGACGGTGCAGTATGCCGCCCAGATAAATGCGCCCGCAAACGCCAGGCCATAACTCAACGGATTAGAGACGACGTTGCTGATAATTTCATCGAGATGCAGCCCTTGCTCGCCGCCTAAAACCCATCCCACGCCGAGTAACGAAATCAGTAATCCGGGGATTACCCATAAATTCGTTTTTTGCCCATTGAACACGATCGCAAAGACAATCGTCAGGCTCGGCCAGAGATAATTCACCATCCCGACTTCGATTGCCTGATGGCGATTACTGGCATAACCCAACGACAGCGCCAGGCATATTTCGTAGCTGACAAACAGCACGCTGCCGGCAATAAGATAGCGCGGCGGAAAACGTTTCAGATTGGGAAATCCAACGGTCACTAAACAAAGTAATCCACTGAGCGTGTAGATCATTGCCGCGCCACCCACGGGCCCGAGCCCTTCACTGACACCGCGAATCAACCCCACCATTGTGCTCCATAAGACAATCGCGGCGAGGCCAATCAGTGTTGCTCTTTTCCTGTCCATTACATTCCCAAAGACCTGTCATTAAGGGGCAAATTTATAGCATTTTTTCAGAGGTTTTCGCTAACCAATCAGCAACTTCCTCATCCCAAAGGATTATTTAAACTCACCAGAGGCGACTATTAAGGGGGCGAAGATGGTTGAGATTGATTTGACGCAAAAAATGCAGGGGTATAGCTGATAGTTTGCGGCGCGAAGACTCATTTCTATCACGAGGAACGCAATGGACGTCAGCCGCAGAAAGTTTTTTAAAATCTGCGCGGGCGGTATGGCCGGAACAACAGCTGCTGCGTTGGGATTTGCTCCCAAACTAGCGCTGGCTCAATCGCGCAACTATAAAT
This sequence comes from Lelliottia sp. GFLA7, assembly GCF_056490165.1. Lineage (NCBI taxonomy): Bacteria > Pseudomonadati > Pseudomonadota > Gammaproteobacteria > Enterobacterales > Enterobacteriaceae > Lelliottia > Lelliottia sp. GFLA7. The sequence continues at coordinate 121,436 of NZ_JBWLAQ010000002.1, read as the reverse complement.
TGCTGCGCGCCAAAGAGATCCGCAACACCTGCACATACTGCTCCGTGGGATGTGGGCTATTGATGTATAGCCTGGGCGATGGCGCGAAGAACGCCAAAGAAGCGATTTATCATATCGAAGGGGACCCGGACCATCCGGTTAGCCGTGGGGCGCTGTGCCCGAAAGGTGCGGGTCTGCTCGATTATGTTCACAGCGATAACCGACTGCGCTACCCGGAATACCGTGCGCCAGGTTCAGATAAATGGCAGCGCATTTCCTGGAACGAGGCGTTTTCCCGGATCGCAAAATTAATGAAAGCCGACCGTGATGCCAACTTTATCGAGAAGAATGCGCAGGGCGTCACCGTCAACCGATGGCTGTCCACCGGGATGCTATGCGCCTCTGCGGCAAGTAATGAAACGGGCATGCTGACGCAAAAATTTGTGCGTTCTCTCGGCATGCTGGCGGTAGACAACCAGGCGCGCGTCTGACACGGACCAACGGTAGCAAGTCTTGCTCCAACATTTGGTCGCGGTGCGATGACCAACCACTGGGTTGATATCAAAAACGCAAATGTCGTGATGGTGATGGGCGGTAACGCCGCTGAAGCCCATCCAGTGGGGTTCCGCTGGGCGATGGAAGCGAAAAACAATAACGACGCGACGCTGATCGTCGTCGATCCACGTTTCACTCGGACGGCCTCGGTCGCTGATATTTATGCGCCTATTCGCTCCGGTACGGACATAACATTCCTGTCTGGCGTGCTGCTGTATCTGATTGAAAATAACAAAATCAACGCCGAATACGTCAAATACTACACCAACGCCAATCTGCTGGTGCGGGAAGATTTTGCCTTTGATGATGGCCTCTTTAGCGGCTATGACGCTGAAAAACGCCAGTATGACAAATCGTCCTGGAACTATCAGTTTGACGAAAATGGTTTTGCCAAACGCGATGAAACCCTGACCGATCCGCGCTGCGTATGGAACTTGCTGAAACAGCACGTTTCCCGTTATACGCCAGACGTAGTGGAAAACATCTGCGGTACGCCGAAAGCCGATTTCCTGAAAATCTGTGAAGTGCTGGCGTCAACCAGCGCGGCTAACAGAACCACAACGTTCCTGTATGCGCTCGGCTGGACACAGCATACGGTTGGCGCGCAGAACATCCGCACCATGGCGATGATTCAGCTGTTGCTGGGGAATATGGGCATGGCGGGCGGCGGTGTGAACGCTCTGCGCGGACACTCCAATATTCAGGGGTTAACCGATCTTGGTTTGCTGTCCACCAGCCTGACCGGCTATCTGAGCCTGCCGTCGGATAAGCACGCCGATCTGCAGACCTATCTCACGGCGAACACGCCGAAAGCGACGCTTGCCGATCAGGTCAACTACTGGGGCAACTATCCAAAGTTCTTTGTCAGCCTGATGAAATCATTTTACGGCGATGCCGCCCAGAAAGAGAACAACTGGGGCTTTGAGTGGCTGCCGAAATGGGACCAGGCCTACGACGTCATCAAGTATTTCAACATGATGGATAAAGGCAACGTGACGGGCTACATCTGCCAGGGGTTCAACCCGGTCGCGTCGTTCCCGGACAAAAACAAAGTAGTGCGGAGCTTAAGCAAGCTGAAATTCATGGTGGTTATCGATCCGCTGGTCACCGAAACGTCGAACTTCTGGCAAAACCACGGTGAGATGAACGATGTGGACACAGCGTCGATTCAGACCGAAGTGTTCCGACTGCCGTCGACCTGTTTTGCGGAAGAGGACGGCTCGATTGCTAACTCCGGTCGCTGGCTACAGTGGCACTGGAAAGGTCAGGATGCGCCGGGCGAAGCGCGAAACGACGGCGAAATTCTGGCGGGGATTTACCACCGTCTGCGCGAAATGTACCGCACGGAAGGCGGGAAAGGTGTCGAACCGCTGCTGAAGATGAGCTGGAACTATAAGCAGCCGGATCATCCTGAATCGGAAGAGGTGGCGAAAGAGAACAACGGCGTGGCGCTGGCAGATCTCTATGACGCTAATGGCACGCTGCTGGCGAAAAAAGGGCAGTTGCTGAACAGCTTTGCGCTGCTGCGCGATGACGGTTCAACCGCATCGTCGTGTTGGATCTACGCCGGAAGCTGGACGGAACAGGGCAACCAGATGGCCAACCGCGATAATGCCGATCCGTCAGGATTGGGCAATACGCTTGGCTGGGCATGGGCGTGGCCGCTTAACCGTCGCGTGCTGTACAACCGTGCCTCGGCGGATATCAACGGGAAGCCATGGGATCCTAACCGGATGCTGATCGCGTGGAACGGCACGAAGTGGGCGGGTAACGATATTCCTGACTACAGCACTGCCGCGCCGGGTAGCGCGACCGGGCCGTTTATCATGCAGCCGGAAGGGCTTGGGCGGCTGTTTGCGCTCGATAAGCTGGCCGAAGGGCCATTCCCGGAACATTACGAGCCGATGGAAACGCCGCTCGGGACTAACCCTCTGCACCCGAACGTGGTGTCAAACCCGGTGGTTCGCCTGTACGAAGACGATGCGCTGCGCCTCGGCAAGAAAGACGCGTTCCCGTACGTCGGGACCACGTATCGTCTGACCGAGCATTTCCACACCTGGACCAAACACGCGCGACTCAACGCGATTGCGCAGCCGGAACAGTTTGTGGAAATCAGCGAAACGCTGGCGAAATCGAAGGGAATCGCCAATGGCGATCGCGTCACGGTGAGCAGCAAACGCGGCTTTATTCGTGCGGTCGCGGTGGTGACGCGTCGTCTGCAAACGTTGCAGGTGAACGGTCAGCAGGTCGAAACCGTCGGTATTCCGCTGCACTGGGGCTTTGAAGGGGTGGCGCAGAAGGGCTATATCGCTAATACCCTGACGCCAAACGTCGGCGATGCCAACTCGCAAACGCCGGAATACAAGGCGTTTCTGGTTAACATCGAGAAAGCCTAAGGAGCGAGTCAATGGCAATGGAAACACAAGACATCATTAAACGCTCCGCAACCAACCCGATGACTCCCGCGCCTCGTGCGCGGGATTTTAAGGCGGAAGTGGCCAAGCTTATCGATGTCTCCTCCTGTGTGGGCTGCAAAGCCTGCCAGGTGGCCTGTTCAGAGTGGAATGACATTCGCGATGAGGTCGGGCACTGCGTGGGGGTTTACGATAATCCGGCGGATTTGAGCGCCAAATCCTGGACGGTGATGCGCTTTAGCGAAACGGATCAAAACGGCAAGCTGGAGTGGTTGATCCGCAAAGACGGCTGTATGCACTGCGAGGATCCGGGCTGTCTTAAAGCGTGCCCGTCAGCAGGGGCCATTATTCAGTACGCCAATGGTATCGTCGATTTCCAGCAGGATAATTGTATTGGTTGTGGCTACTGCATCGCGGGTTGTCCGTTCAACGTACCGCGTCTGAACAAAGACGATAACCGGGTATACAAATGTACGCTGTGCGTGGATCGCGTGAGTGTGGGCCAGGAGCCAGCCTGTGTGAAAACCTGTCCGACCGGCGCGATTCATTTTGGTACCAAAAAAGAGATGCTGGATGTGGCGCAGGCGCGCGTCGATAAGCTGAAAGCACGCGGCTATAACCACGCGGGGATTTACAATCCGCAGGGTGTCGGGGGAACGCACGTCATGTATGTGCTGCACCACAACGATCAGCCGGAGCTTTATCATAATCTGCCCAAAGACCCCGCCATTGATACCTCTATCAGTTTGTGGAAAGGCGCGTTGAAACCGCTCGCCGCGGCCGGTTTTGTCGCTACGTTCGCGGGGCTGATTTATCACTATATAGGCATCGGTCCCAACAAAGAGGTGGATGATGACGAGGAGGATCGCCATGAGTAAGTCAAAGATGATAATGCGCACGACGTTTATCGACCGCGCCTGTCACTGGACGGTGGTGATCTGCTTCTTCCTCGTGGCCGTGTCGGGGATTTCGTTTTTCTTCCCGACGCTGCAATGGCTAACCGAAACCTTCGGCACGCCACAGATGGGGCGCATTCTGCATCCGTTCTTTGGCGTGCTGATCTTCGTGGTGCTGATGTTTATGTTCGTGCGCTTCGTTCATCACAACATTCCGGATAAGCAGGATATTCCGTGGGTGAAGGGGATTGTTGAAGTTCTGAAAGGTAATGAGCATAAAGTTGCGAAAGTGGGTAAATACAACGCCGGGCAAAAGATGATGTTCTGGACCATCATGAGCATGATTTTTGTGCTGCTGGTGACGGGCGTGATCATCTGGCGTCCGTATTTTGCGCACTACTTCCCAATCCAGGTGATTCGCTACAGTCTGCTGATCCATGCGACGTCGGCCATTATTTTGATCCACGCCATCCTGATTCATATGTATATGGCATTCTGGGTGAAAGGCTCGATTAAAGGCATGGTTGAAGGGAAAGTCAGTCGCCGCTGGGCGCAGAAACACCATCCGCGCTGGTATCGTGACATCGAAAGGCTGGAAGCCAAAAAAGAGAGTACGGAAGGGATTAAGTAAAACCTGTTATTTTGCTGATTACCCGCACCGGATTGCCATTCGGTGCGGGTTTTTTGTGTCTATTACTGACGTCTGAACGGAGAGCAAAACGCGCTTAAAACCGCTCAGAAATATACCTGAATGGATAATCGGTTGGTTTAATCTTGCTAATTTTTCGACGCTTCGGCAGTTTGACCGTCTCAGCAGGCAATGATTTGTAAGGGATCTGCGAAAGCAGGTGCGAGATAATATTCAGCCGCACGCGTTTTTTATCTTCCGATCGCGCCACATACCACGGCGCCCAGGCGGTATCGGTAGCGGCAAACATGGCGTCGCGCGCTTCTGTATATTCATCCCAGCGGTTGAACGACTTAATGTCCATTGGCGACAGTTTCCAGGTTTTGCGCCCGTCATCAATGCGATCGCGCAGGCGGCGTTCCTGTTCTTTTGGCGTCACTTCGAGCCAGTATTTGATCAGGATAATGCCCGCATCCACCATCGCACGCTCAATAATCGGCGCGCCGTCCAGAAACTTTTCGACCTGTTCCGGCGTACAAAATCCCATGACGCGTTCAACGCCCGCGCGGTTGTACCAGCTGCGGTCAAAAATGACGATTTCACCGGCAGAAGGCAGATGCGGCACGTAGCGCTGGAAATAGAGCTGGCTCTTTTCTTTGTCGGTCGGCGCGGGCAGGGCAATCACCCGGAAAACGCGGGGACTGACGCGCTCGGTGATGGCTTTAATGGTGCCGCCTTTTCCCGCGCCGTCACGCCCTTCAAACACGATGCACACCTTAAGGCCCTTCGCGACAACCCATTGCTGGAGTTTCACCAGTTCCACATGCAGACGACGCAGTTCTTTTTCGTAATCCTTTGTTTTGAGGGGCGCAAGTTTAACGGTTTCAGCAATGACTTTTGTTACCTTCTTATTCGCCATAATTGTCATCCTGGTACAGATACAGTGAGGGGGGATCGGGAGGTCTCTCTGTGAAGTGTAATCGTGGCCCGGCAAGTCAGCGCAAAATATTCACAGCCTATCCGAAATAATGGATAGATCGGTCAGAAGACCGATTCGAACTGGCTCACCCTCCGCGTTTAATGAATAATAGCTGTTGCAAATTTTTAACAAATGGCTGTGGTATGAAAAAAACCGTTTTCTCGTTAGCACTGGGCACTTTTGGTCTGGGAATGGCTGAATTTGGCATTATGGGTGTGTTAACTGAGCTGGCTCGTGACACTGGCATCACGATCCCTTCCGCCGGAAGCATGATTTCGTATTACGCGTTCGGGGTGGTTATTGGCGCACCGATCATTGCGCTTTTTTCAGGCAAGTTCTCGTTAAAAACGATCCTGCTCTTCCTGGTCGCGCTGTGTGTCGTTGGGAATGTCATTTTTACTTTTTCCACCTCCTATCTCTGGCTGGCCATCGGGCGACTGGTGTCCGGTTTTCCCCACGGTGCATTTTTCGGCGTCGGGGCGATCATCCTGTCTAAAATTGCGCCACCGGGCAAAGTGACCCTTGCCGTCGCAGGAATGATTGCCGGCATGACGGTCGCGAATCTGGTTGGGGTTCCGCTGGGGACCTGGCTCGGACATGAATACAACTGGCGATACACTTTTTTCCTGATTGCCGCGTTTGATGCGCTGGTGATCCTGTCGATTATTTTCTGGGTTCCGACGCTGTACGACAAATCGGATGCCAGACTGATCGAGCAATTCCACTTTTTGAAAAAGCCGGAACCCTGGTTAATTTTTGCCGCCACCATGTTTGGCAATGCGGGAGTGTTCGCGTGGTTCAGCTTTGTGAAGCCGTTTATGGTGAATGTTTCCGGATTTTCGGAAGCCTTTATGACCGTCATTATGATGCTGATGGGGCTGGGAATGGTCTTGGGGAATATGCTGAGCGGCAAATTATCCGGACGCTACAGCCAGCTGCGCATTGCCGCTACCACCGATCTGGTGATCGTCCTGTCGCTGGTGGCGCTGTTTGCCTTTGGCGAGCACAAATCGGCCTCGCTGGTGATGGGCTTTATCTGCTGTGCAGGCCTTTTTGCGCTCTCTGCGCCACTGCAAATTCTGTTGCTGCAGAATGCGAGAGGCGGCGAATTACTGGGAGCAGCAGGGGGGCAGGTGGCGTTTAATCTCGGCAGCGCCATCGGTGCCTATTTTGGTGGAATGATGATCACGCTTGGCTACAGCTGGAGCTACGTTACTCTACCCGCCGCCATTCTGTCGTTCGCGGCCATGTCTTCGTTACTGATGTACGGCTATAAAAAAGGCAAGCGTAATCAGGCGAACGACAGCGCGCTGGCCTAATATTCACCGAAAAAGTCTTACATGAACGCCTGATTTTCTGTCATGCAGGCGTCATGGTTCTGTCATCGGCTAAACGTAACGTGTTGTCTTCTCAATAACCGAAGAGTTAAAAGACAATGCATCTGGTCAAAAAAATCATCGCCGTTAGCGTTCTCCTGTCCGCCTCCGCGCAGGCACAAAATATTCTGGAATTCCCGCAGCCAGAAAATAACCCGGAAGAATTCTATGCCGTCACCGAGATCCCGGCGGGCGGCATTATCAAATACGAAACCGACGCCAAAACCGGTTTTATTATTGCCGATCGTTTCCAGTCGATGCCGGTGGCCTATCCGGCTAACTACGGCTCGCTGACCCAATCCCTGGCAGGCGATGGCGATCCGCTGGACGTCATTTTCTATACGCGTGCGCCTTTGGCGCCCGGGACGCTCATTAAACTGCGCGCGATTGGCGTGCTGAAAATGGTCGATGGCGGCGAGAAAGACGACAAAATTGTTGCCGTTCCAGCAAGCAAAATCGACCCGACTTACGACGACATTAAAGAACTCAGCGACCTGCCGAAAATAGAAGTACAGCGTCTGGAAGCCTTTTTCCGCGTCTATAAAGAGTTGCCAGAAGGGCGCAAAAAAGTGGAGCTGAGCGGTTTTAACGATGCCGCCGCCGCGAAGCAAGAAATTAAACAGGCATGGGATGTCTGGAAAGAGAAAAAACCGCAATAAAAAATGCGCCCGGCGTTTAACCGCCGGGCACCGATTTACAACTGGGCTTCCAGAATTTCAATCTCCTTTCGCCACTGTTCCTGAAGCTGAGGTTTTTGATGCTTCGGCTTACGCGCCAAATCCTCCGCCAGCAACGATTCCAGCGTCACCAGCCGTTCTAGCAGATCGTCGCATTCCGGCAGATGGTCCTCTTCAGCAGATCGCGACGTGGCAATGGGTTTCAACCCGCTGCTTTCACGCAACCGTTCAAAGACCGCGTCGGCATCGTGCCATTCGCTCAGTTTGCCGTCTTCGACCAGCCAGAACCGATTACAGCTTTGACTGATTAACTGCCGGTCATGGCTCACCAGCAGCACGCCGCCCTCAAACTGTTGCAGCGTGTCGGCCAGCGCCTCTTTGCCTTCCATATCCAGATGGTTGGTCGGCTCGTCAAGCATCAGCAGGCTGTAGCGCGCAAGCGTGAGCCCGACAAACAGCAGGCGTGAACGCTCGCCACAGCTCAGCGTTGAGACTTTTTGCCCGTGACGCGGCCACGGGAAACCTGCGCTAATCAGCGCCATTTTCCGAATCTGCGGATCGGGTGCGAACGGCTCAAGCGCGTCCAGCAGCAGAGCGTCATCCGGCAGCTGATGCAGCGTTTGGTCGTAATAACCCAGCGTGACGCGCGGGTGGATTTTAAGCTCATCCGCGTCTTGCCCGGCGGTAAATTGCCGCCAGATAAGCCTCATCAGTGAAGATTTACCGCAGCCATTACGCCCCATAATCGCGATGCGATCGCCGCTTTTAAGCCGGGCGATATCAATATCAAACAGAGGCGTTAACCCAGGCGCAGGCGGAACGGACAGATGTTGGATCTCCAGCAAACGATCCGCGCGCAGAGCATCACCTTTAAGCGTGAGCGTCCACTGGCTGCCCGCGGTGAGATCGGTCTGGCTATCCTTTAAGCGCTCGACCTGTTTTTCCATCTGTTTGGCTTTGCGGGCCAGATCTTCGTTGTCGTAGACCTTGCCCCAGGTCGCCAGCCGTTTTGCGCTCGCCGCCACCCGATCAATCTCCTTTTGCTCCGCTTTATGCCGCAGGGCATCGCTTTCATCTCGTGCCGTCAGCGCATGACGTGCAGCAGTGCAGGGCAGCGCGAAGGCGTGCAGCGTTTTATCGCGCAAGATCCAGCTTCCGTTGGTGACGGCGTCCAGCAGCTGACGGTCGTGGGAAACCAGCACAAAGCTACCGGACCAGTTCTGTAAAAACTGCTCCAGCCACAGCATGGTGGGGAGATCAAGGTGGTTGCTCGGCTCATCCAGCAACAGCAGATCGGGATCGCTAATCAGCGCGCGCGCCAGCAGCAGACGCGTGTGTTGCCCGCCGCTTAACGTCGCGGAGTGCAGGGCCATATCTGGCGCGGTGAAGCCCATCGTCGCGAGCAGGGTTTCTGCTTTCCAGCACAGGCTATCGCGCTCAGTCGCCGGGAGTTGCGCCAGCACGGCGTCGATCATCGTTAGAGGATAAATCGCCTCCGGCAGATGCTGCTCGACGCGCGACATCAGACAGTGTCCGGCGAGTGCGACCGTGCCGACTGCCGGAGAATCGGTGCCATCGAGAATTTTCAGCAGGGTGCTTTTGCCGCAGCCGTTATCACCCAGCAAACCAATGCGGTCGCCTTTTTTCAGGGTAAAGGAGAGCGAGTCGAAGAGCGTCGTGAACGCGGTATCGACACGTAAAGATTGTGCAGTTAGTAATGTGCTCATTGTTGCTTACTCAAGTGTTACAGGCATGGAAATGCCTCGTCAAACGTCGCTGACGATAACTCAGTAAGCCCGAGAGAAGGGATTCAGTAGTGGGTGTCTTCGCTCAAGCAGAAGTTATCGCAACATGAAGTCGATAACGCTTGAGCTAGTGCGATCACCTAAAGTATGTGAAAAATTGAAAATTTCACAGTACAGCATAATTGGCCTCCTTATATATTCATCAAGTTAATGGATAAAAGGAGTGTAACGGGGTCAGTGGGATTTTGCTAGTCGGGGAAGAATGCGTTGCGATTCAGTGCTGACCCTCTCCTACGGAGAGAGGGTCAGTTCACAATAATTTAAATCGAGGTACGGCGATAGCTGCGGTATTCCGGCATCCAGAAGTTCTCGTCGATCGCTTGTTGCAACGCATCGGCGGAGGTTTTCACCGCCACGCCCTGCTGCTGCGCCATTTTGCCGACGGCAAAGGCAATGGCGCGCGACACGATGTGAATATCTTTGAGTTCTGGCAGAACCAGTCCTTCGCCATTCTTCACCAGCGGCGAGTGCTGTGCCAGCGTTTCACTTGCCGACATCAGCATCTCATCGGTGATGCGCGACGCGCCAGAGGCAATCACGCCCAGGCCAATACCCGGGAAGATGTAGGAGTTGTTGCACTGAGCGATAGGGTAGACTTTGTCTTTCCAGATAACCGGATCAAACGGGCTGCCGGTCGCGACCAGCGCGTTGCCTTCGGTCCAGGCAATGATGTCCTGCGGCGTAGCTTCGACGCGTGACGTTGGGTTAGACAGCGGCATCACGATCGGGCGTTCGCAGTGCTTGTGCATCTCACGAATGATTTCTTCGGTGAATAATCCGGTCTGGCCTGACACGCCAATCAGGATATCGGGCTTTACGTTACGTACCACGTCCAGCAAAGAGAGCACTTCGTTATCGGTGTCCCAGTTTTTCAGATTCTCGCGCTTTTGCACCAGTTTGGTCTGGAACGGCAACAGGTTTGGCATGGCATCCGTCAGCAGGCCAAAACGGTCAACCATAAAGACGCGTGAGCGCGCCAGCTCTTCGCTTAAGCCTTCGCGCTGGGTTTGGGCGATGATCTGCTCTGCAATACCACAACCCGCAGAACCGGCACCCAGGAAGACAATTTTTTGATAGCTCAGTTGGCTGCCTGCCGCACGGCTGGCGGCGATCAGCGTCCCGGCAGTGACTGCCGCGGTACCCTGAATATCATCGTTGAACGAGCAAATCTCATCGCGGTAGCGGTTGAGCAGCGGCATCGCGTTTTTCTGCGCGAAATCTTCGAACTGCAGCAGCACGTCCGGCCAGCGATGTTTAACCGCCTGGATGAAATCATCGACGAACTGGTAATACTCGTCGTCCGTCACGCGCGGGTGACGCCAGCCCATATATAGCGGGTCAGTCAACAGTTGCTGATTGTTCGTACCGACGTCGAGCACAACCGGCAGCGTGTACGCCGGGCTGATACCCCCACAGGCGGTGTACAAAGAAAGTTTACCGATCGGAATACCCATCCCGCCGATACCCTGATCGCCGAGACCCAAAATACGTTCGCCATCCGTCACCACAATCACTTTGATGTTGTGGTTTGGCACGTTTTGCAGAATGTCATCCATGTTGTGACGGTTCTCGTAAGAGATAAACACGCCGCGAGAACGACGATAAATCTCGGAGAAACGCTCACACGCCGCACCCACCGTAGGGGTGTAGATCACCGGCATCATCTCTTCGAGATGATTTTGCACCAGGCGGTAGAAGAGGGTTTCATTGGTATCCTGAATGTTTCGCAGGTAGATGTGCTTATCGATTTCGGTTTTGAATCCCTGATACTGGATCCAGGCGCGTTCGGCTTGCTCTTCGATGGTTTCGACCACTTCCGGCAGTAAGCCCAGCAGGTTGAAGCTGCTGCGCTCTTCGGCGCTAAACGCGCTGCCTTTGTTCAGTAGGGGAAACTCCAGCAGAACCGGTCCCGCGTAGGGGATATAAAGGGAACGATGTTTTTTTGTTTTCTTGTCCATGTCACTCACTCGATTTTTAGATATCCGTCCCTGGCACTGTAGGTTGTCATCTTTCTGGCTTGCTGGCAGGGCTGCGGTCGGACAGTAGTATAAAGGAGCTGAATGTTAATTACTCGTAGCGCACATACAAAAACACCATCGGTTTTGCCGATGGTGTTGTCAGTCTGACGGGGATTTATTTGTCCGCGTGACGTTTTCTGCCGGACGCATGGGTGACTACCGTTTCGTTGCTGTCCTCAATCACGACTTTGCGTTTATTGGAGAGCTTGTAGTTCAGTCCCAGAATATGACGTGCATGACGGTTCGATTTCATGTGTACTCCTCAATTCTGTTGCGAGTTTTGAAGGATACGCTTGCTTTCGCAAACGAAATGTCACCCCTTGGGTTATGACAAGGTTGCGTGCTGACCACTCACGACGTAGTTAATGGTCTGCTGATAAATGTCACTGAGGATGTCATTGTCCGCGGCTTCTACCCAACGGGTCAGTTCCATTAAAATGTCATCTTCAGTGACCGCGCCGTGTTCAGCGCGCAGGCCTTGTTCAATGGCATGAACGAGGTCCGGTTGTGCGGATTGTGTATTTGCTGAGTAATGAGTAAACATGCTGCCTGCCTCCGTGTCGTTATCTGTTTTTATCTATTTAATGCTTCGGCTCGCACTTCGTAATTCACATTCAGAATGGCAAATATTTTTACCGCTGTGGCTCAGATTCATCCTGGAAATAAAAATATCATAATCACCACATTTTTAACGTGTATTACGGTTTCCAACGACGTAACGGGATATATTTTTCGTAAGGCATCGGAGAGGGCCAGGAAATTAATTCTATCACGCTGCCCCAGGGGGTTTTTCCGTAGCAAAACGCGTTGCCTTCACCGCGTTCATCGGGAAATGTCAGCGGTTTGGGTTCCGTAAACATTTCACCGCCTGCCGCTGTGAATCTGGCGATAGCCTGCGAAAAATCATCGACATACACAGCAAAATGCTGAAGGCCAAAATCACTCGGGCGTGCGGCTGGCTGCTGCTCCGGACCGTGCATTTCGAACAGTTCAATACCGGGGCCGTGGGGAAGCGCCAGCATACGAATAGCGCGGATTCGCGTGCCGGGAAATAAACGCAGCGTTTTCTCTTGTGATGCGTTATCGATATTATCGTCCCCGGGCTGTACGGAGCGATAAAGAACCTGAGCACCTAACGCTTTTTCGAAAAATAGTGTGGCTTGCTCAATATCCGGTACTGTAATACCGATATGATCAATTCCTCGGACGGTAGAAGGCATATTTTTCTCCTGCTATAAAAAATCACTATAGCAGGAGAATATTATCGTGTTACCACTTCATTTCGCCGGTATTGACCTTCGCGCTCAGCTCCAGCGAGCTGTCTTCTGCCAGCGTTGGCCACTGTTTTTTCATCGTGCCGATCACGGCTGTTGAATCCTTATGCGCCGTCAAAGCCTGCTCAAATTGCTGCAGATAAGTGCGGGTAAAGTCGATGGCTTCTGACCCCGCAGGCGGCGTTCCAAGGTAATGACCCGGGATCACACGCGCCGGCTTACGCGCGGCCATTTCGGTAAGCGTCTCTTGCCACTGCTGGCGGCTCGCTTTGCTCTGGGTATCCGCTGTCCAGACGTGAATACCCCAGGAAACGCCGGTGCCGCCGAGAATCGCTTTTACCGAAGGGATCCACACATAGGCCGCGTAGCTGTCTGGCTGTTCAATATCAATCTTCTCGCCGTCAACCATAAACGTTGTTGACGCGATCACCTGCGGAACAATCAGCTCTGTCGGTGCGCCGTCTTTCATTTGCGGCCCCCAGAAGGCCAGTTTGGCATCTTTGGTTTCCTTGATGTGATCGACCACTTTTTGTGTGGCGACCACTTTGGCGTTCGGGAATGCTTTCACCAGCGGCTGCAGGCCGAAGTAGAAATCCGGATCACCCGATGTGATCACAATTTTGCTGAGCGTTTTGCCGCTGCGACGAATTTTTTCGACCAGCGCTTCGCCATCTTTCACGCTGAATTGCGCGTCAAACAGCACCGCTTCTTTCGGCCCTGATACCAGCGTAGAGGAGACAGCAAAAATGCCTTTCTCCTGCGGATTGTAGGTATCCAGCGTCAACGGCGCGGCGAACACAGCAGGCGTCAACAGGGTGCAAAGCAGGGCAAGGCGGTTCAGTTTCATGATGTTGTCTCAATAGGATCAGAAGTCTCTATTGTACGGATATCTTCATTTGCCAGAATTCCTGAAACAAGACATGCTTAGTTTCATAAATCGAGCAGATGGAGTCGTTAAAATGGATCGCGTTATCGCCGCCCAGGTCTATAACCGAATTTGTGAGCTGGGGAGTCTGAGCGCCGCGGCGCGCGCACTGGGGATTTCTCGTCCTATGGTGAGCCGCTATCTGGAGCAGATGGAAAAGTGGGCGGGAACGCGCTTGGTTCACCGCTCGACGCGCAAGCTGACGCTCACGCCCGCCGGAGAAAAGGTCTTGCTGAAAGTGCGCAATATCATTCAGCTGTCGCAGGAAATCGAAGACCAGTCGGCAAAAGATGTGCCCGCCGGAACGCTACGCGTGGCCTGCGCGCATTTTACGGCGATGCAAATCGTCGCACCCATGTTGCCGGATTTTCTGTCGCGATATCCGCAGCTACGCGTGGAGATGGATGTTAATAATCACCCGGTCAGTCTGGTGGGCGAACGCATTGATGTGGCGATCCGCATTACCGATAACCCGGAGCCCGGCATGATTGCCCGTCGTCTCGGGGAGTGTCGTTCCGTGCTTTGTGCGTCTCCTGCGTATCTTGCAGACAAAGGCCATCCCCAGTCGATTGACGATCTGGCGGGGCATAACTGCCTGCATTACAGTTTTTTTGCCGGACAATCCTGGAGCCTTGTTACCGAGGAAGGGGACGTGGTGACAGCCGCCGTCAGCGGTAATTTGAGCGCCAGTATCTCGTCATTGCTGATGGAGGCGGCGATCAACGATTGCGGTATCGCTATGCTGCCGGAACTGGAGGCGCAATCGGCGCTGAGCAGCGGGGCGCTTGTACCTGTGTTACCGGCATTCACGCCAAAACCGATTGCGATTTATGGTATTTATTTGTCGAGGGATTATCAGCCCGCCGCGTTGCGCGTTTTCCTCGATGCGCTGGCAAATCATCTGCTGCAATTGTGCGCTAAGGTCTAAGACTCTTCTGGCTTCCTCTCAGAACGGAATCGACGTTCTATACTTAACCCTTTGTAAGCCAAAAGGAGAGCATCAATGACGATTCATAAGCACGGTTCAGCACACTGGTCTGGCGACATTAAACGCGGCAAAGGCACGGTTTCAACCGAAAGCGGCGTTTTGAATCAGCAGCCCTACGGCTTTAATACCCGCTTTGAGGGTGAAAAAGGGACTAACCCGGAAGAGTTAATTGGCGCAGCGCACGCGGCCTGTTTCTCGATGGCGCTTTCGCTAATGCTGGGTGAGTCGGGGTATACCGCAGACTCCATCGATACCACTGCGGATGTCTCCCTCGACAAAACCGACAGTGGCTTTGCCATCAGCAAAATTGCGTTGCAAAGCAAAGTGACGGTCCCTGGCATTGATCCGAAACAGTTCGACGGCATTATCCAGAAAGCCAAGGCGGGATGCCCGGTTTCTCAGGTCCTGAAAGCGGAAATCACGCTGGATTACACACTGAACTAAGTACGATGCACGAAGCCGGGCGACTGCCCGGCTTATCTCTTTCGCGTTAGCCGCGCAGTGCCGTAGGAAATATCTCGGTAAGCCAGTCGATAAATACCCGTAACCGATGCGTCATGTGCCGGTTCTGCGGATACACAACATGAAAAGGGTAGCTCGCGGGCCGCCATGCCTGCAGGATCTCAACCAGCGTACCGTCTTTCAGAGCATCTTTGGCCGCATAGCAAAAAGTCTGAATAATCCCCATCCCGGCCACGGCCGCCGCCAGGTGCGCGTTGCTTTCGTTCACCCCGATATGATGCTGCGTTTTCAGCTCCCGCATTTCACCCTCGATGATAAAGCGAAAGGGGAATGCTCTGCCCGTCAGTGGCGATAAATAGCTCACCAGCTTGTGTCCGTTTCGTAATTCATCCGGATAGGCAGGCACACCTGCAGCCTTCAGATAGCCCGGTGTCGCGCAGGTCACCATTGTGGCATCACCGATATGACGCGCAATCAGCGACGAGTCATTGAGTGGGCCGCCACGGATCACACAATCCACATTCCCGCTAATCAGATCCACCGGCCGATCGGACACGCCTAAATCGATTTTGATTTCCGGATAGCGCTTTAAAAAATCCGGTAACGCCGGGATCAGCACTTCGCGTGCGGTAGATCCCCCGATATCGATACGCAAATAGCCTTTCGGCCTGCGCTGAGACGCGCTAAATGAGGTGTCGATCTCCTCGATATCAATGAGCACCCGCGAGGCTTTTTCGTAATAGTCCTGTCCCTCAGGCGTGGCGACGACGCGCCGGGTGGTGCGATGTAAAAGACGCACGCCGAGATGGGCTTCGAGCGATTTTACCAGCTTACTTAACGTGGCATTCGGCAGGTTCAGCGAATCCGCTGCCCGCGTAAAATTGCCGGTTTCCACCACCCGCGTAAACGCGCGCATAGCCATTAATTGATCCACGATGTCGTTCTCCGTGAGAAACCTGATTATCCACCTGTGGAAAGAGTATTTTCTATTTTTGCTAATTTTTCATTAATTCTTCTGCGACTAGAGTGTGTTTACCGGCTGACTGACAGCCTATTCAAACATCGTTGAGGAGATTGAAAATGAGTCAACCACTTTCAGGCAAGATTGCCCTGGTCACGGGCGGGAGTACGGGCATCGGTCTTGCCACCGTGCAGGAACTGGCGGCGCAAGGGGCAAAAGTCTACCTCACCGGACGTCGCCAGCAGGAGCTGGATGATGCTGTCGCGCTAGTTGGTGCGTCGGCAACGGGTATCCGGGCGGATGCCTCCCGTCTGGACGACCTGGATAAGGTCTACGCGCAGATCGCAGAGGAGTCGGGGCGTCTGGACATTTTGTTTGCCAACGCCGGTGGCGGGGACATGCTGCCGCTGGGTGCTATCACCGAAGAGCATTTTGACCGGATATTCGGGACTAACGTTCGTGGCGTACTGTTTACTGTCCAGAAGGCGTTACCGCTTCTGAGTGCTGGCTCGTCCATCATCCTGACCGCGTCTACCGTTTCGGTAAAAGGCACCGCCAACTTTAGCGTTTATAGCGCCAGCAAGGCGGCAGTGAGAAATTTTGCGCGTTCATGGGCGCTGGATTTGCAGGGGCGTGGTATTCGGGTCAATGTGGTGAGTCCGGGCCCGGTCAAAACGCCTGGATTGGGCGGATTGGTTCCTGAGGAGCAGCGCCAGGGTCTTTATGATGGACTGGCGGCGCAGGTTCCGCTGGGTCGGATTGGTGAGCCAGCGGAAGTCGGGAAAGTCGTTGCGTTTCTGGCCTCCGACGCCGCCAGCTTTATCAATGCCGTTGAGCTGTTTGTCGACGGCGGTATGGCGCAGATCTAAGGTTGATATAACGCCGTCAAATCTCCCCCCAGACGGCGGTTTTTCAAGGGACGGCTGGCGTCGCGCAGCGTTAACGTCGCATCGTCACAGTGCGATAACGCACAGTATGGCTCCAGCCATTCCAGATGGGTTTTATCTTTCCGCAAAACATAGCTCGCCAGCCGCGTGAGCGCACCGTGATTTTCCTGTGTGACGTCCACCTGATTTGCCTTTGCAAAGCTTGCGATTATCACCAGTGGCTGAAGGGCGTAGTTGTGATAAGCCACCGCCCGCGCACCGCGTTTTTGTTCGTTGGGCAACTGTCCGTTGTCATCAATCTGATGAGCCGCGATGCGGTACTCCTTGAGCGACCAGTCAAACAGATCCTGACGATTCAGCGCCACTGACGCGGCCATCACCGACCACGCCGCCCAGTAGCTGTGATTATTGGTTTTTTCCAGCGGCAGTCCGTCCCAGTCCTTCACCACCTGATCGGCAAGCTTTGACAGCCAGCGTTCGGTTTCTGTGCTTTTTTGCGGGGTATCCAGTTCCAGCCAACTCGTGGCAAGTGTTGCCAGCGCCCATTTGCGCATCGAACGCCCCGTATGATTGGCGGTGGTAGACGTCAGCGCATCCGCGTCAGCCCAACGGCGGTAACCGTCCAGAATGCAGCTAAGGGTTTTCGTGTCGCCGCTGCGTTTATAGCGCCAGACCATTTCCGAGATGCCGCGTTCGAAATCGGTAATGTGTTTTGTCTGCTGACGAAAGGTGTTTTCTGCTTCCGGATTTAACGTGGCACGGGCGCTGTCCGACCCTTCGTATTTACTGCGAAAATCCAGGTGACCGGTATATGGCGCGGGAAGGGGCACGCATTTCCCTTTTGCCGTTTGCGGGAAGGGCTGGATAAAACCTGACGGCGGCACAAGCTGAGCCGCGCAAGCTGAACCCGAAATAAAGAGTAGAACGATAAGTAGGCGCATCCGTTGACTTTACGTCAGCAGCGTATGCCGCGTCTATCCGCTATTCTGTTAACATTTAATAGAAAACGAATTTTTCATGAAAGGGCATCGAATGACTAACCTGCCGCAGCGGATACGAACGCGTTTGTTGGCTGTACTAAAAAATGGCGCAAAGGCGTTGGGCATTGTGGTCATTGTGCTTCTGGCCGTCCGGATCTATAAGTCGCAAACGGGTCCCGCGCTCCAGCCGTGGCATACATGGACGGCGAATGAGATGACGGCACGCGAGATTGATCAGGCCACTTTTAATGATTATCTGACGCGTGAAACAGCGATTTTCCATGATTTGCAGACCGACGTGACCGATACGTTACAGGGTAACGAAAAAACGCCGCTCAATCGTTACTATCGTCATAGCCCGGTATGGTCGGGCCATTTTCCTGATGAGGGTAATCGCTCGTTTGTTTTGATGCCAAGTGCAAAGCCGAAAGGCGTGGTGGTATTGCTGCACGGCCTGACGGACTCGCCGTACAGCGTGAAAAGCCTTGCCAGTGACTATCAGCAACAGGGGTTTATCGCGATCGCCCCGCGTCTGCCGGGTCACGGTACGGCGCCGGGTGCGCTCACCGATGTCGACTGGCAAGACTGGATGGCGGTCACGCGGCTGGCAGTGCGTGAAGCAACGCGTCTTGCAGGCAAGGACGTGCCTTTGCATCTGCTGGGATATTCCAATGGCGGGGCGCTGGCGATGAAATACGCCCTCGATGCGCTCGACGATCCGCAGTTGCGCCAACCACAGCAGCTAATTCTGCTGTCTCCAATGATCCGCGTGAATGCGTTTGCCCGTTTCGCCGGGCTGGCAGGATTACCGGCGTTGTTACCGCCGTTTGCCAAAGCGGCCTGGCTGAGCGTATTGCCGGAATATAATCCGTTTAAATACAATTCGTTTCCGGTTAAAGCGGCACGTCAATCCTGGCTGCTGACGCAGGCATTGCAGAAACAGCTCAATAACGATGCACGCAATGGCAAGCTCGAGACTCTTGCGCCGGTTCTGGCTTTTCAGTCGGTGATGGATTCAACCGTCAGTACCCGCGGCGTGGTGGATTCGCTGTTTAACCTGTTACCGGCAAACGGTAGCGCGCTGGTTCTTTTCGATATAAACCAGGCCGCGACGCTGCGACCCCTGTTCCGCCCGGGGGCGTATGTGGCAGCGGAATCGCTGTTACCGCCCACGCCGCGCCGGTTCACGACCACGGTGGTCACCAATGCGTCGGCACAGAGTTTAGAGACGGTTGCCAGAACTACGCGCGCCGGTGAACGGGATGAAAACGTCCAACTGCTGACGATCTCCTATCCGCGCGATCTCTACTCGCTTTCGCATGTCGCGATTCCGTTCCCACCCAATGACGATCTTTACGGCAGCCAGCCCACCGATCCGCAGCGTTACGGGATCAATCTGGGCAATGTTTCCCTGCGTGGAGAAACCTCGACGCTGGTTGTTGGCATGGACTCGCTGATGCGTGTTACCTCGAATCCGTTCTATGACTATATGGTGGCGCGGATTAATCAGCTGTCTGGCTGTGCCGACTCCTGTCAATCAGCAGCCAGTAAAGCAACGCCAGTACGCTAATCGTCGCGCCCAAAAGACACACGCCCGTCCAGCCGTATTGACTCCAAACGCGGGTGGCGAGCAGGGCACCGATGGCGCTTCCGACAGAGTAGAAAAACATATAGGCGGCCACCAGTCGGCTGGTGGCTTGCGGTTTTGTTGCAAAAATCATGCTCTGGCTAGTGACGTGAACCGCCTGTACGGCAAAGTCCAGCAGGATGATGCCTAACGTCAGCGCAATTAGCGATGAGCCGCCCCATGCCATTACCATCCATGAGAGCAACAACAACACCAGCGCGAACCCGGTGACGTGTTGTCCGTGGCCTCGATCGGCCAAGGTTCCGGCTTGCCTTGCCGCCAGTGCCCCAGCAATACCTGCCAGACCGAACAGGCCAATCTGTGCAGTGGTCAGACTAAACGGCGCATGACTGAGCGGGAAAACCAGGGATGTCCATAGCACGCTAAAATTCATAAATATCAGCAAGGCCAGAATGCCGCGTGAGCGCAGCGCGGGGATTTCACGCCACAGGGAAAACACCGACAGCATCAGTTGCCCGTACGATTGCGTAGAGTCTTGTTTACGCTCATCCGGCGCAGTACGGATGAAAAGCAGCGCCATCAGGAACATCGCCCCGGCCGAGACCATAATCGCGACTCTCCAGCCCGCCCACTGCGCCAAAAAGCCCGAGACCAGGCGTGCGAGCAAAATACCCATCACCACACCGCTGGTGACGATGCCCGTAACCTGACCGCGCTTTTCCGGGGCCGACAGACTGGCGGCAAACGCCACGATGATTTGCACGACCACCGCCATCGCGCCCACCAGACTCAGCATGCCGCTTAACCCGTAAAGAGAAGAGGCCATGGACGCAGCGAGCAACAACCCACTGCTTGCCAGTAACATGAGCGTGACCAGCCGTTTGCGGTTAATCAGGTCACCAAGCGGAACCAGCAGCATCAGCCCCAGCGCGTAACCTGTTTGTGTCGCGGTGATGATCATGCCCATTCTGGATTCATTCTCGCCGAGCGAGAGGGCGATTTGGTCCAGCAGCGGCTGCGTCATGTAGACGTTCGCCACGGCAAAGGCGCAGAGTGTCGCAAAGAGTAAAATCATGCGAGAGGATAGCGGTGCTGTCACGCCAGGGTATTCCGTACAGGTCATTTGCATTATCCTTTAATCTGGTTTTAAATAAAAACCAGTTGATCATTATCCATTCTGGTTTTTATTTGCAACTAGATTTGACGAGTATTTGTTATGACGCATGAAGAAACGTTTGTAACCACAACCTGTCCGTTAGCGCGTACCGTCGATTTACTGGGCGATCGCTGGATGCTGATGATTATTCGTGACGCTTTCGATGGCATGAGCCGGTTTAGTGACTTCCAGAAAAGCACCGGCGTCGCGAAAAATGTGCTGGCGGCGCGCCTGAAAATTCTGCTTGAGGCGGGTATTTTCTCACAGGCTCCGGCAAATGAAGGCGGGGCGTATAAAGCCTATCACCTGACCGAGAAGGGCAAATCGCTGCTTCCCCTGATTGTCAGCCTGCGCCAGTGGGGTGAAGAACATCTGTTCCAGGAAGGTGAATCGGTATCACGTTTAGTGGACGCGGCACACCAACCCGTCGCCAGGCTGCGCGTCACGGATCGCAATGGCAACGTACTGACGCCCGAACAGCTCCAGCGCATCAGCGGAATATCCTCGTACGGGGATAAATCGTAAATATCCCCTGGCGGGTATAATTTGCTTTTATCCCCGAGAGGGGATATTTTAATTTTATCCGCGATCGGGGATAAAAGAGAGCGCACATGAAAATTACCACATCAACCATGCTGGCCAATGCCATGCGAGACCAGCGCAAAGCACTGGAACTGACTCAAGCAGAAGCCGCCGAGCGCGTGGGGATGAAGCAAACCACAGTATCAGGCTTTGAACAAAACCCGGATACCAGCAAGCTGGAGACGTTGTTTCGTCTGCTTTCGGCACTGGATTTAGAACTGCACGTCGTGCCCCGGGGCCAGGCGTCAGAAAAGGACAGCGGCTGGACGCAGGAGTGGTAAATGAAAACCAGTAAACTGACCGTTGCGATGAACGGAACCGTTGTCGGCACGCTGTATCGTAACGGCAAAGGGGCGATGTCCTGGCGCTATGCGCAGACATGGCTCGACACGCCGGGCGCGCGTGTGATTTCGCAGTCGCTACCGTTAACGCCGCGTCGTCAGGAAGGCGAGGCTGTGTATAACTTCTTTAGCAATCTGCTGCCTGATTCGCAGGCGATTATCTCGCGCATGCAAACGCGCTTTAAAATCCCTACTGACCATCCTTTCGATTTACTGGCAAGCGTTGGCCGCGACTGTGTAGGCGCAATCCAGCTCTACCCGGAAAACAGTGAAATACCGCCGGTGACGCACATGCACGCCACGCCGCTTTCGGATAACGAGATTGCGGCCCTGCTGGATGGGTATCGTAATGCGCCGTTGGGGATGACCGACGACCAGGACTTCAGGATCTCTATTGCCGGTGCGCAAGAAAAAACGGCGCTGCTCTGGCATCAGGATTGCTGGCAACGGCCCACTGGCAGCACGCCAACCAGCCATATTTTCAAACTGCCCATCGGGAAAATTGAACAGAACAATATTGATCTGAGTGAAAGCTGTGAGAATGAGTGGCTGTGTTTACGTCTTGCGCGTGAGTTCGGTTTTGCGGTGGCGGAGGCCACGTTAGCGACATATGCCGACAAGAAAGTGCTGATTGTCGAGCGTTTTGATCGTAAATGGTCGCGAGACGGAAAGTGGCTGATGCGCCTCCCGCAAGAAGATATGTGTCAGGCTCTCGGCTATTCACCTGCGCTTAAGTATGAATCTCACGGCGGGCCAGGCATCGCCGACATCATGACCTTGCTGCTGGGATCGCGCCGTTCAAACCAGGATCGCGAAACGTTTTTCCGCACGCAGATATTTTACTGGCTGATAGGCGCGATCGATGGTCATGCAAAAAATTACAGCGTGTTTATCGAACCCGATTCGGCTTACGTGATGACGCCGCTTTACGATATTTTGTCGGCCTATCCCATCTTCGGGCCAAAGGGCATTTCTGCGCAAAAAGCGAAAATGGCCATGGCGTTGCAGGGCAAAAACCGGCAATACCACTGGGCTCAGATTCAACCGCGTCATTTCCCGGCCACGGCCGAGCGTGTTGGTTTTTCTGCTACGCGCGCGAAAAAGATGATGGTCGAAATGGGAAGTATGACAAATGCGGTTATCGGACGGGTGCGTCAGTCGTTACCGGTTGATTTCCCAGAACATATCAGCGACGCGATTTTTAACGGTATGGCAAAGCAAGCGGAAAAACTAATAGGTTCAGAATAAAATACTGTATACATTTTCGTAACTTAAATAAACCACGGAAAATCTGAAAAAGTCACATTCCGGTAATATCATTAGTCCTGAGCTATAAATTATGATAAACAATCGCTTATAAGCGCAATTATCAAAACGGGACTTATTACTGTGCTGACTACACTCATTTATCGAAGCCAGTTAAATTCATCCTGTGAACCATTCTCGCTGACATCACTTGTCGAGCAGGCAAAGCTACGCAATGCAGGGCTGAATATTACCGGCATTTTGCTGTTTAACGGCACGGACTTTTTGCAGATCCTCGAAGGAACGGAAGAGAGTGTCGTTAAGCTTTTTCATAAAATCCGTGGAGACAAACGACACCAATGCGTCGTAGAGCTTCTGCGCGATTATGGGCCAAGAAGACGGTTTGATAACGTCGGAATGGTATTATTTGATCTGCAGGTAGAAAGCCAAAAATCGGTACTTGCATCGGTATTGCGCTATAGCAAACTCGACAGTTATCTGACTTCAGACGATCGGGTGTTTAAATTCATTCGGACCTTTATTAATCAAGGTAAAAAATCGGGAAGCAGAAAAGTTTATTGCCCCAATAACTGGAAACTTGAGCGCGAACACGCGCCTTTTGGTGACGGTGTTGAAGGGCTGATAAGCAACCAGATTTGCCAGTTTGCCTTCCAGCCGATTGTCGATCCCTCTGAAGGCAAAATCACATCGCTCGAAGCCCTGATCCGTGGCAATGATGGCGGCAGTCCTGAACATTTTTTTAATGCCCTGGACCCGGACCGTATTTACGAAATCGACCTGCAAACGAAAGCCTATGCCTTCGCGCTGGCTGATAAAATCGGTATCGGCGATCATAAAATTGCCATTAATTTACTGCCAATGTCGCTGGTAAATGTACCCGGCGCGGTCGAGTTTTTAGTGGAAAGCATCGCAAAACACCATCTTTTACCGGAACAGGTCGTGGTCGAAGTCACTGAAAATGAGATGATTTCTGGCTTCAACCAGTTCAATAGTGCCATCAAACAGCTCCGTGCGGCGGGAATTGGTCTGGCGATTGATGACTTTGGTTCGGGTTATGCCGGATTATCGCTTCTCACGAAATTCCAACCGGACAAGATTAAAATCGACCGCGAGATTATCACTAATATCCATCGTAGCGGTCCAAAGCAGGCGATTGTGAAATCCATTATCAGCTGCTGTACCGATATGGAGATTACGCTTGTGGCGGAAGGGATTGAGCAAATTGACGAGTGGTGCTGGCTGGAATCTGCCGGAATAAAACGTTTCCAGGGATTCTTATTCGCCCGCCCACAATTGAATGGCGTTGGCGATATTTACTGGCCGCAATTAACCGACTCGAAATAATTATGCTGCCGCACATGCTCGATATTATCCGGAAAGAAAAATGAAACATTGCCTTTATTTTATCGCACTTTTTTTACCCGCATTGAGCTTTGCTGCCGGTGATATTCCTGCCGTCGTGAAGCATTTTGGCGAGCAGCAGGATATTAAAAACATTAAAGAAATTGATGCTCCCGGCGGAGTTAAAAGCTGGATAGGTCAATATCAGGATATGGGCGTTACGCTGTTTCTTACGCCAGACGGTAAACATGTTATTTCTGGTTATCTGTATGACGATAAAGGGAAAAATATCAGCGAGGAATATTTCCAGAAGGATATTTATATCCCGCTCGGACGAGAAATGTGGCAGACACTCAATAAAATGCAGTCATTGAAAGAGGGCGCCGATACCGCCCCGAAAAAAGTGTTTGTTTTTGCCGATCCTTTCTGTCCTTACTGTAAGACATTTTGGGCCGAAGCGCAGCCGTGGGTGAAAGCAGGGAAGGTGCAATTAAATACGCTGCTGGTGGCTTTTTTAAACCCAAAAAGTGGCGCGAACGCGACGGCGATACTGAATGCCGCCGACCCCGTTTCAGCCTGGAAAGCATACGAATTATCGGGTGGAAAAATACTGCCGAAATATGAAGGCGGCACGTCGCGAGAAACCTTTAATCAGCTTCAGCAACATCAGAAACTGATGGACGATCTGGGCGCCAGTGCGACGCCCGCGATTTATTATATGAATGATAAAAATGAGCTTCAGCAGGTGGTTGGCATGCCGGACCAGAAACAGCTTCTGGATATGTTCGGACCGAAACCGGAATAGCCCTTTTATTCTTTACGAGCCCCAGCGCGTTCTCAGGTAATTCACCGCTTCCTGCGCCTGGGGCTGATTCAGATAGTCTTCTCTGAACAAAATCGTACCGTCAATGTGCGGTACTGATTCATTCAGATCGAGCTGTTTTTTCAGCTCAGGCACACCGCCATTGACGGTCCAGTCAGGCTCATTCTTCGACGATTCACCCACTTTATAAAGCGCGACACCAATATACAAACGCGTATTGGTCGGTTTTACGACGTCCGCCCACCATTTTGCCAGGACATCGTAGCGAGCCGCTTTGCGAGAAAAGGGCCAGTAAACCTGAGGGGCGATGTAATCCAGCAGCCCTTTTTGTACCCATAGACGGGTATCCGCAAAGGCTTCATCGTAGGCCGCCGCACCGGACGTTTCAGATCCTAAAGGATCATGTGAACGATTCCGCCAGACGCCAGCGGGGCTTACGCCAAATTCAACGTTAGGATTTAACTGCTTAATCGTACGCGAAACTTGCTCAATAAGCTGTTGGGTGTTGTTCCGTCGCCAGTCCGCTTTAGAACTGAACCCGCTGCCATATTTCTGATACGTAAGGCTATCATTCAGCGTTGAACCCGGCGTCTCAGCATAGAAGTAGTCATCAAACTGTACGCCGTCTACGGGGTAACGCGAGACGACTTCGGCCACAATACTGGTGATCCAGTCTCTGGCTTCGGGAATACCTGGGTCGAGAACGAAACGATCGCTGGCCGTGCGAATCCAGTCGCGATGAAGAACATATACGCTGGCGGGATTAAGCGAAATAGAGCGATTAAGTTCTGCAACCGTTCCAGGTTTGGTATTGACCGTCACGCGATAAGGATTAAACCACGCGTGAACTTTCATGCCACGCTTGTGCGCTTCGTCCAACATAAATTGGAGCGGATCGTAGCCAGGGTCTTGACCCATTTTCCCGGTCAATGTGTCCGACCACGGCAATATCTGCGATGGCCACAATGCAGACCCGTCCGGTTTAACCTGGAAAAACACAGTGTTAATTCCCAGACTCTGCAATTTATCGAGCTTATCGGTCAGCGCTTTTTTCTGCACAACGTTGCGCGTAGTCGGATTGCTAATATTGACGGATGACACGGGCGGCCAGTCGAGACGAGAAACGGTTGCAAGCCAAACGCCGCGCATGGGTCCTGAATCCCTGGAAGACTTAACCGTCAAAGGATGTTTTGCCACCGGCGGAAGAGGCGTCACTAAAGAGACGGGCGGTTTGGACGAACAACTGGCAAGCAACAGCGCAACGACGATGAGTGCGCTGGCACGTTTCACGTTTTTTGGCATTTCGGATCAGCTCTTTTTCATTCGACTGTTGGCCCAGGGGTCATCGTTATGATCGTCATCGTTATCAGATGCAAAATCTTCCCGGGAATCGAGATACAGCGCTTCAACTTCAGCTCGCGCCCAGGGCGTGCGGCGGAGGAACTTCAGACTGGATTTGACGCTAGGGTCACTTTTAAAACAATTGATGTTGACCAGTTTGCCGAGTTTATCCCAGCCGTAATGAGCGACGAGTGCATTGATTTGCATTTCAAGCGTGATGCCATGCAACGGGTCTTTAGAAAGATGATCGGCCATATAAATCCAGTTCTGATTGTGGTGATGGAAGTGCAAGGGAAGGGTACAAGAAAGCGCGCGTATCGGCAAATTATCCCTGTATTTCCGGATTGCCTGCGTGAAATCTGGCTCATCAGTGTACGGGAGAAATTACAGAATTCACGTAGCGCAAGCATTATTGAGTTTAGGTATGGGAATCATTAAGTTAGGTGGGTCAGCTAATGATAAAGATAGAGCCAGGTTCAATAGTTGGTTTGTAGATATTGAATTTAACATAATATACATTATGCGCACTTAAATGTTAGTGCGCATGTTCTGGCAAATACTGGCTCTCACAGGTGTTCTTAACTTAGCAGTCATTAAAAGGCCCCTGTAGATCTACAGGGGTAAACTTATACCAGAACTTAGTAGCGCTTAATTGAATACCATCCCACCGTCAATCAGCAAGGACTGGCCGGTCATGTAGTCGGAATCGGGTCCTGCAAGATAAGAGACGCAGGCGGCCACATCTTCCGGTTCGGACAACCTGCCGAGCGTAATACGTTTCGCAAAGGTTTCTGTGCCATAACCTAGCGGTTTACCGGCCGCCTCAGACACCTGACGATCGATTTCCGCCCACATCGGCGTTTTGACGATGCCCGGACAATAGGCATTAACGGTGATCCCTAGCGGAGCAAGATCCCGTGCTGATGTCTGGGTTAAACCGCGAACCGCGAATTTGCTGGAGCTGTAAACCGCCAGTTCCGGGTTGCCGGTATGGCCCGCCTGGGAGCAAGCATTAATGATCTTGCCGCCGTGCCCCTCTTTTCTAAACGCGTCAATCGCGGCCTGAATACCCCAGATCACCCCTTTTACATTGATGTTGTAGACCTTATCGACAATCTCTGGCGTGATCGACTCAATTGGCGTAGACGGTGCAATGCCCGCATTATTGACGATAACATTGAAATCGCCCAGCGCGGTGCGCGCTTTCTCCACCGCCGCAAACACCTGTTCACGGTTCGAGACATCCACCTTCACGGCGATGGCTTTGCCCCCGCTTTGGACGATCTCATCGGCGACGGCTTTCGCCGTCTCTTCGTTATAGTCGGCGATGGCAACAGCAAAGCCATCTTTCACCAGGCGAAGCGCAATCGCTTTACCAATCCCCTGGCCTGAGCCGGTTACGAGAGCAACTTTTTGCATTTCTTTGTCCTTATCATGATTCACAAAATCTGGCTGAGATGGAGTTGGCCCATCAGCAGCGCGTTATCGCTGTAGTCGACGGGAATGGCCACCACGGCCGGGCCATCGACATCCATTGCTTTACGCAGCGTCGGTTCGAGCGCGTCGGCGCTCTCCACGGAAAAGCCTTTTGCACCGAAGGCGTCGGCATAGACTTTAAAATCGACCGGGCCGAACTCCACGCCCGAAAGACGCTGGTATTTTTTCTCTTCCTGAATTGCCACCATGTTGTAGGCGTTATCCACCCAGATGATGTGCAGCACGTTGGCATTGAGACGCACAGCGGTTTCCAGTTCCATGCTCGACTGAAGGAAGCCGCCATCGCCTGATACCGAAACCACCTTCCGACCCGGATTCACTAACCACGCACCAATTGCCCACGGCAGCGCGACGCCCATAGTCTGCTGGCCGTTAGAAATCATCACCTGACGTGCGCGGAAGCTGTAGAGATAGCGGGCGATCCAGATGTGAAAACTGCCCATATCGACCGTGAGCGTCACGTCGTTGTTCACGATGTCCTGCATCGCCCGGACGATGCGCAGCGGATGCAGGGCAAACTGGTTGAGCGATGCACCACGGCGATCGAGCAGATCGCGCTGATGCTGACGATCAACAAGAATTTCTGACGCACGTGGACTGAGCTCAAGCTTCTGCACAATTCGGCTCGCGAGCAGCTCCAGCGTGGCGGCAATGTCCCCTATTAGCTCCAGATCGGGCACATAGTTGCGTTCTTCATA
The DNA here is from genome assembly GCF_056490165.1 of Lelliottia sp. GFLA7. Taxonomy (NCBI): domain Bacteria; kingdom Pseudomonadati; phylum Pseudomonadota; class Gammaproteobacteria; order Enterobacterales; family Enterobacteriaceae; genus Lelliottia; species Lelliottia sp. GFLA7. Next base: position 92,999 of record NZ_JBWLAQ010000002.1, on the reverse strand, counting down.
GGCTGGGAGGACATCAATGTGCACCAACCTGGCATCGCCGCGGTTCCACATGGAAGGTTCGTATTCAACGGGGCTGTAGCCGATGCAGATAATCAGGTCTGCCAGATGCAACAGCCTGTCGCCGGCCTGATTATTGAAGAGTCCGACGCGCCCGGCAAAACGGGTGAAGTGCTCCTGGTTCACGGCTCCGGCGGCCTGATAGGTGCTGGTAACCGGGATACGGCTTTTTTCCAGTAGCTTACGCAGCGCTACGCTGTTCGCGGGCTGGCTGGCCATCAGCCCCAGCAAGATCACCGGATTTTTGGCGTTTTCGATTAGCTTCGCCACGTCGTTAATGGCTGACTCCGGCGCCGGGCCCATCAAGGCGGCGTTGCTGGCAGGGAGAATCGCCCCTGTGACGGGCTGATCGACAATATCCTGCGGCAGGCTGACAAACGCCCCGCCCGGCCTGCCCTGTTCTGCGGCGCGAAAGGCATTCGACACAACTTCGGCAATAGCGTCTGGTGAATTGACCTCAACGGCATATTTTGTGACAGGGCTGAACATGCCAACGGTGTCCATACTCTGGTGCACCAATTTGGCTTTATCCGCCCGCTTCACGGCGCCCCCCAGCGCAACTACCGGATCGCCTTCGCTGTTGGCCGTAGCGATGCCGGTAATCAGATTCGAACAACCTGGCCCGGAAGTGACCAGCGCCACTCCAGCTTTACCGGTTAGCCGACCTACCGCCGCCGCCATAAACGCCGCGTTCGCCTCGTGACGCACGGGAATGATCTCAATGGAGGAATCCAGCAGGGAATCGAAAACTTTGTCGATTTTTGCGCCCGGAATACCGAAAACCTGCTTCACCCCCTGCGCTTCCAGCTGGCCGACAATCATATCGGCGCCATGCGCCCACTGCCGTATCTGTTTATCACTGTTCACGGTGGTTCTCCTGTTAGTTTTCTACGGAACGGATCGCTGCATCCAGATTGCTGGGGTGGAGATCAGCCTGTAAAAAAGCGCTGTCGGCAGGCAGATCAATCATCAGCTTGTGAATTTCACCAAAGGTCAGCACACCGTTTTCTAACTGGTAGTCGAGCAGATGCCCCCCACCCTGACGATCGTCGGTAATGAAATGTTCGTGATAACCCGCCACGTTAATGCCCTGCATATGCTGCGGCGTACGGAACCCGACCAGCACGCCTTCGCGGTGGTTGAAGCGAAACACCGGCTGGTCGTCCAGCACATCGGTCATCGCCCGGTATGGCGGCGTCTGGCGCGGAACGGTTCGGGTGTGTGCTTGGCGAAAACGCCCGTCAATACGTAAGGCGCAGAACAAATTATCTGAGGGGATTTGCTGGTCGATCACCTCATGGACTTGCTGGCGATTCACCGGCGCATCGAAGGTTTTACGGTATTGAGGCTGGAACCAGGTCATTACTGCGAAAGGTGTTTTCTGCTCGAGTTTGGCGGCTCGGGCGCTGCCGTCGGCGCGCAATTGATATACCTGGCTGCTGAAGGCAATCATTTCGCCGTCCAGCTCATTGAACGTGCCCAGACCAAAATCACCGTGTGCCAGCAGCCCGGCGATGGTGGTCTCCCCTTCGTACACGCCGCTCAGCAGAGCGCTCATTAGCGATGTCTGATAGATCACGCTGTCAGGATGTTGGGCGGAAAACCCGCGCAGGGTCTCGCACAAACTGGCCTCACAGTCGCATGCAGATGAATGCAACATCGTATTCGTCCTCTTCAACTTTATTTAGAAAGGTTAAATAAATGTTGACCCGATTCAGCTGAGAGTTCCAATATAGATCCCATGCTGGTTTGAGACGTTTTAGATATGGAACTTCGTTATCTGCGGTATTTTGTCGCCGTTGCACGTGAGCGACACTTCACCAAGGCAGCCAAAGCGCTGGGTATTTCTCAGCCTCCTCTGAGTCAGCAGATCAAACGGCTTGAGGATGAAGTTGGCACGCCGTTGTTCAGGCGCCTGACACGAGGTGTGGAGCTAACCGAGGCGGGAGAAGCCTTTTATGAAGACGCCTGTAAAATCTTGGCGCTGAGCGATGCCGCGCTGGAAAAAGCCCGAGGTATCGCGCGTGGGCTGAACGGCAGTCTGTCGATCGGAATCACCAGTTCGGACGCCTTTCACCCCAAAATATTCGCGCTTATCCGAAAATATCAGAAACAGAATATGGCTGTGCGTGTTTACCAGGTGGAGGCCAATATGTCTTCGCTGACGACTATGCTGGCGGAAGGCGAACTGGATATCGCCTTTGTGCGTCTACCGTGCGAGAGCAGCAAGGCGTTTGAAGTGAAAGTCCTCGACCGAGAACAAATGATGGTCGCGTTACATCGCAACCATCCGCTTGCAGAAAGTGGTGAAGTAGCCCTGGAGCAGTTGCGGGATACGCCGGTGGTGTTATTCCCGCAGGAGATTGCTCCGTGCTTGTACGACAGCGTTTACGGTTGCTGCGAGCGAGCCGGAATTGATATGCAGAATATGTTGCAGTCGTCACAGCTTTCCTCTTCCATAAGTATGGTGGCCGCCAGCTGTGGGTTTGCCATGGTGCCGGAATCGATGACAGCCATTTCACATCCGAATGTCACCTATCATGCGTTGACCTCACCTGATATCTATACTGATATCGCCCTTTGCTGGCGGCGGTTTGAACGTTCGCACACAGTGAAACGTTTTATATCTACCATGAATGAGGAATAACTTTAGCGTAGTGACGTACTATGGCGTTGTATGCTCATTCATTCCAGAAGCCGTTCCTCACGATTTTTCTCCAGGAATGAGAAAAGTGGTATTAACGTGTTTTCTCCCCACGTAATGTGGACACAGCCTGGGCGGGTAATTGTCTTCGCGGGTGACATTGCCCTGGTAGATAATTGTCAGCCTGGAGGGAGCCCAACGCACCTCCTGTATTTCCGCACGGCAGAATATTATCATTTTCAAAAATCTCTTAGCCAACATCACAGCGGGTTAATGAGTTTTAAGCCCGGTCAACCCCAAATAAGGTGGTAGTCTACCCTGCCTTCATCACGTTAATCTGGTGCTATCAAAAGAAACACAAACAAGAAGCGCCCATGGAAATTATTTTGATGCGACACGGAAAGCCTGTTTTTGAGGGTATTTCGAGAGTCACGAGCCGTGAAATGGCTGACTGGATTAGACACTATGACAGCTCCGATATTGGTCGCGATATGCCCCCCGAATGCAGTCAAATATTAGCCTCCAGCGCATCGCGGATCATTAGCAGCCCTCTTCCCAGAGCGCTTTCTTCCGTGAACACATTAGGGCGTGAACCGGACCTTATTGATGACGTCTTCAGGGAAGCCGCTCTGCCGATATTGCACCTGCACGGCTTTCGATTATCACCGGTCGTCTGGGCTGCTTTCTTCCGCGTCATGTGGCTGTGTGGCATATCCCGTGATGTAGAGCCTTTAGGAACAGCAAAGCAACGTGCGGTTCAGGCTGCGGGCATCCTCGTCACGGTAGCAAAGGCCTCAAACGGCCCGGTGTTACTTATGGGTCACGGCGTGATGAATCGGCTCATCGCAAGGGAACTGATATCGTTGGGGATGAAAGAGTATCGACGTCAGGGTAAAAAATACTGGGACGCCGGTATCTATAAACTAAAGTAAAAGCGGGAAAGAACCGCAGAATCACCCTGCCGTTTTATGCCGACGTTGGAGCGTTGCATCGAGCTTGCGTTGCAGCGGATCAGGAACGTCCCCTTCAATCAACTTGCCAATCAAATCAAAGCAGTGCCACGCCAGTTGGCGATTATCCTGGCGTATCGTATCAATCGGGATGGCCAGAGAATCATAAAGATAGTGATCGTCAAAACTGGCCAGTCGCATATCACTTTGCAACAGATTGTGCTGGCCCATGTAGCGCAACACCCCTTCGAGTAAGCCACAGGCAGCCGTGAAAACGGCCTTCGGTGGCCGCCCCAACTGCGCGCACAGCGCAGCGAACATCTCGTAGCCGGAACTTGGATGATAGTTCCCGTGAATAATCCATTCCGGACGCAACGTGGCGCCTGCCTGCGCTAACCCCTGCTTGAATCCTTCTAAACGATCGCGCGTGGGCGAAAGCCGCGGCTGCCCTCCGAGAAAATAGATTTCATCCGGATGCTGCCGAGCGATGTCGGCGACGAGTTCACGAGTTGGCGTAATGGAGTCGGTAATCACCTGCGGTAACGAACTGTCATTCATATGCCGGTCAAACAGCACGATGGGCAGTTGTTCGCTCAGCTTTTGGTAGTCGGTGTCATTCAACATGCTCGAGGCTACAATCAAGCCATCGACCTGACGGGAAACCATATTGTTGACCACCACGGTTTCTTGCCCCGGGTTTTCGTCCGTACAGGAGATAAGCAACTGGACGCCAGCTTCGCGGCACAACGTCTCCAGCTCATGTGAAAAATCAGCAAAGCCGTAGTTGGTGATTTCTGGCACGACCAGTCCGATGGTATGGCTACGATTATCCCGCAGCGATCGCGCATGAATACTGGGCTGGTAGTGATGCTGTTTTGCAATGGCAAGCACGCGATCGCGCGTTTCTTCTGCTACACGTAATTCTTTGCTGCGACCATTCAAAACCAGACTGGCGGTCGCTTTCGATACGCCCGCCAGTTCTGCTACGTCTTTAATGGTGATGCGTTTTGTTTTTCTCACAACGACTTAGACCCGGCTGCCAAAACCCTCATTCTATCATGCTAGCGCGAAGCGACCAGTAGCGTAATGTGATGACGGACGCACCTTCGAAGCGTATTTGCGCCGGATGGCCCGGGAAATAGCGGCTACTCATCACGCCCTCGCCTTCATTAATGAAAATTTCGACGCTGGATCTGTCGCACAAAACGCGCAAAGAGCTGACCTTTCCGTCCCAGTAACGCGTCAATATTTCATCATTGCGCAGGGTTTTTCGTTCAAGCCTAATCCCCTTTTCGTCCAGGCTGAGCCACAGCGTATCGGCGAAGTTCACCTTCACCGCCGCGTCAGTTTTAAGCTCGAACTCAAGACGCCCGGCGTCCAGCGCGGGGGCTGATGCAGCATTTCCGTGCCAGTTTTGCGCTTCCTCGCGCAGCTGTTGCAGTTCCCGAATCGGTGTTTGCCAAAGTTTTCCGTCGCGGAAATGCAGCTCGCGCGGACACGTCATCTGATGGATCCAGCCGTATTCGCAGGTTGGCTGTAGTATCTCTTCTCCGTCCGGGACGCCCATCCAACCAATCAGGATCCGACGGCCATCTGCCGCTAATGTCGTTTGCGGGGCATAAAATTCAAACCCGGCATCCAGTTCGTGCAGCGCGCCATGTTCAAATTTCGCATCGTCATAATGAAAATCGCCGCTCATCCAGGTAGAAGGATAGGTATTGCGATAGCGATGCGGTTCGCGCGCCAGTCCCTGCGGGCAGCAGATCAACACGTGCGTACCGTCCAGCTCGAACAGGTCCGGACACTCCCACATATACCCTGCATCGGCCAGATCGTTCACGCCGTGGCCCGCGATTTCGCCGAGGGGCTGCCAGCTGTGCAAATCCGCAGACTGATACAGCAGCACTTTGCCGCGCTTTTGTAAATCCTGTGCGCCCAGCACCATGTACCACTGCCCATCGTGCTGCCACACTTTTGGGTCGCGCACATGGCCGGTATAACCTTCCGGTAGTGGCAATACTGGACCGAGCTTATCGAAACCACCGGCTTCATTTTGTACTGCCAGGCATTGCCATGCGGTGCGACTGCCGTCATCAAATTTGACGTTGCCGGTATAGCACAGCGTTAAAACGCCCTGATTATCCACGGCGCTACCGGAGTAGCAGCCGTTACGGTCGTATTCTTCATCCGGCATCAGCGCCATCGGTTCATGCTGCCACTGCACTAAATCAGCCGAACTCCAGTGGCCCCAGCATTTGTAACGATGATCGCAGCCTAGCGGGTTCCACTGATAGAACAGATGGTAACGTCCGGCAAACCAGATAAAACCGTTGGGATCGTTCATCAATCCGGTCACCGGCGCAAGATGCCACTGAGGATAATGATCGTCAGTTAACGTCTGCGGTTGGCCTTTCATGACGGCCTGCAGTACCGCAGGCCAGCGAGAAGGAATCGTCATTATTCAGAGTCCGTTTTGTATTTCAGCAGTAAAGACAGCGCAAAGGCGACGCCAAAAGCAATGACCATGCCGATGATGTAGTTCAGCAGCGAGTTCGCCTGCACAATCGCCATGCCTGGAATCGCCGTCAGGCCCACTGCCGTCATATAAACATGTACCGAAACCACCCACGCACCGCCCGCTGCACCACCAATCAACGCGGCAATAAACGGCTTCACAAAGCGAAGGTTAATCCCGAAGATGGCCGCCTCGGTGATACCGAGCATGGCAGAAAATGCGGACGGTAAGGTAATTGCTTTAATCTTCGCGTCTTTAGTTTTAAACCACACGGCCAGACACGCCCCGCCCTGTGCCACGTTCGCCATCGCCCAAATCGGCAGCAGGAAGTTAACACCAATCGACGGATTTCCCAGCAATCCCGCTTCGATAGCGTGGAAACTGTGGTGAATGCCGGTGATGACAACCACCGAGTACAGGCCACCGAATAACAGCCCTGCCAGCCAACCGGCATGTTCAATCAGCGTGCTCAGTACGAAGGAGATACCGTCGCCCAGTGCGCGCCCCGCCGGGCCAATAATCAGCAACGCAATAAAGCCGGAAATAATCACGGTGAAAAACGGCGTGAGAATTAAGTCCAGTGCATCCGGGATCACGCGGCGGAGTTGTTTTTCAACATGGCTCATAAACCACACAGCCAACAGCACCGGGAATACCGTGCCCTGGTAACCGATCATGGCAATGTCGAGGCCAAAAAAGTCCATGGTATGGAAGCCCGACGCCACACCCCAGGCGTTGGTCAACGCCGGATGCGTCAGGATGCCGCCAAGCGTCGCGCCCAGGTACGGGTTGCCGCCAAATTCACGGGCGGCGGTAAAACCAATCAGGATCGGCAAAATGATAAACGCCGCTGAACTGCACATGTCGAGCATGATGTAGATCGCGTTATCGGCATTCACCCAACCGTAGGTTTTTACCATCCCCAGCAAGCCCATTAGCAGACCCGATGCGACGATGGCAGGAATGATCGGCACGAAAATATTCGACAGCAGACGCGCGATACGCTGGAACGGATTCAGCTTACGCGCCGCGATGTCGGCGGCTTCAGACTTGGTGGATTCCCCTATGCCAGTGGCCTGAATGAACGCCGCGTAGACTTTATTCACCACGCCGGTGCCGAAAATGATCTGCATTTGCCCCGCGTTGCGAAAACACCCTTTGACCCCGTCAACCTTGCCGATCGCCTGCTGGTCAGCCAACGCATCATCGACCAGGACCAGGCGTAAACGCGTGGCACAGTGCGCCGCGCTGGCAATGTTCTCTTTTCCACCGAGCAGCGGAATCAGCGCGTTGGCAATTTTATCGAAATCCATAGACACCTCTACCTGAACGTATTTTTATGATGTAAGTGACGCTCCCGCCAGGCGGGAGCGTGAAGGGTTAAAACCAGGTTTCCATCTGTACCCCAAAGTTCCATTCCCCACCTGCGTTGAAGCCGCTGCTACCAAAGGCGTCATCGCTGGCGTAGTTATCCAGTTTGCTGCTCCAGTCCATCCATGTTGCATACAACCGTAATTCAGGACGGCTGAAGAAATCGCCGATCTTGCCCGCTTTTAACGTCGGTGCGAAGGTCAGTTTGTAGAAGCTGCCGTTCACCGCGTTGCGGTCCTTGTAGCCTTCCGGATTCAAATCCATGTATTGATAGCTGCCCTCAAAGGCGAGTGCGAAGTTCTGCGTCACTTCCTTGATAAGCCGCGTATTGAGCGTGACCCATTCGTAGCTGTCGCCTTTGACGTAACGATCTTTACTGCTCTGTGCCAGCAGTGCTGGAGCGATATGCCATCCGCCGCCGAGAGGCGTGACACCGTAACTTGCGAAGCGCCAGGTATCCGCTTCAGAGAGCAAAGCCCCGTCCGAACCGATACTTTTCACTTCGGCACCCAGGCCATGACCGTACAGCACTGCCGTTTTGGCAGAACCTTCACGCAGGCCATAGAAGCTGTCGTTATGCAACCCGACCAACGCATGAACACCTTTATTGGCGGCATCGGTTTTGATCAGATCGCCGTTGGCATCCTTGCGGTCGTCGTTGTCCTTAGCACGCATCCCGCTCACCATCACCTGCAGCGGACCTGCAAAGTGATTCATGCTCAAAATGTAGTTTTGAACGTTGTTGTCGATCTCTTCTTCGCTGCCAAAATTACGCCCGTAGATGGCGAAATTGCTGCGGAAATTGTCATCCCATTTGACGTCATAGACCCCGCCGCCGGTCCCGGCTAGGAACACCACATCAGAATCGAGCCAGTGGATGTCGAAGTTATCGCGGTCAAAACGCTTACCTGCCCAGAAGGTACTGCTCTTCAGCGGGCCGCTGAAATCAGGCAAGCTGCCCAGCTCTGCAAACGCCTGACGAATATTCAGATCGCTGGAGTCGGCTGACCAGTCGTTATAGGTTTTTTGACCGTCCGCGAGCATCGCTTTAAAGCGCGTCGTCGCCCCGCTTTCGAGCGTCTGTTTGTGTTCGACATTCAGCTCAACGTAGGTGTCTGCCTCGTTACCCAGTCGCCCTACTGCGCCGCCCGTTTCACCGGCGGGAGTCAGATACGGACCACTTTTGCTGCTGGATGCCGCGTCGTTCATCAGCAATCCTGAGCGAGCATAACCGTGAAATTCGAATCCGCTGGTTAGGTCTGTTTTCTTCTCTAACGCAGCGGTGCGCTGTGCGACATCCTGAGTGCTGGTTTGCGTTTGCTGTTGAACGGCTACGAGTTGTTGCGTTTTTTGTTCTGCGGCGGCCGCCCGTTTTTCAGCCGCCGTTGCACGTCCTTCGGCCTCCTGAAGACGTTGTTCAAGCGCGGCAAGACGGTGTTCGATACTGTTCATATCCGTCTGAGCATACACAGAAGCGCTTCCGGCCAGCATGCCAATCATCACGGCAAGTCTGCGTTTTTTATACATTTTGTCGCATCCCTAAAAGAGGTTATTGAAAGTTGCTAAATTGCTAAACCGGTTTAGTTTTGAGATACTAAACCGCTCAATTTTGCTTGGGCAACTTTTTTTGCTAAACCGTTTTAGTAAATGTGACCCGCACGACAATTCAGACCGAGACGCCACAGCGGACAGGTCCTTTTAATCCAGGTCGCGTCGATAAGGTAATGCGGTCATCGCCCCTTTGGCCGTCGTGGCAAGCGCACCGCAGCGCTGAGCTAGCGCAATGATAGTCGGGAAATCGGATGTTCCGCTCGCCAGGCCATACAGCATCCCAGCGACAAAGGCATCACCTGCACCAGTGGTATCCACGCTCTTGACCACTGGCGCGCCATAGGTGGTGATCTGACCGTTGTGCCAGGCGACAACGCCCTCTTTACCCAACGTAACCAGCACTGTTGGCACCGCGTATTGATCCACAAACAGCCTCAGGCCCTCATCGACCGCGAGTTGCCCGGTAAGAAACGTTAACTCCTCTCGCGACAGCTTAACCATGTCGGCTTTGCGTAACGCCTGATCAAGACAGTCACGCAAAACGTGGGCGTCCTGCCACAGATCGGCTCGAATATTGGGATCAAAACTGACTAGCCCTCCCGCATTTTTAACGGCATCCATCGCCTGAAACGTAGTCGAGCGGCTCGGTTCGGCGCTTAGCGCAATGGAACAGGTGTGCAGCCACTGCCCCTGCTGGAAAGCGGGTAAATCCTGAGGTGACAAGAACAGGTCGGCGCTGGGGCGAACCATAAAGGTGAACGAGCGCTCGCCGTCGGGCTGCAATTCCACCACGACCGTCGAGGTACGTTGCTGCGCATCGAAATACAGAGAATCCACGCTCACATTCTCGGCAATCAGCGTTTGTTGCATAAAGCGTCCAAACGGGTCGTCGCCCACCCGGCCAATAAAGCCGCTCTCTCCGCCTAAACGCGCAACGCCGACCGCCACGTTGGCAGGCGCTCCGCCTGGACATTGCAGCAATCGTCCTTCGCCATCGGGCAACAAATCGACAACCGCATCGCCCAGAACCCATATTTTCTTCATGATGCTCACCTTTAGCTAAATATGTTAAACCGGTTTAGCTATTTAAGCACAACATCTGAAAACGGGAAATAGTGGTGAGAAAATGATGAGAATCAGACACGCATTTGCCGACACCATCGCAAGAAGAATTGCTGCGCCGATGGTATGGTTGAGTTGAGCGTCGAAACAGACCAAAAATAGCGGATCATCTACACTTTTTGTACACGCAACCCGGAGATGTGCGCATGGCCGACTGGAACCCTTCTTTATATCTGCAATATGGCGCGGAACGAACGCGTCCGGCTGCGGAGTTGCTCGCACGCATTGCGATCGACGATGTGTCAGACGTGCTGGACTTGGGTTGCGGCCCTGGCAACAGCACCGCCCTTTTACTTAAGCGCTGGCCGTTGGCCCGGATTATGGGTGTCGATAATTCGCCTGCGATGCTGGAACAGGCTCGCGTTGCGGTACCTGAATGTCGCTTCATTGAGGCTGACGTCCGGAAATTTAAGCCAGAACACGCGGTCGATCTCATTTACGCCAACGCCTCGCTGCAGTGGGTGCCGGATCATTACGCGCTGCTCCCCCACCTCATTTCCCTGCTCAAACTCAATGGCGTTCTGGCAGTACAAATGCCCGATAACGTAGATGAACCCAGCCATGTTCTGATGCGAGAAGTCGCTTACGAGCAGGGCTATCCGAATCGTGCCCGCGAACCGCTGCCCGGCATTCACGCTTACTACGATATTTTGACGGAAACCGGTTGCGATGTGGATATCTGGCGGACAACGTACTATCACAAGATGAGCTCCCATCAGGCCATTATTGACTGGGTCAGTGCGACGGGGTTACGTCCGTGGATGCAGGAATTAAGCGAACATGAACAGCTGAAGTTTCTGGCGCGATATCATGAACTGCTGGTCCAGCTGTATCCGATTCAGGAAAATGGACAGATATTACTGGCCTTTCCACGACTGTTTTTCGTTGCCAGACGAGAGCCTTAATCCGAGGTGTAATACATCACACTGCCCCCAAAGTGGCCGTCAGCGTGATGTTAACGCTCAAAGCGGGACACGGTAACGGACGAAATCATCCACCCCGGCATAACGGTCATAGAGTTGCCGTGCGGGATTGTTCTGTCGCGTCATCCAGTAAAGCATCGACCATCCCTCGCGTTTCCCCTCGGACTGAAGCGCATCAAGCAGGGCTTTGCCCGCGCCCATTCCTCTGGCGTCAGCATCGACAAACAGATCCTCCAGATAGCAAATGGGTGCCGTTGTCCATGTCCCTTCATGCAGCACGCAGAGGGCAAAACCGATCACTTTCCCCTCTGTTTCCGCTACCCGACATAAAAGAGCGGAATCAGGATTGAGCGCCCTTTCCCAGGTGAATGTCGTGATCGACTCATCCAGGTGATGATTATTAATACTGACGTATCCATCCCAAAGCGATCGCCATTGAGCATAATCCTCGGGACGTAACGCTCTTACCTTAACGTTCATTGATAATCTCATTTTAGACGTCGATTGCCATATCGATACAGCGCAGTTCTGCTCCTGCAAGCTTTGAAACATAGCGATTTTCACCGAGCGTGGTGAATCCTTGTTTCAGATAAAAAGCATGCGCATTAGGCGTCGATGAGAGTGTTATCCGTTTTATTCCCCGTTGGCGCGCTTCCTCTTTTATGGCCGTGATAATCTTCCCGGCCAGCCCTTTGCCCGTCGCGTTCGGCACAGTAAATACGGCCTCCACGCTGTGCATCGCCAGATCAAGATAACCGGTTGCGACCGGTTCACCATTTTCATCAACAGCAACGTAAAAAGGATTGTCGATAACCACCTGACGATAGCTTTCCGGCATCAGATCGGGTGTCCAGCGATCGATAACCTCGGCGTCATAACTGCTCTGACAGCCTGCGCGAATCGCCAGATTGCGAATTTGCCACAGTTTTTCAGCTTCCTCCGGTACTGCACGTCTTAAGGTCATTCATTCCTCTGCTGTTCAGGCTTTTTAGAATGTGGTACTCATGAAAATAGCAGAAGGCAAACAAAAACTTAACGACTAAAAAGGGAGATCCTGACATGGCCACGCCCACGCTCACCACGGAACGTTTGTTACTCAAGCCGTTAGAAAAAACCGATGCAGAGCAAATTCAGGCGCTTTATCCGCGCTGGGAAATTGTTCGCTATATGGTCGCCAGCGTGCCGTGGCCCTATCCACCCAACGGTGCGGAGTATTATGTCAATCACGTCGCACTGCCCGATGTCGAAAAAGAAATCGCCTGGTTCTGGACGATTCGCCGACATGAAAATCCAGAAGAATTGATAGGACTCATCTGCCTGTATGACGAAGAAGATAACAATCGCGGGTTCTGGCTTGCGCCGGAATGGCAGGGCAAAGGCTTAATGCGCGAAGCCAGCATTGCCGCTACGGATTACTGGTTTAACACGCTCAACAGACCGCTCCTTCGGGCGCCAAAAGCGGCTATCAACGATCGTTCGCAGCGGATTTCTGTGAGTAGCGGCATGCGTCTGGTGAAAACTGAAAAGAAAGCCTACGTCTGCGGCGAGCTGGATTCCGAGCTCTGGGAAATAACACGCGAAGAGTGGAACGCTCTAAAGCGTTCCTGAATGTTCATTACGTCAGCTGATAGCGTCTGTCGGGTAACAGTCGTGCCGGGATTTCTGACTCATCATTCATTTGCAGCAGATCGATTTCCATCGCATTGCATATTGCATCGAGCGGCAAATCGTTGTTTTCGATACCAAACGGTTCTTCCAGCTCTTCAGCCAGGGCATCGAGTGCAATGAAGGTATAAGAAACCAGAACGGAGATGAACGGCGTCATGTAATGCAGATCGCCAACCAGCGCAAACGGCAGCATGATGCAGAACAAATAGACGGTGCGATGCAAAATCAGCGTGTAGGCAAACGGGACGGGCGTATTGGCGATGCGCTCGCAACCCGCCAGCACCACCGACATATCATTCAGGCGATTATTGAGACTGTGGAAAAGAATATCCGACAACTGCCCTTCTCTGCGGCGGATGGCCAACCACTCGCCCATGATCAGCAGGATTCGGTTAGCCGGTGATTGAGAGTCCATCGCCGCACGCAGGTGTTCTGCACTGAGATAGCGTGCCAGCCTTTCAGCCTGTGGTTGTCGGCGCAACGTCATGCGTAAACAATGGGCGAAAGCAATTTGCAGGCGCACAAACTCACCCAGATGCGGATCGTCCGGTAATGTGTTTTTCACCTCGCGAAACAACGAGCGTGACGCTATCATCAACTGCCCCCAAAGCTGGCGAGCTTCGACGTAGCGCGAATAACAGGCGTTATTGCGAAAACCGAGGAAAATAGCGATCGCCACACCAAGAATACTGAATGGCGCAACGGTCAGCTTGAAGCCCAGCGACGAGTACCAGGGCAACGTCAGGACAACGGCAATGGATAACAGGAAGTTGAGAAACAGCCGGGTAAAAATTTTAGACAGGACAGAACCGTGCCAGACAAAAATCAGGCGCAGCCAGTGCTGTTGAGGACGAACAATCATAGTCAGCTTCAGGCAAATAAAGAGCGCGACTATTAAACGTGATCGCCGTCACCGTTGCAAGCTTGTTACCAGGATATTGCAATTTCCTTCTGATAGACAAATAATTGCACCATGCTGAGGTGTGTTTTTTAAAAGCCTGGATAATAGTATGTTGTAACTAATGTGCCTTTTTAAAAAACCCGGCCGGAGCCGGGAGAGAGATTAGCAGAGCTGTTTTACCGCAGCCCGCATTCCCTGTAGCAAAATAGCATCCAGGTCGAGCGTAACTTGTTCTACCAATCCGCTGACGTTCGTCAGGTCTTGTTCCCAATGCTCGCTCACGCTCAGAACCGCTTTGACCAGTTCGCTGGTGCTGATCTGTTTGTCGTGATGCTGAGCCCACAGCTGCTGATAACGATCAAGCCAGTGTTGGTCATCTTGCACCGGATAGCTTTCGCCGTTGCGCTCCCCGCGATAGAACGCAATCAGCGCAGCCAGAGCAAACGTCAGACGCGCCGGTAATTTGCCGGTAGCCTTCTGCCCTGCCAGCAGTTGAGGGAGGATGCGGGTACGGTATTTTGTCATGCCGTTCAACGCAATCGACAACAGCTGATGCTTAATGTAGGGGTTACGGAAACGCCCTGTCACCGCACTGGCGAAGGATTCCAGCTCATCTTTCGGCAAATCGAGTACCGGAATAATTTCCTGATAAATGGCTTTTTCCACAAACGCACACACTTCTGCGTCGTTCATGGCTTCACCAACAGTGTCCAGACCCGCCTGGAAGGCGACAGGAACCAGCGCAGTGTGCGCCCCGTTCAGGATCGCGACTTTACGTTCTTTATACGGCTTGATGTCGTCAACAATCAGCACGTTCAGCGAAAGTTTGTCCAGACGCAGTTCGCTGGCCAGGGACTTAGGCCCCTGGATGACAAACAGATAGAAGTGCTCGGCGGTATCCAGGAAGCCATCGTGATAGCCCAGTTCTGTTTCAAGCGCAGTAACTTCATCACGCGGATACCCCGTCACAATGCGGTCAACCAGCGTTGAACAGAAGACGTTGGCATTGTTCAACCATTGCGTAAATTCTGCAGGCAGTTCCCACGTTTGCGCATAACGGAGCACCAGTTCACGCAGGGCATCGCCATTATAATCAATCAGTTCGCACGGAATAATGACCCAACCTTTATCGGCCGCACCGCTGAAATGGCTGAAGCGCTCGAACAGCAAACGGGTGAGTTTGGCGGGATAACTGACGGCTGGCGCATCGTCAAATTTGTCTTCAGCGTGGTAGCTAATACCCGCTTCCGTAGTGTTTGAGAAGACAAAGCGCATGTCAGGATTGTGCGCAAGCTTCAGGAATTCGTCGTACTGGCTGTAAACACTGATTTCACGGTTCACGGAGCGGATTAGACGCGCATCGCTCACCGCTTCGCCCTGCTCATTCAGACCACGAATGATAGTGGTATACAAACCATCCTGGGTGCTGAGTGAAGGCGGGAAATCGCTCTGGATTGGGCGGACAATCACAACGCCTGAGTTCAGATCGGTATGTTCGTTTAACAGGTCGATCTGCCAGTCGATGAACGCACGCAGGAAGTTACCTTCACCAAACTGAATGATACGTTCAGGATAGAGCGCACCGGGGAAATCGCGACGGTTGAGTGTGTTCACAATGGGGTTCCTTTTTTAATTAGTCATACAGCCCGATAAGATTGGTCCAATAACTTATCAAACTTTTCGACCATGAAACCCTGTTTTGATCAATTCCTGCAGCAATTGCGAAATAAATTATAAAAACTTATAGAACACAGTTGTCGCCGTCATTTCGCCGTCTGGCATCAGCGCGTAATCAGGGATTTCCCCCACTCTTATCCAACCCCCACGCACATAGAAGCTTTCCGCATCACTGCCGCTTGCGGTGTCCAGCACCAGAACGGTTTTGCCCTGCTCTCTGGCGACAGCTTCAAGCGCTTCCATTAATGCCATGGCGACTCCGCGGCGACGCGCTTTTTCATGAACCAGTAGCTTCGCGACATCGGCGCGATGCGGCTGATTTTCTGGTTGATCGGTCAGGAGTTGTACGGTGCCTAAAAGCTCGCCTTGCTCGTCGCGACATACCAGCACGGTACGCTCCTGGCGGCCGACGCTTTCGGCAACGCCGCGCCAGAAAGCGCACGCATCATGATGAGAAAAAGGAAGCATAAAACTGACCGATGCCCCGCCGTTCACGCAGTTGGCAAGAATATCGGCCAGGGCATCAATATGAGAGAGGATTTCATCCCGGGAGAACGTGTGAACAGACATAGACGGGGTCATAGGGTTTCCTTGTAAAGTGACCCCAACACATTGCTATTAACAATGACTTAACGCAAGTTGACCCGCCATAGGTCTTTGTGATGTTAATGCCCGACTGCGTATTGCTGTTTCATGGCGGAAATCTTTTCATCGGCAATTTGCAGCCAGCGCTGGAGATCGTTCTGCTGATGGTCAAATTCACACACGCCCCAGGAGAAAGTCAGGCTCCACGGATGCAGGCCGCGCTGATTGTAGTTCGCCACCTCTTCGTTTAAAAACTGCATCGCGACCCACGCGCCCTGCTCGTCCGTATCTGCAAACAGCACCGCAAACTCATCGCCGCCGTAGCGCACCAGCAGATCCGCCTCACGGAATGAGCCACGCATCAGTTCCGCCATCGCTTTTAGCGCAACATCGCCCTCTGCGTGGCCGTAACGTTCGTTAATCTGCTTGAAGCGGTCCAGATCCATCCAGGCAAGCGTTAACGGTTCCGCGCGTCGTCTGGCACCGTAAAGCGCAAATGCCGCAAACTGGTTAAACCCGCGCCGGTTAAACAATCTCGTCAATTCATCGGTTGTTGCAGCACAGGCTGCGGCAAACTCATTTTCTGCCAGCGCGGCGAGATCGTTAAGCGCCGTCAGGTCATTAGGGCTCATTTCGCGAGGAACATAATCCAGCAGACACAGCGTTCCGACGAGTGCCCCGTTGGGTAAAGAGAGCGGAATCCCAGCGTAAAAACGCACACCGGGCGTTCCGGTGACTAGCGGATTATCGCGAAAACGGGCGTCAAGATGCGTATCAGGGACCACCAGCGGAACGTTATCCAGAATGGCGTGCCCGCAAAAAGAGACGTTTCGCGGCAAGCCCGCCGCCATGGTGCCTTCCGTCGAGATCGCCACCTGTGAACGTTCATCAATCAAATTGACCGTCGCCACGGGTACGTTAAACAGGCGTTTCGCCAGACGACTGATCCGGTCATAAGGCTGATGATGATTCGATTCCAGAAGCCCGGACTCACGCAGGGCGAGCAGACGTTCAGATTCATTAGCAGGAATTGCAGGCGCTTTCATAATGTCTCCTGACACTCAGCTTTTTAATAGCTTAGCCTAAACAAGCGACTTGTCAGTGGGCGTAAATTCGATTTTTACCGCCGCGTTTGGCCTGATAAAGAGCGGTATCCGCGGCCTGCAACCAGTCGGTGACATTTTCCATGTCACGTGTTGCACCCGCAATACCGATACTTAACGTACAATTAATCGCTTCTTCCGCCACATCTTCCATAACCGCAGCGGCCTCCATGATTCGCGACGCCACCACGTACGCTTCTTCAATTGAGGTGTTCGGCAGCAGGATGACAAATTCATCGCCGCCCAGCCGCGCCGGGGTATCCGTCTGTCGGGTGGCCAGATGCAGAATCTCCGACACCGTCGCCAGCATCGTATCCCCCACTTTATGGCCAAAACGATCGTTCACATCTTTAAAATTATCGATATCGATAAACATCAGCGCCGATTCACGACTGGCATGTTGCAGCCTTTTAAGCTCTTTCTCGATGCGTTTTTCCAGTAAGCGTCGGTTAGCAATGTCCAGCAACGGATCCATCATCGCGATCCGCTCCAGCTCGCGAGATTTAACACGCAAGCGGATCGCAATACTGTCCGTCAACACGCTCAGGGCAATAACATAGATAGCAATTAACGGCAGCGTGGCAAACATGGTTTGCTGAGAAACGGTGATGGCAAATGGCATTCCTTGCACCAGCCAGGCCGCGAGAAACACCACCAACATCGCGACAGCGGCTTTTCTCATCAGGACAAAACCGCCCGCGGAGAGCCGATCCGCCAGCAGAATGGTGGTAATCACCACCGAGGGCAACGGATTCACCGCCATCATCGCTATCCAGAATCCGCCCGCTGCAGCATCCACAACAAGATTCTGATGCTCAGTCACCAGCGGCGTTGAGGATCGACTGGCATGTTGCCAGGCCACGGTCGGCCAAACAAAAGCATTCAAGGCGAGTAAAACCATTAGCCATTCTGAACGTTGTTGTTCAATCAGGACGGTAAGAATAGGAATAAAACAGAGAAATGTGCCAAGGATACGCATCAAAAACATACGTTTGACAAACCGATTCCCTGGTAAGCGATGCTGTTTACTCAGTTTGTCCATTCCGTTCATGCTGCGTTTTTTCCGATGTGAAATCTCGGGTATCTTATTGAGCTTAAAAATAACAGGCAACAATTATATACGCATATTGATAACATCTGTGCCGCATTCTGCCTGGGATGGTGACGGTTACACGCGTTCGGGATCTTTTTGCGCGTCGACCGTCGGCAGATCGTTCAGTTGACGCGCACTGATACGATTTCGCCCAGCTTTTTTCGAACGATAGAGATAGTCGTCGGCTTCGGCCATCAGCTTGTTAAAGACGTCCGTCAGTTGCCAGGATTCCGCTTTTGCGCTGCCAAGACCAATACTCACCGTTAAAAACAGCCGTTGCTGACGCCAGATAAACGGGTGCGAAGCAATAGTTTCTCTAATTCTTTCAGCCAGCGCTAAGCCCTGCTGCGCATCGACCGAATCCACCACCACCGCAAACTCTTCGCCACCCATACGCGCAACGATCCCGTCTTCACCCACCTCCTGCTGGACTTTCCCGGCAAAGGCGGCCAGCACGTTATCGCCGCACTCATGACCATAGTTGTCGTTGATGCTTTTGAAGTAATCAATATCTAACAGCATGACCGTTAAAAAGCGGGGATGCCGATGGGATTCTTCATGCTTCAGCGCCTCATACAGGCCTGAACGAGAGTAAACACGCGTGAGAAAATCGTAATCGGCTCTCAGAGAAACCTGACGAATAAGCGAATTGATCGCCGCTACGCTGACGGAAACCATGATCGGACAAATCGCCATGGTGGCAATCCCCAGGCGCGCAGAGAACATCATCGGCGTAGACAGCGGCGTGGCGACGGCAATATCGATAATGGAATTGGCCACCAGAATGATTTCAATCCCGCCGGTCAGGAACGTCAGTAAGCAGGTCGCCGGGAGTGAATAACGGACGGCACACCAGATAAGCGCGGGCAACGGGAATGCCAGACTACCCGCACCGCCAATCACCACTGAGGCAATCACCGACACCACCAGTGCCAGAACAGGCAAGAAATGCTCCACTGGCACCGAACGATTCATCTTCGGCACTTTGACAGTCAACAGACAGGGTAAAATGAGCACGCCCGTTGAAAACTGCTCGCTAAACCAGTCGGCATACAACGGCCAGAAGGTCAGACTGTCGATGCCCACGGACCCCATCGCCCCCACCAGCGCGCAGAGCAGCGCAGCAATCAGACAATAGTTAAACAGCCGCAGGGCATTAATCGGATCGGGGGTTTTGCGCCCCATTTGTGTGTCCCGCATGACCAACTGAGCCACCGTGACGATAAAGACCATATTGGAAAAATTGATCACCACGGAGGCAATGCCCCAGTTGGTCGTTATCGCGTCATACATCAGCATCGCAATATAGGAGACCGCGTAGTAACGCAGGCGATTGAGATACGCATAGCGGGCAAACACCCCTGCCATCACGCCGTTCAGCGGCCAGAAGAGGGAGAGCGCTTCCACAAGGCGCAATTCTGCACCGATAAAATAAAACAGCGTGGTGAGTGCAAAAATAGTGACTGTATTTCGCAGGGCGTTGTCGGGCTGGAACGGCTGAAACGAGAGCAAGGAAGAGCGCATTAAATATCAATCCATATAATCGCTTAACGCAATCATTTAGCGGCCATCAGCAGGAATAATCAAAGACTAGCATGTATCTGTAACATGCCTACCCCATGAAAATAAACTCTCAATGTTTGGGGTTCATTTGCAGGACCAGCCAATGGTGGATAACGCTTACGATATACGCCTGTTGATTGGCATCTAACGCTTGTCCCTGGGGTATCTGGTGCCACTTCGCCAGACAACCGCGACAGCACGTTGCGGTGGCGTGTTGGGCAATAAACACCGGGTGACCGCGCATGGGTGTCTGCTTACCATCATTTACCGGCTGCGCGGGAGCCAGGCGATGGGCGATAAAGTCCGCGGCATGTGAGTCAATCATATCCGCGCCTTTGTCCCAGCAGTATTGTCGCTCTTTAGGTCCCAGTTGAAAGCGCGAGCGGAACGTCGACCGCGCCAGACGGGCAAAAAGAGGATCGAGGGTATTCATCAGTAAACGGATCGACCAAGACGCTGGGTCAGCTTTTCAAGTACCGCGACGCCCGCAAGGGAATTACCGGTGTCATCCAGTTCCGGGCTCCACACGGCAATCGCCATCTCATGCGGCACAATCGCGACCACGCCGCCGCCGACGCCCGATTTTGCAGGCAGCCCTACGCGCCACGCAAATTCACCGGCATTCTGATACATCCCGCTGGTCGCCATAAGCGCATTCACCTGACGCGCCTGCATAGGCGTCACCACCGCCTGCGCGTGGTGCGAGGAATAGCCCTTATCGGCCAGAAACAGAAACGTACGGGCCAGCTCTACGCAGCTCATCTTCAGCGCGCAATAGTGGAAATAGTTCTGCAGCACCGTAGCGACATCGTTATGAAAATTGCCGAAGGATTTCATCAGCCAGGCAATCGCAGCATTTCGCGCTGAATGTTCAAATTCAGAGCGTGCAACGTTAGCATCGTAGCTCAGGTCAGATACGCCGCTCAGCTGGCGCACAATTTCCAGCATGCGCTGACGCGGCGCGCTAAGGCGGCTTTGCAGCATATCGCACACCACCAGCGCCCCGGCGTTAATAAACGGATTACGGGGTTTCCCCTGTTCGATTTCCAGCTGCAGCAGCGAGTTAAACGGCTGACCAGAGGGATCTTTACCGACCCGTTGCCAAATCTCGTCTTCCTCGTACTGACGCATCGCCGCGACCAGGCTTAATACTTTGGAGATGGACTGAATAGAGAAGCGCTCGGTGGCATCGCCGGCCTGATAAAGCTGTCCCTCCACGGTACAAATGGCAATCGCCAGTTTGTTTCCGCTCACCGAGGCGAGCGCGGGAATGTAATCGGCGACCTTTCCCTTCCCCAGTAACGGGCGAACTTGCGCCAGAATATCGTCCAGCATCTCATTATCAATGACCGCAGCCACAGTCTGCTCCTTGCCCACAGGCCAAAATCGGCCTGTGAGTATAACAGAGGCTGATATATCGCGTCAGGCTGGAAGACGAAAGCGCGAAACGGCCTGCATCAGCAGATAAGATTCATCGTGTAATCGGCGTGAGGACTCCGACGCGGTAGTCACCAGGGCGTCCGTCTGGCGAGACACCTGATTAAGCGCCTGAAGTTGACGCGTCATCTGATGGATGCTGTCGCCCTGACTCAGCGTCGCCGCCGAAATATCATCCAGCAAACTGCTTAAATTGCCGACCAGTCCGGTGACCTGCTGCAGATTGTTTTCGAGTCGGACCACCGCTTTTGACCCGTCCTCGATGCCCTGCAACGAGTGATTGATCAGCGCCTGAATAGTCTGCGTCGAATGGATACTCTTTTTCGCCAGCATTCCCACTTCGCGCGCCACAATAGCAAAGCCGCGCCCCTGATTACCCGCATGGGCCGCCTCAATTGCCGCGTTAAGCGCCAGGATGTTGGTCTGAAACGCGACGCTATCGATCATTGATACGATCCCGCGCATCTCCGAGGATCGTTCGACTATCGCCTGCATTGACGCATTCACCGTAGACATCATTGCGTCCCCGCCCGCTGCCGTCTGTCGCGCTTCGTTCGCGCGGGTGCTCGCCAGTTTCGCGTAGCCGGTGTTCCCCTCGACGTGGGTTTCCAGCGCGGCGATATGCGCGGTGACTTCGTTAAGCTCTTGCGCCTGGCGCGCCGACTGCTGATACAGTTTCTGATTGCCGTCCGCCAGCGAGCCAATATTCTCGACCATCGACAGCGTCGCATCGCTGACTTCCGTCACCAGCTGCTGCAAACCATTTTGCATAGTGGTGATACTGGCGTTTAGCTGCCCTATCTCGCGGTTAAAGCATTTGATGTCCGGCGCGGCTCCCGACAGATCGCCAGCGGCGAGCCGGTCGATATGCGCAATAAGCTTGCGCAGCGGAGTGATGACCCAGCGCGACATCCCAAACCACACCAGGAACGCAATCATGAGCAACACTACCGGTGCGAGCAGGAACAATGACTGTAGGTTTGATAATCGGTCCATCAACGACTGTCGGCCCACGCCTGCGCGCTCCTCGCTGGCGAGCTGATAGCGGGCGAAGTTATCGTTGAAATCGGTCTGGAAGGCCTGGGCAGGCACGGCAAAAAAACTGTCAATCGAATTGGTTTTGACGAGCCCTTCCGCCTGCTCGTTGATGGCCCCGAAGAAGAGCTGATAGCTATTCACCAGCGCCTCGTCTTTTGGCGGACTGAGCGCCAGCCATGCATTCCAGGCCTGCTGCGAGGCGTTCAGGGCTTTCTGCGCGTCATCCATCAGGCTATGCCAGCTCCCGTCAGAGCCGGTCTCTTTATCCTGCATGAAATAGACGCCGGAGCGGTTAAGCAGATCGCTTGCGGCTAATAGCGAAACGCGTGCCAGATCCAATTTGCTCTGCTGCTGTTGCGTCAGCTGATTCTGTTGTTCATTACGCTGTGCGTCGCGCAGAGAGGCCGTCAGCAGTACAGACGAGGAGAGTTGCAGTACGGAAAAGAGTCCGATAATACAAAAGATGCCCGCCAGCAGACCAAACTGGCGCTGCATCCCGCGCTTCGCACTCCGGCGGAAAATTTGCGTTAAGTTCATAATATTCTTCTGTAACAATACGTTAGACGCGTGCGAGTCTACGAAACGTAAATGACAGAACCATGACATAAAAATGACAAAGGCCTTCATAATGAAGGCCTTTTTGACGGCGATAAAAACGTTACACGCGGTCTTTCCACACCGTCTGAATATTACAAAACTCATGCAGGCCAAAACGCGATAGCTCGCGCCCAAAACCGCTTTTCTTCACACCGCCAAACGCGACGCGCGGATCGCTGGCGCTAAAGCCATTAATAAACACGCCGCCGCACTCCAGGTCACGGGCAAATGACTCAGCGCGTTGTTCATCGGCAGTAAAGACCGTCGCCGACAGGCCAAAGTCACTGTCATTTGCCAGCGCGAGCGCATGTTCAGCATCTTTTGCGACAGTGATCGTCGCCACCGGGCCAAACAGCTCCTGGCGAAAGGCGGTCATTTCCGGCGTGACGTTACCCAGCACCGTCGTGGCATAGTAGTTGCCTTTACCCGCGATCTTCTTGCCACCCAGCAAAAGCGTTGCCCCTTCGGCAAGCGTGGCCTGAACTTGCTGGTGCAATTCATCACGCAGATCAGCGCGGGCCATCGGCCCTAAATAGTGCTCTTCCACGTTCGGCGCGCCCATTTTCAGCGCCGCTGCCGCCGCAACGAAACGTTCCGTAAACTGCGCGGCAATGCCTTCTTCAATGATAAACCGTTTGGCCGCGGCGCAAACCTGTCCGGTATTCTGGTAGCGCCCAGCCACAGCGGCTTTTACCGCCAAGTCCAAATCGGCATCATTGAGCACGATAAACGGATCGGAACCGCCTAACTCCAGCACGCATTTTTTCAACGCCTCCGCAGCCTGCGCACCAATTGCCGCCCCAGCACGCACGCTGCCGGTCACGGTAACGGCGGCAATATGTTTGTCATTAATCGCCTGGCTGACGCCGTCATTGGTGGCATTAACCCAACCGAAAACACCTTTTGGGAAACCGGCGTCAGTGAAAATCTGACCGATCAGATCGGCCGATCCGAGTACGTTGGGCGCATGCTTGAGCAGATAGCTGTTACCCGCCAGCAGAATAGGCACCGCGCCGCGCAGCACTTGCCACAGCGGGAAATTCCACGGCATCACCGCCAGAATCGCCCCGAGCGGTCGATACGCGATAACCGCTTTTTGATTTTCGACAAGCGTAGGTTCAGCCTCCAGCATCGCCGGACCGTGCTGGGCATACCAGTCGCAAAGCGCGGCGGTTTTGGTCACTTCGGCCCGCGCTTGCACAATCGGTTTGCCCATTTCGCGGGTCATCATTTGCGCCATCTCTTCGGCGCGAGCCCGTATCGCCACGCCCAGGTCGCGCAGCTTTTGCGCGCGGTGCGCGACGCTTTCATGGCGCCACTGGCGAAAGCCTGCGTCAGCGATCGCGACAGCATTATCAACGTCGTTTTGCGTCGCCCACGGGTACGCCGCGAGCGTTTCGCCATTCGCAGGGTTAACAGACAATGCGTGAGTGGCAGAGGAATGAGTCATGAGGATCTCCACGGAATAAAAGTTGATTCATTGTGGCCGACTCTGCTATTTCTTAAAACTGAATAATATTAACCCACTTATTCACGAATCGAGAATGGCATGGATTTAACTCAGCTTGAGATGTTTAACGCCGTGGCCCACACCGGGAGCATCACCCAGGCCGCGCAAAAGGTGCATCGCGTACCGTCGAATCTGACAACGCGCATTCGCCAGCTCGAGGCCGACCTGGGCGTTGAGCTGTTTATCCGCGAGAATCAACGCCTGCGCCTTTCTCCGGCCGGACACAATTTTTTGCGCTACAGCAAACAGATTCTGGCGCTGGTGGATGAAGCGCGGATGGTCGTTTCCGGTGATGAGCCGCAGGGGCTGTTTGCGCTGGGCGCGCTGGAGAGCACCGCAGCGGTGCGCATTCCCGAATCGCTGGCGCAGTTTAATCAGCGCTATCCGCGTATTCAGTTTGCTCTTTCCACCGGCCCGTCCGGCACGATGATTGATGGCGTGCTGGAAGGCACATTGAGTGCTGCGTTTGTTGATGGCCCGCTGTCACACCCGGAACTTGACGGGATGCCGGTGTACCCGGAAGAGATGATGCTGGTGGCGGCCGCCGGACACACAAAGGTGACGCGCGCCACACAGGTGAGCGGCTGTGATGTGTACGCTTTTCGCGCCAACTGCTCGTATCGGCGTCATCTGGAAAGCTGGTTTCATGCCGACCGTGCGATGCCGGGCCGTATTCACGAGATGGAGTCTTATCACGGGATGCTCGCCTGCGTGATTGCTGGCGCGGGTATTGCGCTGATGCCCCGCTCAATGCTCGAAAGCATGCCGGGGCATCATCAGGTTGAAGCCTGGCCGCTGGCGGAAAACTGGCGCTGGCTGACGACCTGGCTGGTGTGGCGACGCGGGGCAATGACGCGCCCGCTTGAGGCGTTTATAGCACTGCTAAACGAACGTCAGCCACCAGCGCCTTCTCCATAAACAGGCTGAGCGGGTCGGCGACGTACGGGGCAAATGCCTCGCGCAAACCGTACCCGTGATTTTCATAAAGCCGCACTGCGGCGTGCTGCTTAATGCCCGTTTCTAGGCGCAGCGTGTGACATCCGCGCGACAACGCCTCGTCTTCCAGCGCAGCCAGCAGTTTTTCACCCAACTGTTGTCCGCGATGGGTAGGATCGATATAAACCCGTTTCATCTCTCCGGTGCCATCACCGTTCAGCACGATAGCGCCGCAGCCCACCGCATTAAGCTGGCGATCGCGGATCACCATCATGATCAGGCTGTCCGTCGAGAGTTGGGTCAGATCGAGCAGATGATTGCTTTCAGCGGGATAAAGCTCGCTCTGATACGCATCAAGGGCGGCGATGAGCGAGACAATATCCGGATGGGCGGCAGATTCAGAGGTAATGGAATACATGGCAGGCTCCTTTGTTGTTTTTATTCCAGGATAGCGTCCCACCTTTATAAGCGCTTCATAGTATTAACTTATGATGGCGTTCATCAGTTGCGCGATGACAGGAGACCGCAGTAATTTTGTCATCGCCGCCGTAAAACTGAATGGACACCGCATGAATACCAAAGCCCGAAAAGTGATGATTATTGGCGCAGGCAACGTGGGTGCGTCTGCCGCCTATGCCCTGCTCAATCAGAATATCTGTGAAGAGCTTATTCTAGTCGATCTCAACCGGGATCGTGCCGAAGGCCACGCGCAGGATCTGGCCGATGCCGCCGCATATATGCCGGGCATGATGAGCATTTCGACGCGCGACGCACGCGACTGCGCGGATGTGGATATCGCGGTGATCACCGTGTCGGGCGGCGCGCTGAAACCCGGTCAAACGCGTCTGGATGAGCTCGCTAATACCGCGCGGATTGTGAAAAATCTGGTTCCGCAGATGATGGAAAACGGCTTTAACGGCATCTTTCTGATTGCCACCAATCCCTGCGATATCATCACCTGGCAGGTGTGGAAACTGTCGGGATTGCCGCGCAGCCAGGTGATCGGCACAGGCGTTTGGCTCGATACAACGCGTTTGCGTCGCACGCTGGCGCAGGCGCTGGATATTGGCGCGCAAAGCATTGACGCCTTTATCCTCGGCGAGCACGGCGACACGCAATTCCCGGTTTGGTCGCATTCCTCGGTTTACGGCTCACCGATCGGCGAAGTCTATCAGCGCCACACCGGCAAGACGCTCGACCGTCAGCAGCTTGCCGAAAATGTTCGTCGTCAGGGCTTCGAAATCTACAACCGCAAGGGCTGCACGGAATACGGCATTGCCGGCACGATTGCTGAGATTTGCCGTAATATTTTCACCGGCAGTCACCGCGCGCTGGCGATCTCCTGCGTGCTGGAGGGGGAATATGGTGTGGAGGGACTGGCGATTGGGGTGCCCGCCGTACTGGCGCAAAGCGGCGTTCAGCAAATTATAGAATTGCAGTTGGCGGAAGATGAACAGGTCAAATTCCGCCACTCTGCCGAGGTGATCAAGGCCAATATCGCCCGATTACCGTAAGGCTCACGACTGACGCAGGAAGATTTTCCCCTTCAGATACAGCGTAGCCTGACCGCCAATCAGCACCCGATCGCCGTGCAATTCACAGCGTAAATCGCCACCACGGGCAGACATTTGGCGAGCAGTCATCTGCGTTTTGCCCAGCTTTTCACTCCAGTAAGGGATCAGCATGCTGTGCGTTGACCCGGTGACCGGATCTTCCGGCACCCCTTCTCCCGGACAGAAAAAGCGGCTGACAAAATCATACTCATCGCCCGGCGCTGTCACGCAGACCATTTTCTCCAGCGGGACCATCGCCGCGATATCGGGCGCCAACGACTCCACCTGCTGCTGGTTATCCAGCACCACCATGTAATCGCGACCCGCGCGGACCTCTTTTGCGCTGGAAATACCGAGCGCGCTGAATAGCAGTGCGGGCGGATTTTCCACCGTCTCACTTTCCCACGCAGGGAAATCCAGCGTCAGCCAGTCGCCGTTGCGCTTGACGGTCAGATCGCCGACAAAACGCGTTGAAAAGACGATTTCGGTCTGCGGATAATCGAGATATTCAAAAATCACATGCGACGCCGCGAGCGTGGCATGTCCGCACAGGTTAATTTCATACTGCGTGGTGAACCAGCGCAGCGCAAAGCCCTCGTCGGTGCGAACAAAAAACGCCGTTTCTGACTGGTTGTGCTGCTGCGCCATCTTCAGCAGCGTCTCGTCAGGAAGCCATTCTTCAAGCGGACAGACCGCCGCCGCATTACCGCCAAAGGATTTATCGCTGAATGCGTCAACCAGATAAAATTCAATTTCCTGCATTGTCTTACCGCCTGTTCTTGTTGTGTTGTCCTCATCTTGTGTGAAAACAACGATCTGCGCTACCATTTCGATAACGTAAATTTTGAGATCTGCGTCACATAATGATTGTCTTTTAGCCAGTTTACGCTTTAAGATCGCCTTCTCTTCTTATCTGCAACGAATACGTTTTATTCCTATGACAACAAACACAGTTTCCCGCAAGGTCGCGTGGCTACGTGTGGTCACGCTGGCCATTGCCGCTTTTATTTTTAATACCACTGAATTTGTCCCGGTTGGCCTGCTGTCTGATATTGCCCAAAGCTTCCAGATGGAAACGGCGCAGGTCGGCATTATGCTGACGATTTACGCCTGGGTCGTGGCACTGATGTCATTGCCTTTTATGCTGCTGACCAGCCAGATGGAGCGCCGCAAACTGCTGATCGGGCTGTTCGTTCTGTTTATCGCCAGCCATGTGCTCTCTTTCCTGGCGTGGAATTTTAACGTGCTGGTGATAAGCCGCATTGGTATTGCCTTTGCGCACGCGATTTTTTGGTCGATTACTGCCTCGCTCGCCATCCGTCTGGCACCGGCCGGTAAACGCGCACAGGCGCTCAGCCTGCTGGCGACCGGTACGGCGCTGGCGATGGTGTTAGGTCTGCCGATTGGCCGCATCGTCGGGCAATACTTTGGCTGGCGCACCACCTTCTTTGCGATTGGCCTGGGCGCACTGATTACGCTGCTGTGTTTGATCAAGCTGCTGCCAAAGCTGCCGAGCGAACATTCTGGCTCGCTGAAAAGTCTGCCGCTGCTGTTCCGTCGCCCGGCGCTGATGAGTATTTATCTGCTGACCGTCGTGGTCGTGACCGCGCATTACACGGCTTACAGTTACATCGAGCCCTTTGTGCAGGTGGTGGCGGGCTTTAGCGCTAACTTCGCCACGGTATTGCTGCTGATTCTGGGCGGCGCGGGGATTATCGGCAGCGTGCTGTTCGGGAAACTCGGGAATAAACACGCCTCACTGCTGGTCAGCAGCGCCATTGGCCTGCTCCTGGCGTGTCTGTTGCTGTTGATGCCGGCAGCGCAGAGCGAAAGTCATCTGGCCATACTGAGCATTTTCTGGGGCGTAGCGATCATGATTATCGGCCTGGGCATGCAGGTTAAAGTGCTGGCGCTGGCGCCTGATGCCACGGACGTGGCGATGTCGCTCTTTTCAGGGATTTTCAATATCGGCATCGGCGCAGGCGCGCTGGTGGGGAATCAAATCAGCCTTCATCTGTCGATGTCGGCGATTGGTTATCTGGGGGCGATTCCCGCGCTGGCGGCATTGATCTGGTCGATTCTGATCTTCCGCAAATGGCCGGTGGCTCTCGAAGAGCAGCCGCATCACGGATAAAAAAGGGGTGGCTGAGGCCACCCTTTTGATTAATGATAGTTTTTAATAATTTCCAGCACGCCGTTAATAATAAACTGCACGCCCATGCAAACCAGCAGGAAGCCCATCAAACGCGAAATCGCTTCGATACCCCCTTTCCCGACCCAGCGCATGATTGCCCCTGAGCTGCGCAAGCTGCCCCACAGAATGATGCCAATCAGCGCGAAAATCAGCGGCGGCGCGACCATCACAACCCACTCGGAGAACGTTGATCCGTTGCGCACCGTCGACGCGGAGCTGATGATCATCGCAATCGTTCCTGGCCCTGCCGTGCTCGGCATCGCTAAAGGGACGAATGCAATATTTGCCGATGGTTCGTCTTCCAGCTCTTCCGACTTGCTTTTGGCTTCGGGCGATTCATGCGCTTTATGCGCCGGGAACAGCATCCGAAAACCGATAAACGCGACGATGAGCCCCCCGGCAATTCGCAGCCCCGGAATCGAAATACCAAACGTGTTCATCACCAGTTGTCCGGCGTAATAGGCCACCATCATGATGATAAAAACGTACACCGAGGCCATCAGCGCCTGATGATTACGTTCGGCACTGTTCATGTTACCCGCCAGACCTAAAAACAGCGCCACAGTCGTTAACGGGTTTGCCAGCGGCAGCAACACCACCAGCCCAAGACCTATTGCCTGAATTAATTCCACCATTTCGCGTCGTTATCCTTATCCATAATTCACTCCCCAATTATACGGTGAAAATTCGCCATTCAGCCACGACCACAACGTAAGCAGTGTTTTCCACTGCGCAAGGATAACCCATCGGTATGTTTATGATTTAAAACGTGCAGAAAAAAGTTCAAGAAACGTTTTAGCAAAACGTGGCATCGGCGGATACATTCGGTTGACTTATACTTGCCTGAGCAATAATATCTGCCGTGATTAAACTACTTGCCAGGGCAACCATTGTGAAAAGCACCAGTGATCTCTTCAACGAAATTATTCCACTGGGCCGTCTTATTCATATGGTTAACCAGAAAAAAGATCGCCTGCTCAACGATTATCTGTCTCCGATGGATATCACCGCGACACAGTTCAAAGTGCTGTGCTCCATTCGCTGCGAGGTGTGTATCACGCCTGTTGAGCTGAAAAAGGTGCTCTCGGTGGATCTGGGTGCGCTCACGCGCATGCTCGATCGCCTCGTCTGCAAAGGATGGATTGAAAGACGACCGAACCCAAATGACAAGCGCGGCGTGCTGGTGCAACTCACCTGCGAAGGCGCGGCCGTGTGCGAAAAATGTCATGAGCTAGTAGGACAAACACTGCATCAGGAACTAACAAAAAACTTAACGGCGGATGAAGTGCTGACGCTTGAGCATTTGCTCAAGAGAATCCTGCCGTAAACAGAAAGAGGTATGACGATGTCCAGACGCAATAATGACGCCATCACTATTCATAGCATTTTGGACTGGATCGAAGATAACCTGGAATCGCCGCTCTCACTTGAAAAGGTGTCCGAGCGTTCAGGTTACTCAAAATGGCACCTGCAACGGATGTTCAAAAAAGAGACCGGCCATTCATTAGGTCAATACATTCGCAGCCGCAAGCTGACGGAAATTGCTCAGAAGCTGAAAGAGAGCAACGAACCGATCCTGTATCTGGCAGAACGCTATGGGTTTGAATCGCAACAAACCTTGACCCGCACGTTCAAGAACTATTTCGACGTGCCACCGCATAAGTATCGCATCACCAGTATGCCTGGTGAGTCCCGATACCTGCTACCGCTAACAAACTGTCATTGCTAATCGCCTGAATAAAGGCCTGTTCCATTAGGCGTATTTTGTTGCCGACAGTTTTGACCTGACAGCGTGCAATAATCGGAGCGTACACAGAGTACGCGAGGAAGATGAGCACAGCCCGGGTCCAAATGGTCAATGAAATAGCCTAATGAGTCAGGCGCTAAGACGTAACCGAGGAAACCATGAAAACTATCGCCTCCGCCGCCCTCACCTTACTGGTGCTGGTCTCCGGCCAGACTTTTGCGGAGCAAACCACTCACGCTAACCAGCAGAACAGTCGCACCGCGATCGTTCTGCCAACCGCACACGAACAATCGCCTTTTGATTTTAATCATATGGGTGCGGGCAGCGACAAATCCGACGAATTAGGCGTGCCGTATTACAATCAGCGCTAACGTTAATTCGTATTGGCCCTGCTTTGCGCAGGGCTTTTTTTTCATCCCCTGATTCGTGTCGCACGACGCCACCGCAAACCAAACACGTTGATATACAACCCTGCCATAACCAGCGCGGCGCCCAGCAGCTGTAGCACCGTCAGTTTCTCGCCCAGCAGAACAGCCGCACTCGCCAGTCCGACAACCGGAACCAGCAATGACAACGGCGCAACACGCCAGGTTTCGTAGCGACCAAGCAAAGTGCCCCAGATCCCGTAGCCCACAATCGTGGCGACGAACGCCAGATAGACCAGCGACAAAATCGTCGTGAGATCGATCTCAACCAGACTTTTGAGCATTACCGCCGGGCCGTCAAAAATCAGCGAGGCGATCATAAAGGGGACAACCGGAATCAGCGCGCTCCAGACCACCAGCGACATCACCGCCGGTCGCGCATCATGCTGCATGATGAGTTTGTTGAAAATATTCCCGCACGCCCAGCTTAAGCCCGCCGCCAACGTCAGCATAAAGCCCAGCAGTGCCACATGTTGTCCATTCAGGCTGGCCTCCGCCAGAATCAGCACGCCAAACACCGCAATGGTAATCCCCGCCAGCTGCTTGCCCTGAAGACGCTCACCAAAGACAAACGCGCCCAGAATGATGGTGAAAAACGCCTGCGCCTGGAGAACCAGCGACGCAAGCCCCGCGGGCATGCCAAATTTAATGGCGCAAAACAGAAAGGCGAACTGACCAAAGCTGATGGTGAGACCGTACCCGAGCAGCAGGCCAAATGGGATTTTAGGACGCGCAACGAAAAATAACGCGGGCACCGCAACCAGCAAAAAGCGTAAACCGGCCAGCATCAGCGGAGGCATATTATGCAGCCCTACCTTAATGACCACAAAATTCAGGCCCCATACCACGACCACCAGCAACGCCAGCAGCCCGTCTTTACGCGTCATACATCGCCTCTGATTATTAAATTTTTGTAAACAGATTCAAGGTAACGAAAAAAGCCCGTCAGGAAAAGATCATTAATTCTGGCAGCCAGGCGAAGCACTTAGGGATAAATTAGGTGCTATACAAGCCCCTTATGTCGTGATACTCCTGATAAAACACAACAAAAAAATGTAAGCATTTGTCGGGCAGGATTATGAAACCATCTCTCAGGCGCTCAACTGCAGCGCTGCTGGCGTCGTCATTATTATTAACAATCGGTCGTGGTGCGACGCTCCCATTTATGACCATCTATCTCACCCGTGTTTACAACATGAGCGTCGAGAATATTGGTTATGCCCTGACGATCGCGCTGACGATTGGCGTGGTTTTCAGCATGGGGTTTGGCATCCTCGCGGATAAGTTTGATAAAAAACGCTACATGCTGATATCGATTCTGGCGTTTATCGCGGGCTTTGTGGCCATTCCGCTGGTGGATAACGTCACGCTGGTGGTCGTGTTCTTTGCCCTGATCAACTGCGCCTATTCCGTGTTCTCCACGGTGCTGAAAGCCTGGTTCTCGGATGTGCTCACATCGTCCGAAAAAGCGCGCGTATTTTCGCTCAACTACAGTTTCCTGAATATTGGCTGGACGATAGGTCCGCCGATAGGCACCTTGCTGGTGATGTACAGCCTGCAATTGCCATTCTGGCTGGCGGCTTTCTGTGCTGCGCTGCCGCTGGTATTCATTCAATTCTATGTGCAGAAAAGCGTGGCTGCCGACGCCGAACACGCCCCTGTGCCGTGGCAGCCTTCGGTACTCCTGCGTGATAAAGCGTTGTTCTGGTATACCCTGTCCGGGCTTCTGGCGTCGTACGTCGGCGGGTCGTTTGCCAGCTGTATTTCCCAGTACGTTCTCGCAGCCGATTACGACAGCGATTTCGCCCAAAAGGTGGTTGCCGTAGTACTCCCGGTGAATGCCGCGGTCGTGGTGTCGCTGCAATACATCATTGGACGCAGAATCACGGCCAGCAATATTCGCCCTTTGATGGCGCTCGGCACGCTGTTTTTTGTCCTGGGTCTGGGCGGGTTTATGTTCTCCGGCAGCAACTTAATCTACTGGGGAATCGCCGCAGCGGTCTTTACCGTGGGGGAAATTATCTATGCACCGGGCGAATACATGCTGATCGATAACATCGCCCCGCCGGGCATGAAAGCCAGCTATTTTTCCGCGCAAGCGCTGGGGTGGCTTGGTGCTGCGGCGAACCCGATGATCACCGGTATTATTCTGACCCATCTACCGCACTGGTCATTATTTGCGGTGATGATGGCAGCGATTGTGATTGCATGGCTGATGATTTTGCGTGGAATGAGCGTAAAAACATGGCAGGAAGAGCCGAAAGCCGCGTAAAACAAAGGCGAGAATTTCTCGCCTTTTTTGTCTTTAGTGGTGCAGCATTTCGTCCACAACCTGATTTTTATACATCTCATTAGGGTAATACGTCGGCCAGTTATCCATCTCTTTCAGCAAGGCTTCGTGCGAGGTGTTGCCCATAAACAGGTGGAAGTGCGCGGACTGGCGCGGGCCTATTGTGTGGTCGCTGAACTGCACAAATTTTGGTGCTTTAGACCCGGCGTCTTTACATTCAAACAGATACCGCACGCCTTTTTTGCCTGATGCGTACGTCAGAATCTTATACCCGCTGTAATCGTAGCGGCAACTTGCCACCGTTTTACCGGTATGGAACTCCATCGTATTATTTTCAATACCAATGGTTTCCACATCCGTGGCGTATCCCTTGCGGTAATACGCTTTAAGCTGCACAAATGTTTTGCTGGGATCTTTTTCCGCTTTCTTTTTGAAAACCGGATCCAGTGAGCCATCAAGCAGGAAAGGATAAACCGACTGCCAGACGCCGTCCCAGTCGGATAATGTGCGGTCTTTGACGTCTTTGTCCTCAAAAACACCGTTCGCGGCTTTCTCTTCCACTTCGGTCATCTGATGCCCGTGCGAATGGGCAAACAGTTGACCACTCACCAGCAGCGCCCCCAGCGTCATTGCAAATTTTCCAAGATGTACAGCCACAATAAGATCCTCATTCCGTTTAAGAAAACGAGGATGTTATAGTATAACATCTCACAAAACAATCATTCCTAGATTGCGACTAACCCGCGAACGCCCTCTTGTTCCATATCTTCGCCGCGCCCACGCTGAATAATGCTCCCACGCGACATAAGCAAATAGTTATCCGCCAGGTCCGCAGCAAAATCATAAAATTGTTCCACCAGCAGAATCGCCATATCCCCCCGGCTGGCGAGTTGGCGGATAACGACACCAATCTCTTTTATCACCGAGGGCTGAATCCCTTCCGTGGGCTCATCCAGAATCAACAGCTGCGGGCGGCTCGCCAGTGCGCGGCCAATCGCCAGCTGTTGCTGTTGCCCACCCGAAAGATCGCCGCCTCGCCGGTGCTTCATCTCTTTTAAAACCGGAAACAGCTGCCAAATATCGTCCGGCACGCTTTTCGCCTCACGCGCCGGAAAGCGCGACAGCCCCAATAGCAGATTTTCTTCGACCGTCAGACGCGGGAAAATTTCGCGCCCCTGCGGCACATACGCCACACCGGACTGCACCCGATGATGAGGTTTAGCGTGCGTGATTTTTTTGCCCTGCCAGATAATTTCGCCACTGCGCGCAGGCACCAGTCCCATCAGGCATTTTAACAGCGTCGTTTTCCCTACGCCGTTGCGCCCCAGCAGACACGTCACCTCACCGTTTGGGGCATCAAAGCTCACGCCCCGCAAAATATGGCTGCCACTGTAATACTGATTCAGTTCGTTAACCTGTAGCATTCCCGCTCCTTAACGTCCCAGATAGACTTCGATAACCTGTTCGTTGGCCTGCACTTCACGCAACGATCCCTCCGCCAGCACGCGTCCCTGATGCAAAACGGTGACGTGATCGGCGATGGTTTCAACAAATCCCATATCGTGTTCCACCACCATCAGCGAATGTTTGCCCGCCAGGGTGCGAAAAAGTTCTGCCGAATACTCCGTTTCGGCGTCCGTCATTCCTGCGGCTGGCTCATCGAGTAACAGTAAATGTGGGTCCTGTACCAGCAGCATGCCGATTTCCAGAAACTGTTTTTGCCCGTGAGACAGTAAACCTGCGCTGCGATCCCGCTCGGCGCTCAGGCGCAGCAGCGTGAGCATTTCGTTGATGCGGTCGCTCTGCTCTGACGTGAGCCTGGCGCGCAGGCTGGCCCACACGGATTTGTCGCCCTTCATGGCCAGCTCAAGGTTTTCCCACACCGTCAGCGCTTCAAATACCGTGGGTTTCTGGAACTTACGCCCAATGCCCTGTCGCGCGATGGCGGCGGGATCCAGTCCGGTTAAATCAATCGACTGATCGTAAATCGCCCGTCCACTTTGCGGGCGCGTTTTACCGGTGATCACGTCCATCAGCGTGGTTTTTCCGGCACCGTTCGGGCCAATCACGCAGCGTAATTCCCCCACGCCGATGTTCAGCGACAGATCGGTCAACGCCTGGAAACCGTCAAAATTGACGTTTATCGATTCAAGCTGGAGCACCGGATCGGTTTGCTCACGAAAACGGTCGCCCGGTAGCTGGCGCGTAAAAAGGCCTTCGGCTGGCTGCATTATTTCTCTCCCTTACGAAATAGCCCATAGACGCCGCGGGGTAAAAACAGCGTGACGGCGATGAAAATCCCGCCCAAAAATAGCTGCCAGTATTCCGGCATGGCGACGGTGAAATAACTTTTCGCGCCGTTGACCAGCGCCGCGCCAATCACCGGCCCGACTAACGTTCCGCGCCCGCCGAGTGCCACCCAAATCGCAGCCTCAATAGAGTTGGTTGGTGACATTTCACCCGGGTTAATAATGCCGACCTGCGGGACATACAGCGCCCCCGCCAATCCGCACAGCACCGCCGACAGCGTCCAGACCAAGAGCTTGAAACCGCGCGGGTCGTAGCCACAAAATGTCAGACGGTTTTCCGCGTCGCGCACGGCGGTAAGAATGCGGCCAAATTTGCTTTTCGCCAGCCAGAATCCGAGAGCCAGCGAGGCAACCAGCAGCGCGACGGTTGCCAGAAACAGCGCAATCCGCGTGGTCGTCGCCGTCACCGGGAACCCCAGCAGCGTGGTAAAGCCGGTAAAACCGTTGTTCCCGCCAAATCCGGTTTCATTACGAAAGAACAGCAGCATCCCTGCGTAGGTCAGCGCCTGGGTCATGATCGAGAAATAGACCCCTTTGATTTTTGAGCGAAACGCAAACCAGCCAAAAATCAGCGCCAGCAGGCCGGGGATCATCACAATCAGCACCAGCGCCCAGGCGAAATGCTGGGTGCCCCACCAGAACCACGGCAGCTCACTCCAGGAAAGGAACGACATAAACGCCGGTAATCCTTCGCCCGACGCCTGACGCATCAGATACATGCCCATCGCGTAGCCGCCCAGGGCAAAGAAAATCCCGTGGCCCAGCGACAGCATTCCGGCGTAGCCCCAGACCAGATCGAGCGCCACGGCGACAACGGCATAGCAGAGGATTTTACCGACCAGCGTCAGCATCCAGGTGGACAGGGCCAGTGGATGGCTTTCGGGTAGCAGCGCCAGAAACGGCAGCACCAGCAGAATGGCGAGAATCAGGCTGCCAAACAGCTGTGTCATTCGCGGCGCTTTACGCGCCAGCGTTAAGGTCAGTGGCTGGCTCATCAGTCTGTCACCCTCCCTTTAAGCGCAAATAATCCCTGAGGACGCTTCTGAATGAACAGAATGATCGCCACCAGAATCACGATTTTTCCCAGTACCGCGCCCATTTGCGGTTCAAGAATCTTGTTGAAAATGCCCAGACCAAATGCCGCGGCCACGCTGCCCGCCAGTTGCCCGACGCCGCCCAGCACCACCACCAGGAAGGAGTCAATAATATAGCCTTGTCCCAGTTCCGGTCCGACGTTACCCAGCTGCGAGAGCGCCACGCCGCCCAAACCGGCAATGCCCGATCCCAGGCCAAACGCCAGCATATCCACTCGCCCAGTCGGTACGCCGCAGCAGGCCGCCATATTGCGGTTTTGCGTCACCGCACGCACATTCAGCCCCAGTCGGGTTTTATTCAGAATCAGCCAGGTAAAGAACAGCACCAGCAGCACAAATACCAGCACCGCAATGCGGTTCCACGGCAGGATCAGGTTGGCAAAAACCTGCACGCCCCCAGACAGCCAGGCGGGATTCGCCACTTCCAGGTTTTGCGCGCCAAAGGTCATACGCACCAGTTGGATGATCATCAGGCTGATCCCCCAGGTAGCAAGCAGCGTCTCCAGCGGACGACCGTACAGGTGGCGGATCACGCTGCGCTCCAGCGCCATGCCAACGCCCGCAGTCACTAAAAATGCCACCGGCAGCGCCACAATCGGATACAGCGCCAGCCACTGCGGGGCAAATTGCGCCATCGCCTGCTGAACCATCCAGGTACAGTACGCGCCGAGCATCAGCATCTCACCGTGCGCCATATTGATGACGCCCAGCAACCCGTAGGTGATCGCCAGTCCAAGCGCCGCCAGGAGCAGCACCGATCCGAGCGACAGCCCCATAAAGGCCTGCCCCAACAGGTCACCGATGAGTAAGCGGTGCTGAATCTGGCGCAAACTGTCAGCCGCTGCGTCGCGCACGCGGGCATCCGGTTCCGTTTGGGTTTGCGTAAAGGGCGTCAGACGCGCCTGCGTTTCGGGATCGGACGAGTGCCCCAGCAGCGCAACCGCCTGCAAACGCACCTCAGCCTGCGGGCTAGCGAGCAGCAGATTTGCCAGCGCCGCTTCCAGCGCCGCACGCACCTTGTCGTCTTTTTCCGCCTGCAGACGCTGCTGCAATAAATTCAGCATCGTCGGCGTGGCATCGCGCTGTAATTGTATCGCTGCGCCCAACCTTTCCGTGACGTTGTCACTCACTAACTGATGCGTGGCCAGTGCGGTGGAAGAGTGATTGCGCAGGCGGTTGGTGAGACGAACCGCCTTGGGTTCGCCCGCTGCCTGGGCGTTTTCCCCAAGAGCCGTCATTTCTCCCTTCACCCGGGTAAACGCGTGCTTTTGCGCATCGACAAAGAGATTTTCTTTTTGCAGCGCCTGCAACAGCGGCAGGCGCGACGGATCCGGGCTGACGGCCCATTGCTCAAGTAGCGTGGTTTGCTGGCTGCGGCTCGCGGCGACAAAGGTGTCCGCATCCGACGCCTGCGCCATCCCTGGCAGCAGACCGGCAAGCCATACTATTGCGACGAACATACGCATTACGTTCATGGCTTTTCTCCGTGACCGGTGTTAGTTGCTGGCGGTTTTCATCGGTTGTTCTGGCTTTTTATCGTTACCGGGAATGTACGGGCTCCACGGCTGAGCACGTACCGTTGCATCGGTCTGCCAGACCACGTTGAACTGGCCGTTACCTTCGATTTCCCCAATCATCACCGGCTTATGCAGATGGTGATTGGTTGCGTCCATGGTCAGCGTAAAGCCTGACGGCGCTTTGAAAGATTGTCCGGCCATGGCGGCACGCACTTTATCCACATCCGTGGTGCCAGCTTTCTCAACCGCCTGCGCCCACATATGGATCCCCACGTAGGTCGCTTCCATCGGATCATTCGTTACGACGGTGTCGGCGTTCGGCAAGTTATGCGCTTTGGCATAGGCTTTATAGGCCGCGACAAACGCCTGGTTGGTTGGGTTATCAACTGACTCAAAGTAATTCCACGCCGCAAGGTTACCCACCAGCGGTTTGGTGTCGATGCCGCGAAGCTCCTCTTCACCCACCGAGAACGCCACCACCGGCACGTCGGTCGCTTTTACGCCCTGGTTTGCCAGTTCTTTGTAGAAGGGAACGTTGGAGTCGCCGTTGATGGTCGACACCACCGCCGTTTTTCCGCCCGCGGAGAATTTCTTGATATTGGCGACAATGGTCTGGTAATCGCTGTGACCAAACGGGGTGTAAACCTCTTCGATGTCTTTGTCCTGCACGCCTTTCGAATGCAGGAACGCGCGCAGAATTTTGTTGGTGGTACGCGGATAAACGTAGTCAGTGCCCAAGAGGAAGAAGCGTTTAGCACTCCCGCCGTCTTCACCCATCAGATATTCCACCGCCGGGATGGCCTGCTGATTTGGCGCGGCGCCAGTGTAGAAGACGTTTGGTGACATCTCTTCGCCCTCATACTGCACCGGGTAGAACAACAGCCCGTTCACCTCTTCAAAGACTGGCAACACCGATTTTCTGGAAACCGATGTCCAGCAGCCAAAGACCGCCGCCACTTTGTCCTGGCTGAGTAACTGACGGGCTTTTTCAGCAAACAGCGGCCAGTTTGATGCGGGGTCAACCACCACCGGCTCCAGCTTTTTGCCCAGCACGCCGCCTTTGGCGTTGATTTCATCGATCGTCATCAGCGCGACGTCTTTAAGGGGCGTTTCAGAGATCGCCATCGTGCCCGAGAGCGAATGCATGATCCCAATTTTGATGGTGTCAGCAGCTTGCACACCAAAACTCATTCCCATAGCCGCCACGGAAGCCGACAGCGCAAAAGCTTTTAACAAGGTACGACGATGCATATTTTCACTCCTGAAAAGAAAGCTGTGCGAATACGTCCGTTACGGCGTGGACGCAGAAAAAGCAAAACGTCTTTGACAGGATTAGGCAGAGCAAAAAGAGTGCCAGAACAGAAAATAATCGCTTTTTTAGCGTGTTATCGAGAAACAGTGAGAAGCTGAAAGGAA
The DNA here is from genome assembly GCF_056490165.1 of Lelliottia sp. GFLA7. Lineage (NCBI taxonomy): Bacteria > Pseudomonadati > Pseudomonadota > Gammaproteobacteria > Enterobacterales > Enterobacteriaceae > Lelliottia > Lelliottia sp. GFLA7. Next base: position 53,213 of record NZ_JBWLAQ010000002.1, on the reverse strand, counting down.
TGTAAGGCGGGAATAACAGGAGCGGAACGACTCAGAATGGCACAGCGCTGCATTATAAAAGTGCAACGCTGTGCGGGAAGGATTACCAGACGTCGGCGGCGATTTGCGTCACCAGACGAACTTTATCCCACTGTTGGGTTTCGCTCAGGCTGTTGCCCTCTTCCGTGGAGGCAAAGCCGCACTGAGGACTCAGGCAAATCTGGTCTTTTGCCACATATTGCGCGGCCTCTTCCAGACGCGCTTTGACGCCCTGCGGATTTTCCAGCTCGCCATTTTTGGTGGTGATCAGCCCCAGAACGACCTGCTGTTTCCCGGGACGGACAAACCGTAACGGCGCAAAATCACCACTGCGATCGTTATCGTATTCAAGGAAAAAGGCATCGACATTCACCGTCCCGAAGAGAATTTCAGCCACGGGCTCGTATCCGCCTTCAGAAATCCAGGTCGAGCGGAAATTGCCGCGACAGACATGCAACCCGATGGTCAGGTCGTCTGGTTTGCCTTCCAGGGCTTTGTTCAATACGCGGGCATAGGTCAACGCCAGTTGGTCTGCATCATCACCGCGCTCGCGAATCTGGCGACGCTGATCGTCGGAACACAGGTACGCCCAGACGGTGTCATCCAACTGCAAATAGCGGCAACCTGCCTCATAGAACGCATGAATCGCGTCGCGCCAGGTTGTTGCAAGGTCATCAAAATAGACGTCCAGATCCGGATAAACGGTCGCATCGATATCTTTACGGCCACCGCGGAAATGCAGCACGCTCGGGCTGGGAATGGTCATTTTCGGCTGGGCGTTACCACTGATGCTTTTCAGATAGCGGAAATCCTCAAGCATTGGATGATCGCCAAAGCCTAATTTACCGGTGACGCGCACGCCGTGCGCTTTGGTCTGTACGCCGTTAAATTGAATGCCCTGACTGGAATCGTAGCGCTCAACGCCCTGCAAACCATCAAAGAAGTCGAAATGCCACCACGCACGGCGAAATTCGCCGTCAGTCACCACATGCAGGCCGCAGGCGCACTGTTGCTCAACCACGTGACGAATCGCGTCATTCTCGATATTACGCAGCGTTCCGGCGTCGATTTCGCCGCTGGCGAATTTGAGTCGCGCCTGCTTGATCGCATCAGGACGTAAAAAGCTGCCTACTACATCGGCGCGGTACGGGGCGTGTTGTCTTTGCATGGTTTTCTCCTTAGCTGCCCGCAATTGATTGCAGACAGTGATAATTCATCAATTGAAGCTTTAGACTTCTGGATGGCTATATGTCCAAAAGATGTCATATCACTGCCGCGACGGCAACCGAGAAAAATTCATGTCAGATGAATTTTATTCATCTTGAGGGCGTTCGTCAGAGGCAAACGCAAAATGTTCATCTTCCCAGCCCGTGATGCCGCCAATCATGATTTTGACCGGCAGACCGAGTCGGGACAGTTTTAGCGCAGCTCTGTCCGCTCCGTTGCAATGCGGCCCTGCGCAGTAGACCACGAACAGCGTACCCTCTGGCCATTGCGCCATGGTTTCGGCATTGATGGCGGACCACGGCAGATGAATTGCCCCCGGCAAATGGCGACGCGCAAACTGCTCAGGCTGCCCCACCACGTGCAGTAACACAAAGTCCTGTTCCTGCTGCGTTATGGCGTGGTGTACATCGGCACAGTCGGTTTCGACGCTCAGGCGGCGCAGAAAATGGGCGACAGACTCCTTCGGGTCTGCAGCGGGAAATTCAGTGACGTAACTCATGGCGCTTTCTCCTGTTGGGCGTTTGTGTTAACAGTACTTTATCCAGAAATTCAGCCAGTGAATGCCAGCGGTCATGCCAGAAAACAACAAGAAGATGACAAAGTTACGACAGCCCCCATCACCACGCGTGGTGGTACTGGCCTATGACGGGCTCTGTACTTTCGAATTTGGGGTGGCGGTGGAAATCTTCGGCCTGCCGCGCCCTGAAATGGGCGATGACTGGTATCGTTTTGCCGTCGCGGCGGTAGATAAAGGCGAACTTCGGGCAACCGGAGGGATTAGGGTGCTCGCGGATGGCGATCTGTCGTTGCTCAACACTGCCGACCTGGTGGTGATCCCCGGCTGGCGTGGCGTTGACAAAATCGTTCCCGCTGAATTATGCAATGCTCTGCGTGACGCCCACGCGCGAGGCTGTCAGCTCTTGTCGATTTGCTCAGGCGTTTTTGTCCTTGCGGCTTCGGGATTGCTGAACGGACGCAATGCCACCACGCACTGGCGGTACACCGAGACGCTAAAGACACGGTTTCCTGACATTACCGTGGTGGAAGATGTGCTGTATCAGGATGAGGGCGACATTCTGACGTCTGCGGGCAGTGCCGCAGGGATTGACCTGTGTTTGCATGTAGTCCGTCGCGATTATGGAATGGAAGCCGCCAATCATGTGGCTCGCCGTTTGGTTATTCCTCCGCATCGCGATGGCGCACAAACGCAGCTGATGCGTCGTCCGGTCGCCCAATTAAGGGAAAGTGAACGGCTCGGACAGCTTTTTGATTTCCTGCACCAGCACCTGACCGTCAGTCATAGCGTCAGTTCATTGGCCGCGCGCGTCGGGATGAGTCAGCGCACTTTTTTACGTCGTTTCGCTGATGCCACGGGGACGACGCCAGCGCGCTGGATGCTCAACGAACGTCTGCTGCGGGCAAAGGATTATCTTGAAACGAGTCGGCTGAGTATCGACAGTATCGCGGCGCAGACAGGGTTCGGTCACGCCGCCACTCTGCGACACCATTTTCGGCAACATTTTGCCCTCTCGCCCGCGCAGTACCGCAAGCAGTTTCTCGTCGTCAGCGAATAGCAAAAAAAGGAATTTCAGGCAAAAAAACCGCCATTATCTGGCGGTAAATGCTTGCATGGATAGATTTGTATTTTGTTATCTACGTTCCCGGTATTCCATACCAGGTTGCGGATCGTAATAAACCTAACACCCATACCTTCAACAAAGGTTAAACAACGTCGCGGTCTAATGTGGCGTCAGGAAAGTTTTTCAGGATGCCGCAATAAGCGTTTTACTATTAATTTGCAGATATTGCATCAGCCCTTGTCCGGCACTTTGTTTAGCATAACCATTTACAGCCTCAATATAATAAGGCCGAGCGACACCATAAGGCGCGCGTCCCGCCGGGTAAACCATAAACTCAAATTTTATGCTCTTCGCGGAAGAGAGACAATTCATCGCCCAGGCATCATCGTTTATTTTTTGGCTTTGACATGATACCCGTCCGTACTCACTGGTCAGATAAGAGCTCACCCGCTCCTCCGCTGCTTTGAGGTAGTCTGGCTTGTTGCTGTGGAGAGTATAGCCAATGGTGGCGAGAGCAATGGCTGCAATCCCAGGGATTACAGCGGTAAATAGTTTGTTCATTTAAATGGATAATCCATGATTAATACATATAAAACAAATCGCCTCGCCATTATTACCCCTCAGACCCAAAAAGGAAATAATTATTTGGCATTCGTTCTTTTTCAACGTTGTACTATATGACACGCGCATATTAATAGATGTCGCGATCATCTATTTCAGTTAATAACAACAAATAATATAATCCTGTATCGCGTATTATATTTGTTGAAATATAACTCACGTCGTATATTTTCTGCACAACACTCAGATTGTAAGGCTGTACTGACAAATTATTTGCGATAAATTTCACTCCCGAATAGTAACTCAAGGTAACTATTGGCATTATGGCCGCAAAATGTGATGCGGTGATGAGATAATGGTAAAAAAAATGTTATCAATGATACTGTTAACCTGTGCGCTTTTTTCAGGTCAGTTGATGGCAGGACATAATGGGCATGAATTTTTGTGGGTAAAGAACGTTGATCATCAGCTCCGTCACGAAGCTGATAGCGATGAACTCAGATGTGTCGCAGAGGAGTCAGCAGATGGCTTGCGCGAACATCACCACTGGCAGAAGTCGCGCAAACCCGATACCCACTTTCTGTGATTAAACGCCCTTGCGCTTCGGCAGGGTTTTCATCAGATCTTCGGGGCTAACAGAGGCCACAACGCTTCCCGGTTGTGGCATTTTGAAGATGTGATTTTTCATTTTGCCAATCACGTGCATTTCGCAGGGACGGCAGTCAAATTTCAACGTTAACACTTCATCACCATTCACCAACTGCATAGGTGTGGCCTTCCAGCTTTTGATATTACCCTTCGCCTGTTTTGGGCACAGGTTAAAGGCGAAGCGCAAACAGTGCTTGGTGATCATCACCGGCACATCGCCCTTCTCTTCGTGCGCCTCATACGCCGCATCAATTAATTGCACGCCGTAACGATGATAAAACTCGCGCGCTTTGTGGTTGTACACGTTCGCCAGGAATGACAAATGAGAATCCGGATAAACCGGCGCAGGGACAGACACCGCTTTGCGGCTCCCGCGCGGGTAATTGGCCAGGCGCGCTTCATCAAGCATTTCTGCGGTTTCGCGGCGGAACTGGTTAAGCTGGCTGTTCGGCACGAACAGTGCGTCCGGCAGCGTTAGCGTAATGTCGCGGGCGTAATAGATCGTTTGTCCCAGCTTCGCCACGCCGTCTTTCAGGCTGTTCATCGCCTTCTCTGCGTTATTCGCCACCTCAAACTGACCGTCCAGGGTATGGGTCACGCTCACGCCATCTTCACTGGTCATGGTCAGGATCAGCTGTTCTTCCCAACCACCCAGCTCAATATCCACCGCAATACGACGTTCACTGGAGGTTTTCAACAGCGCCTGCTGCCAGTTATGGTCGAGGTTACGGTTAAGCGCAGCATTCGGGCGGGCTTTGTACAGATCCGCAGGCATTTCGTTCGGCCAGACGCGATACTGATTCTCACCCGTTTTCTCGACGGTATTGGCGCGGAAACCGACGATTTCGCGTTTGATCATCACGTTCAGCCCGTCACCGTTAGCCAGCGTTTCGGTCACTTTTACGTCCAGGTGATCTTTGGATACTTTTAACACTTCACCCACCGGCAGGCCGATAAATTTCGGCGAATCAAACGCACCGATATCGTCTTTACGCGCATTCACAAAGTAATCCGTGCTGCCGCGGTGGAACGTTTTATCCGTGGACGGAATGAAGAAATGTTCGGTACGGCCAGCAGACGAGCGCGCCAGGTCGCCACGATCTTCAATAATGGCGTCAAGCATCTGGCGATAATGCGCGGTGATGTTCTTCACGTAGCTCATGTCTTTGTAGCGACCTTCAATTTTGAAGGAGCGCACACCCGCATCGATGAGCGCCGCCAGGTTTGCCGTCTGATCGTTGTCTTTCATCGACAGCAGATGTTTTTCGAACGCCACGACGCGGCCCTGATCGTCTTTCAGCGTGTAAGGCAAACGACACGCTTGCGAGCAATCGCCACGGTTGGCGCTGCGCCCGGTCTGCGCATGGGAAATATTGCACTGGCCGGAATACGCCACACACAGCGCACCGTGGATGAAGAATTCAATGTTAGCGTCAGTGGCCTGGTGAATGTCGCGGATTTGATTCAGATTCAGCTCGCGCGCCAGAACGATCTGGGTAAAGCCTACGTCAGACAGAAACTTCGCTTTTTCAACGGTACGAATATCGCACTGGGTACTGGCATGCAGTTCAATCGGCGGAATATCCAGCTCGAGCACGCCCATGTCCTGAACGATCAGCGCATCGACGCCGGTCTGATACAGATCGGTAATCAGGCGTTGGGCGGGTTCAAGTTCATCATCATGAAGAATGGTGTTCAGGGTCACGAACACTTTTGCACCAAAACGATGGGCAAACGGCACCAGCTCCGCAATATCCTGCAGGCTGTTGCTGGCGTTATGGCGAGCGCCAAAGCCAGGGCCGCCGATATAGACCGCGTCCGCACCGTGAAGAATCGCTTCACGGGCGATGGAGGCGTCGCGAGCCGGGCTTAAAAGTTCAAGATGATGGGATTGCAGGCGCATACTTCGTCGTTATCCGTTATGGTCAAAATGGCGGCTATTGTAGTCAGAAGTATGCGACAGCGAAACAGTTTTGCGTAGGGTTAGCGGGGATAGTGGATCAAAGAGTGAAAATGCACTGTCTGGCTACTGCTGTTGCGGTACGCGTGGGGTTTATCACCCGCAAAACGCACGCCCGAATCCGCTAAAATTGTGCGCCAGTGGCCCTCGATACACATCTCCAGCTCGCCGCTTATCACCACCACATGTTCAACAACGCCCGCTTCATGCGGCGTTGACTCACTGAGAGCACCCGGCGCAAGCGTGATCGAAAAATGGTCAAACTTAAGCGTGTCATCCCACGGGAATAACGGCTTTACCACCATCGTCTGCTGCTGCGGATCAAACACCGGTTGCGGCTGCTCTTCTGGGGAGATAAACGCGGAAAAAGGCACGTTCAGGCCCGTGGCGATTTTCCACAGCGTCGACACCGTCGGGCTGGACTCATTACGCTCGATTTGCCCGAGCATCGCTTTGGATACGCCCGTCTCATCGGCGAGTTTTGATAAGCTCCAACCCCGCGCCTGACGCTCTGTCTTTAAGGTTGTCGCAAGATGTTGAGTGATAGTCATAATGCCTCCCGTTGCAGGCAAGTGTACCACTTGTACGCTATAGCGCACAGTGCTACATTACCACGGACGCTATAACGCACAACGGAGTCACAATGCGTAATCCCTCTTCACTTTTCCCAGCCGTATTAGCCGGATTTGTCGCAGTGCTGGTGGGCTATGCCAGTTCCGCGGCCATCGTCTGGCAAGCTGCTGCAACGGCAGGCGCGAGTTCACACCAAATCGCAGGCTGGATGACCGCACTGGGTCTGGGGATGGGCGTTAGTACGCTTGCGCTTTCACTCTGGTATCGCGCCCCAGTTTTAACAGCGTGGTCCACGCCTGGCGCGGCTCTGCTCGCCACCAGCCTGCAGGGCGTGACGCTGAGTGAAACCATCGGCGTGTTTATTTTCGCTAATGCGCTGATTCTGCTCTGCGGACTGACGGGGCTGTTTGCCCGACTGATGAAGATTATTCCCCACACTCTCGCGGCGGCGATGCTCGCGGGTGTATTGCTGCAATTCGGATTGCAGGCGTTCAGTCATCTGCAAGACCATTTCCTGCTGTGCGGCAGCATGCTGCTGGCATGGCTCATCGCGAAGGCCATCATACCGCGCTATGCGATTGTCGCCACGCTGGTCGTGGGTGGATTTGTAGCCGGGCTGGGAGGTGACATTGTCACAGATAAACTCATGTTCTCGGTGGTGATGCCGGAGTTTATTGCGCCTACATTCACGTTCACCACCCTGATGAGTGTTGGGCTGCCCTTCTTTCTGGTGACGATGGCCTCTCAAAATGCGCCCGGATTCGCCACGATGAAAGCCTCCGGCTATCCGGTTGCGGTTTCCCCATTGATGATTTTTACGGGCGGATTGGCCCTGCTGTTCTCACCGTTCGGCGTATATTCGATCTGCATCGCCGCCATTACGGCAGCCATTTGCCAAAGCCCTGATGCTCATCCGGAGGCCAATAAGCGCTGGTTAGCCGCCGCCGCGGCCGGAGTATTTTATCTGCTCGCAGGCATTTTTGGTGGCTCGATCACCGCGCTGATGGCTGCGCTGCCGCTGAGCTGGATCCAAACCCTGGCCGGGCTGGCGCTGCTGGGCACGATGGGGGGAAGTTTGTTTCAGGCGCTCCAGCACGAAACCGAGCGCGATGCTGCGCTGGTGACGTTTCTGGTGACGGCCAGCGGCGTGACGCTGTTAGGGATTGGTTCGGCGTTCTGGGGGTTAATCGCGGGCGGCATCTGTTATGCCGTATTTTCACATTTTCGCCGCGCGTAGCTGCGAAGGCGTGCGCCCCGTCGTCGCTTTAAACCGGTTGCTGAAATGACTCGCCGAACTGAAGCCGCAGACCATGGCGATATCCGTTAACGGCTGCTGGGTGAACTGGACCAGCGCTTTTGCTTTTTCCATTCGCTGATGCATAACGTATTGATGCGGCGCCATCTTCATCGACTGGCGGAACATGCGCGCGAAATGGTATTCACTTAATGACGCCACCGCCGCCAGTTCCGCTAACGTCAACGGCTGTGAGAGATGGCTATCAATATACTCAACCACCGTTTTTAGCACGAAGGGCGACAGCCCGCCCGTCACTATCGGCAACTTCCACTGCACGCTGGAATAGTGCTGGATCAGATGGGTCAGGAGTAACGTGCTGGCGGTGCTTAACGTCAGCTGATTGGCGGCCTGCTGCCAGTCGCAGCCCAGCAAAAACTGACGGTACAGCATGGCGATTTTAGGGTCGCTGGCGAAGGTCTTTTCATCCAGCGCAATCGACGCCGGGCTTTTGTCCCAAATCTGCTCGCCAATGCCCCGCAAATGTTCATCGGTGCAGTAAAGATGCACAAACGACAAATCATCACGGATATCCCAGCTTGATTCGCTCTGCTCCGGCATCAGGCAAAAACGATCCGGCCCACCGCCGTTTTTCCAGCCGCTGGCGGTTTTATGGTAGCTCTCGTAGCCATCCGCGACATACAGGCTCAAGGTGTGATGGTTGCTTTTGACCGTGACGGTGTCGTGCTTGTTAAACCACGCCGCCAGTTGAATGCCAGAGTTGAGCGCGACCGTTTCCCGCAGCACGGCATTTTGTTGGCGAAGCGTTTCGAAAGTGTCGTAGGCGCGGGACATAACCGTCATAAGCTGGCAATTAAACAGATCGTTAGTCTATGAAGTGTTGCCCGTTGATGCCAGCGGTGACGCAATAAAAAAGCGCAAGATTTTGCAAGTCAGCCGCAAGATGCTGACAGCGCGTCAGCCCAACGCAGGTGACAATCCGCCTTTGCCGTTTGATAAGAGATAAAAATGAACGCATTGTTATATGGCCTGGTCGTGCTTATCTGGGGAACCACCTGGATTGCCATTTTCCTGCAACAAGGGCCGGTGGCCGCACCGGTTTCCATTTTCTGGCGCTTTGCCGTGGCCAGCGCCACCATCATGATAGTTCTGCTGGCGCTGGGTCGCCTGCGCAAAATGGTGTTGCGCGATCACCTGTTCTGTATGGTTCAGGGATGCTGCGTGTTCTGCTTCAACTTTTGGTGTTTTTACACCGCGGCGGCGTATATCAACACCGGGCTGGAGTCCGTTATTTTCTCCATGGCCGTGCTGTATAACGCGATCAATAGCTTTATTTTCTTCGGGCAGCGCCCACCTGCACGCTTCGGGTTCGCGGCTGTTCTGGGCATGCTCGGCATCATCACCCTGTTCTGGGACGATCTGCTGGCGAGCGGCTGGAGCCAGGAACTGTTGCTCGGTATCGGCCTTTCCGCGTTGGGAACGTACGGGTTTTCATTGGGAAACATGATCAGCCTGCGCCATCAGCGCAACGGTCTGGAAACGCTGACCACCAACGCATGGGCCATGACCTACGGGACGCTGGTTATGGGAGGCATCGCGCTGATTCGTGGCGATAACTTCGCGCCTGAATGGACGGTGAGCTATATGGGGGCCCTGCTGTATCTGGCCATTTTTGGTTCGGTTATCGCGTTCGGGGCTTATTTTACGCTGATCGGGCGGATTGGTGCCGGGAAAGCAGCGTACAGCACGTTGTTATTCCCGCTGGTCGCCTTGTCCATCTCGACAGTTTATGAAGGTTACGTCTGGCATGTGAACGGTATTGCCGGAATAGTGCTGATCCTGACCGGAAATATGGTGATGTTTACGAAACCGGAAACCTGGTTCAAACGGTTACGGATGGCGTGAAGCGTAGAGATATCCGGCCTGCAGAACAGGCCGGATGAGGATTTATTTTTTATTTTTGACGTCAAACATGGTGGCATCCGTCGCCATGTCATCCACAACTTTCTTCAGCGTTGCCAGAGTCATTGGTGAGTTTTCGTTATTCAGCTCACTGCCTTCGCCTTTACGAACCACTTTGATGACCGGTTTACCAGTGGCAGCGTCAATCAGCTCACCTTCAAAATAGAGGTGAGTGTCCATGGTACGGTGGCCTGACGCCATTTGCGTCCCGGCAATGACCAGCGCAACTGGCACCACTTCATAGAATTGCAGACCTTCTTTCTTCGAGCTCACACCGGTTACTGCGCCACGGAAGATCAGGCTGCGTGGGCCAGGTGTTGCCACAAGGGGCTTATGTTGCGCCATTGCCGCTTTCATTTTGGTATTCGTATAAGCCAGCAGGTCATCAAGTAATTTCTGACCAATTTGAGTCGTTGGCTTAGGGACCGGATAATAGGTAATTGGGTTATAAACAATGCTGTCGTATTTAGACGGGTCATAAGAAGGATCAACCCAACGTAACGTCGGTTTGCCTGTTGCAGATGTTGTTTCCTGCAAGCCGGAATAATCTTTTAAAAAACCCGAATATTGATCGGGTTGCGCCACTTTCGACGCACAGCCCGCTAATGCCAGCAAGCCAGAGAGCACTGCAACTTTAAAAAAAGCTTGAGTACGCATGATGGTAAATCCCTGTTATATGCAGATATGCATTTGAAGTTATAGCAAAAGACTGGGGAGCGTGTAGTGCTAAATAATGCCGCAGAGAGCACAAATTGAGAAAAGACTGCCCGGCGGGGTGCCGGGCAGTGATTTATGGTGACTTAATATCCACTTGCCAGAACAGATGTTTGCCAAACGGGTCAATTTCATAACCCGTGACTTCTTTTCTCACCGGCTCAAAAATTGTTGAGTGCGCAATCATCACCGCAGGCATTTGGTCGTGCATCATTTGTTGCGCCTCTTTGTAAAGCGCCGCACGTTTATTCTGATCGGTTATCGATTTTGCTTTAGCGATGATTTTATCAAACGGTTGATAGCACCATTTCGCCGAATTTGAACCGCCATTCGCTGAAGTACAGGTAAATAGCGGGCCAAAGAAGTTATCCGGATCGCCCGTTGCCGTTGTCCAGCCCATCAGCGCCGCCTGATGTTCACCGCCCTTCACGCGCTTGAGATATTCACCCCACTCATAGGTGACGATTTTAGTCTGCACGCCAATCTTCGCCCAATCGGCCTGGATCATTTCAGCCATCCTTTTTGCGTTCGGGTTATACGGACGCTGCACCGGCATAGCCCACAAATCCACGGTCACGCCGTTGGCAAATCCGGCTTCTTTCAGCAACGCTTTGGCTTTTTCAGGATCGTATTCGTAATCTTTCAGCTCGCTGTCTGCGCTCCATACGCCCGGTGGCAGCAGGTTTTTCGCCGCCGTTCCGGTGCCGTGGAAGACCGCATCAATGATCGCGGGTTTGTTAATCGCCATCGCCAGCGCCTGACGCACTTTCACATTATCCAGCGGAGGTTTTTGCGTGTTGAAGGCCAGGAAACCCGTGTTTAACCCGGCTTTACTCATCAGGTTAATATCTTTGTTGGCCTTCATGCGCGGCAGTTCAGCAGGATTCGGGAATGGCATCACCTGACACTCATTCTTCTCCACTTTGGCGTAACGCACGGACGCGTCCGGGGTGATGCTAAACACCAGATGATCCAGCTTTGATTTGCCCTGCCAGTATTCCGGGAACGCGGTAAAGAGAATGCGCGAATCTTTCTGATACTGCGCCAGTTTGAACGGCCCGGTTCCGATAGGATCCATATCCACTTTTTCCGGCGTACCGGCTTTCAGCATCGCATCGGCGTATTCGGAGGACAGGATCGAGGCGAAATACCACGCCAGGTCAGCAACAAACGGCGCTTCAGGGTGAGCCAGCGTGAAGCGCACCGTGTGATCATCGACCTTGTCGATGGCGGTGATCAGGCTGCCAAACTCCAGACTTTCAAAGTTGGAATAGCTGCCGTTCGAGACGTTATGATACGGATGATTGACGTCTTTCTGGCGCATAAACGAGAAAATCACATCGTCGGCGTTAAAATCACGCGTCGGTTTGTAGAATTTATTACTCTGGAATTTCACACCTTTACGCAGATGGAAGGTATAAACCTTTCCGTCTTCGCTCACGTCCCAGCGCTCTGCCAGACTCGGCACCAGCTCAGTTGTGCCGGGTTTAAAATCCACCAGCCGGTTATAAACCGGCACAGCGCTGGCATCCACGCTGGTGCCAGAGGTATACAACTGAGGATTGAAGTTTTCCGGTGATCCTTCGGAGCAATACACCAGCGTTTTGGCCGCGACGGTGGAACTGACCGTCAGTGCGGCTAAGGCCAGGGCTAAAGTTGTCAGTTTGCTATTCATTGTGTTTTCCTGTCTTTTAATTCGACGGCTAATTAATTCTTTTGCCAATTCATAAATACCATTAAAGTAACAATGCAAACACCTGAAAAATAAAATCAGCCTAAATAATTCAAATTTCAGGAAGGCGGCAAGTGCGTGAATCCCCAGGAGCATAGATAACTATGTGACTGGGGTGAATGAACGCAGCCAACGCATCTGAAAATTGAAGTATGACGGGTGTAAAGAGGAATTCACTGTGGCTTCACAACTCTCTAGTCAATTAACCCAACGCTTTTTCCGTTATTTATCCATCACCAGCCAAAGTGATCCAAAAGTAAAAACGCTACCCTCCACGCCAGGCCAACATGAGATGGCTCGAGAACTGGCTAATGAGCTGAAATCACTGGGTTTAAGCGACATTGTGATCGATAAATTTGCGACGGTCACTGCCGTCAAAAAAGGCAATGTCCCAGGTGCGCCGCGCATCGGTTTTATTACCCATATTGATACGGTAGACGTTGGATTATCACCGGATATTCATCCGCAAATATTAACATTTGCAGGAGAAGACCTTTGCCTGAATAAAGAAAAATCGATCTGGTTACGTATTAATAACCATCCTGAAATTAAGGCTTATCCCAATGAAGAGATTATTTTCAGCGACGGGACCAGTGTATTAGGTGCCGATAATAAAGCAGCCGTCACAGTGGTGATGACGGTGCTGGAAAACCTGACGGCGGAGCATCAGCACGGCGATATCGTGGTAGCGTTTGTGCCTGACGAAGAGATTGGTCTATGCGGGGCGAAGGCGCTTGATCTGAAACGCTTTGACGTCGATTTTGCCTGGACTATCGACTGCTGTGAGTTGGGTGAAATCGTGTTTGAGAACTTCAACGCGGCGGCGGCGCAGATCCGCTTTACCGGCGTGACGGCACATCCCATGTCCGCAAAAGGCGTGCTGGTCAATCCGCTGCTGATGGCGATGGATTACATGAGCCATTTCGATCGCCAGCAAACGCCGGAATGCACCGAAGGACGTGAAGGCTATATTTGGTTTAACGGCATCCAGGCCGGGCAAAATGAAGCCGTATTGAAAGCCAATATCCGTGATTTCGGTAGCGACAGCTTCGCGGCACGTAAACAGCAGATTATCGACGTTGTCGACAAGATTGCTGCTCAGCATCCGACCGCAAAAGTGGAATATAAGATTGAAGATACCTACAGCAACATCAGCAATGCGATTGGCGAAGATCGCCGTGCGATCGATCTGATGTTTGAGGCAATGGAATCACTCGGTATCACGCCAAAACCGACGCCGATGCGCGGTGGAACCGACGGCGCGGCGCTGTCAGCAAAAGGCCTGCTGACCCCGAACTTCTTCACCGGCGCGCACAACTTCCACTCGAAGTTTGAGTTTTTACCGCTGTCGTCGTTCGAGGCCTCATACAAAACGGCCCTGCAGATTTGCCTGCTGGCTGCGCGTTAAGCTGGTTTACGCGCCAGCAGTGTGGCGAAGCGCAATTTAATGCGATTACCGTTGGCGTCGGTGCGATGTAATTCACCGACGTCTTCGTTATATTTCAGCGTTTCCCAGCCTTCGTAATAGTGGCTCAATTCACCACTTTTGAACGCAAACGGGAAACCAACGTTACACGGATAATCGTCGGTATCCATCGCCGCGACAATCAGGTTATAGCCGCCCGGCTTGGTGCAACGCTGCATGTTGGCAATCAGTCCGGGAATGGTTTTCGCTTCCAGGAACATCATCACCACGGTCGAGAGAATAAAATCGTACTCACCGTCAAAACTCAGGCTGTTCAGATCCTTGATCGACGCCTGCAGGTTGGTAATCCCCTCTTCCGCTTTGATGCGATCGAGATTCTCGATGCTCATCGGGTTTTTGTCCCAAGCGGTCACGTCATAGCCGTTCGCCGCCAGATACAGACTGTTGCGGCCATTACCGCAGCCCAGATCCAGCGTTTTGCCCGGTTTCACGATCCCTGCGCTGTACACCACATCGGAGTGAGTTCGGGTCATGCCATATTTTTCGGTAAAGTAATTGTCATCGACGAGCGTCATTCTTTTTCCTCAGTTTGCATAAGCGTTGCTTTATCTGAACGAACCAATAGCTTTCCCTGCATCAGCAAAATAAAGGTGCGCACGAGCAACAGCGCGATGATGCAGTTAGTAAAAATAAACAGCGGCACTGCAAGGGCAGCAAAAAAACCTGACGAACTGCTGTGTCCCAGATGCAACCCGGTCGTCGCCAGCGCGGAGACACCGAACGAGAAGCTCCAGAAAGAAGCGTTAAACGGCTGCGAGAGATACCACGGCATCAGGCGCAGCATAAACAGCAGCTGCAGCAGGCCGTAACCAAAGAGCATTTTGGCAAAAGTGTCGGCTTCGCCACCGTTCACACTCAGCCACGCGCTACAGGCCACCAGCGCAGGCGCCAGCTGGATGCCCAGCGACGTGCGCAACGGCGACGGTAATTCACCGTTACTGCGCAATCGCTGCAAAATAACCGGCTCAAGGCTCAGCCAGGAAAAAACGCCTGCGCCTAAAAAGACCAGTCCGGCATCGTGGTAACCCAGCGCGCCGCAAGCCATCGCGCTAATAAAATTGTTGGCGACGGTCGGGAGATACAAACCTGGCGTGGTCGCCTCTTCAGGGTGTTTCCCGCGCCACAGCCCGGCGCTTTGCCAGGCGGAATAGCCGAGTTGAATCACCACGCCTGTTCCGAATAACACCAGCGAGACGGGGCGACACCAGGGGACGAATCCAATCGCCACCAGCATTGTGGTGGCCGGAAACAGGCTGACAAAACTACTCATCACCGGATGACGCATTTCCGCCAGCACGCTGCGCGGAAAACGCACCGCGCGGATGATAAACGCCACGGTCAGGAAAGACCATATCAGCACCGCCAGCGTAACCAACATCTCACCCGGCCAGCGTGATACAGACCAGATAGTGCTGGCATAGCGCCACGCGAAGCCCATACCAATCGTTCCCAAAACCATCCCAAAATAACCGGACGGTAAGTTAAGAATTTGTTGGGATTTGTTTCTTTTATGCATTAATTTTAAACTATAAATTATATTTGAAATGCTAGTTTAAGGGGTTTGTGATTCCGTTGCCAGTACTTCGCAAGTCGTAAAGTTTGCTACGTTTAGTAAGACGCCCAGCAGAGATAACACGATGAAAAAATACCGACTCAGCGACGAAACCCGACTTTATCATTCGCACGACGGAGAGACGAAATCGACCGTCACGCTGCGGCAAATTATTGCCACGCGCGATTTTCACGATGTGACCGCCGGAACCCAGGGCGGGTGGCTAGATGACGAAAGCGCCCTTTCTCATGACGGGACCTGCTGGATCTACGATCAAAACAGCGTCGTCTACGCGGGGGCGAAAATTCAGGGCAACGCCAGAATCACTCAGGCCTGTGTGATAAGCCATTCCGCACAAATCGGCGATAACTGCTGGATAGACGCCGCAAACATCAGCCACGGCGCACGGCTTAGCGATAGCGTGACAGTGCAATGTTCCGAGGTGCGCGGCGAATGCCATTTGTACGGTAACGCCCGCGTTCTTCATAACAGCACGATCGTGGCTGCGATTGGACTCACGCCGGATCGAGAACAGATCCTGAAGATCTTCGATAACGCCACCGTCAGCCAGTCGCGGGTAGTGCATCAGGCCCAGATTTACGGCGATGCGATGGTGAATTTTGCCTTTATTGAACATCGTGCTGAAGTGTTCGATAACGCGCTGATTGAAGGCAACGATCTCAATAATGTGTGGGTCTGTGATTGCGCCAAAGTCTATGGCAACGCGAAGCTGATTGCGGGCACAGAAGAGGATGCCATTCCTACCCTTCGATACAGCTCCCAGGTGGCAGAAAACGCCGTCGTGGAAGGTAACTGCGTGATTAAGCATCACGTCTTAATCGGCGGTCACGCGTGGTTGCGCGGCGGCCCGATAATGATCGATGACCGCGTCGTAATTCAGGGACGCGCGCGCATCAGTGGCGATGTGCTGATCGAGCATCGAATTAATATCAGCGGTGATGCCGTGATTGAGGCGTTAAGCGGGGAGAATATTCATCTCCGCGGCGAAAAAGTGATTAATGGAAACCAGCGAATCACCCGCACACCGCTATTGGGCGCTCTGTGAGCGAATAATTTTCGCGTAAGTGTTCACATCATCGAACTCACCGTTCAAATACTCGGCTTCCTTCAGGCACCCTTCCAGCGCAAACCCGTTGCGTATTGCAACGCTGTTACTCTGCGCGTTCGCGACACGGCATTTAATGACGAAGCGCCGGATTTCGCCACGTTCTACGTAATAACGCATAAACGCCTGTAAAGACTGCGAAAGAATGCCCTGGCCCTGACTGGCTTTATCCAGCCAATAGCCGATGTAGCCCGTCTTGTTGGTCGGCTCGATCGCATTGAACGAGAGCACGCCTTTCAACGCTTCATCATGAATAATCAGAAACATTTTCGCGTAACCGCGCTGGTGCAGCATCTGATTGCTCTGCACATTTCTGCGCGTATCGTCTTCACTACCTACGTGCTGCGCCCAGTCAAATGCCGTCTGTAGCCAGGTTTTATTTTTGATAACCAGATTATGCAGTTCGGTCGTGTAGCGTTCATCCACCGCCCGCAGTTCTATACGGTCTGTCACGAGGATGATTTCAGATGGAATGTCGGTCATTGCCCTCACCTCATTCCTCTCCCAACGGGAGAGGAAAAGAGAAACGTTAGCGCATTACGCGGTCATCAACATAGACACGTTTGTCAGGCGCAGGCGGGAAATACTGATACAGCCAGGTTTCGCTGATCGCATCGCCCTGACAGCGCAGGAACATACGCATGTCGACCGGATCGGTTGAATCGTTTGTTGGGTACCAGTCAAACAAAATGCGATAGCCATCGAACGGTTCAACATAAAGGATTTCAACCTGGCGCGCTTCACCGTTAGAGAGCGTAATCACCGGTTCGATACCTTTCGGCGCGGCGGCCTTTAAATCACCGCCAACAAAATCAATGGCGAAGCGACGCGCCCAGGTTTTCGGGTAGTTTTCGCCCGGTGCCCAGCCTTCCGGGAAGCCGCCCATCCCCGTACGCGTGGCGAACACATTTGCCAGCGGAGAACGAACCGGCGGCTGCGCGCTCCAGTACAGGCGATATTTGAAGTCCAGCTCGTCGCCCGCTTTCACTGGTTTTTCTGGCTGCCAGAAGCACACAACGTTATCCAGCGTTTCACCTGTGGTCGGGATCTCCATCAGGCCTACGCTGCCTTTGCCCCACTGGTTGCGCGGTTCAACCCACAGACTCGGGCGCTTGTTGTACCAGCCCATGATGTCCTGATAGTGGGAGAAATCGCGGTCGAGCTGGAGGAGACCAAAGCCTTTCGGGTTTTTGTCCTGGTAAGCGTTGAACTGTAATTTCTGCGGATTATTCAGCGGACGGCAAATCCATTCCCCATTCCCGCGCCACATTGCCAGACGATCGGAGTCGTGGATTTGCGGGTGAATGGTATCGCACATGCGACGCTCGTTATTGCCGCAGGCAAACATACTGGTCATCGGAGAAATGCCGAGCTGTTTGATATCTTTACGGGCATACAGGTGGTTATCCACCTCCATGATCACCTGGCTCTTCTCGCAATGAATCACGAATTTATATGCGCCAGTGATACTTGGGCTGTCGAGCAGCGTGTAGACGGTAAAGGTGGTATCGCCCGGCTTAACGGTTTCAAACCAGAACGAGGTGAAATCAGGGAACTCTTCCGGCGTATCCGCAAAGGTATCAATCGCCAGACCGCGCGCGGAAAGACCGTACTGATACGTGTCATCTACCGCACGGAAATAGCTCGCGCCAAGGAACGAGACGATATCGCGACGCGCCAGTTCGGGCGCTTTGAACGCGCGGAACCCGGCAAACCCTAAGTCGCTTTGCCCTTCGAGTTGTTTCGTATCCACACCCGCATCGTTGTAGTTAAACAATTCAGGACGGAAATGAATTTCACGCGCCTGGGACGAGGCGGAATCCAGCGAGAACATTCTTACCCGGCGGCGAAAACCCATTCCCATATGGAAGAATTGCACGTCCAGCTGACGGTCTTCAATATTGTTCCACAGCGACTGTTTCGCATCGTATTGAATGGCGTTATATGCCTGCGGCGTCATGGTCGCCAGCGTATTTGGCAGTGGACGCGGCGCACCACCCCACGGAGTTTGCGCCAGATCGTGCGCCATGGATTGCAGAACGGAGAAGTCAAAGCGACGACTCTGACCGTCGGCAATATCGGAATCTGCGGCAAAGGCCGCGCGGGAAAAGAGCGTTGAGAGTCCGGTTGTACCGCTCAGTGCGGCCATTGCCAGCGAGCCCTGTAAAAAACGTCTGCGATTCATGCCTGAGAAAACGTCCTTATGGTCGTGAGTATGAGTTTCGCGCGTGGCGAAACGACGGCAAGAAAGAACGCACAGCCTAAACAAAAACGGTTAAAAATCCAATTGTTGAGCGGTGATTATCTGAACAAAGCGAGAAATATATTCTGTCGAGGGGAATGAACCGAAATCAGCGTAAAGTTAAGTATAAATTTGGGCGTGGGCGAAATAAAAAAGCCCCTGATGGACATCGTCATCAGGGGCTAATTAGGCGCAATCTTATTATTTTACGCTGACATCGATACCTGGGAAATATTTCTGCGCCAGCTTATCGATCGTTCCGTCAGCACGGACTTTTTCAATGGCCGCATCGAGCTGCTTTTTAGTGGCTTCATCACCTTTGCGCAGCCCAAAACCGATCCCCCTGCCGAGGATCGTGTCGTCAGACACCGGTTTGCCGATAAATCCAAACCCTTTACCCTGCGGTTTGCTCAGGAAACCTGCCTGCCCGGCCGCTGACATCACAAGCGAAGCATCAATACGGCCATTCAGCAGGTCGCCCCAGGCCATATTCTGATCTTTATACGACACCACGGTGACACCGTGCTTTTCCCAATGCTCCTTTGCATAGGTTTCCTGAATGGAACCCTGCAATACGCCGATGCTTTTGCCTTTTAAACCTTCAGGCGTGGCTTCTACACCGGTGCCCGCTTTGCCCACCAACTGAGACGGGATGCGGTAAATCGGTTGGGTGAAGTCGATGCTCTGCCGACGCTGATCGGTAATGTTCATCGCGGAGTTAATGGCGTCGAATTTTTTAGCCATTAATCCTGGGATCAGTGCATCAAAAGAGGTTTCGACCCAGCTGCATTTCAGTTCAGCGGCTTTGCAAATCGCCTTGCCGAGATCGATGTCGAACCCTTCCAGTTCGCCAGAAGCATTGCGGCTTTCAAACGGTGGATATTCTGCTTCCAGGCCGTAGCGTAGCTCCGTTGCAGCCAACGTCGAAAACGAACACAGCAATCCCATGCCGACAACTAACGCGTTAAATTTCATGTCAAAACTCCTTAGCGTGGTTTAACCCGACACAGGGCCTGCGCACCTGCCCGTAATGTCGCCTCATCTTTCGCAAAAGAGAGGCGTATCAATTTGTTATCTGTGCCATCAGCGTAAAACGCCGACAGCGGAATCGTGGCCACGCCACATTCGGTAATCAGGCGTTTGACCATTTCACTGTCGCTCTCTTCGCTGAAATGGCTGTAATCAGCCAGCAGGAAGAACGAACCTGCGCTTGGCAGCAATTTAAACGGCGAGTCGGCCAGTAAATTTTGCAACAGATCGCGCTTGCGCTGATAAAACGCGGAGAGCGAAAGCCAGGTTTGCGGATCGGCCATGTGTTCAGCAAAGGCGTATTGCATAGGAGTATCGGCAGAAAACATCAAAAATTGATGCACTTTGCAAATCTCATCCATCAATTCCGCCGGTGCAACACAATACCCAACGCGCCAGCCGGTGACATGATAGGTTTTTCCGAATGATGAAATGATCACACTGCGCTCCGCCAGCTGCGGGTGCGTTGCCATTCCATGATGCGGCTTTTCGTCAAACACGACGTGTTCGTACACTTCGTCAGACAAAATAATAATGTCGGTGTTTTGGGTGATCGCCGCCAGCTGTTGTAAATCCTCAGCAGAGAAGACCTGCCCGCTGGGGTTGTGCGGCGTATTAATAATGATCATGCGGGTGCGGCTGGTCACTGCCGCACGAACTTCGTCCCAGTCTACGGCAAACTCCGGGACCGTCAGCTTGATGGCAACCGGTGTAGCGCCCTGCAACCGCACGATAGGCGCGTAGCTGTCAAAAGACGGTTCAAAATAGATAACTTCATCACCCGGATGTACCAGTCCACTGATCGCGGAGTAAAGCCCTTCACTGGCGCTGGCGGTGATCAACACTTCAGTGCTGGCGTCATAGCGCGTGCCGTAAAGCGTCGCGATTTTGTCCACGATACGCTCTTTAAGAGGAGGCAAACCGGTCATCGCCGCATATTGGTTATGACCTGCTTCCATCGCACGCGTTACACCAGCGATCAGGTTAGGGTCACAGGAAAAGTTGGGCGCGCCTTGAGAAAGATTGATGGCATTGTGTTGGGCTGATAGCTGGCCAATCACAGTAAAAATCGTCGTGCCCACATCAGGCAGTTTAGAACGGGTATGCACAGGGGTACGTAACGTCATCATCAATCCTTTCTCGTGGATATTGCATAACTATTCAACAAGAAGGTGATGAAGACGACAACCGAATTGTTGTCATAGTTGCCATGATCAAAACGCATAGCTCGGGTCTCGCGCGTCTACCGGAAGGCTCGTTAATAGGATTTAGACAGGATGAAAGTGTTTATGGCGTACGAGCGATATCATAAAAATGGGATCACATAATCTTCTTGCAAACCCGACGTTCCGTCACAAAATGAAAAATTGTCCGCCATAACGTGTACTATTTAATTGTCCGCGCCAAACAATTACCTATAAATTAATATTTATCGTGAATATTTATTGCGCCACCAATTCATGAAACCAATTTAGATTTCATTCGGTAAATCGCGCAGCAAATATTAACATTTTAAAAAATTATAGTATTTGCTGAAGTAATTAAAACAATATTAGGATTCATTCGATTCATGATTTTGGCGAAAGTTCACTTCACGTCATAATAAAAACCATTTTAAGGATCGAAAAAATGAAAAGAAAAGTTCTGGCAATTGTCATTCCCGCTCTCATGGCTGCAGGCGCCGCTCACGCCGCGGAGATTTATAATAAAGACGGCAACAAACTCGATCTGTACGGTAAAGTCGACGGGCTGCACTATTTCTCTGACAACACGTCGGCAGATGGCGACCAGTCCTATGTCCGTCTGGGTTTCAAAGGTGAAACGCAGATCAGCGACCAACTGACGGGCTTCGGCCAGTGGGAATACAACGTTCAGGCCAACAATACCGAGGGTTCTGAAAACCAGTCATGGACTCGTCTTGGCTTCGCCGGTCTAAAGTTTGGCGACTACGGCTCATTTGATTATGGCCGTAACTATGGCGTGCTGTATGACGTGGAAGGCTGGACCGATATGCTGCCTGAGTTCGGCGGCGATACGTATTCCCAGTCCGACATCTACATGACCAGCCGCGCAAACGGCGTTGCCACCTATCGCAATACCAACTTCTACGGTCTGGTGGATGGCCTGAGCTTTGCCCTGCAGTATCAGGGTAATAACGAAGACTCAGGCAACGGTAACGAAGGCACCAATAATGGCCGCGATGTCCGTCATGAGAATGGCGACGGTTTTGGTATTTCCACCACCTATGATTTCGGGATGGGGATCAGTGCAGGCGCAGCCTATGCGTCCTCCGATCGTACCAACGCGCAACAAAATGACAGCAGCGCCTATATGGCAGATGGCGAAAAAGCTGATGCCTGGACTGCGGGTCTGAAATACGACACCAATAATATCTATTTGGCCACAATGTATTCCGAAACCCGTAACATGACTTCTTACGGTACTTTTGACGAGGACCACACTGGCGGCGTTGCAAATAAAACGCAGAACGTCGAAGTCACCGCGCAATATCAATTCGATTTCGGTCTTCGTCCGGCGATTTCCTACCTGCAATCCAAAGGCAAGGATTTGACGTACAACGGCGCAAATACCGATCAGGATCTGGTTAAATATGTTGATGTGGGTGCAACCTATTATTTCAACAAAAACATGTCCACTTATGTTGATTATAAAATCAACCTGCTGGATAGCGACGACCAATTCTATAAAGACGCAGGTATTGCAACGGATGACGTTGTGGCGTTAGGTCTGGTTTATCAGTTCTAAATAGCTCACGATAAAAGCCTGCCACCCGGCGGGCTTTTTCATTGATTGACACACCCGGCAAGCTATTGTGTGATGGACGACATGATAAAAACGCATGCCTGGAGTGTTTATGTCGCGCCGTACCTTTCCGCACAATTCTGTAGACGCATTTCTGATCACCGCGCGTCACCTGAATCTCACTCACGCCGCAAAAGAGCTGTGCCTGACCCAGGGTGCCGTCAGCCGTAAAATCGCGACGCTGGAATCCTGGTTCGGCTTTGCGCTGTTTGAGCGGCATGCCCGTGGGCTGCGACTTTCCCCCCAGGGCAGCGCCCTGCTTCCTGACTTACAGGCGGCCTTTGAACACTTACTCACCGTGGCGGAACAAGCGCGCGCCCAACAAACCGTCGTGCGCTTGAAAGTGCCGACATGTGCGATGCGCTGGCTGATCCCCCGCCTGATTCAGGTCGAACGTGAGCAGCCTGAACTGCAAATCGCCCTCACCACCACGACCGACCATACGGTGAATTTTAAAACGGAATCCTATGATGCCGCGATCGTGTTTGGTACGCATTTAAGCGCTGGCGATCTGCTTTTTGAGGAGGCCCTGACGCCGGTGATGAGCCCACAGCGAATGGGTTCGGCTTTGGATGCGCTGACGTTCCTCCATCCTACCCGCGACAAAACCGACTGGTCACTGTGGCTCTCCAGACAAGAAAACGTCTCGCTGGTGATGCACAAAAACCAACACTTCGACACAATGGATTTGGCGATCACCGCCGCGATGCAAGGCCTTGGCATGGCCATTGCTGATGAAACGCTGGTAGAAGAAGATATTCGCGCCGGACGGCTGGCGCGCCCGTTTAACACCAGCGTTAAAACCGGCGCAAGCTATCGGCTGTTGTTACGCGATTCTCATGGCAAGACCGCCGGGCTGGCAGCCTTTCGCGCCTGCTTACTCAATCCAGACTCACATGATGCTTCATAACGCGTTTAAACAGGCTCATCCGGGCGCGCATGAAGCGGTATTCCAGCTTAAAACCTGCATGTTTATTCACACCGAGGCGCAAAAGCACATCGCGTCCTTTTCGGGAAGCTGGCCAGCGGACCGGGCCATGAAGCGCATCACAGGTGCGGCTTGCGTGATGCGCGAAGCTAACCCAGTAATCGGCCACTTGGGCCGCAAACGCCAGATCGCGCTCGTTCACATACTGCCGCGACGGCTCAATCTGATTTAACGTGTCAAACACATACGGAATTTCATTACCGTGCCACGCGCCATTTAAGTAGGTTGCATGTTCCGCCTCGGCGACATAATCAAACCAGTAGCGCCAGCAAGGCTCGCCCACTCGCTGTTGCGCCTGCATCACGGCAAAACCCATCGTGGTAAACGCCATATCGCGACACACCTGTCGGCCCAACTCTTCATCCCCTTTTACGCCAGGATAAAGCAATTTGATCACCCCTAGGCCAAACCGGCGCTCACGTCGTAACTTTTGGATTTGTCCGGCAAGGTCGATCCCGAAGACAGCCATCACGCTCGCTTCATCGCTGTTTGAGCCAATCATCATCGGAACGGGATGCTGGCGCGCAGCCAAAAAGAGATCCAGCATTGGTTCGGGCAACACGCAGTCGCCCACAATCGGTGTCGGTGCCACATTCAGCGGTGCCTCAAGTGACCAGAACGCGTGCGCAGGTATGGCACGCAGCTGTTCCGCCGTCGCGTTAGGCAGGCCAAAATGCGCTGCCACCGCTTCACCTTTTTGCAGCGCATCCTCGCGCGGGGTATCCGGCAAGGTATAACCGCTCTGCACGATCGCTTTGTGGAACAGCCCTTTTGCCAGCGGCGAAGTGAGCAAGGACAGCACGCTGCGGGCCCCGGCGGATTCCCCAAACAGCGTAATATTGCTCGGATCGCCACCAAATGCAGCAATATTGTCGCGCACCCATTGAAGGGCGGCGATGTGATCGAGCAGCGCAAAGTTATGCACAATGCGATCTTCGTCGTTGCAAAGCGCGGGATGGGCAAAGAACCCCAGATGTCCCAGCCGATAGTTCAGCGTCACAACCACCACATCCCGACGCGCCAGCGCCTTGCCGTTATAAGGTGGCAATCCGCCTGCGCCAATCGTAAAACCGCCGCCGTGCAGCCAGACCATCACCGGCAGCGGCGCTTCGCGTTTGCCCGGAGACCAGACGTTCAGGTACAGGCAATCTTCTGAGAATTGACCGGGGTCCCCGCCGCCTAGCTCCCGGCAGTACTCGCTGTTTTGCCAGCTTGACGCAGAAAATGTGCTGGCCTGACGAACGCCCTGCCAGGCCACAGGAGGCTGCGGTGAGCGCCAGCGCAACTCACCGACAGGCGGAGCAGCATAGGGAATACCGCACCAGACATGAACATCTTCATCGGTAAAACCGACTAAACGGCCCTGACACGTATCAACCACCGGGAAAGATGAATGTTCCATACCAACCTTTATTTTCCATCACAGCCCAGCAGAGTAACGTTTTCAGAGCAAACCACAACGGCGTTTACTGCGCTCTTCCGCCTGCTGATACAGCGTAAATTCATCGTTGACTGCACAGCCCAGGGCGATTTCGAATGCCGCCTGGCTGGAATTCCCATGACTCCGCGCCTGGGTTTCATTGCCAAGATTCGACTGGAAAATCCCTGCCGCGCTGACCGGGAGGAAATCTTCATAAACAATCGGCTGCGCCACGACCCACCCGCGCTCAATCAGTGGTTGCGGGTCATCACCTGGGCGGAATGCCTGGCGGTGCGATTCGCCCGCAGGCGTCAGTCGGTAGCGGAAATAGGCTAATTCCTGTCGGCGCAGGAACATTTCGCTGTCCGGGAATGCCTGGAACACTTCGCGCAAATGGAGCTGATGCGTCAGATTGTCCCTGCCCGTTCCCGCTTCGCCCAGTAAACGATCGTAAAGCGCGCGGCCTTTTGGCGTTAACGCCACCCCACGCTGTTCGATCTCGCCAAAACGGGCGGTATGCGTTCCGCGATGTTCTCCGGCAAAGAGCACCGGCTCTTCCAGCGCTTTGAAACTGGTCTGCCGCAATAAGACCGGCACGTCGCGTCGCGGCGGTCCTTCAATCACGATTTTGGGCTCAATACCGTATTTCGGCATCAACTCCTGCACCCGATCAATATCTAAAGTGCGTGGCGTCAGATGGTTAATATGGCATCCGGGGAAACACACCACATCGGCGATAAGCCGATGCTCATTGTGCAGCGCCAGATACGTTTCTTGGTCGACAAGCGCATGGCTGTGCCAGCGGAACGTTTCCAGCGCTTCCTGAACAAACTCGCGCGCCTGAGCTTCCGTAAAACGGCCTTCTGACTCATGCAGATCAATCAGTTCCAGACAGCGCGGGGTAAAAATGGTGCGCCGGGCCAGAATATCCGCAGCACGTTCACGCAGCGCCACGTTTTCTATAAGTTCCAGCCGGAGCAATGAGGTGAATACCCGGAAGGGATTTCGCGACAACGCATCGTCATCAATGGGACGAAACGCCGTTGAATGCACCGGCACGCCGGCCTGTGAGAGATCGTAATAGCTGACGGGATGCATCCCCATAATGGCAAACATCCGGCGTAACGTGGAGAGTTCCTTTGCGCTGCCAACGCGGATCGCGCCGTGACGCTCGACATTCAGCCGCGCCAGTTCATCAGCATTCGCGAGTTGTTCATGTAAGTGCGGATTATTTTCCAGTACCGCCAGATTCACATCTGCAACCAGTTCCAGCAATGTGCCGTACTGCGGAACTTCCTGCTGGTACATCGCTGACATAGCCTGCGAAAAGTGTTCCCGAATATCATCAGCCGTGATGGTGTTCGCCATGATGTCATGCTCCCAGTGAATAATACCTGGAGTGTAGAGAAGGCCGTCCGCCTTCGGGGGGAAGAATTTCCAATCTGTGATCCTGATAGCCCGCTGGTCATTCGCTGCGCGTAGACGGTTTCCCTTCACCTTTGCGTCTAACCCTACTCCTTATTACCCTCAGTCAGAAAATCTTGTTGTAACTCAATTACATCAAATGTTAATAATATTTTGCTATCAGGTTATCAAAATTAAACTTCTTCCCTTGTCTCTTGCCTCGCTCTATTCATAACATCGCCTATGGAAAAAAATGGTTTGTTTAGTCAGCGCATACGCTTGCGCCATTTGCACACTTTTGTGGCCGTCGCTCAACAGGGAACGCTGGGGCGTGCGGCTGAAACTCTTAATCTTAGCCAGCCAGCGCTCTCAAAAACACTGAATGAACTGGAACAACTGACCGGAACACGTTTGTTTAATCGTGGCCGTCTTGGCGCACAGCTGACGCTGGTGGGTGAGCAGTTTTTAACGCATGCCGTCAAAGTACTCGACGCCCTGAACACTGCGGGTCAGGCACTGAATCGCAAAGACAGTCAGGATACCGACGTGGTCCGCGTGGGGGCGTTGCCCACGGCAGCGCTCGGTATTTTGCCTGCCGCCATCGGCCAGTTTCATAAGCAGCAAAAAAACACCACGCTGCAAGTAGCCACCATGAACAACACCATGCTGCTGTCGGGGCTTAAATCCGGTGAACTGGATTTAGGGATTGGCCGCATGTCTGACCCGGAGCTTATGGTCGGTCTTAATTATGAACTTTTGTTCCTGGAATCACTGAAGCTGGTGGTACGGCCTGGGCACCCTTTATTACGTGACACCGTCACGTTAAGCCGCGTCATGGAATGGCCGGTAGTCGTTTCCCCAAAAGGCACCGCTCCGCGCCACAACGCGGAAGTCATGCTCCAGATGCAAGGCTGCACATTACCGTCGGGCTGTATAGAAACGCTTTCGGCGTCGCTTTCTCGCCAGTTGACGGTGGACTATGACTACGTCTGGTTTGTCCCTTCAGGCGCGGTGAAAGAGGATTTACGTCAGGGCTGTTTGACGGCGCTCCCGGTGGCATCGCCAGGCGCGGGTGAGCCTATCGGCATCCTGACGCGCGTCGATATCCCGCTTTCTTCGGGCGCGCAGTCGCTTCTCAGCGCCATCCGCAAATCCATGCCTATCTGATTCACTCCCTCATGCCTGTCCGGCCCGTCGTTCTGACGGGCTTTTTGTTTCTGTTATTCAAATAATGCGAAATCATTCATTAACAATTGCGCAAAACAATTTAACAGTTTTATCATAGCCGCGAATTCACCAAATGGTTCATTCGAACTTAATTTACGTGCGTTCGAAAGCCGTACAAGCGGTATATTTTCAATAAATCATTATTAAATCCGAACTTGGTTACCCATATGGTACATACGCAGAGTGGCGTTACCTGGGAATTATGAGGTCTTTAAGGAGACAGAAATGGCATTTGGCAGCGCGCCGCGCGGGATAGCAAAATTCCTGCAGTGGCTCCTGGTGGGGCTGATGACAATCATCGGTCTGGCGGTTGGCGGCTTGGGCTTTAAGCTCGCTACCGTAGGAGGAACCTGGTACTTCCTCATCGTTGGCGTAGTGATGTTGATCTCCGCCTTCTTGATTTTCACCCGTCGCATCAGCGGAATTATTCTTTACGCTGTCGCCTTTATCGCGTCGATTTTTTGGGCGGTGAATGACGCTGGCTGGGATTTCTGGCCGCTGTTCTCGCGCCTGTTCACCCTCGCCGTCCTCGCCTTTCTGTGCGCCCTTGTCTGGCCACTACTGCGAGCGGCGAACCGCAACGTAGCAGTGAATAAAAAACCGGCATTCACGGTGGCGGCGATTATTGCGCTGGCGATGCTGGTGAGCGTTGGCTGGATGTTTAAACCGCAAACGCTCGTAACCGCTAATGAGCCTGTTCCGGTCAAACCGGTTGCCCCTGGCGAGCAGCAAAAAGACTGGGCGCACTGGGGAAACACCACCCACGGCGACCGCTTTGCCGCGCTGGATCAGATCAACAAGCAAAATATCAATACGTTGAAAGTGGCCTGGACCGCGCATACGGGTGACATTCCGCAGAGCAACGGGTCCGGTGCTGAAGACCAGAACACCCCTTTACAGATAGGCGACACGCTGTTTGTCTGCACGCCGTACAGCAAAGTGCTGGCGCTGGATGTTGATTCCGGCAAAGAAAAATGGCGTTACGATTCCAAAGCCACCGCGCCAAACTGGCAGCGCTGTCGCGGTCTGGGTTATTTTGAAGACACCCAATCAGTGACAACGTCACTTAAAGATACGCAGCCAGCGGCCTGCCCGCGTCGCCTGTTCCTGCCGACAACCGATGCGCGCCTGATCGCGATCAACGCCGATAACGGCAAGGTCTGCGAAGACTTTGGCGATCACGGCGTCGTCGATCTCAGCGTCGGTATGGGCGAAATCAAACCAGGCTATTACCAGCAGACGTCAACCCCGCTGGTGGCCGGAAATGTCGTCGTCGTCGGGGGCCGAGTCGCCGATAACTTCTCCACCGGCGAACCGCCGGGCGTGGTGCGTGCCTATGACGTTCGCACCGGCAAACTGGCGTGGGCATGGGATCCGGGCAATCCGGCTATCACCGGCCTGCCGCCGGAAGGTCAGACCTATACGCGCGGCACGCCAAACGTCTGGTCGGCAATGTCTTACGACGCGAAGCTGAACCTGATTTATCTCCCGACCGGCAACGCAACGCCTGATTTCTACGCGGGTGAACGTACCCCCCTGGACGACAAATACAGCTCATCCGTGGTGGCCGTTGATGCGACGACCGGTCAGGTGCGCTGGCATTATCAAACCACTCACCACGACCTGTGGGACTTTGACCTGCCGTCGCAACCGCTGCTGTACGATTTGCCGGATGGTAAAGGCGGCACGACGCCCGTTCTGGTGCAAACCAGCAAACAGGGCATGATTTTTATGCTCAATCGCGAAACCGGCGAGCCGGTAGCGAAAGTCGAAGAACGTCCTGTTCCTGCGGGCAATATTCAGGGCGAACGCTATTCTCCGACTCAGCCGTATTCCGTCGGTATGCCGATGATTGGCAACCAGACGCTGACCGAATCGGACATGTGGGGCGCGACGCCTGTCGATCTGCTGCTGTGCCGTATTCAGTTTAAAGAGATGCGTCATCAGGGCGTCTTTACCCCGCCAGGCCTTGACCGTTCTCTGCAGTTCCCGGGCTCGCTCGGCGGCATGAACTGGGGAAGCGTGTCGGTGGATCCGAATAACGGCCTGATGTTCGTCAACGATATGCGTCTGGGACTGGCAAACTATATGGTGCCGCGTGCAAACGTCGCCAAAAACGCCAGCGGCATTGAGATGGGAATTGTGCCGATGGACGGCACGCCGTATGGTGCCATGCGCGAGCGTTTCCTCTCCCCACTGGGTATTCCCTGCCAGAAGCCGCCGTTCGGCACCATGTCCGCCGTCGATCTGAAAAGCGGCAAATTGGTGTGGCAGGTTCCGGTTGGTACCGTGGAAGATACCGGCCCGCTGGGCATTCGTATGCACATGCCTATCCCGATCGGGATGCCAACGCTGGGCGCATCGCTGTCCACGCAGTCGGGTCTGCTGTTCTTTGCGGGCACCCAGGATTTCTACCTGCGCGCGTTTGATACGGCGACCGGGAAAGAGATCTGGAAAGACCGTCTGCCTGTGGGCAGCCAGTCGGGGCCGATGACCTACGTCTCGCCGAAAACAGGCAAACAGTACATCATCATTAACGCGGGTGGCGCACGCCAGTCGCCGGACAGGGGTGATTACATCATTGCCTATGCGCTACCTGATAAACCGTAATCGGGTAACACGTAACGGCCAGTCGCAAGAGTGACTGGCCATTTTTTTAAGGTGCGACAGGCGCTAACATCACGGGTTTATTCATGGTAAATGACACCACAAAATCCTGACTCACGCCCGGCGACCAGCAGCTGCGGGAGACGGCCTTCCACGTTTCGGCAAAGAACGCTTTGTCCCCTTTGGCACTGTATCCCATTGCACGTCCGTTCGGCTTCACATCAAATTTCACCGCGACTTTCCCTTCAAATTCCTGCGCTGCCGCCTGTGCGGGATAGATCGGCTGCACCTGATACACTTCGCCGTCGCAGTCAGGCTGTTGGGAATCCGTGGCGTTGTCTTTGGTCGAGGCGGAGCCGCCTATCGGAAAGGATAAACCCGCGCCCACACCTACGCCGTTGCTTCCACCGCCGATGCCGAAACCGCCCACGCCCACTGAGCAACCGGTCATCAGGCTGGAAAGCGCGATCAGGAGGGTCATACGTTTTGCTGGAGTCATTTCGGTACCACCATAAAAAAGGGTTCATGCCAGAACATGAACCCTTTTTACACAGGTTGGTGAGACAGTCAATCCAGGGAGATTAGAAGGTTTCCCAGTTATCGCCACCGTCAGCCACGGCTGGGCGTAACGGAGTGGACTGCGCAAGAGCCGACGGTTTTGCGCTGCGAGACGGCGCGACGCCGTTCAGACGGAATGCACCTACCGCTTCGGTCAGACGCGCACCTTGTTCTTCCAGCGATGCCGCCGCTGCGGACGCTTCTTCCACCAGCGAGGCGTTCTGCTGCGTCACTTTGTCCATTTCAGAAATCGCCTGGCTGACCTGCACAATGCCACGACTCTGTTCGTCGGACGCTGCCGCGATTTCAAGCATAATATCGGTGACGCGCTTAACGGCTTCGACGATATCATTCATGGTGTTACCCGCAGCGACCACTTCGCCAGAACCCTGATCGATAAGGGTCACCGACTCATTAATCAGCCCTTCAATTTCTTTCGCGGCGTTTGCACTGCGGCTCGCCAGCGTACGCACTTCACTCGCCACAACCGCAAATCCACGCCCCTGTTCGCCCGCACGCGCGGCCTCTACGGCAGCGTTCAGCGCCAGAATATTGGTCTGGAAAGCGATGCTGTTAATGACCGCAGTGATTTCCGAAATTTTCTTCGAGCTGGTAGAGATATTGCTCATGGTTTTCACCACGCCGGACACCATCTGGCCGCCACGGCTGGCTTTACCGGAGGCGTCTTCTGCCAGTTTGCTCGCGTGATGGGCGTTATCGGCGTTCTGTTTCACCGTCGCCGTCAGCTCTTCCATGCTGGCTGCGGTTTGTTCAATCGCGGCCGCCTGCTGTTCGGTACGGGACGAGAGATCGGTGTTACCGGCAGAGATCTCGCTGGTCCCGCGATAAATTTCTTCCGCACCCTGACGCACGGTGCCGACGGTATTGACCAGCGAGTGCTGCATGGTTTGCAGATCGTGGGTCAAACGCCCAATTTCACTGCGCCCGGTCAGATCGTCCGCCATGGTCAAATCCCCTTTCGCAATCAGTTCGATGCGGCGGGCAGCGCGTTGCAGCGGATTAATCACGGTACGGCGGAGCACCACAAACGTCATCGCCGTCAGGATCAAGGCCAACGCAAACGCGCCAACCATAAACATCAGACCCAACTGCGTGCGCTTGTGCGCTTCAGAAGTGAGCAAGTTCGCGCGATCGGTACGGATCTTAATCGCTTTCAGTAACACTTCGTTATACGCGTCGTCCAGTGGACGAGCGGACTCATTTTCGTGGTTAATAATGGCTTCAAACATGCCGTTTTTGGCATATTTCAGCATCGGCTGAAGCCCGGTGATGTAGGCGTCAAAGCGCGTTTTCAGATCGTTATCCAGTGCTTCGTCTGCAGGAGTACGAACCGAACGATTCATGTACATGGCGAAGCTCGTCTGCGACTGCTTGATACGCGTCTCAGCTTCGGCGATGTTTTGTTTCATCGCATCCATTTCAGCAATACGGCTTGCCGCGCCCGCATGGATCATGTTGATTCGGGCAGTGCGTAAATGGTTTGAGCTATTAGATAAACCCGTGCGGACCTGAATCTCCTGCGTGACATCTTGCTGATCGTTATCGGCTTGCAGCAGGAAATACCCCGCCAATACCGAACTCAACGCAAACAATAAAATGATGCCACCGAGAATTGAGGAAAACAGCGGAACCAGCCGGATGTGATGCAGGAAACTCAGCGTTTGCGGGCTTCGCATCTTTTTTGTGTTGTCCATGACCGTCGACTCTCTTATATGGATGAAGTGCGTATAATTACGCCTGTGAATAAATCATCGGCAAATCAGAGAATTTGATTATGGTTAAAAGCGCCAGGTGGGTCACACTTTAGAGAAGATTATTAAAGAAATGCCAGCGGCGGAAACCGCTGGCAAAATAATTAGTTGCTGCCGAAATGGATGACGGTGCGGATGGATTTCCCTTCATGCATCAGATCGAAGGCTTCGTTGATTTGATCAAGCGGTAAACGGTGCGTGATAAACGGGTCGAGATCGATTTTTCCGACCATGGCATCTTCAACCATACCCGGCAACTGAGTACGCCCTTTTACGCCGCCAAAGGCGGAGCCACGCCATACGCGACCGGTTACCAACTGGAATGGACGAGTTTTGATTTCCTGGCCTGCACCGGCCACGCCAATGATGATGCTTTCGCCCCATCCCTTGTGGCAGCACTCGAGGGCTGAGCGCATGACATTCACGTTACCAATACATTCGAAGCTGAAATCGACACCCCCATCGGTCAGTTCAACAATCACATCCTGAACCGGCTTGTCGTAGTCTTTCGGGTTGATGAAATCAGTCGCGCCCATTTCACCGGCTAATTTGAATTTCTCCGGATTAGTATCCACCGCCAGAATGCGTCCGGCTTTCGCCTGTACCGCGCCCTGGATCACCGCCAGACCAATTCCCCCGAGACCAAACACGGCCACGGTATCGCCTTCTTTAACTTTCGCAGTGTTGTGAACCGCGCCAATACCGGTGGTGACGCCGCAGCCCAACAGGCAGACTTTGTCCAGTGGAGCTTGTGGGTTAACTTTTGCCAGCGAGATTTCTGCACACACGGTGTATTCGCTGAAGGTGCTGGTACCCATGTAGTGATAAATCGGCTCGCCGTTATAAGAGAAACGCGTGGTGCCATCTGGCATCAAACCTTTACCCTGGGTGGCGCGAACGGCCTGGCACAGGTTGGTTTTGCCAGATTTACAGAACTTACACTCGCCACACTCTGCGGTGTACAGCGGAATAACGTGGTCGCCAGGCTGCAGGCTGGTGACGCCTTCGCCCACTTCGACAACCACACCGCCGCCTTCATGGCCTAAAACGGCCGGGAAAACACCTTCAGGATCGTCGCCAGACAGCGTGAATGCATCGGTATGGCACACGCCGGTGTGGGTGATTTTAACCAGCACTTCGCCTTTTTTTGGCGGAGCGACGTCTATTTCGACGATCTTCAGCGGCTGGCCTGGGCCAAATGCGACGGCTGCACGTGATTTCATAGTGTCTTCCTTTCTGGGATGTCAGAGTTTTATTTTAGATAAGAGCGTAGCAAATGGCCGACTTCTGCCATGCGAACCGCACGCTGATCGACCGTTGTCTCACCGGTGACCAGCTCATCTTTGAGGTGAATTTCGACCATCTCGCCCATCAAACCGTTCGCTGCACCGCGTACGGCCGCAATTTGTTGCAGGATAGCAAGGCAGGGTTCGCCAGACTCCAGCGCACGTTCCAGGGCATCAACCTGCCCCCGGATGCGACGCACGCGAGTCAGAACACGCTTTTTGTCTTCGGGTGAATGCGGCATACGCCCTCCAGATACTGTAGGGGGGTATAGTAAAATAAATCAGCCCTGATTGGAATCATTAATACTGAAACCACGAACGACCACAAAAACGCCTGATGTTAATGAACTTTCATGCTGTTTTGATGAGGGTTTGAATGTGGATGAATCGGGACACTGTTGACTAAAATCCGGGGTCTGCCGACATCGGTCAGACCCCTTAAACACACCGCAAAATCACTTATATTCGCCATTTCCCTGGCAGACCGCGCCTTTAAATGCGTTTACTTCGCGTTGGTCATGGCGATATCCATCTTTGAGATAGAACAGACTAATCAACATCATGCTGTTAAATCCCGACTGATTATCTACTTAACGACGAAGCGGCTGCCCTGCAGTTTCTTTCGCACGTAATACCGTCAGGAATGTAATCAGCGCCGCACCCATCACGTAGTATGCCGGAGAGAACGGATTGCCCGTTGACGTGATGAGATACGCCGAGAACCATGGCGTGATGCCGCCAAAGAATGCCACAGCGACGTTGTACGCAATCGCCATGCCGCCATAGCGAATGCTGGTCGGGAACAGCTCTGCCATCGCCGCGCTGCATGCTCCATCAAAGGCGGCAATAAACGCTCCCAGAAGCAACATCGCCAGTATCGCAGACAGCATATCGCCGCGCGCCATCACCATCATGGCGGGATAAGTGAACAAGATAAAACCCGCGCAGCCCGCCAGCATCAACGGTTTACGCCCAAATTTATCCGACAGATACCCCATAAAAGGCACCATCACCGCAATCGAGAACAGCCCAACGGTGGTGATAGCGTACGAGTCGAGTTTTGAATAATGCAGTTCGGTAGATAAATAGCTCGGCATAAAGGTCTGCAACGTCCAGTGCCCGACGGCCTTGATCACCACAAAACCGACGCAAAACAGCAGCGCGCCCCAGGCCGTCGTAACGGCCGTACGTAGCGGCGACGCTTCGGTTTTACCACTTTTAACCATCTCAAGAAATTCAGGCGTGTCTTCGAGGTGTTTTCGCAGATACAACCCCACCAGCCCCAGCGGTCCGGCAATCAGGAACGGAATACGCCAGCCCCAGTCGCTCATCGTCGCTTCACCCAGCGTGGCAGTTAGCAGAAACACCAGGCCGGAACCCGCCACAAAAGCCATAAATCCGAAGTTATCGATCCAGCAGGTGAAATACCCGCGTCGAGCGGTTGGCGCATATTCAGCCAGGAACGTCGTCGCACCAGAGCTTTCACCACCCGCCGCAAAACCCTGAATCAGGCGGGTGATCACCAGCAGGACCGTAGCGGCGATGCCGATTTGTGAAAACGTCGGCAGCAGCCCCATGACGAACGTCGCGCCTGAGGTCAGCAGGATCACCGTCGCCAGCACCTTCTGACGACCAATGCGGTCGCCCAGCGATCCGAAATACAACCCGCCAAGCGGACGCATAATGAAACCGGCACCAAAGACGGCAAAGGAAGACAGCAACGCAACCGCCGGGCTTTCGGCCTGGAAGAACTGCACACCGATAATCGCCGCCAGCGTTCCGTAGAGACCAAAATCAAACCACTCGACAAAGTGGCCGATTCCGGTCGCCAGCAAGACTTTACGTAATTTTCGCACGACTGGGATCTCGCGGTCAGAAGTCACATTATCGAGTGATTGCTGCGCTGAATTATTCATACACTCTCCTTTGTATTATGTCTGTAAACGGTGAGTCGTGCGGCTTGCGCGATCATGTCAGGAAAGGTGAAACGAGGCTGGTAGCCCAGTTCGCGCTTAATTTTTTGGTTGCTGGTTTTAAATCGCACGGCTTTGCCTGGCATCGTGACATCAATCAGCGGCAATCCGGTTGCCTGCGCCATCACCGGCAGCATATCTTCAAATGCGACTGGCTCATCAGTGCCAAGATTATAAATGCCGTTCGCCGCCCGCGGATGCGTCATCGCCAGAATGACACCGTCCGCCGTATCGCGCACATCAGCAATATGCATCTGGTATGGCAGATTATCGTCTTCACCATACTGGACAATCATCGCCGGGCCACCCAGCCGATCGCGCACTGTTTGCAGTTTGTTGGCCACGACATCATTGCCAAACGAACGCATCTGGCGAATTTTACCGTCCAGGAAAAAGCGCGGTCCCGAAAAGAAGCTGTCAGGATCAAGCAATTCATCAATGGATTGGGTGTGTGGAAAACGCAAAATCACTGTTTCCAGTCCCTGCTGCTGATAAAACAGCACGAGATCTTCCGCCAGCTTTTTGGTGAGGCCATAGAACGAAACCGGGTTGCGCGGATGGTCTTCCGTCACGGGCTGAAATTGCGCGCGTACTTCTGGATACACTTCGCCACTGCTGGCGAAAACAAAGCGCTTTACGCCTGCCCCCCGGGCGGCATCCAACAGCCACTGCGTAGCGGTAACATTGGCGTGGAACATCGCAGCATTGTCTTTTGGATGCCACGACATCATCGCGCCAATGTGCAGCAGAACGTCTGCCCCCTTCACCGCATCGTTCAACATCTCTGCTTGCGCAAACGGGCATTGCACATGGTGATAATGCGCATGCTCTATTCTTGCGGGCGCAAGGTCAATTCCGGTGACTTGATGCCCCTCTACCAGCAACTGGAGTGCAATCGTGTGACCAATTCGCCCGGCGGAACCTGTGAGTACAATTTTCATCGTCACCCCTTAGTGTTTCTATTATAGATATACTATTTATATCCATTGAGTGAATAACACACAGGAAACGATAGAGAAATGTGATGCTGCGCGGTTTTACGCTGCCAAAAGGTATCGAGGATCACAAAAAACCCGCTGACAGGCAGCGGGTTCGAGGAGAGGAAGAAGCGATCAGGATCGTTTTTTCGGCATCATGCGCAGCAGCGTGTTGTCTTTCCAGTAATAGTGGTGCAGCAGGGCCGCAAAAGCATGCAAACCAATCACAAAATAGCCCAGATTTGCCAGCGTCTCGTGCCAAGATTTCATCGTATCCACTAGATCAAAATTGGCTTGTGCCGCGTGAGGCATCACCATTCCGAAAGCAAACCAGTCGTTGCCTCGGTTGTACATCATCACCAGGCCGATAATCGGTAGCGCAATAAACAGCAGGTAAACAATCAAATGCCCCAGATGCGACATGCCGGTGATCATGGCTTTAGGTTTTGGCTGAATCGGCGGCGCAGGGAACTTCACGCGCACCAGCAGGCGAGCGACCATCAGCACCAGAATAGAGATCCCGCAAGAGACGTGAATCATGTTAATCAGCGGGCGCGCGCTGCGCGGGAAAAAGCCGCGAAATTCCATGGCGCAGTACGCCACGACAACCAAAAGAAACACCAGCCAGTGAATGCCAATTTGCAGGCCAGTATATTTATTACGCATATGAATTCCTGAAACGGTACAAAGAAAGGGTCAACATAGCGGCCTTTCCTTAAAAATTCATTAACTTTTCTTTATGTGTTTTCAAAAACTTCGCCTGCGCATGAAGCATCTTCAATTGCCTCATGCGCTGACATGGACTAAGCCTGGATGAGTTCAAACTGTCGCATCGTTCAGTTCATACAGGAGTCAACCATGAGTAAAATTGGCATTAACGGATTCGGTCGCATCGGACGCCTGGTTTTACGTCGTTTGCTTGAAACTCAGGACAGCAATACCGTCGTCGCCATTAACGACCTCACGTCACCCAAAGTGCTGGCCTACCTGCTCAAACACGATTCTAACTACGGCCCTTTTCCCTGGAGCGTCGATTTCACTGAAGACTCGCTGATTGTCGATGGTCAGTCGATCGCGGTGTACGCCGAGAAAGAGGCCAAACACATTCCGTGGACATCGGCAGGCGTTGACGTCGTCGTTGAATGTACCGGTTTCTACACCTCAGAAGAAAAATCAAAAGCGCATCTGGACGCCGGCGCGAAGAAAGTGCTGATTTCAGCGCCAGCGGGTGACATGAAAACGATCGTCTTTAACGTGAATGACGACACGATTAATGCCAGCGACACCATCATTTCTGTCGCGTCCTGCACCACTAACTGCCTGGCGCCCATGGCAAAAGCGCTTCAGGACAATTTTGGTATTAAGGTCGGCACCATGACCACTATTCACGCCTATACCGGTACGCAAGCGCTGGTGGATGGCCCTCGGGGCAAAGATCTTCGCGCCTCGCGTGCGGCAGCTGAAAATATCATTCCGCATACTACGGGCGCGGCAAAAGCCATTGGGCTGGTCATTCCGGCACTCGTCGGCAAGCTAAAAGGCCATGCTCAGCGTGTACCCGTGAAAACCGGTTCCGTCACCGAACTGGTGACGATTCTTGAGAAGAAAGTCAGCGTAGATGACATTCATAATGCGCTTAAAAAGGCGACGGAGAATAACGAATCCTTTGGCTATACCGACGAAGAAATTGTGTCGTCAGATGTGATTGGCTCACATTTTGGTTCGATATTCGATGCCACCCAGACCGAAGTCACGGAGGCGGGTGACGTGCAACTGGTGAAAACCGTTGCCTGGTATGACAACGAATACGGGTTTGTTACGCAGTTAGTTCGCACGCTGGATAAGTTCGCCGCGCTGTAATTCGCCCAGCGGGCAGCCTGGCTGTCCGCTGGTTGTGAATCCCTTCCGGTTTTCAATTATTTAACTGTGCTATAACGTTCGGTTTCCAGTTTAGGGAGTGTTTCGATGGAAACTCTGAGCCGTGCCGCGTTAGAAAAAATGATGGCCCACGCCGTCGCCCACTCAGTAACGTTTACCGTCTGGCCTCATGGCGAAGCGCCGGGCGCCGCCAGTAGCGACGCGGTTTTCACACCCGAACCGCGCTATACCGGCACGTCTGATTATGACCGTTCCGTTACCGGTATTCGCGCCCCTGAAATCACCGTCTATGCCCCCGATAAGCCCAACGGCGTCGGTATTCTGGTCACCCCCGGCGGGTCCTATCGTCGCGTCGTGCTTGATAAAGAAGGTAGCGCGCTGGCCCCCTTCTTCAATGCTCGCGGTTACACCTTGTTTGTAATGACCTATCGCATGCCGGGCGACGGGCACCAGGACGGCGCTGACGCCCCGCTGGCCGACGTCCAGCGTGCGATGCGCATTGTCCGTGCAAATGCGCAGGAGTGGAAACTCGATCCTGAGCGTATCGGCGTACTGGGATTTTCCGCAGGGGGTCATGTGGCTGCCAGCCTTGGCACACGGTTTAACGAGCAGGTTTATCAGGCCATCGATACCGCCGATGAACTGAGCGCGCGCCCGGCGTTTATGGCGCTGGTCTATCCGGTCATCACCATGCACGCCGATATCGATCATCCGGGCTCGCGTCATGAGCTGATTGGCGACAACCCAACACCCGTGCAAATCCACCGCTATTCGCTGGAGGACAGAGCGGAAAAAGACACCCCGCCGACATTCCTGCTCCATGCTATCGACGATCCAGCGGTTAACGTTGAAAACAGTCTAGAGATGTTCACCGCCCTGCGGCGTCTGGATGTGCCCGTTGAAATGCACCTGTTTGAACGCGGAAAGCACGGATTCGGCATCCGCGATGCGCAGGGTCTGCCAGCCGCCATATGGCCAGAACTGATGATGAACTGGATCGCCACCAAAGTGTGATTTTCTTGCCGGGAGCCCGGGTCGCCAGGGCGGCGGTGACTTAGCCGCCCCAGCACGTTCACCGTTTTAGTGGTACAGAGCAGCAGCCAACATAAAGTGAATGAAATAACTCACCCCGCTGCATATAGACCCAAAGGCATACCCAACGCACCCACACGTTTAACAGCCCCCAGAAACTGAGGCTCAACTCACGACTGCAAATACACCACCTGCGTCTGCAAATACTCATTCAGACCGTGTTTACCGTCCGCGCCACCGATCCCTGATTTACGCCACCCCGCATGGAACCCCTGCATCGCTTCGAAGTTCTCACGGTTGATGTATGTCTCACCGAATTTCAGCCCTTTGATCGCTTTCATCGCCACGTTCAGATTCTGCGTATAAATCGACGACGTCAGACCATATTCGCTGTCGTTAGCCATGGTCAGCGCCTCTTCGAGCGTATCAAATGCCACCACCGGCAGCACCGGACCGAAGGTTTCTTCATGCATAATGGTCATCTCCTGACGCACATCCAGCAGTAGCGTCGGCGGATAGTAATAACCTTTGCCTTCAACAGCCTTACCGCCCAACACTACTTTTGCGCCTTCCTGCACCGCACGCGCCACTTTTTGCTCGACACGTTCAAGCGCCGCCGCGTTAATCAGCGGTCCCATCGCGATATCAGTGCGTTCCGCCGGATTGCCAAACTGCACCGCTTTCATCGCCTCACCCAGACGATTCACAAACCGATCGTAAATGCCTTTTTGCACATACACTCGTTCCGCGCAGTTACACACCTGTCCGGTATTAATGACGCGGGAATCAACAATCGCTTTCACCGCCAGATCCAGATCGGCGTCGTCCATCACGATAGCCGGCGCTTTACCGCCCAGCTCAAGGCACACTTTGGTGATATTTTTCGCCGCGGCGGCCATGATTTTCTCACCCGCCGTCACGCTACCGGTCATGCTGACCATGGCGACTTTCGGGTTGCCCGCCAGTTCCTGGCCGACCGTTTCACCGCGCCCCAGCACCAGGTTAAACACGCCCTTTGGCAGGCCAATGTCATCCACAATTTTGGCAAAGGCGATGGCGTTATTGGGCGTGAATTCGCTCGGTTTGATAACGATAGTATTCCCGGTCAGCAGCGCCGGTGCCAGCTTGCGGGCAATCAGGAAGAACGGGAAATTCCACGGCAGAATACCGGTCGTCACGCCCAGCGCGCGTTTAAAGACCAGAATATTTTCGCCGGGGCGATCGCTTTGCAGGATTTCGCCCTCGTAACGACGCGCCCATTCCGCCATGTAATCGATGTAGTCCGCAGTGAAATTCACTTCCACCTCGGCCAGTTGTTGGATTTTGCCGCCCTCGGCGACGATCAGCGCGCTGATTTCGCTGGCCCGTTCGCGGATCCCAGTTGAAATTTTGCGTAGCCAGTTTGCACGTTCAATGGCCGGGAGCGCTTCCCAGGCTGGCTGAGCACGATCGGCCGCGTCGATCGCTTTACGGGCGTCGTCGGCGCGACCATCGGGAATACGGGAAATGACCTCTTCGGTCGCCGGATTGATCACGTCAATCCAGGCTTCACCTTGCCAGGCAACAAACTGTCCATCGATATACATAGGATGTTGTACGGGTACTGTCATGACCTGCTCCTGTAATTGCACTGTTTTTAACAAGTAAATTTATTGTTAAAAACTACAAGCAAGAGCCGACATTCCTATTCTATCGCGCTGTTTTTGTGAGATATCTCATAAAAGAAACGGGTCAGCAGACTAAAAAAGTTACAACCCGACAACATAAAGTGCCCGTTTGCGTGAAAGGGTGCGCAAACGGGCAACTGTCACAGCAGCGAGCGACTCACTAGCGCATCGGTCAGGGTGATATCGTGGCGTAAAATCTGCCATGCGGACCGCACCTCGGCAGGAATCTCCACATGGGCGATAAAATCGCGGCCCATCGGTCCATAGCCGTCAACGTTGTCCCGCAGGCGCGGCAACTCACCGAGCACCAGCGATAAATACCGCTCTACCGGCCACAGCCCCTCGCCTCCGTCGCAAAACACCAGGCCGTCTTCGCTATTTTGCAGACGCGGGATAACCCCCGGATGGCTCACCCACTGCGGCGAAAAAGAGTCATCGCGAGAGACACGCGCAAACGTCGCCATGGTGCGCCGCTGCATGGTGGGATCTTGCACCACCAGCACCCGGCCAGGCAGGGGCGGATGTTGCTGTAAAATGTCGCAGCTAAAGCGCGCGTTTTCGCCACAGTTGGTCGACTGGTCTTCAACCTGCAGGTGTTCATCCGGAATGTTCCAGAACTGACGGGCGATATCCGCCAGAATCGCGGATTCTGCGCGTCCGGTGGTCGGTACGGTGTTGTAGCGCGGGTGACGCGCCGTTGCAGCATAGAGAAAGGTTGTCGAGTGGCCGATGCCTCCGCTGATCAACAGCGGAACGCCCTGCTCTGACGCCACGCGGCAAGCGGCATCAATGGTCGGGATCACCGCGTTCCCCGCCAGAATAACGCTATCAACGGATTCTCCCGGCTGATAATCATCCTGCGCGAGCCATTCACCAACCGTATTGATTGCCGCCAGCGTCGGCTCGGGCAAGCACGGAAAAAGTGTCATCGTCATCTCTACCTCCTTGCATTTCTTTCCGTCAGGGTAACGCGTGCATGATGTCAGAACAGAGGATCTCTCCGAAAGCCACCTGCGCCATCCCGCCTAAATGATGTAAACATATTTGATTTAAAGACATTATTCATATTCACTTGAATTATGATTTGCGTCAGACGTAGAATCATTAGCCCACTAATTATTAGAACTTTGTAAAGGTAATCGACGCTATGCGCCTGCCCCAACGCGATCCTTATGCTCCTCGCGAGTGGCAGCCTCACGAAAAACCCGCCCTGCTGGGTTCGCCCTCTACGCCGCTGCATAGTACACCTAAACGTTTCGCCTACGGCATCGTGGGCTTGCTGGTCTGCCTGACGGGCGCGCTGGGTAACGCCATGGTGGCCGCTAATCTGCAAAATTTACAGGGCACCTTTGCCGTCTGGTCGACGGAAATCGCCTGGCTTCCTGCCGTTTACGTCATGACCAACGTGTCAATCAACCTGCTGTTGGTCAAATTCCGCCAGCAGTACGGGCTGCGAGCGTTTACCGAAGGTTTTCTGGTGCTGTATGTGCTGGTGACGTTTTTCCACCTGTTCGTCAACGATCTCAGCTCAGCGCTGATGGTTCGCGCCGCACATGGCATGGTGGCGGCCGCGCTGAGCTCGCTGGGCATTTACTATCAGATTCAGGCGTGGCCCGCGAAGCATCGCCTCAAGGCGTTGACCATTGGCATTACCGGTTCGTCGCTGGCGATCCCGATTGCGCGCCTGTTTTCAACTGAACTGCTGCAGCTCGACGAATGGCGCGGGCTGTACTTCTTCGAGCTGGGTCTGGCGCTGGTGTCGCTTGCCTGCGTCATTGCGCTGAAACTGCCGCCGGGCGATCGGCGTAAAGTGTTTGAGAAAAAAGATTTCATCACTTTTTTTTTGCTGGCACCGGGAATGGCGCTGCTGTGCGCCGTGCTGTCGCTCGGGCGGCTGGAATGGTGGTTTGAAGCGCCGTGGATCGGCTGGTCGCTAGCGTTGTCGCTGGTGTTAATTGTGTCGGCCATCGTCTTCGAACATAACCGCAGCAACCCGCTGCTGAATACGCGCTGGCTCTCCAGCGGCAGTATTTTGCGTCTGGGGCTGATCATGCTGCTGATCCGCATCGTGCTGGCGGAGCAAAATACCGGCGTCATCGGCTGGCTGCAATATGTCGGCTTGCAGAACGAACAAATGACGCATCTGGCGTGGTCAATTTTTGCCGGTATTGTCTGCGGAATTGTCGCCAGTTGCCTGACCATCAAGCCAACCAAACTCGCCTGGCCGATCGTGACGTCGTTGGCGCTGATGATTGTCGCCTCACTGCTGGATAGCCAGTCCAACAACCTTACCCGTCCGGATCAACTGATGCTGAGCCAGTTTTTGCTCGGCTTTGGGAGTGCGTTTTTCCTTGCTCCGGCGATGCTGGCAGGCATCGGTGGCGTCATTGCCGATCCACGCAATCT
The DNA here is from genome assembly GCF_056490165.1 of Lelliottia sp. GFLA7. Lineage (NCBI taxonomy): Bacteria > Pseudomonadati > Pseudomonadota > Gammaproteobacteria > Enterobacterales > Enterobacteriaceae > Lelliottia > Lelliottia sp. GFLA7. The sequence continues at coordinate 9,530 of NZ_JBWLAQ010000002.1, read as the reverse complement.
GGTCAGTTTTTCGGTGCTTTTTGGCATGAGCCAGAACATTGGCGGGCTGTTGGGTTCTGCTATTCTCGGCACCTTTCAGACCTGGCGCGAAAAATACCACTCCAGCATGCTGGCCGATCAGCTCTCTACGCTGAATCCGCTGGTGAACGAGCGGCTGCAGATTTACACCCAACTGTACAAAAGCCTGATTGGCGACAGTGCGCTGCTGAACACGCAGGCCGTGACGCAGCTGCAAACCGTCACCACGCTTGAGGCAAACATTCTCGCTTACAACGATACTTACCTGCTGACGGCGGGTATCGCCACCGCAACGCTGGTGTGGATTTTGTGGCGTTTGCTGCGCCTGCGACTCACTGCGCGACTGGCACTGAAAAAGTCGACCGGCACCCAATAAGGAAAGAACCATTATCATGTTTATCGCGTTACCACAGGAGAAGTTATGAGTCAGCAGGATGCCGCTAACGTACAGGCCAATACCCGCAATAATTTGCGCGTGGTGTCCATTTTTACCGCGGCGGCGATCGGTATCGTCGGTGTTTTGGTGATTCTGTATGCGTGGCAACTGCCGCCGTTCACCCGTCACACGCAATTTACGGATAACGCCTACGTGCGCGGTCAGACCACATTTATCAGCCCGCAGGTCAACGGCTATATCACGGAAGTTAACGTGCAGGACTTTGTGCAGGTCAAGAAAGGCGATCTGCTGCTGCAAATCGACGACCGGATCTATCGCCAGCGCGTTCATCAGGCTGAAGCGCAGTTGGCGATGAAAATTGCCGCGCTCAATAATAATCTCCAGCAGCGTAAAAGCGCCGAAGCGGTGATTGTGCGTAACGATGCGGCGCTGAAAAATGCCCGCGCGCAAAACCTGAAAACGCAGGCCGATCTCAAGCGAGTGAAAGATTTAACAGCGGACGGATCGCTGTCTATTCGCGAACGTGATGCCGCTCTGGCAAGTGCCGCGCAGGGCAGTGCGGATATCGATCAGGCGAAAGCCACGCTCGAGATGTCACGTCAGGATTTGCAAACCGTGATTGTGAATCGCGGTGCGCTGGAGGCCGACGTCGAAAGCGCCAAAGCGGCGCTGGAACTGGCACAAATCGATTTGCAAAATACCCGCATCACCGCCCCGCGCGACGGCCAGCTTGGGCAAATTGCGGTGCGTTTGGGCGCATATGTGACCGCAGGAACCCATCTCACTACGCTGGTGCCGCCGCAGCACTGGGTGATCGCCAATATCAAAGAAACACAGCTGGCTGACCTGCGCGTGGGACAGCCAGTGAAATTCACCGTTGATGCGTTAAACGGCAAAGCCTATCAAGGCCGTGTGGAGAGTATTTCGCCAGCCACCGGCGTAGAGTTCAGCGCCATTACACCGGACAACGCCACGGGTAACTTTGTCAAAATCGCCCAGCGCATTCCGGTGCGTATTGAAGTGCTCGGCAAACCCGAAGCGTCTGCGCTGTTGCGCCCTGGAATGTCGGTGCAGGTCAGTATCGATACGCGGGAGGAGAAGCAATGACTTTTCGCCCCATTGCAGGTTTGGTAGTGGCGGCGCTGCTGGCTGGGTGTCAGTCTGCGGATATCGCCCCCGCGAAACCGACGCTGCAGATCCCGTCGCAGTGGCGTGAAACCAGCGGCCCTGCCAGCCCGGCAGAACAGCGTTGGTGGCGCAATTTTCACGATAATCATCTGAATCGTTACGTTAGCCAGGCGTTGCAGAATAATAGCGATGTGCTGATTGCCCGCGAGCGCGTGAACGAATACCAGGCGCGAGTTTATGCCGCTGACGGGAGTCTTTTCCCGTCGCTCGACGCGGGCATCAGCGGGACGCGCGCACGTTCGCAGTCGGCCGCCACCGGATTACCGGTTTACGGCTCGCTGTATAAAGGCAGTCTGACCGCCAGTTATGACGTGGATATCTGGGGCGTGAATCGCAGCACCTCGCGGGCAGCGCAGGCGTCGCTTGATGCGCAGAAAGCGGCTGCCGCTGCCGCCGATTTAACCGTCGCCGCGTCGGTGGCCTCGGGGTACATCACGCTGTTATCACTGGATGAACAGCTGCGGGTCACGCAATCGACGCTGAAATCCCGCGAAGAAGCGTGGAAGCTGGCAAAACGCCAGTTCGAAACGGGCTACAGTTCGCGCCTGGAGTTGATGCAGTCTGACTCCGAACTGCGATCCACGCGCGCGCAGATCCCGCAGGTGCAGCATCAAATTGCGCAGCAGGAAAATGCGCTCAGCATTCTGCTAGGGAATAACCCCGGCGCTGTCGCCCGCAGTGAACGCTTTGAGATGCTCACGCCGCTGCAAATCCCGTCTCAACTGCCCTCTTCATTATTGAATCGCCGCCCGGACATCGTACAAGCCGAACGCCAGCTTATCGCGACGGATGCCTCGCTTGCCGCCTCTCGCGCCAGCCTGTTGCCGTCGATCAACCTGACGGCGAGCGGATCGATACAAGATCGCACGCTGTCCGGCCTGCTGGATAATCCATTGCAGCTCTGGAGCGTCGGCGGAAGTATTCTTGCGCCGCTCCTCAACCGGCAAGCGCTGAATGCACAGGTGGATATTTCGCAGTCGCAACGCAATCAGGCGCTCTACAGTTATGAAAAAACCGTCCGCAATGCGTTTAAGGAAGTGAATGACAGCCTCGACGCCATTACGCGCTATCAGGAACAGCTGACAGAACTGCTGGCGCAGCAGGCCGTTTCCCAGGAAACCTTGCGGATCGCGCAAAACCGTTATAACAACGGTTACTCGTCTTATCTGGATGTCCTGGATGCGCAGCGTACGCTGTACACGGTGCAAACCAACGTCGTGCAGGTAAAAAATAATCTGCTGCTGGCGCAAATTGATTTGTATAAGGCGTTGGGAGGTGGGTGGCGCAGTGAGTGAAAAGCCGCGCCCACTCTGCGAAGCGAAGGAATGCGTTGGTTGTAGCCCAGGCGTTGCAGCGACGCCCTTGTCCGGCTGTAAATCGGCGAAGCGTTTCCGACAGGCCGGGCGAGGCGCAGGACGCGCCGAGAGGGCGTGACCTGCATGGATGCAGGATCGCGCCCGGCACGAAAGCCTGAAGGAATAAGCTGAGCGTACCGCGAAGCGGCGATTTTCTTGCCGGAAGCCCGGGTCGCCAGGGTGGTGGCGAATGAGCCACCCTGGCACGTTCACAGGTTCAGGCATTTCAGAGAAGCAGCGAACATAACGTGAACGTAAGAACAACCCGTGGCGCATGTTGCGCCGACATCCACAGAAAATGATCAGCCGCTAATTTGATCCATTGCCTGCAAAATACGCTTATCCGAAATCGGATACGGCGTACCGAGCTGTTGTGCGAAGAGGCTGACGCGCAGCTCTTCGATCATCCAGCGGATCGCCTGCACGTCCTCATCGTCGCGGCGCGCAGGCGGCAGCTTGTTCAGCCACTGCTGCCACGCCTGCTGAACGCTTTCGACCTTCAGCATTTGTACGCGATCGCGATGCGGATCCACGGCCAGCTTCTCGAGACGTTTTTCGATTGCGTTCAGATAACGCAGCGTATCGCCGAGGCGTTTAAACCCGTTGCCGGTCACAAAGCCGCGATACACCAGGCCGCTCATCTGCGCTTTCACATCTGACAGACCCAGCGCCATCGTCATATCGACGCGCCCTTTCAGGCGTTTGTTGATATTGAATACCGCCGTCAGGATCTGCTCGACCTGTTTCGCAATGGTCACCACGGTGTCGTTAAGTTCCGCACGCACTTTTTCGTGCAGCGTCGCAAAGCCCTCTTCTGTCCAGACCGGACCGCCCGCCTCGTCGATCAGCTTATCCACACCGCACGAGATGCAGTCGTCAATCAAGTCCAGCACTTTGCCGTAAGGGTTGAAGTACAGCCCGAGTTTGGCTTTGTTTGGCAGTTTTTCGTGCAGATATTTGATCGGCGACGGAATATTCAGCAACAGTAAACGACGCAAACCGCGCCACATCGCCTGCTGTTGTTCCAGCGGATTATCAAAGAGCTTGATCGCCACGCTGTCGCGTTCGTCCACCAGCGCAGGCCACGCTTTCACTTTATAGTTGCCGCGTTTTTGCTCGTAATGATCCGGCAGATTGCCAAAGCTCCAGATATGCAGGCCGCTCTGTTCGATACCGTCGTCCGCCACCGCAGAAAGCGTCTCCTGCACTTTGCCTTTTAGCGCGTCTTTCAGCTCCGTCAGCGAACGGCCTTCGTTCAGCTTTTTGTTCTTGTCATCCACCACCCGGAAGGTGATTTTCAGATGGTCTGGGACCTGATCCCAGTGCCAGGATTCACGATCGATCGTCACCCCGGTCATGCGGCGCAACTCGCGCTCGAGCGCATCCAGCAGCGGCATTTCCAGCGGCGTGACGCGGCCTAAAAACGCCTCGGCGTAGTTTGGCGCGGGAACAAAATTACGGCGCACCGGTTTTGGCAGGGATTTGATCAGCGCAATCACCAGTTCACGGCGCAGGCCGGGAATTTGCCACTCAAATCCACTCTCTTCAACCTGATTGAGCAACGGCAGCGGAATATGCACCGTTACGCCATCGGCATCTGCGCCCGGCTCAAACTGATACGTCAGACGCAGCTTGAGATTGCCCTGATGCCAGAAGTTCGGATAGTCCAGCTTGCTGACGTTTTCCGCGCCCTCTTTAATCAGCATGCTCTTTTCAAAATTGAGCAAGTCTGGCGTTTCTTTGCTGGCGTTTTTCCACCAGCTGTCGAAGTGACGGCCCGACACCACATCATGGCTGATGCGCTGATCGTAGAATTCGAATAACGCTTCGTCGTCCACCAGGATGTCGCGGCGACGCGATTTATGCTCCAGCTCTTCGACTTCGGCGCGCAGCTTCAGGTTGTCGCGGAAAAACGCGTGACGCGTTTGCCAGTCGCCTTCGACCAGCGCATGGCGAATAAACAGCTCGCGAGACAGCGCGGGGTCAATCTGGCTGTAATTTACCTTACGCGCGGCAACGACCGGCAGGCCGTAAACGGTGACCTTTTCGGTCGCCATCACCGCGCCCTGCGCGCGCTCCCAGTGCGGTTCACTGTACGAGCGTTTCAGTAGGTGCTGCGCCACGGGCTCAACCCATTCTGGATCGATCCGTGCGGCAATGCGTCCCCACAGGCGGCTGGTTTCAACCAGCTCCGCGACGATGGTCCATTTCGGCGGTTTCTTGAATAAACCGGAGCCGGGGAAGATCGCGAAACGGGCGTTGCGTGCGCCGGTAAATTCCTGTTTATCGACATCTTTCATGCCGATATGCGACAACAGTCCCGTCAGCAAGGCGACGTGAATTTCACGGTATTCAGCTGGTTCGCTGTTGACCGGGATCCCCAGCTCTTTGACCACCTGACGCAGCTGGGTGTAGATATCCTGCCACTCGCGCACGCGCAAATAGTTCAGGTATTCGGTCCGGCACAGACGACGAAACGCATTGGACGTCAGCGCTTTTTGTTGCTCGCCGAGATAATTCCACAGATTCACAAACGCGAGGAAATCCGACTCTTTGTCGTGGAAACGACGGTGCATTTCGTCGGACGCCTGCTTTTTATCCATCGGACGCTCGCGCGGATCCTGAATAGACAGCGCGGACGTGATAATCATCGCCTCACGCACGCAGCCGTGTTTTTGCGCTTCCAGCACCATACGTGCCAGACGCGGATCGACCGGCAACTGGCTTAGCTGACGCCCCTGCGGCGTCAGTTTGTAGGCGGTGGCCTGCTCATCAGTGGTGATGGCGCCCAACTCTTCCAGCAGGCGCACCCCGTCCTGAATATTGCGTTTATCCGGCGCTTCAACAAACGGGAACGCGGCGATATCGCCCAGCCCCAGCGCGGTCATCTGCAAAATAACCGACGCCAGGTTGGTACGCAGAATTTCCGGGTCGGTAAATTCCGGACGCGACAGGAAATCGTCCTCGGAATACAACCGAATACAGATACCTTCGGAGACGCGTCCGCAGCGGCCTTTACGCTGGTTAGCCGAGGCTTGCGAAACCGGCTCAATCGGCAGGCGCTGCACTTTGGTGCGGAAGCTGTAGCGACTGATACGCGCCGTACCCGGATCAATCACATATTTGATACCCGGCACGGTGAGCGAGGTTTCCGCCACGTTGGTCGCGAGCACGATGCGACGACCATGATGCGACTGGAACACGCGGTTTTGCTCGCTGTTCGACAGACGTGCGTAGAGTGGCAAAATCTCGGTATGGCGCAGATCGCGCTTGCTGAGCGCATCGGCGGTATCGCGAATTTCGCGCTCACCGCTCATGAAAATGAGAATATCACCCGGGCTTTCGCGCCCCAGTTCATCCACCGCATCGAAAATAGCCTGCAGCTGATCGCGCTCGGTGTCGTCTGCGTCTTCAACAATCGGGCGATAGCGCACTTCAACCGGATAAGTCCGGCCTGATACTTCGATAATCGGCGCATTGTTGAAGTGGCGCGAGAAGCGTTGCGGATCGATTGTCGCCGACGTAATGATGATTTTCAGATCCGGGCGACGCGGTAACAGTTCACGCAAATAGCCCAGCAAAAAATCGATGTTCAGACTACGCTCGTGCGCTTCATCGATGATAATCGTGTCGTATTGCATCAGCAGGCGATCCTGCTGGATTTCGGCCAGCAGAATACCGTCGGTCATTAGCTTGACCAAGGTGTTATCGCTAACGTGATCGCTGAAGCGCACTTTATAACCGATGCAGCCGCCCGGCTCGGTTTGCAACTCTTCAGCGATACGATTCGCCACGGTTCGCGCGGCCAGACGACGCGGCTGGGTATGGCCAATCAAGCCCTTCACACCGCGCCCTAACTCCATGCAGATTTTCGGCAACTGCGTGGTTTTACCTGAACCGGTTTCCCCTGCCACGATCACCACCTGGTGGTCGCGAACGGCTTCGAGAATTTCCTGTTTTTTCTGACTGACGGGCAAGTTTTCCGGATAGGTGATATCCGGACGCGCCGCTTCGCGCAGCACGACTTTCCCTGCAGCCTGTTCAATCTCTTTCGCCATCTCCTGATAAATGGCCTGTTGTGCATCAGGATTTTTAACCTTCTTCACCCCATGCAGGCGACGCGCAAAGCGCTGTTTATCGCGCAACATCAGCGTTTCCAGCTGTTGCATAAGCATCGGGAAGGTGATTTTTTGTTGTTCTGTCATAGCGTTAAGGGGCAGTGCTCTGCCGGGTAAAATCTCTTTTTAATGATTGCTATAGAGTACCACATCAGGGCATCTACCGCCTTATTCAAAAAAACTGAACACTGGGTTCGATATATTGCGCTATCCCTGCGACAGGATTGTGAATAAAGTGTCTGCAAGCAACGGGGCAATCCCCCCAATCAAATACAATTAAGGAATCACCCATGAGCAAAGTATTAGTTCTCAAATCCAGTATTCTGGCAGGGTACTCTCAGTCTGGTCAGCTGTCTGACTATTTCGTTGAGCAGTGGCGTCAACAGCACAGCGCTGACGAAATCACCGTCCGCGATCTGGCTGCTCAGCCAATTCCTGTCCTGGATGGTGAACTGGTGGGTGCGCTGCGTCCAAGCGATGCGCCGTTGACGCCACGTCAGCAAGAAGCGCTGTCTCTGTCTGACGAACTGATCGCTGAGCTGCAGGCTCACGACGTTATCGTGATCAACGCGCCGATGTACAACTTCAACATCCCAACGCAGCTGAAAAACTACTTCGACCTGGTGGCGCGTGCTGGTGTGACATTCCGCTACACCGAGAACGGTCCGGAAGGTCTGGTGAAAGGTAAACGCGCTATCGTGCTGTCCAGCCGTGGCGGTATTCACAAAGATACCCCAACTGACCTGATTTCGCCGTACCTGAGCGTGTTCCTCGGCTTCATCGGCATCACCGACGTGAACTTTGTGTTTGCTGAAGGGATTGCTTACGGTCCAGAAGTGGCGACCAAAGCGCAGACCGATGCGAAAGCCGCCATCGACAGCCTGGTTGCTGCATAAGATTTTACCCTCTCACCGCCCGGTGGGAGGGTTTTTCATTTTCCCCATACGCACGCTCAACGCTTCGCGCTTCCCCAGCCTTCACTTCGATTAAATCGTATTCGACACGACCGTCCCGTCTACGCTGACAAAATCACGCTTACACATTGACCCTCGTTATAATGCTGCCAGACTCATATCAGTTTCCCATGACCCTGCGCCAATCAATTAGTGACACTGTAACGCAGCAATCTGAACATGTATCCGTTTATGACGGTCCTGACCCTTTTCAGTAGCGATAAAATGAATGGAAAAAAGACATCATCCGCGACCTGAGTTAACGACCTGGCCGACTCGCGAGGCCATGGCGGCGCGCGGGCTAGCGATGAACATGCCCTGGCTGGCCTTTGTGAACGTCAGCTTTGCGCTGGTGATTTGGCTGCGCAACAGTTTGTTCGACAACATCGACGCCTTTTACCAGGTGTCGTTGCACGCCAGTTTGCTGATCAACAGCGCGATGCTCGGCATCATTGGCCTTTCGGCGATGCTGGTTTTGATGGCCTTACGCCATTATCGGGGGATCGGCGCAGCGCTGCTGATGCTGAGCGCAATCTGGTCCGTGTGCTGTTTCTGGTTCATCGTTTACTGGAAGCTGCCGCACGCCTGGCCGCTGTACGTTATTCTGATCCTCACCGCGATTACCGCCCTGTATTATCATTTGAGTGGCCTGCTCTGCTACGTGCTACCGCTGTGGCTGGCGCTTCCCGTGGCAAGCATCATGCTTAATCACGGGGTGAATATTCGCTTCGCCACCCTCTGGCTGGTGTTTACGCTAATTATTATCTTCGGGCGAATTCTTTTATTGCGTTGGTTTGACGAGGCCTGGGAGCGTAATCAGCAAAATCAGATGCTGATCGCACGCCTGGACGCGCTGGCGCATCAGGATGCGTTGACCGAAACGGCCAATCGCCGGGCGATGGAAGGCGTCCTGGAAAACGCGGTCAGCCAGCAGAAATCCTTTTCGCTGATTATGCTCGACGTTGATTATTTCAAGCTCTACAACGATACCTACGGCCACCAGGCGGGAGACGAATGTCTGGCTCGCGTGGCGCAGGCGCTGAAACAGTCGGTACGCACACCTGATGATGTGGTATCGCGCTATGGCGGTGAGGAATTTGTGGTGATCCTGTTCGATTGTTCCACAGAGATGGCGGAACAGGTGGCGGCGCGTATTCAGGATACGTTGCGCGCTTTCGCGATTGCGCATAGCGCTTCAAAAGTGGGTGAGTGCGTGACGGTGAGCTTGGGTATTGCCGGAATGACGCCAGGTTTGAGCGTGAGCCAGTTAATTGCTCAGGCTGATGCCGCACTGTATCGCGCCAAAGAGGCTGGACGTGACCGCTGGGCCGTGTGATCGCGTCGTCTGATGCCCTCACCCCACCCCTCTCCCACTGTACGGTCCGGGGACATCATGAACACTTGTTCGGGGACATGGTAGACACTTACAACTAAGGCATACGAACCCCTTTTCCGGAGTCGCTTATGCCGTGGGATGCGAGAGATACCATGTCATTACGTA